>CAYOAL010000099.1:0-38774 GCA_964401935.1 uncultured Polyangiaceae bacterium
CGCCGCGCGGCGCGCGGTCGCGCGCGCGCGCGCCCTCGAGGGGATTCGCCTGTCCACGGAGGGCCAGCACGCGCGCGCCCTCGACAAGCTCACCCGCGCCCATGAGCTGGTCGGCCTCACCACCACCGGCCTGTGGCGGGCGCGCTGCCTGGTGGCCCTCGGGCGCCTCGTGGAGGCCTCCGAGGCCCTCTTCGTGGTGGCGCGGATGGCGCTCCCGGCGGACGCCAAGCCGGTGCACGTGGACGCCCAGCGCAAGGCCGAGCAAGAGCGCAAGGCGGTGCTCGCGCGCGTCCCACGCCTGTTGATCCGCATCGACGGCGAGATCCCCGACGACACCGTGGTGTTGCTCGACGGCCACGTCGTCCCGCCTGCGCTGATCGGCATCAAGCAGCCGCTCGATCCAGGGCAGCACGTGCTCGAGGCCCGCGGCGCGGGCACGAGCGAGGAGACGATCATCGTGCTCGCGGAGGGGCAGGTGCTCGAAGTGCCGATCCGCCTGGTGGATCGCGACGGCGCGCCGCACCGCGCTCGGTTCGGTGCGCTCCATGGCCACGACGACGAGCCGGCCCCCATCCTCTGGACGCTGGGGTGGGTAGCGACCGGGGTGGGCGCGGCCGGGCTCTTGGCCGGCGCGATCACCGGCGGCCTCGCGCTCGGCGAGCGTGACCATCTCGACGAGCGCTGCCCGAACCGCGCCTGCGGACCCGCGTTCCACGGCGACGTCGACGCCTTCGAGTCGCTCCGGCTCGCCTCCACGGTCGCGCTCATCGCGGGGGGCGCCGTCACGCTCGCCGGTGTGTCCATGGTGATCGTCGGCGCCGTGAGCGACGCCGACGCGGAGACCGACACCGCGACGCGCCTGTCGCTCACCCCGAGCGGGCTGTGGGTACGAGGGCGCTTCTGATGCGGTGGCCTGCCCAAGGTGTTGGTGCGCTCGCGCTCACCCTCGCCTCGAGCTGCCTCTTGGACGTGAGCTACGAGAAGGTCGCCGCCGGCGCGTTCTGCGGCGAGCCCGGCGACGCCGCGGCGAGCCCGAGCTGTGACGGTCTACCCGACGACTGTGGGCCCGGTCGCAACGAGCACTGCTGCACCTCCACGCCGATCCCCTGCGGCTCGTTCCTCCGCGACTACGACGGGGAGAGCTTCGCGGCTGCGGAAGGGAGGGAGGCGGCGCTCGGCGACTTCCGCCTCGATCTCTACGAGGTGACGGTGGGACGCTTTCGGGCCTTCGTGACCGCCGGCCACGGGACGCAACAGACCCCCCCCAGCGAAGGGGTGGGCGCCCACCCGCGCTATCTCAACTCGGGCTGGAACCCAGAGCAGCACTTCGACGCGCTCGCCGAAGACCGCGCCGCGCTCGAGGCCGCGCTCGCGTGCAGCGACGAGCGCCGCACGATGTGGACCACGAGCGCGGGAGACAACGAGAACAAGCCGATCAACTGCGTGACGTGGTATGAGGCGTTGTTGTTCTGCGCTTGGGACGGAGGGCGACTGCCGTCGGAGGCAGAGTGGGGCTACGCGGCGGCGGGGGGCTCGGAGCAGCGCGTGTTTCCCTGGTCGCAGCCGGCGGGTGAGCTCACCACCGAGCTCGCCGTGTTCGGCTGCCCCGATGGCATGCCGGGCTGCCCCGTCGGCACGAGCATCGGTTGGGTCGGCAGCAAGCCCGCCGGCGCCGGGCGCTGGGGACAGCTCGATCTCGCGGGCAACGTGGCGGAGTGGGTGCTCGATTTCGTCGACGGCGGCGCCAGCACGTATCTCTCGCCATGCACCGACTGCGTGCGGATCGGTGACGGCGACCGTGGGCTCCGCGGCGGCGCGTTCAACACCCTCCCCGACGGAGCTCAGCCGAGCGCGCTCCACGTGGCGTGGCGCGGCGCGGCGCGGCGTGACACCCGCTCGCCAGCCATCGGCTTCCGCTGCGCGAGGGACGTGCCGTGAAGGTAGCCTGGCTCGCGTGCGGGTTGCCGGCGGTGCTCCTCGGTCTCGCCCTCGCCGCGCCGGGCTGCGCCGACACCCCCGGCTGCTTCGGCGGCGACGACGGCGTGTGCGTGCCCCCCAGCCCGTGCCAGAAGCTCGCCTTCACCTGCTCCGACCGGGAGCTGTTCGTTCGCCTCGTGAGCGGCGCCAACGACCGCCCTCCCGGCCTCAACGCGCTCGCCGCCCGCGGCGACGTGCTCCTCGGCAACAGCCGCATGCTGGCGGTGATCGACGCTCCCGGAGCGCCCCACCACCTCGCCACCAGCGGGGGCACGCTGCTCGACCTCGTGGCTCGCGACGGCGAGCGCACCTCCGCCGACGACCTCAACCAGATGCTGCAGACGGTGGGGATCCTCCCCAACGATCAAGCCCGCTACCGAGAGCTCACGGTGATCGATCGGGCGCCCGACTTCGTGGCGGTGATCGCGCGGGGGACGCTCGACGGCCGGCCCGACACGGACATCGTCACCCGCTATGAGGTGCGCCCCTGCGAGCCCGGGATCCGGGTTCGCACCGAGGTGTACCACGGCGGTCGTGATCCGCTCGCGATGCTCCTCGCCGACGCGTTCTGGTGGGGAGGCCGCGAGGTGACCCCGTTCGCGCCGCTCCCCGGGCAGGGCTTCGTCTACCCGGATCTCGATCTGTTGGAGCTCGGCGACTCGATCTTCGACGTTCCCTTCATGGCCGCGCAGGGGCACGGCGACGAGACCTCTTCGTACGGCCTCTTGCGCTGTGACGGCGCGGCCGCCGAGGCGTTCCAGTCGACGACCGTGTCGGCGATGGGCAGGGAGCGGACGGTGGTGCTCCCCGGCGACGCGATCGGCTACGAGCGCTTCGTCGCCGTGGGCGAGGGCCCAGGCCTGAGCCGCGCCGCCAACGCCTGCTACGAGGCCCGCACGATGCTCTTCGACGAAGCAGCCACGATCGTCGAGGGGACGGTCACCGACGCGCGTGGACGAGCGGTCGGGGGCGACGAGCGTCGGATCGCGCTGTTGTTCTACGACCCCACCGAGCCCCGGACCCCGAAGAACCAGGTGGTGCCCAACGCCGACGGCTCGTTCGCGGTGCGCCTCCCCGCCGGCCGCAGCTATCGCGCCGAGGTGACGGTGCTCGGGCGGCCGCTGCCAGACGCGATCCCCCTCGAGGTGGGCGAGCGGCGGCTGATGCTCGAGCCCATCCGCGTCCCCGAGGTGGGGCTCGTGACGGTGAGCGTTCGCGACGGGGCCGGAGAGCCGGTGATCGCCGAGCTGGTGCTCACCCCCGCCGACGCTGCCGAGGCGCCGTCGTTCCGCGGCTCGCTGCATGGGCAGTTCGACGAGGAGCACTGCACGCCCTTCCTCGGTCCTCCCCACGGTGGCTCGCCGGCGTGCAACCGCGTCCTCGTGGACGCGTCGGGGCAGGTCTCTTTCATCGCCCCGCCAGGCTCGTTCTGGATCTACGCGAGCCGCGGGCCCTTCGCGACGCTCGACCGGCGCCTCGTCGAGGTGCGGAGCGGCGAGGTCGTGACCACCGAGCTCGAGGTCGATCGCATCGACAACCTCGTGCCCGACGGCTGGATCAGCGCCGACTTTCACGTGCACGCCGGCGCGAGCTTCGACTCGAGCCTCCCCGAGCGCGACCGGGCGCTGAGCTTCGTCGCCTCCGGCGTCGAGGTGCTCGCGGCGACCGATCACGACGTGGTGACCACCTACGCGGCGGCCATCGCCGAGCTCGGGATCGGCGACCGCGTGGTGGTGATGCCGGGCGTCGAGACGACGGGGCAGGTGCTCTTCGACCTCCGTCCCGACGCCGACTTCCCCCAGGTGATCGGCCACTACAATTTCTGGCCCCTCCGCGCCGACGCGCTCGCCCCCCGAAACGGGGCCCCCGACGATGAGCGCCTCGAGCCGGGCTCGCTCTTCGATCGCGTGGAGGCGCTCTTCGACGGCGTCGGCGTGCGACAGCTCAACCACCCCTTCGCCGAGCGGCTGTTCGGACGCGACGAAGGGTACCTCACCGCGCTCGAGTACGATCCGCGACGACCCATCGCCGCCGACGCGCGCGACGAGCCGGGGGGCGCCCTCCTCCACGCTCCGGGCGGTCGCCTCCGCAACATCGACCACCACGTGCAGGAGGTGATGAACGGCGGAGCGACCAAGAGCTTCAACCTCTACCGCTCGGGGTGGTTCGCCTTTCTCAACCAGGGCTACTTGCGAGGGGGCACCGCCAACAGCGACTCCCACACGCTCGCGGTGGAGGTGCTCGGCTTCCCGCGCACGCTCGTGCTTGGCGACCATCGGTTGAGCGACTTCGATCGCGACCGCTTCAACGAGGACGTGCGCGCGGGCCACATGGTAGGCACCAACGGGCTGGTGCTCGTCGCGTGCGTGGACGCGGACGACGGCTCGTGCGCCACCCCCGGCCTCGAGCCCTTTCGACCGGCCGAAGGGGCCAGACTCCACCTCGAGGTGCGGGGGGCGCCGTGGATCCCGGTGCAGGAGATCCGCATCATCGTGAACGGCAAGTTGGTCCGGACGGTGGTCAACGGCATCGGGGAGCTCTCGGATCCGTTCGGGAAGCTCGGCGTGCTCTTCTACGCCGACAGCATGCCGGTCTCGGAGCTCCTCGACGGGATCGGAGCCGGCGACGCGTGGATCGTGGTGGAGGCCGGTTACCCGCTGTGGCCGGCCGCCGATCTCGACGACGACGGTCTCGTGGACACCACCGACAACAACGGCGATGGAGTGATCGACGAGCGGGATCACGAGGGGCTGGAGGAGGACGACTACTACCGCGAGCCTGTTGTCCCCACGCAGGACGATCCGCGCTACCACGTGGCGGTCATCGCCCCCGGGACCTGGCCCACCGCCTTCACCAACCCCTTGGTGCTCGATCGCGACGGAGATGGACGATGGACCGCGCCTGGGCTCTGAGCGTCGCCACCTTCACCCTGCTCGTCGCCGGGAGCCGCCCCGCCTGCGCCGACGCCACCGAGCCCGACGCGGACCTCGACGAGGAACGATCCCCGTGCGAGGCGGTCGCGCCCGAGGCAGGCGCGCCGGTGCGGGCGCCGCTGTCGGCGGCAGACTTCGGGATGATCCCCGAGGCCTGCGCGCGTTACGAGCTGTCCATGCGCGGTCACCTCGCGCTGCTGATCGACGAGCCCGACTTCTACGGCTCCCTCGGCGCCGGCGCGGCGCTGCGAGGGCGGCTGCCGCTCCCCGGCGGGGGATGGGTGAGCGCGATGTTTCCCGGCTACGCCTACCGCTTCGTGGCCAACGCGACGGTCGAGGCGGAGAGCTCCGACCTGTCGCCGAGCACGGTGGCGCTCCACATTCCCGTCACCGTCTCGGGCCGCCTCGGGATCGCTCCCTACGTCCGCTGGCTCCTCCCCACCGAGACCGCGCTCGAGAACGCCAGCCGCTTCGGCTTCGAGCAGGGGATCTCGTTCGTGGCCCCGCTGCACCCGATGTTCGAGCTGACCGGCGGATACGCGCTGCCGCTCCTCTTGACGACCAACGCGCGGGCGACCCAGAGCGTGTTCATGCCGACGGTGGCGCTCGACGCCGGGCTCCGTCCGTGGCGCTGGCTGCACCTGATGGCGGGCGGGCAGGTGCGCGTCGTGCCCAGCGAACCGGACGACGCGTTCGAGTCGTTCGACGTGCGCGCGGCCTTGCGTTTTTACCCCCACGAGGGCTTGCTCGTGGATCTCGGCGCCGCGGTGCCGCTCGGGGGGCGCGATCGGACGAACGCGGCCATCGGGTTAGGCCTCGGCTGGGTGGCCGAGCCCTGAGGAGGTCGCCTCGTCCCGGCGCCGCCACAAACGTGCCGCAAAACTCGAGGCCTCTGGGCTTGATGTAGCATACAATACTACAGCCGAGAGCCTCCGGGTTCCGGTTGTGCTTGCCAAAAGGGCCCCCAAACCCTCAATATGTTTGGGGCGCCAACGGATTCGGTCGGGATCTCGCAGCGCTGTGCTGCGCTCCACGGAGCGCGGGGCAGCGAGGTGGGCTCGATCGCGCGCCACTCGTGACGAGACGGCGTGTTCGCTCCAACGAAAGCCACGCACGCAGCCAGCGTGGCAGCCTCGCAACCCTGAACTGAGATGCTCACGCCGCAGAAGTGGGAGGTGATAGCCGGGCGCTATCGGCTCGTCCGCGAGATTGCGCGTGGAGGCATGGGCTCGGTGTGGGAGGGCAAGGACGAGAAGCTCCGGCGCAAGGTCGCGGTCAAGCTCGTCGCCCCCGATCTGCACGAGGAGACGGACGCGGAGGCGGCCCACGCTCAGTTCGAGCGCGAGGCGATGGCGGTCGCGAAGCTCCAGAGCCCTCACGTGGTGCAGATCTTCGACTACGGCGTCGAGCGAGACTGCCCGTACATCGTGATGGAGCTGCTCGAGGGCGAAGACCTCCGGTCGCGACTGCATCACGTGAAGCGCGTGTCGCTCGAGACCGCGGCGGTGATCCTGGTGCAGACGGCGAAGGCGCTGAGCGTGGCCCACGCCGCCGGCATCGTGCACCGCGATCTCAAGCCGGGAAACATCTTCCTCGTGCGCGCGGCCGAGGAGGAGCTCGTCAAGGTGCTCGACTTCGGCGTGGCCATGCACGCGAGCGATCTGTTGGACGCCGGCGCCGACATGCCGGTGCTCGGCACGCCGCAGTTCATGAGCCCCGAGCAAGCTCGCGGCTTGCCAGACGTAGACCATCGAGCCGATCTCTGGTCGCTCGGGGTGATCGTGTACAAGGCCCTCACCGGCCACCTCCCCTTCACGGGCGGGTCCCCCACCGACGTCATCGTGCGGGTGTGCACCGCGGATCCCGAGCCGGTGAGCAAGCTCGCGCCCGATCTGCCCCGCGAGCTCGACGACTTCTTCGACAAGGCGCTGTCTCGGGATCGGCGACTGCGCTTCGGCAGCGCGCGGGAGATGGCGATGGCGTTCAGTCGCATCTCGCCCATCACGTTCACCACCCTCAGCATGCCGGATCCGGCGGCCATCGAGGAGGCCATCGCCCTCGCGCGGGCCAAGGCGCTGCAGCACGGGGAGAGCGACGACGAGCTCGCGACGGTCGCGGTCGACCCCGCCACCACCGTCGTGGACGACGACGCGATGGAGCACCTGAAGACCTCGGTGGTGATCCCCCGCGGCGCCATGCTGCCCCTGCCGTCACCGCCGCCGAAGCGATCCCGCCCCGCCGCGCCGGCGGCCCCCGTCGCCGAGATGACCGCCGGGCACGAGCGCGACGACGGCGCGTCAGCCGAGCCCCCTCCGAAGAGCGTTCCCCCTGCCACCCAGAGCTCACCCTTGCCGCTCACCGTGGTGCCGGAGCCAGCGCTCGGCGTCGACGAGGAGCTCAGCTCCGACACGCCGCCGGCGGTGGCGGGCAACCTGCGGCGGCTCTCGAGCGGTCCGCCCCCAAGCCTCCCCTCCTTGGCGTCCAACGCCCCGCCGCCGAACAGGCGCGCCACCCGCAACACGCTCTTGATGGCCCTCGCCGCGGTGCTCGTGGGCGTGGTCGTGGCCGTGATCGGCAACCGCGTGACGGACGGTGAGACCGGCGCCGTGAGCGGATCGGCGTCGGCGGGCCGCCTCGGCGCGACCTCCGAGCCGAGCGAGCCCCCCACGTTCGCGAGCGATGCCAGCCCCACCGGCGAGGGCCCCACGCCCGAGGCGTCGTCCTCCGCGCCCGACCCACCCGCCCCCCCCGAGCCCGCGGCGCCCGCCCCAGCTGCGCCGCAGCCCGCGCCGGCAGCGCCACCGACGCCACCGCCCCCCGAGCCTGCGCGTCCCGAGCCCGTGCCCCCGGCCCCCGTCGCTCCGGCTCCCGTCGCTCCGGATCCCGTCACGCCGGCGCCGGCCCCCGCCCCGAGCCCCGCGCCCACTCCGGCCCCGCCGCCGCCCGGAGATCCCTTCGCCGAGCGGCTCTGACGCGACATGACGAGCGCTCCCCGTCTTTGGTTTGCGTTGGCGTTGACGTTCTGCCTCACCGGCAGCGCCGTCGCCGGCGCCGACGAGCCCAACGCCGAGGACCGCGCCGCCGCGCAGGTGCTCTTCGAAGCGGGGCGGCAGCTGTTCGACGCGAAGGACTACCGCGCCGCGTGCAGGAAGTTCGAGGAGAGCATGCGGCTGCACCAGGCCACCGGCACGCAGCTCAACCTCGCCCGCTGCTACGAGAAGGAAGGGCGCTTCGCGAGCGCTTGGATCAACTGGGTGGAGGCCAAAGAGCGGGCTGCCCTCGCGGGACAGACGGATCGGGTGGAGATCGCGGAGAAGCGCGCCGCCGCGCTCGAGAGCCGCGTCTCGTTCATCACCATCCGCGTGAGCGAGCCCGTCGACGGGCTGGAGGTGCGGCGGGACGGCACGAGCATCGGCTCGGCGCAGTGGGACACCAAGCTCCCGGTGGATGGCGGCACCCACGTGGTGGAGGTGTCGGCCCCCGGGCGCAAGCGCTGGCGCAAGCAGGTGAAGGTGAAGCGGGAGGGGGCGCACGTGGTGGTGCGCGTGCCGGCCCTCGAGCCCGCCTCGGCGCCGCCCCAGCCCACGGCCGAACCACGCCCCGCGCCTGCCCCTCTGCCTTCTCCGGGCCCCACGGACGAGCCCCCCGAGGATGAAGGCGTCGACGCCAAGCTCGTCAGCGGGATCGTGCTCACGGTGCTCGGCGCGGGCGGGCTCGGGGTGGGGATCGGCTTCGGGGTCGCGGCGATGTCCAAGAACGACGAGTCGCTCACCCACTGCCCAACCTCTCCCGGCCAGTGCACCGCCGATGGGGTCGCGCTGCGACAAGACGCGTTCACGTTCGCCCACGTGTCCACCGCCGGCTTTGCGGTGGGGGGGGTGGGTCTGCTCGCTGGCTTGATCCTCATCGGCACGTCGTTCGCCGACGGAGGCTCGCCGCGCGAGGCCTCGGTCATGCTCGTCCCCGTGCCTTCTGGGCTCGGCGTCGGAGGACGCTGGTGAGCGGAGGCGGATGGCTGCGCCTCTTGGGCGCGACGTGGGTGCTCGCCGCTGGTTGCCATCTCGCCCTCGGGCTCGAGTCGGCCGAGACGCTCGAGACGACGACGACACCCCCGCCGGAGTGCGAAACCGCCTCCGCGTGCGACGACGACAACCCCTGCACCGACGACAGCTGCCGCGAGGGCAGCTGCGTCAACACGCCCGAGAGCGGCATGGCGGCCTCCTCGCTGCAAACGAGCGAAGACTGTCTGAGCGCGGTGTGTGAGGACGGCGCCTTGATCCAGGTGCCCGACAACACCGACGTCGCTTCAGACAACAACCCGTGCACCCAAGACGTGTGCGAGAGCGGTGTGCCCTCGCACCTCCCCGTGGCGGGAGGGACCCCCTGCAGCACGGGGGTGTGCAGCGGGGCCGGCGCGTGTGTGGAGTGCTTCGACAACGGTCAGTGCGTGCTGCCGGACACCTGCGGCGGCGGCGGCTCCCCCTTCGCCTGCGGCTGCACCCCGCTCACCTGCACCGACGTGGCCCTCACGTGCGGCAACGCGCCCAACGGCTGCGTGGGGGCGCTCAACTGCGACACCGGCGCGATGGATGGCGACGAGACCGACGTGGACTGTGGCGGCGACACCGCCACGTGCCCGCGCCGCTGCGGCGACGGGAAAGCCTGTGACGGCCCGAGCGACTGCGCCAGCGGCACCTGCACCGCCGGCTTCTGTGTCGGCAACTGAAGACCCGACAAGAGCGGCCGCGAGGGCCCCCTCGCGGCGCGGTTTGGGCAGCCTCCGCACCGCGGGCCGCGGGAGCGCGGCTACTTGGCTTTGCACTGCACGTGCTGATCTTGGATCTCGCAGGCCGTGTCGCACTTGTGTTTCACCGCGAACTTCTTGTCGGTGCACTCGAGCACGGTCTTGCCGTCCACCGAGCACGCGGCGGTGTTGGCGTCGCAGACGTCGTCCACTTCGGCGAGCGTCTGATCGCACTTCACCTGCAGCCCCTCCGGCTTGCACTTGTTGGGGCCGCGGCAGTTGCGCGACAACACCCACTTGCGATCGGTGCAAATCAGCTGGGCGGTCCCGTCGCTCGCGCACGTGTAGTTGCCGTTCAGGCTGCAGGCGTCGTCGACGTCTCCGAAGGACTCGTCGCACTTCACCAGCACCCCCTCCTTCTTGCAGCCAGCGGGGCCCTTGCAGGGGTACTCGATGTACTTGTTCTGATCGCAGGTGACGATCGTCTTGTCGTCCTTGCAGTCGGCCTGATCCTGGGTCGAGCACGTCTCCCCAGCCTTCGGCTTGCCGTACTTGTCGCAAGCGGCCGGGCTCGCCAGCATCAGGGACAAGACCCCCACGCTCAACACACGATGGGCCGTCGAAGCGGTCATGGGGGCAGACCTTACCGCACGGCGCCCAGCGGCCAAAGCAGGATGTCACCCTGCGAGCTCGTAGCTGGATCCCGGAGCGCGCCGCCCCTTAGAGCCCCATGAGCTTCGCGATGTAGTACTTCATCGTCTCGGTGGTGCCGCCGCCGATCCGGAACAGCCGCGCGTCGCGCCATGCACGCGCGATGGCGTACTCTTCGATGTAGCCCCAGCCGCCGTGGAACTGCAGGCAGGTGTCCATGACGTCGTCGACCACGTCGCCCACGAGCACCTTGCACATGCTGATGAGCTTCACCGTCTCGAAGGAGACGGTGGTCTTCAGCACGTAGCGCTCGTGGTTGTAGTGGTCGACCGCCTTGTAGACCAGGGCCTTGGCCGCCTCATGACGCGTGAAGAGGTCGACGAACTTGTGCTGCCACACCTCGCGCTTGATGATCGGCTTGCCGAAGGCCACGCGCTCGCGCCCGTAAGCGACGGCGTTCTCGAGGGCGTAGCCGGCACCAGCGAGCGAGCTCACGCAGCCGATGAGGCGCTCGGACTGGAAGTTCTGCATCAGGTACATGAAGCCCTGGTTCTCGTCACCGAGGCGGTAGCGCGCGGGCACGCGCATGTCTTCGAAGAACAGCTCGGCGGTGTCCGACGAGCGATTGCCCACCTTGTCGAGCTTGCGCGAAACGCTGAAGCCCTTCGTGTCGGACGGCACGAGGAAGAACGAGCATCCATGCGCGCCGTGCTCGGGGTTGGTCTTCGCGAGCAAGGTGATGAAGTCGCAGCGCGTCCCGTTGGTGATGAACGTCTTCTGCCCGTTGATGACGTAGTCGTCACCATCTCGCTTGGCGGTGGTCTTGATGCCGGCGACGTCGCTCCCCGCCGCGGGCTCCGACACGCCGAGGGCAGCCACCTTGTCACCGCTGAGCGCTGGCTTGAGGAACACCTCGATCTGCTCGTCGGTGCCGAGATCGCTGATCACCGGCGTGGCCATGTCGCTCTGCACGAGCAGCCCCATGGTGACACCCGCCGTGCGACAGCGCGGATACTCCTCCGCCTTCACCACACTGTACCAATAGTCGCCGCCAGCGCCGCCGTGCGGCTCCGGGTAGTGCGCACCGTGAATCCCGAGCTCGCCCGCCCGCTTGAACACCGACGAGGGGAAACAGCCGCTCTCCTCCCACGCCTCGGCGTGGGGTGCGAGCTCCTTCTCGGCAAACTCGCGGACCATCCTTCGAAACTGCTCGTGTTCCTCGGTGAACGGATTGAACATCGCCCTTTTGTAGCGTACGGAAAGTTCGCATACGAACTAAATCGTCGCGACGTGCACCAGCATTGAGCATCGGGGGCCGCGGAGTGTATGGGAGCCTGATGCGCATCGCCGTCCTCTCCCGCCTGGCCGCGCTCTACACCACCAGCCGGCTCCTGCGGGCGGGGCGGGCGCGGGGGCACGAGGTGCACGTGCTCGATCCGCTCGATCTGCAGGTCGCCCTCGGCACCCCCGACGCGGGCGTGCTGTACCGCGGCCGGCCCCTCGCGCCCTACCACGCGGTGCTGCCCCGCATCGGCCCCAGCGTCACCCGCTACGGGTTGGCGGTGGTGCGCGCGTTCGAGCGCGACCGGCGCACGGTCGTGGTGAACGGGAGCGAGGCCATCGCCCTGTCTCGCGACCGCCTGCGCTCGCTGGTGGCGCTCGCCGGCAAAGGGCTCCCCGTTCCGCGCACGGTGGCCCTCCACGCCACCGCGGGCCTCCGCGAGGCGGCCGAGCTCATCGGCGGCTTCCCTGCGGTGGTGAAGCTCCACCACGGCACGCAGGGGGTGGGCACGATGCTCGTCGAGTCGCTCGCCGGCCTCTCCGCCCTCGCCGAGACGATGTGGGCGATGGGTCACGAGATCCTGCTCCAGGAGTATGTGCGCCAGACGCGCGTGCGCGACGTGCGCGCGCTGGTGGTGGGAGGCCGCATCGTGGCCGCGATGGAGCGCCGCGCCAGCCGCGGGGAGTTTCGCGCCAACATCCACCGCGGCGGCAAGGCCGAGCCGATCGTGCTGCCCGAAGCGTTCGCCCGCTGTGCGAAGAAGGCCGCTCGCGCCACCGGGCTCGAGGTCGCCGGCGTCGACATGCTCACCGGCGGCGACGGCCCGGTGTTGCTCGAGGTGAACAGCTCCCCCGGTCTCGAGGGGATCGAGCATGCGGCACAGGTGGACGTGGCTGCGGCCATCATCGCCCGCGCCGAGCGCCTCGCACAGAGAGGGCGCTCACCACGGCGGACGAGGTCGGCGCGATGACGAGCGACGTGCTCCTCCACGAGGCACGCGGTTCGGTGCTCTTGCTCACCCTGAACCGACCTCACGCGAAGAACGCGATCGACGAGCCGCTCGCCCGCGCGCTCGAGGCGGCGCTCAGCGACGCGAGCACCAACCCGAGCCTGAAGGTGGTGGTGCTCGCAGCGCGCGGCGACGTGTTTCTGTCGGGTGGCGATCTCAAGGCCCTCAGCCAGCTCCCCCCCGACGCGCGGGGCGCACAGGCCGTGCTCGCGCTCGGCCTACGCCTCGCGTGCATCGAGCGCTGCCCGCTCCCGGTCGTGGCCGCCGTGAGTGGGCCGGTGTTCGGAGGGGGCTGTGAGCTCCTCGTCATGACCGATCTGGTGGTGATGGATGAGACGGCCACGTTGGCCTTCGTCCACAAGAAGATGGGCCTCGCCCCAGCCTGGGGGGGCGCCACGCGCCTCGCCGAGCGGGTGGGGAGCGCCCGCGCGAACGAGCTCTTGCTCACCGCCCGCCCGATCGGCGCGGCCGAGGCGCTCGCGATCGGTCTGGCCCAGCGCGTCGCCCCAGCCGGAGCGGCGCTCGCGGAGGCGCTCACCCTCGCCAGAGAGCTCGCGGGATCGCCCCGCGAGGCGCTCGTCACCGTCAAGCGCTCGCTCTTGGCCACGAGGGACGCTCGCCGAGGGGATGCTCTGACGGCCGAGCAGAAGGTGTTTCGCGACGCGTGGGGGAAGGCGCCGCACCTCGAGGCGATGGCGCGCTTCCTTCGCCGCTGACCGGCGCTACCTCGAGGCCGCCGGCGCCGATGCGCGTGAGCCCTTGTCGCCACCGCCGGACGGCGGCGCGGGCGATGAGGGCGAGGATGACCGCCGCGTGGCGCGCGCGGAGGCCGCTCGCCTCCCCTCGGTACACCGGCCGCACCGCCACCTCCACGATGTCGAGGCGTGCGCGCGCCACGGCGCCCAACAGGTCGTTGGGGTAGCCGTAGCCGGTCCAGAGGCGCTCGAGCTCGAGTCGGCGCAGACCAGCAGACGAGATCGCCGTGAAGCCGCACTGGCTGTCTCCGAGCGGCACCCCGATCGCCCAGCCGGTGAGCACCCCAAGACACGTGGTGCCGAGGCGCCGAAGGCGCGGCATCGCCGGCGCGTCGGGGTGGCGGAGGCGGTTCCCCTTCACGTAGTCGGCGCGCCCCTCCACGATGGGGCGAACCACGCGCTCGAGATCGGCCGGATCCATCTGGCCGTCCCCTGCCATCACCGCCACCACATCCCCGCCGCGACCGAGGGCGCGACGGTACCCGGCGGCGATCGCGCCTCCGACCCCGCGCGCCGACCGGTGCCGAATCACCTCGACCCGCGGATCGCCGACCCGGGCAGCGATGGCCGCCGTGCCGTCACGGCTCGCGTCGTCGACCACCACGACGCGATCTACCCACGGCGGCATGGTGGTGATGACCTCGGCGATCCAGGCCGCCTCGTCGCGCGCAGGAACGACGACCACCACCACGCTCTCGGCTAGGCTCATCGGCGCGTTGTGTTAAACCGGACTCGCGTCATGAGCAAGCGCTCGCTCGTTCTCTGGGCCGCGGCGGTGGTGGTCGTCGCGGTCGGCGTGCTCGTGATCCGCCGCCTCACGGAGTTCCCCCCCGACACGACCCCCGAGGGCGCCTACCTCCGGATCGCGCACGCCCTCGCCACCGGCGAGGACGAGGCTTGTTTCCCCTACCTCGAGGAAGAGGCCCAGCACGCGGTGTTCACGATTCACGGCTACGCAGGCAAGGCGGTGGCGCGCATCGAGGCCACCTACCCCGAGGCCCAGAAGCAGCAAGCCCTGCGCCCCTACGCCGCGCTCGCCAAGCTGGAGGGGGGCCCGGCGGTGTGGGTTGAGCTCGCGCGACGAAACGGCTGGCTCGGGAGGCTGCGGCGCGACCTGTCCGGGGTGGCCACCGTGGAGCAGGCGGGCGAGCGCGCCACGGTGATCACCGCGCGAGGCACCCGCTACTCGTTTCGCGTGCGCCCCAACGGCATCTGGGGCCTCACGATGTTCACCGCCGAGCTCGAGCGCGACGCGGCGCGCTTCGCCCGCGACTGGGAGCAGATCGAGCGCGCGGCCGCCGACTACGAGCGCGAGAGCAAGCGGTGACGGGCCGCGCCCACGCGCCCGGTGCCGAGGTGCCACGCCACGCGTCGAAGCGAACGTCGACAGGAGGCCATCACAGCTCGATCCAGCGGAGGGCGCCCTCTCGGAGGTACACCGCCACGGCGCGGCCGAGCACCGCCTCTCGATCCACGAAGCCGAACGAGCGACCGTCGTGCGACTCGCCACGGTTGTCGCCGAGCACGAGCAGCTTCCCCGGCGGCACCTCGACCGGTCCGAAGCGCGGCCCTCCCATGCCGAGGGCCACCGGGTGCGGCAGCGGCCCCAACCACTCCACGCCTCGGTCGCTCTCGACCACCACCGGCACCCCGTCGATCACCACGCGGCCTCCCTCCACCGCCACCACGTCGCCAGACACCGCCACCACCCGCTTGAGGAGCACCATGCCGTCCTCCGGCGACTCGAGGACGACCACGTCGCCCCGCGCCGGAAGCTCGGCAGGCGTGAGCCGCACCTGGGTGAGCGGGACGCGCAGCCCATAGGCGCTCTTGTGCACGACGATGCGATCTCCCACCCGGACGGTGGGCTCCATCGAGCCGCTGGGCACCGTGTAGTGGTCGGCGAAGGTGGAACGAGCGATCAACACCAAGGCGATGGTCATGAGCAGGGTCACACCGTCGCGCCGCGTCCAGGTCGAGGCAGCCACCCCTGCTCAACCGTCGACGCCGAGCGCTATTCCCGTGAGAGGCCGGCCGCCCGCGCCCTGAGCTCTTCGTAGCTCCCCCCCGGCGTGTCGTGCTCGGTAGGCAAGCCCGCCCCCGCCCACCCCTGCTCCACCACCTGGCCGAACGGATCCCGGAGCCCGGCCCACCCGGGACGCAGCTCGCGCACCTCGGAGAAGCCCGCGTCGAGCAGGCGCCGCGCCGCCGCGAGCGAACGCTGCCCGGTGGCGCAGCCGATCAACAGCTTCGCGTCGGGCGGGAAGAGGGCGACCACGACGGACAGGAACTCGGCGTTCTCCACCGCACGGCCCCCCTCCGACACCAAGAACGGCACGTTGAGGGCCCCCGGAGGGTGCCCGGCCGCGTACTCCGCCGGCGTCCTCACGTCGAGGTACGAAAAGCCCGCCTCGAGCAGGGATCGCCCCTCGCTGAGGTCGACACGGCAGGGCCCGCTCGGCGCCGAGGTCATCGAAGCTCCGCGCTCCTCAGAACGTGTGAACGAACAGACCGCTCTCGAGCTTGGGCTCGAACCACGTGCTCTTGGGGGGCATGACGAGGCCGGCGTCGCTCACCGCCATCACCTGCTCGATGCTGGTGGGGTGGAGATAGATCGCCATCGTCGCCTCGCCCGCGTTCACCGCGCGCTCGAGCTCGGCCGCGCCCTTGATGCCGCCCACGAAGCCGAGCCGCGTGTCGCGGCGAGGATCGGCGACGCCGAACACCGGCTCGAGGATGAGATCCTGACAGATCTGGCAGTCGAGGCTGCGGATGGGATCGTCGGCGTCGAACGTGCCCGGCAGCGCGGTGACGCGATACCAACGACCCCCGATATACACCCCGAGCTCACCCGTCGTCTCCGGCTGCGGTCGCTCGGTGGTCACCACATCCATGCGCTCGCGGAGCGCGTCGAGCAGCTGCTCGGCGCTGCGCCCCTGGTCGTCCTTCACGAGGCGGTTGTAGGCCAGGATCTGCATCTGGTCGTGGGGGAAGACCACGGCGAGGAACACGTCGTGCTCGCGGCCATCGCCCGCACACTGGGCGTGGGCTCGCGCCGCCGCCGCGCTGCGATGGTGCCCGTCGGCAACGTACAAAAGGGGCACCCGCTCCGCGAAGCGGCGCGACAGCGCGTGGCTCTCGTGCGTTGGCACCACCCACAACCGATGGCTCACGCCGTTCGCGGTGGTGAAGTCGTAGGTCGGCGTGCCCGCCATGACGGCCTCGACCGCGGCGTCGATGCTCGCGTCGGCGCGGTAGGTGAGGAACACCGGTTCGTCGTGAGCCTCGAGCTCGAGGATGTGCCGCGTGCGGTCGTCTTCCTTGTCGGGGCGGGTCTTCTCGTGCTTCTTGATGCGGTCTTCCACGTAGTCCTTCACCGAGGCGCAGGCCACGATGCCGGTCTGCCGGTGCACCCCCCCGCCCGCGAGGGGCATGGCCTGGGCATACACGTACAGGTGCGGCTCGTCGTCGCGCACGAGCACCCGGCGCTCGATGAGCTCGAGGAGGTTCTCGCGCCCCTTGTCGTACACCGCGTCGGCGTGCTCGTCGGTGCCCTCGGGGAGATCGATCTCGGGTCGCGACACCCGGAGGAAGCTGTCGGGGTTGCCGCGCGCCCGCTCACGCGCCTCTGCCGTCGTCACCACGTCGTAGGGCGGAGAGGCCACGATCTTGGCGATCTTGGCGGGAGGACGGAACGCTTGGAACGGTCGGAGGTCTGCCACAGCTGACGCCTACCGCACGGGCGACCCGGTGTATAGTCGGCGCGCGATGCCCACCGACGCCGAAGTCGCCACCTCCGCGCAGGGTCCGCCCCTCAGCCGGCGTCGGCGACACGTCATCGCCATCGGAGGCGGTCGGAGCGGCGTGGGCAAGACGCTGCTCAGCGTGAACCTCGCCGTCTACCTCGCCCAGCTCGGCCGCAACGTGGTGCTGTGCGACGTGGATCGGTTCGGCTCTGGTCTCCACACCGCGCTCGGCGTCGAGAAGCCTCCGCTGGCCCTTCTCGCGCACCTGCGCGACGGCGGGGGGGAGCCCACCGTCACGAGCGTGCCTGGCCTGAAGCTCATGCCCGTGGCCTACGATCCGTGGACGATGACGCCGAGCCGTCTCAGCCGCATGAGCCACTACGTCGCGTTGCTCGACCACCTCGACGCCGACTACGTGGTGCTGAACCTCGGCGCGGCCATGACCGCGCCCGCGCTCGACCTGTTCTACGAGGCCGATCTCCAGATCTGCGTCGCCGCACCGGAGCCGCCGGCGATCGACGCCACCTACCGCTTCTGCCGCGCGCTCTTCGCCCGCCGCCTCAAGCGCTCGATGATGCGGGAGCGGTTCAAGCTGCGCGCGGTGGAGCGAGCCTTCGCCAAGCTCCCCCCGCTCCCCACGCCGCGCGAGCTCGTCTCCGAGATCGCCAAGTTCGACGAGTCGGTGGCCAACGTGGCCGCGACCGTGCTCTCCGAGCTGCGGCCGGGGCTCGTCATCGGCAAAGCTCGGCTGCGCGCCGACTACGATCTGGGTCCGGCGATGGCGTCGCTCTCCGAGCGCTATCTCGGGATCGAGCTCGACTACCTCGGCTTCATCGAGCAAGACGACGCGGTGTGGCTCACCGCCCGCCGGCGCCGACCGCTGCTGATCGACGCCCCCACCAGCAAGAGCGCCCGCAACATCGAGCGGGTGGCCCGTCGCCTCCTCGCGCTGATGGCGCAACACAGCAAGAAGGCGCATCGCGCCGCGCTGCCGCTCGACGCCTCGCGCCTCAACGCGCCCCTCACCCTCTACAAGGTGCTCGGCGTCGATCGGAGCGCGAGCGACGACGAGATCCGCAAGGCCTTCAAGCTGCAGCGCGGGATCTTCCGCGAGGACAGCCTCCCCATCATCTCGCTCGTCGATCAGCGCCGGCTCGAGGAGGAGCAAGCCCGCATCCGCGAGGCCTACGACACGCTGCTCGACCCCACCCGACGCCGCGCTTACGACATGAGCGTCTTCCCCGACGATCCTCCGGCGGCCTACGAGCCCGAGCGGCGACCGACCGCCACCGAGGCGGAGCTCGCCGAGCTGCAGGCCGAGCTCTCCCGCGAGATCACCCCCGAGACGCAGTTCTCCGGGGCCCTCATGCGCAAGGCGCGCGAAGCCCAGGGCATCGGCATCCAAGACATCGCCAACATCACCAAGATCTCCCCGATGCACCTCCGGGCGATCGAGGAGGAGGATGTGCAGGCGCTCCCGGCGCCGGTGTACGTGCGCGGGTTTTTGCAACAGATCGCCAAGGCGCTCAGCCTCGATCCCACCCAGGTGACCAAGACCTACCTGAAGCGGGTGCGCACCGCTCACCCGGGCTACGAGTGACCCGGCGTGTTCCTCGAGCCAAAGCCCGGCACCTTTGCCGCGATCCTGTTCGCGATCGCCCTCGCCCCCCGTCTGCTCGTGGCCCACGCGTTCGATGGGAGCCCCGCCTGGGACGGCCGCTATTACCACATCGGGGCAAAGAGCATCGCCGCCGGCCTCGGCTACGCCGGCGAGACCGGCGCACCCTGGTGTCACTATCCGGTCGGCTACTCCGCCCTCATCGGTGGCGCGTATCGTCTCTTCGGCAGCGAGCCGATCGTGGCGACCACGGTGAACGCGGTGGTGGGGGCGCTGCTCGCGTGCTGCACTTATCAGCTGGCCCGACGGGCGACGAGCGAAGGACGGGCCCGCATCGCCGGCCTCCTCGCCGCCCTCCACCCGGGCCTCTTGCTCTACACCGCGCTCGTGATGACCGAGCCGGTGGCCGCCCTCGCCTTGGTCGCGTCAGCCCTCGTCGCCGCTCACACGCGAGCGTCCAACCGGGGCGCCGCGCTCGCGGGCTTGGTCCTCGGTCTCGGCACGCTCGTGCGGCCGCAGAGCCTCCTGCTCGCGCCGTTCCTCGGCCTGTTCGTACCCCGGGAGCGCTGGGCCCTGCGCCCGCTCTTGCGCGCCGGCGCGATCGCGACCCTCACCACCCTCATGGTCGTGAGCCCGTGGACGCTGCGCAACTGTCGGGTGATGGATGGGTGCGCCCTGGTGTCGACCAACGCCGGATGGAACCTGGCCATCGGCGCCTTCCCCCGCGCCACCGGCCGCTTCGAGACGCTCGTGGCCGGCGACGGCTGCCACGTCGTCACCGGCCAGGTGCAGCAGGATCGCTGCTGGGTCGATCTGGGGCTGGGCTGGATCGCGGACGACCCCGCGCGCTGGCTCGGCCTCATCCCTCGGAAGCTCGGCTTCACCTTCGATCACGAGTCGTTCCCGGTTGGCTACCTCGCCGAGATGGAGCCCGAGCGCTGGCCCGAGGAGCGCCGCCGCATCGGCCGTGGCGTCCTCACTTGGACCCATCGTGCCCTCCTCGCCGCCGCCGCCTTCGGGCTCCTCCTCCGCCCGAGCCGCGCCCGGCCGATCACCCTCGTCCCGCCGTTTTTGCTCGGCCTGTGGGTGTGGTTCGCGGCCGCCTCTCCCGACCACCCGTTCTGGCTGGTGGCGCTCGCGCTCCTTACGATCGCTGCGCTCCGCCACCGTGCGCTCGAGGGGGTGACCGCCTTCGCGGTCATCGCCGTCGCCAGCGTCGCCCTCACCCACGCGGTGTTCTTCGGTGAAGACCGCTACCACCTGGTCGTCACCCCGTTCTTCTGCGTGCTCGCGGCCATGATCGGGGCCTCCACGAGCCCCCGCTCCGCGACGTCGGCGGTCCCCTCGCCGCCCGCGCCCTGAGGCGGACGCTCGGTCGGAGCCGCCGATCGCGCCACGTGCGCAAGCGCTGGGTCGCGCCCCGTGCGCGCGCGCCACCGATCGAGCCGCGCAGGACGGCGGCCCGGCGCAGCGCGACCGCTACTTGTCCTTCAGCGCGGCGAGGGCGCTCACCGCCATCGCCCGACACGCGCGGTCGCCATCGAGCATACACAGCGCCTTCAGCTGGCGGATCTCCGACTCGCTCGCGTTCCCCGAGGCCACCTTGTTGAGCAGGCGCTGCTTGTTCGACTTCGGATCGAACTTGGGGGGCTCGGCGGTGCCCGACGACGTCGGCGACGGCGTCTTCGCGCTGGGATCGGGCGAGAGCGAGGTGGGCACGGGGGTGTTGGCGGTGCCGGTCGAAGACGGGGGCCGCGGGCCGGTGGGACCCGGCGGCACACGGTTCGGATCGGGGTTGTCGAGATCCTCGATGGGCTTCACCGCGAGGGCGCGCCGTGCCGCCTCCTTGCGCTTCTCGAGCGACACCGAGACCGCGTCGCTGATCAAGGTGAGGATCGTGATCTTGTCGTCCGGATCTTGCGTCTGCTCCGCCTTGGCGAACATCTCGTCCGCCCACTTGTCCTCGATGTCCTTCAGCTCTTTGCTCTCGCGGATCGACGACTCCTCGGGGATGCGCTCGATCTGCTTGTGCGCGGCCTGGATGTCACCGGCCGCCGCGAGGCGCTTGGCCTCCTCGAGGATGGCCTGGGCCTGCTCCGCGTCGAGAGGCTGATTGGACGGCGTCGAGGCGGGGCCGTCGTTCCCTTTGCCGGAGAACATCGCGTAGGCCCCGAGCGAGAGCGCGGCCACGATCACGAGCACCGCCGCGACGAGCCCCATGCTGCGCCCCGTGGTCTGCGCCTGACCCGCAGTCGCGGTCATGCCCTCGAAGGGCAACGCAGGCAGCGCCTGACTCAGATCGACGGCGGGCCGGAAGAACTTCCCCGCCGCCACGAAACGCAGCCGCACGTCTCCGAGCTCGAGCGCGTCGCCGGGCTCGATGATGCCGCGCCGAAGCTCGACGCCGTTGATGCGGATGCCGTTGCTGCTCCCCTGATCGACCACCTCCCAGCGGCCCTGACCGAGGTTCTGCAGCTCGGCGTGCATCCGAGACACCGAGGCGTGGTTGACGGAGATCGACGCCTCCTCCGCCCGCCCGATCGACAGGCGATCGCCGGTGAGGGCGAACTCGACGCCAGGCGCGGGACCGATCACCATCACCAGGCGATCCGGTCGGCGCTGGCGGGGCTCGGCTTCGGAGACCTGCTCGGACGCGTCGAGCAGCTCGATGCGGTAGTCGCCGATGTTGACGATGTCGCCGCTGCCGAGAGGCGCCCCCTCGGGGGTGACGCGCTCGCCGTTGACGTAGGTGCCGTTGTAGCTCCCGTCGTCGACGATCTCCCAGACGTCTCCACTCTTTCGGACCACGCAGTGCTTGCGGGAGATGTTCCGCTCCGTGAGGCGGATGTCGTTCTCCTCGCTGCGGCCGATCGTGTACTCGCGCTGATTGAGATCAAGCGAGGTACGTTGGCCCTCGTCATCCTCAATCGTGAGTTTCCACATGGCGTTCCAAGAGGCTCGAGTCGATCGCTGGCGGGTGGCGCGAACCGCTCACCCGCACGAGTTACGGTAGCATAGCCGTCAACGGAGCGGCTGCCCATCCCTCTCCGGCCCCTGCGGCCCCAGGGGCCCACGGGGCCGTCCCGCGGGCTTGGGCCCCCGGGCGCGGGCTCCGCCTGCGACGAACCGCGCCGTCACGGTCAGTTGCTGCGCCGAACCGGACGGAAGGGCTCGAGGAAGGAGGCGAGCCCTCCCGGGTTGCGGGTCTGCATCCAGAGCCGGCCCTGGCCGTGGAAGTTGCACACCAAGCCCTCTCCCGAAAGGAACAGGCTCTTGAGGCCGCCGACCTTGGTGACGTTGTACTGGAGCCCTTGGGTGAAGGCGACCATGTGCGACGTGTCGCAGATGTAGCCGTGGTACTGCTGCCCGATGTCGACGGTGTGGATGCCACCGTAGGACGAAAACCACAGCTTGCCCTGGCCGTAGGCGCGCAAGAGGAAGAGCCCCTCGCCGCTGAAGAAGCCCTTCGCGCCCTGCCACTTGGTGTCGAGCTGCACGCCCGTGGTCGAGGCCAGGTAGGCGCCGCTCTGGAGGAACAGCTCCATCCCCGGCTGTAGATCGATCTCGGTCACCGCGCCCTCGGGGGCGGGGGCGATCCAGAGCGTCTGCTGGGGCTGGGTGGCGGTGAAGGTGTTCTGGAACAAGCTCTCGCCGCCGAGGAGCTTGCGCTTGAGCGCGCTGCCGAGGCCGCCGCGCATGTTCGTCTCCATTTGCATCGCGGTGTCGCGAGCCACCATCGCGCCGGCCTCGGCCACGACCTGTTCGCCGGGCTGGTCGAACTGGATGCGGATAGTGCCGAAATCTGGGTTGTGAAGCACTTGCGACTGCATGGTGTCACCCTCTGGGCGGGAGCATGGCGCCCACCGACCGTCCGTACTCGTGGGCGTTTCGGGTTTGGATGAAGATCTGGCCGTGGCCGCGGAAGTGGCACACGAAGCCCTCCCCCGAGAGCCATGACTTGATCCACCCGGCCTGGGTGGCCTTGACGATTTCGTATTGGAGGTTCGCGTCCCACGCCACCAGGTGGCCGGTGTCGACGATCATCTCGCCCTGCACGGTGATGGGCTCGATGGCCCCGAACGAGCCGACGATGATCTGCCCCTGCCCCTGCGTGCCGAGGATGAACAGGCCCGCGCCCGACAAGAACCGCATCCCACCGAAGTTCCCCTGGGTCTGCACGTCGACCGTCGTGGAGGAGGCCACGAACGCGCTGTTGCTGAGCTGCCACTGCTGCGCGCCCACGTCGAGGACCACCATGTCACCGCAGAGGGGGGTGGTGAGGAGCACCTCGCCCTGGCTGCCTTGCGCGGTGAAGGTGTTCCGGAAGAACGACTCCCCGCCGAACATGCGCTTGAGCCCCTTGAGGAGCCCCCCCGACTGCGTCTGCATGTCGACGTTGGTCGACATGCCCATCATCGCCCCCGACTCGGCCATCAGCGACTCGTGGGGCTGAAGCCAACACTGGGCGACCGTCTGCGACGGCCGATAGAGAACATTGACCTGCATGGCTGCTCCTTCAGTCAGACCATCATGCGCGAGAGCCACTCGACGAGCGCGCCGAGGTTTCGCGACTGGATGAGAATCCGACCCTGACCCGTGAACTCGCACACGAGGCCTTCCCCGGACGCGAAGAAACCCATCGCGCCGCCGCCGGGCGATTTGATCTTGAAGTCGAGGGTGGAGTCGAAGCCCACGATGTGACCGTTGTCGACGATGTACGTGCCGTTGCAGTACACCTCGTCGATCGCCCCGTAGCTCGTCACCCAGAGCTCGCCGTGTCCCGACACCTCGATGAAGAACGCGCCCTCCTTGGCGAGCAGCGCCCGCAGCCCGCCGAAGCGCATCTTCAGATCGATGTCTCCCGCGCTCGCGAGGTACGCGCCGGCGCTGAAGAGCATCGTCTGCCCCTGCATGGGGATGTGCTTGATGCCGCCGGAGAGCGCAGGCGCCAGCCAAACCCAGCCCCCTTGCGGACTCGAGAAGTGGTTGACGAAGAAGGTCTCGCCGCCGATCACCTTGCGGATGATGGCGACGAAGATCGACTTGAGCGTGCCGAAGAAGCCGGGATTTTTCCCCGCGTTCATCTTCACGTCCATGTTCAGATGGGACGCTCGCGCCACCATGGACCCGGCCTCGGCGACCAACGTCTCGTTGGGGGCGAGCTGGACTTCCAAGAGCGAGAAGGTCGGCTCGTGTTTGACGATGTGATGTGGCACCACTTCCTCCATGCCCGCCGTCGGACGGGTCGGGGCGGTGGTATAACGACCGCGTGGCGCAAGCAACCGACACGCCGGCGGGCGGAGGTTTTCGACAGAGCGGCAAGCGCTCGTTGATCGAGCTCGGGGTGGCGCTCCTGGCGATCGTGGTGCTCTTCTTCGCCGGCCGGGGCTGCCTCGGCTGTGCGGCCGAGAAGGCCGCCGACCAGCTCCCGCTCGCGGTCGACGAGAAGATCGGCGAGGTGGGGGCCGAGCAGTTCCGGGCCCAATACGGGGTCACCGCCACCCAGCCGGGCGAGGCCCAGGTGGCCCGCGTGGAGCGCATCTTCGGCGAGCTCCGCGAGGCCCTCTCCGCCGAGGAGACGAAGATCCTCCGCAATCCGCGGGTGACGGTGGTGGTCGACGACCAGGTCAACGCCTTCGCGCTCCCCGGCGGCGAGGTGTTCGTGCTCACCGGCCTGCTCGACCGCGTCGGCGACGACGACGCGCTCGTGCGGGGGGTGATCGCCCACGAGATCGGCCACGCGGTGCGACGCCACGGCGTGCGTCTGCTCGCCCGCCGCGCCGCGTTCGGCATGACGCTCCTGATGCTCCTCGGCAACGTGGACGAGATGGTCGTCACGCTCGCCGCGGGGGCGTCCCAGCTCGATGGGCTCGCGCACAGCCGCGACATGGAAACCGAGGCCGACGAGTTCGGCGTCGATCTGTTGCGGCGCGCCGGCCACGACGCCGACGGCCTCGCTCGGTTCATGGAGAGCCTCGGCAGCCAGCCGGTGCCGCAGCTCCTCAGCACCCACCCCGATCCGCTCGAGCGCGCAGCCGTGATCCGCAGCAAGGCGAAAGAGTGAGCGTCAGCCGCCGCAGTCGCGGTCGGCGTCGGTGAGCACCTCGACCGCGTCGAAATACACCCGCGGCCCCGTCCCGGCGCAGACCCCGACGCCAAGCGCGAGCGACAAGTCCAGCTCGAGGGGCGTGTCCGCGCTCTGGGGCTCGAGGCACGACACGTGCTCGCGCCAGCTGCCGTCCGTCGCCTCGAGCGGCTCCCCTCGGGACGAGGCTCGCCCCTGAGAGCCGGTCTCGGTGCGGTAGTGGAAGCGCACCGCGGGACGCGGGGCCCCCGCGGGCACGGTGATGGTCTGTCGCGCCGAGGCTGGCTCGCAGAACGGCCCGAGCGCGAGCTCGAGCGAGGCCGAGCCCTCGTGAGCCACGGCGGTGGTCACGCGCGCCTGTCCGCCGCGAGACCACGCGGACGCGTCTTGCGCCGTCGCGAGCTGCTCGAAGCTGCCATCGAAGATCGACACGCCCTCCTCGCAGCTCGGTTCACTCACCAGCGCAAGCTCATCGATGCGGTAGCTGTTGCCGGTCTCTGGACAATCGCTCGCGTGGGGAACGAGGGCGAGATCGAGCGGCTGGGTGATCCCCTGGGCCCAGCGCGGCACGCACAAACGCACCCGCCGCGACGACGCGCCCGTCACCACGCCCACCGCGTGCTCGCCGTAGCGCATCGCCACGTGGCCCTTGCCACTCCCCGCCACCCACATCTCCACGGCCGGGCGCGGTGAGCGCTCCGCGAGCGGCAGCGACGCGGTGCCCCGCATCACGCCGCCGGTGCAGCCCGCCGACGCGAGCCGCACACCGCGGGAGCTCCCGATCCCGAAACCGAGGCCCACCTCGGCGAGGTCGTTCAGGGGCTCCCAACCGGGCATCCCTTCCTCGAGATCGCCGTTCACGATGGTGCCCGGCGCGGGGCAGAACGCCCGCAGCCCCTCCGCACCGGTCATGTTCGGCTTGGCCTCCGCGGCCCACACGTCGACGTCGTCCACGAGGACGTCGCGCGCGCCGCCGAGGCAGGCGTAGCTCTCGGCCGTCACGCTCAGCGCGACCGTCCCGCCGTAAGCCCGCTCGCCGAGACACACCTCGAGCGGCGTGGAGGCGCCATCGAGCGGGAGGAGGGAGAGCACGTGGCGTCCGCCGTTGAGATCCACCTCGAGCCGGCCCCCCTCGAGACACCCCGCGCAGTCGCTCCAGGCAAAGAGCTGCAGCACGAACGGCTCCGCGCACTCGAAGGTGGGCATCTCGAACGACTGCTGGAGCGAGCCCGAGCCATCGCACACCGCCTCGGCGAGGAAGCGCGCAGCTCCGGGGCCCTCGCGCCCTGCGCCCTCCTCGTCGATGACCACGGCGCCCGTGGTCTGCCAAGCGCCGGCGTTGGCGAAGTCTCCGTTGCGCGGCCCGCCATACCACAGGCACTCGTTGCCCACCGGCGTGTAGCCCACCGGGCACACGCCACAGTCGTCCTCGGGCCCGGCGCCTGCCGCGGCACCGGCGCCGTCGTCGACGAGATCGGCAGCGACGTGGGTGACCGCCGTATCGCAGGCCGTCACCGTCGAGACGGTGATCGCGACGAGAGCGGCACGACACACCATACGAGGATGCTAACCGTCCTCCCCAACTCGGGCACTCAACTTCGGGGTCGCGCTCGCTCAAACGTGCAACCGACCAGCACGTACATCGAACCACTCGCTCGGCGGACACGCGCGGCGAGCCACGATCACGCTCGCCGGACGTGCCGCGCACCGCCGCACCGCCGCGCGCCGCCGCACCGTCACGGGGGCGTCATCATCGCGCGGTGGATGGCGTCGTAGGCCAGCGGCCGCGCGACCTTGATCGCTTGATGGTCGCGCGTCGGATGCACTCGGTTGGTGAGCAGCACGCCCACGAGCCCCGCCTCGGGATCGATCCACAGGCTCGTCCCCGTGAAGCCGAGGTGTCCGAAGGTCGCCGAACCGAACAGCTCGCCGCTGCTCGGCGGGTCGCCGCTCTTGCCATCGAACCCGGCCCGATGGCTGCCCCCGGGCCGCACGCGCACGAGCGGCTCGAGATCCGCGCGCCCGAGCCAGCGGTCCTTGTCGCCGCCCCACGCGTCGAGGATGGCGGTGCCCAGCCGCACGATCGACCACACGTCCCCGAACAGCCCCGCGTGCCCCGCCGAGCCTCGATCGGCGAGCACCCAGGCGTTCTCGTCGTGGACCACCCCTCGGAGCACGCCTCCCCGCCACGGCACGTCCTCGGTGGGCACCACCCGCGCGTCGAGCATGGGCTCGGTCTGCAGGAGCCGCCGCATCGAGCCGAGCGTCAGCCCGAGCGGTCGCGTCACCTCGTCGAACACCAGCTCGTCGAGCGCCTTGCCGGTCCGCCGCTCGAGCGCAGCGCCCACGAGGATGTAGCCCAGATCGCTGTACACGACCTCGAACCCCGCGGGCGGCGGGGGGCCGGCGCAACCGTCGCGACGCGCGCTCGCGGCCTGCTCCAGCACCGCCGCCACCGCTGGCTGCGCCGCACCGGGCTGGGCGACGAAGAACTCGCGGTGGGCTTGCAGCCCGCTGCGATGGGCCATCAGCAGATCGAGCGGAACCCCCGCCGACGGCGTGTGGGCGAGCTCGGGGAGGAAGGCGGCGAGCGGCTCGTCGCGATGCAACACCCCGGCGCGCTGAAGGCGCGCGACCACGAGCGCGGTGACCGGCTTGGTGAGCGAGGCGAGGTCGAACACGCTGTGCGCCGCCGCCTGCGGCGCGGGGAGCGCGGCCCCCTCCGGGGGGACGGTGAAGATGCGACCGGCGGTACCCCAGCCAAACCGCCACACGGGCCCGAGCGGCACCGGCAGTCCCCGCCCTTCGCGCTGCTGCCGTACCGCGGCCCCCACCACCGCACAGGGAGCGGCCCCGTCGCGCTCGACCACCGCCGCCGCGACCGCCCTCAAATCGACCGCCTCGGTGTCCAGCGTGCTCTCCGTCGACAATCCCTTGGTCATTTCCGTCGCTCCGCTCCCCTCCGACAAGCACGTATCAACGGTAGCCCGCGCGATCAAACGCGACGCGCAGCCCCTCCCCGCCGGCCGTGGCGGACGCCTGTCCAAGCGCGGCGGCGTCCCCGGCGCCGTGGAGCCTCCGACGAGGCGCGGCGAAGACCTCCGGTGAGAACCGCACGTTCACTCTTTGACCCCGCGCTCACGGTGTCGGTATGCTTCCGTTGCGATGGCGGAATTTGCCTGGGTAGCTCGCGCCGCGACCGGCGAGGTTCAGAAGGGCGTGATGATCGCCGACACCAAGGAGGCGGTCGAGCGGCGCTTGCGTGCGCAGCAGCTCAACCCTCAGCGGGTGAGCAAGCGCCTGAGCTTCGCCTTCGGCTCCGGCGTCGATCCGAAAGACCTGGTCAAGTTCATCCGGCAGTTCGCGACGATGATCGACGCCGGTCTTCCCCTGGTGCAGTGCCTCGACATCTTGGCCAGCCAGGAGCCCAACCCCATGTTTCGGGCTGCGCTCTCCGACATCAAGCTCACCGTCGAGCAAGGCGCCACGTTCAGCGACGCGCTCAAGCGGCACCCGAAGATCTTCGATGAGCTCTTCGTGAACCTCGTCCACGCCGGCGAGGTGGGCGGCATCCTCGACACGATCCTGCAGCGGTTGGCGGTCTACATCGAGAAGAACGTCAAGCTCAAGCGCCAGATCCGCGCCGCCCTCACCTATCCCATCGCCGTCATCATGATCCTCGTGGTCGTGATGGTGGTGCTGATGACGTTCGTCATCCCCGCCTTCGAGAACATGTTCAAGGAGTTCGGCAGCAACGCGGCCCTCCCGAAGCTGACCCAGATCGTGATCGCGATCTCGAACGCCTTCGTCTCCTACCTCCCCTTCATCGTCATCGGCGCGTTGCTCAGCGCGTTCGGCATCGTCCAGACCTACCGCCGCCCCGCTGGAAAGCGCTTCTTCCACAAGACCATCCTGAAGCTCCCGATCATCGGACCGGTCATCCAGAAGATCGTGGTCGCGCGCTTCGCACGCACCATGGGCACCCTCCTCACCTCGGGCGTGCCGATCCTCGACAGCATCCAGATCGTGGCCAAGGCCTCGGGCAACATGGTCGTGGAGGAGGGCCTGATGTACGCGCGCGACCGCATCGCGGAGGGTCGCAACCTCGCCGATCCCCTCGGCGAGATCCCGGTGTTCCCGGGCATGGTGGTGCAGATGGTCGGCGTGGGCGAGCAGACCGGCGCGCTCGATCAGATGCTCACCAAGATCGCCGACTTCTACGAGGACGAGACCGACGTCGCGGTGGCCGCCCTCACCTCGCTCATCGAGCCGATCCTGATGGTCGTCGTCGGCTCGGTCGTGGGAGTGGTGCTGGTGTCGATGTACCTGCCCATCTTCTCGCTCGCGGGCAACATCAAGTCGGAGTGACGCGCGGGGCGACGCGCGCGAGATGAAGTCGTGAGATGAAGCTCGGCATTCCCGCGGGGGCGAACACCCCCCTCGGCAAACGTCTGGTCACCCTCGCCGTCGTTCGGCTCGCGGTGCTCGGCGCCCTCACCGTCTTCATCGAGCTCTACTACTTCCGCGAGCTCCCGTTCATGGGGGTGTCGAGCGTCACCGCCGCCGCCACCGTCGGCATCGCGTTCTCGATGTCGGCGCTCTACGCGCTGCTCCTCCGACGCGGCACCCACCTCGACGAGCTGGCGTTCATTCAGCTCGCCACCGATCAGGTGATCTGGACCGTGATCGTCTACCTCTCGGGCGGCGTCACGAGCGGCTCCACCTCGCTCTACGGGCTCACCTGCGTGTCGGGCGCCATCCTCCTCGGCACCCGCGGCGCGGTGTGGTCGGTGGCGTGGGCGAGCGGCTCCTATCTGGTCTTGTGCACCGGCCTCGCCACCGGGCTTTTGTTGCCTCCCGGCGATCAGGCCCCCGAAGCCTACGTCGTCGAAGCCCAGCAGATGGTGTACCCCGCGTTCGCGACCCTGGTGGCCACCGCCCTCGTCGCGAGCCTCGCCGCGTACCTCGCCGAGCGACTCCGCACCACCGGCGGCCACCTCGAGGCGGCCACCCGTCGCGCCGAGGAGGCCGAGCGGCTCGCCGAGCTCGGGCGCCTCGCCGCGGCCCTCGCCCACGAGATCCGCAACCCGCTGGGGTCCATCCGAGGCTCCGTCGAGCTGTTGCGCACCGGCGGCGGCCTCGATCGTGAGGATCAGCGGCTGTGTGCCATCGTGGAGCGCGAGGTCGAGCGCCTGAACGATCTCGTCACCGACATGGTCGATCTGAGCCGACCGCGCGCCCCCGAGCGCTCGGAGACCGATCTCGCCGCCACCGCGCTGTCGGTGGTGGAGCTGGCGCGTGGCTCGGGTCGTGGCGACGACGTCGCGATCGCCTACGTCGGTCCCCAGCGGCTCGGGGTCCGCGCCGATCCGGCGCAGATGCGCCAGGTGCTGTGGAACCTGGTGCGCAACGCGCTGCAGGCCAGCGACGCCGGCGGCGAGGTGACGGTGTCGCTCGAGCTCACCGCCGCCGGCGACGCGCTGCTCAGCGTGACCGATCGGGGGGCCGGGATCCCTCCGTCCAAGCGCGACCTGGTGTTCGACGCCTTCTTCAGCACCCGGCGGCATGGGGTGGGCATCGGGCTCGCGGTGGTCAAGCAGGTGGTCGCCGCCCATGGCTTCGACATCAGCCTCGACAGTGAGGAGGGCGTAGGCTCGACGTTCGTGGTACGAATCCCGAGAGACGACGTGGTGCTGCCTCGGTCCCCCAAACGCACACGAGCGGCCTCCGCGCTCGTGCTCCTCACGTGCACGATCGGCTGGTCGGCGTCGTTCGGCTGCGGTGGCTCCGACTGGGTGCGCGACGACGGTCGCAACCCCTCCGAAGGCGAGGTGTGGTGGGGCTTCGACGTGGAGCCCCAGGCGGCCTCCAGCGCCCCCGGCGCGAGCGCGAGCGCCGCCCCCGCGCCCGCCCCCCCCGCGGCGACGATCTTCGTCGAAGGCACGAAGGCGGAGGGCGGCACCGTCGAGACGTTCCGCAACACGTATTACGACTTCCCCCAGGAGCCGACGACGCCGGAGTCGGGGGCGACGCGGGTGTTGTACGACCCGTCGTGCCAAGCGATCCGCACCGTGAGCCAGTGGTTTCACGACCGGCTGTGCGTGCAAGGGAGCGGGCGGCTGGCCACCGGCGAGACGGTGAGCTTCGCGAAGCGCGACTGCCCTTGCGCGGCGATCTGCCCCCGCACCGATCAGAAGATCTGTTTCGAGATGCTCGACCCCAAGAAGTTTCCGTTCGGGCGCGGCGCGACAGGCGGCCCGATCACGCCCCTCCGCTCGGTGGCCGTCGATCCCACCGTCGTCCCCATGAAGAGCGTCCTGTACATCCCCGACTTCCACGGCCTCCGAGGTCCCGACGGAAAGAGCCACGATGGCTGTTTCGTCGCCGAGGACAAGGGGCTCAAGGTGAAGGGGCGCCACGTCGACGTCTTCACCGGCAACCCCTCCACCACCGAGTCGTGGAACAAGGCGGTGCCGTCCAACCAGGGCGTGAAGGTGATTGTAGGTGCATCTCGCTGCTCACACCTCAGCGCCGCCAAGCCGCCCAAGTGACTTGACCTCTCGACGACGAGGGACCATTCGACCCTTCGGTGGATGGCAACCGGTAGCGCAGCCGTTCGCCGTGTTAGCATTTGACGCTGGCATTCGATGCCGCTGAAGATCCGAGACAACCATCACGACGTGGGCCCGACGAACACGGGCTTGGCAAAGTTGTGACCTCATCCCACCAGGAGTCACAAAGCTCTCAGCAAGAGAGCGGTGGCAGCGCCACCGAGGCCCGAACCAAGGCGAGCGAACGCCTCGGTCAGTGGATCCGTCGGAAGTATCGCCTCGAGTCGCTGCTCGGCATCGGCGGCATGGCCACGGTCTACGCCGCCCGGCACCGCAACGGCTCGCGCGTCGCGATCAAGATCATGCACGCCGAGTTCGCGCGCGAGGAGGGCGTCAAGACACGCTTTTTGCGCGAAGGCTACGTGGCCAACAAGGTCGACCACGTGGGGGTGGTCAAGATCCTCGACGACGACGAGACGGAGGTCGGCGAGCCCTTCTTGGTGATGGAGCTGCTCGAAGGCGAGAGCCTGCAGCAGCTGTGGAAGCGGCGGAATCGCCGCGTGCCCCCCGTGGAGGCGCTCCAGATCTCGGAGCAGGTGCTCGACTGTCTCCACCCGTTCCACGAGCTCAACATCATCCACCGCGATCTCAAGCCGGCGAACATCTTCATCACCGAAGATCAGAGCGCGAAGCTCCTCGACTTCGGCGTGGCTCAGATGCGAGAGGGCAACGAAGCGATGACGCGCGCGGGCACCGCCCTCGGCACCCCATCGTTCATGTCGCCGGAGCAAGCGATGGGAAAGAGCGACCAGCTGGATGGCCGCTCCGACATCTTCTCGATGGGCGCGACGCTCTACGCCATCCTGAGCGGCAAGCGCCTTCATCACGGCAAGAGCGACAACGAGGCGTTCATCCTCGCCGCCACCCAGCCCGCGCCGTCGCTCGCTCGCTCCGCGCCCGACCTCCCCGTGGAGGTGATCGCCCTGGTCGACAAGGCGCTCCAGTGGGACCGACGCAAGCGCTTTCGCACCGCACACGAGATGCGCGACGAGTGCCGCAGGGTGATCTTCGCCCTCGGCGGCACGCTCGTGACGCCGAGCGGGTCGCCCGCGGCCGCCCCCGCGGAGCCACCGGGAGAGGTCGCTCAGGAGGTGGCGTCGCCGGCGCCACCGGTGCCGATGCCGCGGCAGCCGGCCCCGCCCCCCGGCATGGGCGCGCAGCCCGCACCGAGGGTCACCGGGATGCCCCACCACACGCCCCACTCGGGCGTGCCTCCCTACGCCGGCGTGCCGCAGCACACGCCGCACACCGGCTTGCCGCGCCCCGCCCACATGCCCACGCCGCAGAGCGGCCTGCCGCAGCACAGCCTCGGCGCGCAGCCTCCGCAGCTCACGCCGCACAGCGGGATCTCGGGGGCGTTCACCCCCACGAGCGGTGAGCGACAAGCGCTCGCCCAACAGCCGGCGCCGCGAGCGTCGTACCCGCACGGCGCGCCGTCGGCACCCCAGCGTCCTCCCGCTCCATCCGTCCCGCACGCGTCCGTGCCGCCCGTGCGCCCCGAGCAGCCCACCGCTCCCGAAGCGCTGGTGGCCATCTTCGACCGCCTCGAGAAGAGCCTGCCCACCTTCCGGCAGTACGGCCTCGATCACCCCGAGGGCAAGACGCGCTTCAAGGCGGTGTACCGCACGGTCGTGGACGCGCTGCGCGAGTCGCCGGAGAACGTGCGGTGGGAGGTGCACCCGTTCTGCTTCACCCACGACAAGGCCTTGGCGTGGGAGCCCGGCGCGCCTTGGGACATCGTCCCCTACAACCTCGCCTCGTCCGGTCTCGAGGAGGTGCAGCTCATGCCTGGCCTCACCGAGCCCGAGCTGCGAGCGTTCCTCCTGGCGATGTTGCTCGACCCCTCGAGCGACGAGGACCACGACATCGCGGCGGCCCTCTGGGAGGCACGCTTCCTCTACATCCGCTGCAAGATCCGCGACGACGTCGCCGAGGCCGACGCCGCCGAGCAGATGCGCTTCTTCACCGAGACCGACGATCTCGAGCAGATGGCGCGAGAAGATCTGGCCGAGGTGGCCGCGATGGCGGTGGCCACCGACAAGAGCGGCTTCGAGACGGCCAAGGCGGCGTCGCTCGCGCTCAACCTCGATCCGGCCACCAAGGCCGCGCTCGGGGCCCAGCTCAGCCTCGAGCCCGAGCGCTGGCGCGAGCGCTTCCTCGACCTGGCGGTGGACGCGATCTACGACGCCCAGAGCCGCGAGGATCCGGAGACGGTGCTCGAGCCCATCCGCTCCCACGCGTGGATCCTGGCCAAGCGTGGCCGCTTCACCGAGCTCTTCGACACGCACCGCGTGCTGCTCGACCGACTCGCCGCGCACCAGCAAGCGCAGTCGTACGGGGTGCACGAGGCGATGTTGACGAACGCCCTGTTCCCCGAGCGGGTGCTGGTGGAGACCGCCAAGGCGGCGGCATCGGAGAAGACCTCGAGCACCGAGCGTCAGGTGATCCTCGGCGGTCTCCGGTTCGTGCTCGCCCACGTCGACGGGGGGCCGATCGTGGCCCTCCTCCGCGCCGCCAACGAGCTCGCGACCTCCGGCACCGACGAGGCGCACGACGTCTTCGAGACGCTGGTGCAGCACGCCGAGCTGCACACCCATGGTGTGGAGGCGGAGACGGTGGCCGCCCTCGACGACCTGTCGACCGACCTCGCGCAGCGCATGCTCGGCGCGCTCACCGCGTCCCGCAGCCCGCAGGCCATGGCCCTGTTGCGGCCGCTCTTGTCGAGCAAGAACCCCGCGCTCCGCTGCGAGGCGAGCGCGCTCGTGTCGAGCTCCCCCGACGAGCTCGGCAAGCAGCTCGGCCACATGCTCACGAGCCCCGACTACAACACCCGCAACGCCGCGCTCGGCACCATGCTGCGCCACCAAGTGCGCGCGGCTGCGCCGTGGTTGACGCGCATCGTCGAGAGCGACGCCTTCAAGCAGCGCGAGGTGGACGAGATCGAGAAGACCCTCGACGCGCTCTGCGTGCTCCAGCCTGGCCGCAGCGACCCGCTCCTGATTCGCATCGTGAAGCAGCACGGGATGCTCGCCGACGACAAAGTGGAGCGCCTCCGGATCGCCGCGGCCAGGGTGCTCGGCAAGCACGCCACGTCTCAGGCGCCGTTCGAAGCGCTCGAGGATGCCACGCGGCGACGGCCCTGGAACACCCAGTCGCTGCGTGTCGCGGCGGGGGCGGCGATCGAGACGATCTCGGCCCGACTCCGCGGCGAGGTGGCGGCGGGAGGGCAACCGTGACCGCGTCGGAACCAGCCGGGCGCACCGAAGACGCGAAGCGACCGCGCGTGACCGAGGACCAGCTCGCCGCGGCGGTGGTCGTGGGCGTTCATCGCCTCGTCAAGCAGTCGACGCTCTACACCACCGAGAACGAGGCCCAGCGGCGGCAGCTCGAGCTCACCCAGCGCGCGGTGCTCGCCTACGGCCGCCGCACCGGGCGCAACCCGAAGATCTACTTCGCCGACAAGTCGGTGTTCGTCTGCGGGCGCATGCTCCGCGCCGGGCGCGTGATCTACGACGCCGCCCTCGAGCTCGGAGGCATCCTCAAGCGCTTCGGGATCGACGAGATGACGATCGGCTTCGATGTGCCCGTCGAGGAGCTCAAGCTCTTCCAACAGGCGACCGCGACGGCGATCCGCGGCGGAGCCTCGCCCGCGCAACAGCACTACACGCGGGTGCGCCTCAAGCGTGGCCTCCCTCCCGGCCGCCGCCCGGACGACGATGACCTCTCGCCGGAGGAGATCTTGGTGCGCGGCTACTGCACCTCGATCGTGGTGATGCGCCGCTTCCTCGAGGCGGTGCAGAACGGCAAGCTGATGTTGCCGGTGCGGGTGCGGCGCGTGGCGCAGCAGCTCGCGGATCTCGGCGCGATTCAAGACCCTGCGTTCCTCGGCACCACCGCCCTCTACAACGTGCGTCACGAGCACGCGGGACGCGCGGTGAACGCAGCGATGATCGCCGTCGGCATGGCGCGCCAGATCACCGACGACAACCGCCTCCTCGCCCGCATCGCGATGGCCGCGCTGCTCTACGACGTGGGCCTCGCCCGGGTGATGGGCACCGGCCCCACCGGGGAGGGTATGGTGGGCATGGCGTTGCCGAAGCTCGCCGACCATCAGCTCGAAGACTGGCCGCCGGCGACGGCGGCCATGACCACCGCCCTCGGGGGGCTCGGGGACGCCTCGATGACGCACACGGTGCTGTGCTACGAGGCGATCTGGAACAACTGCCGCGCTGTCCTCGGCGCGCCGTATGGCGGTCTGCGACCGGTGACGATGGAGGCCCGCATCGTGGCCACGGCGCGCCGCTTCAACGAGCTCGTCGCGGATCCCGACGAAGAGCTCGACGCCGATCGCGCGGTGTCCAAGATGCTCCGCGAGGCCACCGACGACGCGGACAAGACGGCGGTGCGACTCTTGATGTGCGCGCTCGGTCTGTTCCCCACCGGCACCCTCGTCCAGCTCTCCACCGGCGACATCGCGCAGGTCATCCGCACCTCCGACAATCCGATGAACTTCTCCTATCCGGTGGTGCGACCGGTGATCGACGCCTCCGGTGGCTCGGTGAGCCAGAGTCGCGAGATCGATCTGTCGGTGGAGCAAGGCGGCGTGCGCATCGTCCGCCTCGTCGCCACCGGCGACGACCGCGAGGTGCGTGCGGCCGAGGGGCAGCGGCCCAGGCACCCCGGCGCTGGCGCGAGCGAGCTGCCCGCGCCCCCGACGCCCTCCGCCGACCCGCGGCCGCTCGCCCCGCCGGTGCCGCGCGCCCCCCAGGTGAGCTACGGGCAGCCCACGATGGGGCCCAACACCCTCGACAACGAGTTCGATGGGATGTTCGGCAACTCCCTGCACGACCACGACGCGATGGCGGTGGAGCTCGAGCCGGAGGACGCCGACTACGGCTTCGAGCCCGTGGGCGCCCTCGCCTCGTCCCCCCCGCATGGCTCCGAGGACGGCTACGCCGAAAACTACGAGAGCGCCTTCGGGGTCCACGACGACGCGCACGACCACCACGCGGACGGCGCGGCCTATGGCAGCGCCGACTACGGCGACGAGCACGCGAGCGCTCACGGCGAGGGCTACGCCGGCGCCGACTACGGCAGCGCCGACTTCGGCAGCGCCGATCCCAACCACGGCGGCGCGGCCTATGGCAGCGCCGACTACGGCAGCGCCGACCCCAACTACGCCGACTACGGCGGCGCCGACTACCGCTCGAGCGTCCCCGCAGACGGCTTCGGCGTCGACGATGGCCTCGGCGTCGACGATGGGGGAGGCGGATACGACCAGCGCTACGGCCCGAGTGGCAGCGCGGCGAGCCAAGAGTCGCTCGATCCACCGCCGCTCGAGGACGATGGGTATGCGTTCGACGACGACGTGATCGCGGACGAGCCGACGGCACCGATCCCCGACGCGCGCGAGCTCGCCCAGTCGCTCGACCGCGGCGCGGCCCAGCGCGCCGCGGCGCCCCAACCGTCAGGCCCTGGCGGCATGGGCAGCGCCATCGTCGACGACGAGGACGACGTGCCCTCGATGGTGCTCCAGGCCATCGTCGACGGTCGCTCGCAGCAGCACGACGCCCACGGCGACGACGACGGTCGCACCAGCGTGTTCCGCGGCGACCCCAACCAGCTCGCGAAGCTGTTCTTCAACAACGAGCAGCGTCCGGTTCGAGCCACGCAGCCCCGGCCCGACCGCCCCGCGGAGTCGGCGCGGGTGGGCGAGCTCCCGGGCGATGGCTCGCCGATCCCCCGCAGCGGCGCCGCGCGGCGCGGCCCGCTCACGACGAGCACACCGACCGGCGTCCACCGTCCCTCCACCTCCGCGCTCGAGCACGCGCGAGCACGCGCCCAGGAGCAGTCGGGCGACGCGGCGGCCGACGCCGCGGACCGTGCACCGATGGCGATGCCGCCGCAGCGGGCCGCCGATCGCGCGCCGCTGGCCATGCCGGCGCAGCGCCGCCCACAAGAGGCACCCGAGGCACGCGAGGGGGCGCCCGCCGCCGGCGATGGACGCCGCAGCGCGCGCACCATGGAGTGGCTTCAGCGGGTGCTCACGAGCCATCGGCCGACGTCGCAGGGCACCCTCATCAAGACGCCCCTTCACCACCTCTTGGTGTACACCCTCGATCGAGGCTTGAGCGGCACCCTCATGCTGGTGACCGAGGACGCGCTCACCCACTTCGTCTACTTCGATCGAGGCGTCCCGTCGAAGGCGCGCACCACCGGCGAGGTGGCCCCCCTCGACCGAATCCTCGTGGAGATGGAGCTGCTCGACGAGCACACGGTGAGCCAGACCCTCGCCGAGGTGCGCCGCACCGGTGAGCTGCACGGGCGGCTGCTCGTGAAGAAGGGCCTGCTCGACGTGCCCAAGGTGACGGCTGCGCTCCAGTGGCAGATCATCCGAAAGCTCGGCTATCTCCTCCGCCTGCCTCCCGACACGACGCGGTTCGCGTATTACGACGGCGTCAACATGCTGGAGGACTACGGCGGTCCTCAGATGACCCCGGCGGAGCCGCTCGCGGTGATCATGACGGGGGTGCGCGTGCACGGCGCGAGCCCGTTGGTGCGACAGACCCTGTCGCGTCTCGGGGCGACGCCGCTCCGAGTGCGGCGCGAGGCCGACGTTCGCCGCTTGCACCTCAAGGATGTCGAGCAGCGGGTGGTCGATCTCTTGCGCTCGCGCCCGGTGACGTTCGGCGAGCTCCTCGACAAGCAGATCGCGCCGCCCCTCGCCGTGGAGCTCACCATCTACGCGCTGCTTATCACCCGCTGCCTCAACCTCGGCGCCAACCAGAAGCCGCCGGTCGGGCACGGGGCCCCCGCGGTGCCCCTCCTGTTCGATCCAACCGGGGCCGCGCCCCCGGCCGACTCACCGGCGGCCGCCTCGCCACCGATCGCCCCTCCGCCAACGTCCTCGCCGTCGCGGCCGTCAAGGCCTGGCGCCGCCGCCCCTCAGTCGACGACCCGCCCCAACATGCGACGCGCCACCTCGACCCGCGGCTCGATCCCGCGTCGCACCGGCGAGACCGGACGCGGCGGGATCCCGCGGCGAGGGGCGCCGAGCAGCCGCTCGCAAGAGCCGTTGCCGCGGCGGGGCACCTCCAGCACCCACGGTCAGCCCCTCCCTCGGCGCGGCACCTCGAGCACGGGAGCGGCCCCCCCACCGCCCACCCCCGCCGCGCCGCCCGTCATCCCGTCCACCGGGCTCGGCGGCGGCCCCGGTCGACCGGGGATCTTCGCGCGCGCCAGCCCGTCGCCTCCGTGAGCGCGCGCGTGTCCGAGACGTAGTAGCGCTGGTCGGCGCGCCGCCAGTCCTCGAAGGTGAGGCGCGGGCGGCGCTTCGTGAGCCGCTCGATCGCGTCGACGAGCT
>CAYOAL010000100.1:0-4207 GCA_964401935.1 uncultured Polyangiaceae bacterium
CGCCGGTCTCCTTGGGTGCGCCGGTCTCCTTGGGTGCCCCGGTCTCCTTGGGTGCCCCGGTCTCCTTGGGTGCGCCGGTCTCCTTGGGTGCGCCGGTCTCCTTGGGTGCCCCGGTCTCCTTGGGTGCGCCGGTCTCCTTGGGTGCCCCGGTCTCCGTGGGTGCCCCGGTCTCCGTGGCTGCCTTGGTCGACGTGGTCTCCCCGGCTGCCGTCGTGTCTCTGTCTGGCGGTGCTGGCGGGATCGATCGTGACGACTCACCCCTCGAAGAGGGCTAGCATGGCTCACGATGCGGGAGCTCGTGACGTGGGTGTTGCTCTCGATGCTCCTCGGGGGGTGCGAGCTCTTGCCGAAGAAAGAGCACGGGACGGCTTGTGAGCGCGCCGCCGAGTGCGGTGAGGGCCTGGCCTGCGTCGGCGAGTCGGTGAAGCGCTGCATGCCCTGCGCGGGCGCGCGCGAGTGCACCGAGGAGGGGAGGTGCGGCGTGGTCGACGGGACCTGCGTCGCGCGCGGACCGCTCGACTGCCAGCGATCGACGCGCTGCCGAGAGCACGGGGAATGTCGCGCTTCGGAGGGCAGCTGCGTGGCGGAGCGCCGCGCCAAGGAGGAGGAGGGCTGTCCGTGCGGCTGTGACGCCTCCGAGGCCATGGTGAACGCGCTTCGGGAGGAGGGAGCCACCGGCGCAGCGACGATCCAAGCCTCGCTCGACACCATCGCCGAGCGCGAGGGCGTGGGCTACGTGACCGAGGCGATGGTGGCGCACCGGCTCCGCCTCCTCGCGCTCGCAGACGAGCTCGGTGAGGCGGTGCGCTTGAGGAAGGAGCCCTCCGCTCGCGCTCGTGCAGCGCGCGCGGCGCGGACGGCGAAGCCGCCTCGTGTCGCTGGCTCCCTCGCGGTGCACAGTGAGCTGGTCACGCACGGCGAGACCACGGCGCTCATCGATGGGCGCGACAAGACCCTGCGGGCGTGTTTTCACCTCTGGCTCCAGATCGAGAACCGCGGCGAGGCGACCGTGCTCGCGCGGCCCACGCTCCGCGGCACGGTCCCGTTCGACGTCACGCGCTGGTACGTCGAGGACGGCGACGGCACCCCGTGGGATGGCGCCCTCGCCGCGCACGAGACCCGCGCGGTCCGCGTCATCGGCTACCTCGGCGAACCGGTCGTGCCGGGCACCGCCGTCGACGCCATCGTCGAGCTCGGGGCGCTCGTCCTCCCCGCCGCCACCTACGCCCGCGGCCGCTGGGATCACGACGAGGCGCGCTGAGCTGTCTCGTCGTGGTGCGCGTTGCGGAGGCGCGCGGTGATCCGTGGGCGTCGAAGCCGCAGGCCAATTCACCCCTGCTTGCGAGGGGAGCCGTCCGCGAGGTTGGCGAGCTCCCACCGGTCGCGCGCGGGTTCGCGTGCAAGCCCACCGCGCGACGGACGCACGATGAAGCTCGTACCTGTCGCGCGCGGGTACGCCTTGGGGTTTGGCTCACTTGTCACCTCGCTTTGACGCTCGTACCTGTGGGCGCGGGTACGCCGGCAGAATCTACAGGCACTCAAAAGGGCACTGACGCTCGTGCCTGTGCGCGCGGGTACGCCCCACCAGCCATGGAGACCTTCCCCGGAGGGGTGCGCTCGTACCTGTGCGCGCGGGTACGCCGCGCGCTCCCCATCGTCGGCTACCGCCGCGAGGCGCTCGTACCTGTGCGCGCGGGTACGCCAATGGCCAGTGCGCAACAAGCGCAGCTCGTGTCCGCTCGTACCTGTGCGCGCGGGTACGCCTCTCCGCGAGGCGCTTGCCCGTACGCGTCGCGCGCGGGTTCACGTGCAAGCCCACCGGGCACCGGACGCACGATGAAGCGCTTGCCTGTCGCGCGCGGGTACGCCACTGCCGCCACGCCGGTCGATGGTGGGATCGACGCTCCTTCCTGTCGCGCGCGGGCACGCCACTGCCGCCACGCCGGTCGATGGTGGGATCGACGCTCTTGCCTGTCGCGCGCGGGCACGCCGCGACCGCACGCGGTACCTACCAGCGCGCGCTGGCTCTTTCCTGTCGCGCGCGGGCACGCCTCCCCTCGACGGGCTCCCCGTACGCGTCGGCACGGGCTCCCCCTACGCGTCGCGCGCGGGTCCGTGGCGCGCATCGCGCGCGGCGAGGCGCCGGGCTTCCCCGTTCGCGTCGCGCGCGGGTCGCCTCCCCGCGAGGCTCCGCGTGCGCGACGGCCGCGGTGTCTCCGGGCGCGGGCAGCGCGGTGGGGCGAGCTTGTTCGGTGGACCTGACCGGGATCGAACCGGTGACCTCCGCATTGCGAACGCGGCGCTCTCCCAGCTGAGCTACAGGCCCGGGTTTCGTCGGGAGAGGGCGGAGCGTACTCACCGCTGGTCATGCGTCAAGCAGATTTCCGTCCCGTATTTCAATAAGCAGGAGCCTCCGCTATGGTCGCGCGCCCTCGACGCGACGGCGCCTTTCCTCGCCATGAAGCTGACGACCATGCACCAGGTGCTCATCGTGGGAGCCATCGGGCTCGGAGCGATCCTGTCGCTGCGCTCGCTGTGGCTCTACTCACGAGGAGGCGAGGTGCGGGAAGTGCTGCTCGGGGCGATGGGGGCGGCGCTCTCCGTGGGGCTCACGGTGTACCTGCGGCGTTTTCGGCGGAAGCTGCGGTTGCCCGGGGCGCCGCCGGTGGAGGAGGCCACATGAGGGCCCGCCGGCTCGCGTCGGTGGTCGCGTTCGTGTTGTCTGCGGCGTGGGGGGGGACGGTGGCCTCGGCCGATGGACCCGACGACGAGGTGGCTTATGCTCACGCCGGGCTCACCGCGGCCTTGCCCAAGGTGGAGGTGGAGCGCTTTCCTCTCGGGGAGGTGTTCCCGGTGCCGCGGCCAGGCATCGCGCCGGAGCGCCTCCGCATGGTGGCGCTCGACGGCAGCCCGCTGCTCGACGTGCAGCCCTTCGACGCTCACGGTGAGCCGCGGCCCGCCGCCTTCCGCGCCATCGAGCAAGCGTTCGCGTCGCGGTCGGGCGCGTCCACCGCGATCGATCCTCGGCTCGTGGAGCTCTTGATGCAGCTCTCGTTGGCGTTCGACGGTGCGCCCATCAAGTTGGTGTCGGCCCACCGTGAGGCGGGCTCGGGCACCAAACGGACGAGCTTCCACGTGCGTGGGATGGCCGCCGACGTCGCCATCCAAGGGGTGAGCGTCTACGAGCTGCGCGACGCCGCGTTGCGGCTCGGGGCGTGGGGTGTGGGGCTCTACCCGTCGTTCGTGCACATCGACGCCCGCACCGATCGGCCCTACACCTGGGTGGGCAGCGCGCACGCGCGCTGGGGTTATCTGCGCTGGGCGCAGCTGCGGGCGCAGGCGAAGGCCAACCACGCCCAAGCGCGTTCGCGCAAACGCCGATGAGCGCGCGAGCCTGCGCCGTCGTCGCGGTCGTCGCCTGGGGCGGGGCGGGCACGGCGGGGTGCATCCCGCTGCCCTTCGCGTTGCCTCCCACCACCGCGAGCGTGGAGGCCGGCGCGGCGATCGGCAAGGTGGTGCCTCCGGAGGAGGGCGGGTCGGGGCAGACCGAGGCCACCTTCGCCCTCCAGGGGCGCGCCGCGATGGCGCCTCTCGGGCTCGTTCCCGAGCTCGGCGACCGCCGCTTCGACTTCCAGCTCGGCTACGTGATCGAGGGCTTCCCCAAGGATGAGGTCGAGCGCTACGTCAAGCACGGGGGCTTCGTGCGCGGCACGTTCTTCCCCTGGGTGGGGGAGCAGGGGATGAGCGGCTTTCGTGCGCGCTTCGGGATCTCCCCCATCGCGGAGGTGCTCTACGAGCCGGCCCGCGACGAGGTGGGCGGCGGGGGGAGCATCGCCGCGCAGCTCGAGCTCATGAAACACGCGGAGGGGGGCTACGCCGGCTTCGACGGCAGAGGGGTGGGCGTGCTCGGAGGCTCCTACGGGGAGTGGGGGATCGGGCTCGGCACGACGGTCGGAGTGCGCGGGGTGGGAACGACGCGCTACTGGATGGCCACCGGCGGGCTGACGATTCGTTTTCCAGCGGTGGCCGGGCTGCTGCTCATCCCGGTGTGGGAGCTCGCGAAGTAGCAGGGCGCGCGCGAGCCCCCCCCCGATGAGCGACTCCCGGCGAGTCCGCTGCGAGCCCGCTCCGCGAGCCACCCCCCGCGAGCCCGCTCCGCGAGCCACCCCCCGCGAGCCACTTCCCGCGAGCCCGCTCCGCGAGCCAC
>CAYOAL010000100.1:4307-38087 GCA_964401935.1 uncultured Polyangiaceae bacterium
CCGCCGCGAGCCACCCGCCGCGAGCCACCCGCCGCGAGCCACCCGCCGCGAGCCACCCGCCGCGAGCCAGCCTCGAGATTCTTCTTAACGCTTGGGTGCGGCACGGCATCAAGGCCCGTGATGCGCGAGGGCGCCCAAGATCGGGCGAACGCGCGGCCCGTCGGCCGTGCCCTGCGCGTCGCGTGATGACCCACCCTCCACTTCCCTGCGAACTCAGGAGAGCCCCATGAAGACGAACGTTTCCCTCGCTACCCTCCTCCTCGTCAGCAGCTCCTTGGCGGTCGCCTGTGTGGGCGAACCAGCGGGGGAGAGCAGCGCCGACGAGTCGCCCGCCCCCGTCGAACAAGCCCTCGAGGATGGCGTCGACGCAGCCCCCGACGCCCCCCGCGTCGATCGAGGTGACGGCAAACATCGCGAGGCCCGCAAGGGTCACGAGCGGGGCCATCACGCCCGAGGCCCGTTGGGGCCCTTCATGAAGGCTCTCGGTGAGCTCGAGCTGAGTGATGCTCAGCGCGACGAGCTCGCGAACCTCCGGGCCGCCCTTCGTGACGGTGAGCCAGGGGACAAGGAGAGCCACCGCGCCCTCAACGAGGCGCTCGCGGCGGCCATCACCGCCGGGAGCGTCGACGCGGCGAGCTTCTCGGACGAGCTCGACGCGCTCGAGGACGCTGCCGAGGCGCGCACGCAGGCCCTCCACAAGGCGCTCTCCGCCGTGCACGCGACGCTCACCCCCGCGCAGCGCGCTGAGCTGGTCGACTCGCTCCGTGAGGATCTGGCCGCCGCCGAGGCGCGCCACGGTAAGCGCGGTGACGACGGCGGTCGCGCCCGCGCCGGCAAGGTGGGCCGCGCCGACAAGGGCGCGCCCATGCTCGGCATGCTCGCCCGCAAGCTCGATCTCACCGAGGCGCAGCGACAAGCGCTCAAGGCGCTCGCGCCCACCTCCCCCGCCGAGGCCATCGACCGGGCCGAGCGACGCGACGCGATGAAGGCCAAGCTCTCGACCGCGCTCGACGCGTTCGCCACCGACGCCTTCGATCCGGCGGCGCTCGGCCTCGGCGCCGAGATGACGACCATGGCCCGCACCCGCGCCGAACACATGATCGAGGGGCTCGAGAAGCTCGTGCCCATCCTCGACGCCGAGCAGCAGCACGAGCTCGCGAGCTTGGTGAAGAACCGGGGCGTCGCGGGCAAGAAGGCGCACAAGCGCGGCGGCGACAAGCGCGGCAAAGCTGGCAAAGCTGGCAAAGCTGGCAAAGCTGGCAAAGCTGGCAAAGCGCCTGCCGCGCGCTGACGCGACCCTGCCCCTCGCGCACGAACGTCACGTGGCTGCGCCCCTCCCGACGCGGCCACCGCGCGCCACCGGCTGCCTCCCCATCGCCGTCGGTGGCGCGCTCTCTCTTGCTCGCGCTCGCAGCCGCCCTCAGGCGCTGATCTTGCGGTACTTGATGCGCTTGGGCTGGGCGTCCTCACCGAGGCGCCGCTTCCGATCCTCTTCGTAGTCGGTGTAGCTGCCCTGGAACCACTCCACGTGGCTGTCGCCCTCGAAGGCGAGGATGTGGGTGGCGATGCGATCGAGGAACCAGCGATCGTGGCTGATGACGATGGCGCAGCCTGGAAACTCGAGCAGCGCGTCCTCGAGCGAGCGGAGCGTGTCCACGTCGAGATCGTTGGTGGGCTCGTCGAGCAGGAGCACGTTGCCGCCGCTCTTCACGAGCTTGGCGAGGTGGACGCGGTTGCGCTCACCGCCGGAGAGGTCGCCCACCCGCTTCTGTTGATCGCTGCCGCTGAAGTTGAACGCGGAGACGTAGGCCCGCGACTTCACCTCGCGCTTTCCGAGCATGATCGCGTCTTCGCCACCGCTGATCTCTTCCCAGACGGTGTGGTCGGGGTCGAGCGCATCACGGCTCTGATCCACGTACGCGAGCTTCACCGTGTCGCCGACGAGGAGCTCGCCGGCGTCGGGCTTCTCGTCGCCGACGAGGAGCCTGAACAGGGTGGTCTTGCCCGCGCCGTTGGCGCCGATCACCCCTACGATGCCGGCCGGCGGGAGCATGAACGAGAGATCGTCGATGAGGAGCTTGTCGCCGAAGCCCTTCACGATGTGCTTGGCCTCCACGACGAGGTTGCCGAGGCGTGGGCCGGGTGGAATGTAGATCTTGCCCTGGGCCACCCGCTGATCGGCGGCGGCGTCTTGCTGCATCAACGACTCGTAGGCGTTCAGGCGGGCCTTGCCCTTCGCCTGCCGGGCCCGGGGAGACATGCGGATCCACTCGAGCTCGCGCTCGAGCGTGCGCTGGCGCGCGGAGGCCGCCTTCTCCTGGAGCTCGGTGCGCTTCTGCTTCTGCTCGAGCCAGCCGGTGTAGTTGCCCTCGTAGGGGAAGCCGTGCCCGTTCTCGAGCTCGAGGATCCACTTGGCCACGTTGTCGAGGAAGTAGCGGTCGTGGGTGACCGCGACCACCGTCCCCGGATACTCCTCGAGACAGCGCTCGAGCCAGGCCACGCTCTCGGCGTCGAGGTGGTTGGTGGGCTCGTCGAGGAGGAGCATGTCTGGCTTGCTCAAGAGCAGCTGGCAGAGCGCGACGCGACGCCGCTCGCCACCGGACAGCGTGTCGACGACGGCGTCCCCCGGGGGCAGGCGCAGCGCGTCCATGGCCCGATCGAGCTGGCGGTCGAGCTCCCAAGCGTCGGCGGCCTCGATATGGTTCTGGAGCTCGCCGTACTCCTCGAGGAGCTCATCCATGTTGGGGGGGTCTTGCCCCATCAGCTCGCCGATCTCTTCGAAGCGGGTGAGCATGGCGCGGGTCTCGGCCACCGCCTTGTCCACCTGCTCGCGCACCGTGCTGCCCGCGTCGAGCTGTGGCTCCTGCGCGAGGTAGCCGATCTTGGTGCCCGCGGCCGCCCTGGCTTCGCCGAGGAACTCGGTGTCCACGCCGGCCATGATGCGGAGGAGCGTGCTCTTCCCCGAGCCGTTGTGGCCCAAGACGCCGATCTTGGCGCCGTGGTAAAACGAGAGGTTGAGCCCCTTGATGACCTCTTTGTTCGGGGGGTGGACCTTGCGGACCCCCATCATCGTGTAGATGAACTGACTCGACACGGAGGCCCCATACTCCGCCTCCTGCCGAGCGGCTAGCGCGCTGGCAGCGCCGCGGTGGCTTGCGCGCGGGGCCGCGGGTCGGGCACCTTGGGGGGCGATGAGGCCCAAGACGTCCTCGGGGTTGCCCCCCGCGCCGCGAACCAGCTTCGTGGGGCGTGCGCGCGAGCTCGCCGAGCTCGAGGCGGCGGTGGCGAGCGGGCGGCTCTCGACGGTGGTGGGCACCGGAGGAGCGGGCAAGACCCGCCTCACCCTGGAGTGGGCCCGGCGGGGGGCGCGTCCGGTGCTCTTCTGCGATCTCACCCGGGCTCGCTCGGTCGAGGACCTGGTGCTCACGGTGGCGCAGGCGCGCGGGCTCCAAGGTGGCGACGCGGCGCGCCTCGTCGAGACGCTCAAGGCTGAGGAGCGGGTGGTGGTGCTCGACAACGTCGAGCAGCTGTTGCCCGCGGCAGCGGTGGCGATCGACGCGTGGCTGCGGGAAGCTACGGCGCTCTCGTTGGTCGTCACCTCGCGCGCGCCGCTCTTGCTCGACGGCGAGCGGGTGATCGAGGTCGCGTCGCTTGGCGTGCCCGGCGCCGCCGCAGCGCGCCACGACGACGCCTCCAACCGCGAGGCTCGCGACGAGGTCCACGACGGCGGCGAGGCCTCGGCGCTCTTCGTGGAGCGGGTGCGCGCGCATCGGCCGACCTTCTCTCCCACCGCCGCCGAGCAGGAGCACATCGCCGTCATCGTCGCTCGCCTCGATGGTCTGCCGCTGGCCATCGAGCTCGCGGCGGGCCGCGCGCGCCTGCTCGACGTGGCGGAGATCGCGCGCCAGCTCGGCGACAAGCTCGACGTGCTCCGCAGCCGGAGCCGCTCGAGCCCAGCTCGGCACCTGTCGCTCCGCAGCGTGGTCGCGTGGTCGTGGCGGCTCCTGTCGGCGGACGAGCAGCGCGGGCTCGCGCGGCTCTCGGTGTTTCGCGGCGCCTTCGATCTTCCCGCGGCGGAGGCGGTGCTGGGCGCGCCCCCGCTGGAGCTGTTGGAGGCCCTGCGCGATCACGCGCTCCTGCGCGTCGACGAGTCGTCCGGGCCCCGCTTCCGATTGTTCGAGAGCGTGCGCGACTTCGCCGCCGAGCGGCTCGTGGAGCGGGGAGAGCTCGAGCCGATCCGCGCCGACCTCGATCGGTACCTCGCCTCGGTCGCCGACGAACGAGAGGAGGAGCGCGTGGCGTGGTGGTGCGACGACTTGGTGGATCTCGCGGAGCGGGCGCTCGCCGGCGGCGACGCGGTCCTCGCGCTCCGCGTCGCGCTCGCGCTCGAGCCGGTGCTCCTGCGACGAGGTCCGGCGGCGCTGTTGCTGCGCCTCCTCGACGAGGCCGCGCCGGGGGTGGACGAGCCCAGGCTCCTCGCCGCGGCCGCGCTGGCGCGAGGGCACGCGCTTGCCGACGTGGGGCAGTTCGAGGCGAGCGAGGCGGCTCGCGGCGAGGCCCTCGAGCGCGCCCGCCGCTTGGGAGATCGGCAGCTCGAGGCTCGCGCGCTCGCGAGCCTTGGCCGTCACGCCTGGCACGGAGGGCGCCTCGCGCGGGCGCTCGCCTTGAGCGAGGAGGCGCTCGTGCTCTTCGAGGCGCTGGGTGACGACAAGAACGCGGCCGAGACGCGGAGCCACCGCGCGAACTTCCGGCGCCTGCGCGGTGAGCTCGAGGGCGCGCGGCACGACTACCTGCAAGCGGCGGCGGTGCTCGAACGCCGCGGCGACCGACACGCGCTCGCCATCGCGCTCGGCAACCTCGCGAGCCTCGAGCACGATCTCGGGCTCCTCGACGACGCGCGGCGTCGCCACGAGCGCGCGCTCGAGCTGCTCGTGGCGGCGGGTGACCGCTTTCACCGCGGCACCTTCGTGCAGAACCTCGGCACGGTGTTGTTCGAGCAGGGCGACGTGGCCGCGGCGCGGCGCCGCTTCGAAGAGGGGCTCGCCTTGCACCGCGGTGCCGGCAACCGACGCTGGGAGGGCTTCGCGGTGGCCTCGCTCGCGCGCTGCGACGAGGCGGAGGGCGATCTCGACGCGGCGACGGAGGGCTACCGGCGCGGGGCGGATCTCGCCGAGCAGCTCGGCCACCCGGTGATGCACGCCATGGTGCTCTGCTGGCAGGCACGGCTCGCCGCGGAGCGAGGTCGAGCAGAGCGCGCGCGCACCTCACTCGAGCGCGCCGCGGAGATCTTTCGAGCGGTGGGAGACACTCCTTTCGCGAGCCTGTTCGAGGTGTCGCGGCTCCACGTCGAGCTCGCGCTCGATCGCGCTGGGCTCGCGGGCGCCGCGCGCAGGGGCGACCCCGATGGCGGCTCCCTGCGCGCAGAGGCGCGTGGCCTCCTCGCCACCCTCGCAAGCGAGGGTGCGGGGCGGCGAGTGGCCGAGGTGCGCTTGGCGATGGTCGCGCTCGAGCGTTCCCTCGCCGACCGCTCGGCTCCTCTGCCGCACGGAGCGGTGCTCTTCGTGGCGCCTTCCGGTCGCGGCTTCCGGCTCGGGGAGGGCGCCTTGGTCGACCTGTCGACCAAGACCTCGCTGCGTCGCATCCTGGCCGCGCTCGTCGGGCACCGCGCGGCGGCGCCGGGGGAGCCGCTCTCCCGTGTGGAGCTCTTGGACGCGGGCTGGCCCGGGGAGCGAATGGCCAGCGAAGCGGGCGCGGGGCGCGTGTACACCGCGGTGGCTACCCTCCGGCGGCTCGGCCTGCGTGGCGTGCTCCTCCGTCGCGACGATGGCTACCTCCTCGATGAAGCGGTGACGGTGACGCGCACCGAGGGTCAGCGGCAGTAGCTCACGCGGGGGCCGGCGCCCTCTGCCACCGCCGCCGCGAGGGCCTCGCTGGCCGGCTCGGCGACGTAGTCGTAGTGAGCGCTCGGCTCGAACACCGCGCTCGGAGCGTTCTGTTCGAGCACCGCCCCCTCGAGCGCGAGGTCGCCGATCGAGCGCACGGACCCATCGCCGCTCGAGCTCCAGGCGTGCACGAGGGCGCGCTTCGAGACCACGAAATCGTTGTCGCCGCAGGGGTTCTCGTCGGGGCAGCTCTGGAAGCAGTAGGTGCCCGGCCGGGCCTGATACACGTTGTTCTCGCTGAGGAACTGCGCGCCGCCGAGTCCGCCCGCTCCATACTCGTACCACTCGAGCTGGTAGTTGTTGAAGAAGTGGGCGAGGCCTTGGAGAAACTGAGGGCCGCGCAGCGTGATGCGGTCGAAGAAGTTGTGGTGCAGCGTGACGCGCATCCCCGTCGAAGGGCTGCCGTCGGCGTTCTTCCCCATCAGCATCGCCTTCTTGTGGGTATGCAGGTGCGTCCACGACACCGTCACGTCGCTCGCAGCGCGCAGATCGAGCAGGCCGTCGCCGCCATCGAACAGCTCGAGGTGGTGAAACCAGAGGCGACGCGCGGTGTACGACGCGGGGGTCGTGCCGTTGCCGGTCACGCTGATCACGTCGCCGGCCTGCGTGCAGTGGCCCTCGAGCGTGTTGGTGAGGCGCACGTCGCTTACGATGATGTTCTGCTGGTGCCGGATCCGCAGCGTGCCTTCGATGGTGATGTCGCGCCCGCGCCCGTCGATCGTCTTGTGGCTGGCGATGTCGACGCTCCCGCCGGGGAGTGTGATCTTGCCTTCCACGTCGAAGACTATCCAGTACGGCTCGCTGCTCTCGAGAGCCGCGGCGAGGGTGCCTGGCCCCGAGCCCGCGAGCGAAGTGACGTGGTACGGTCGCGCGGGATCCCCCCCTTGGGTCCCGGCGCCGAAGCCTATCCGCTCGGCGTAGAGCGCCTCGGCCGCGAAGGGATAGCCATCGCAGCCCGGATCGGGCCCCTCCGAAGACGGGCCGCCGCCGGCGCCCGCTCCGCCGGCGTTCGCACCTCCGCCTCCGCCTCCGGCTCCCGGGCTCGGCGGGCTCGCGCCGACGCCTCCCGCGCCGCTCTGGGCGCCGCCGTCCGGATCGCCCACGGTGGCCTCGTCGGCGGTGTCGACGCGGTGGTCGCCAGGGGCCGTGCATGCGCACAACGCGCCAGCGAGGGCCCACGGCGCGACGCCTCGGGGGAGGGAGTGACTCGGCATGGACCGATCCTGCCCGCGTCGCGCGGCTCAGCGACCTGAACAAACCTGAAATCCGCCCGGGCCCAAAGGGGAGCCGTCGCGTGAGGTGCGTCTCGCCCAGCCCGACCTCGGGCCACCGCGGGCGCACGACGCGTCCGTCGCCTCGGCTCAGGCCACCGTCTGCGCACGACGCGTCAGTCGCCCCAGCCGAGCTCCTCGTAGTCGACGGGCGACATCTCCTCGCGCAGTCGGTGGAGCGCGTCCACGTCGCCGTCGACCGCGAGCTCGAGCAGCGCGGTCTCCCAATCCACGTCTTCATCGTCGGCTGCGCGTCGGATGGGGCGCCGCTCCGCGCGCAGCGCCTCGTGGCTGCTCGGGTACCAGGTTCCGGACGTGTGGGTTCCGGACGTGTGGGTTCCAGACGTGTGGGTTCCAGACGTGTGGGTTCCAGACGTGTGGATTCCAGGCATCTCGTGACCTCCTGTTGCTCCACCAGCCGCCGCGAGCTCGGCGGCTGGGGGTGGTTCCTCCTCGGTAGCCCCCAGGGGCTCCCTCACAGGTGACTCGAAGCACGCCCACGGCCGCCGAGCGCGGCGGTGGCACGCACCTCGCGGGTTGGAAGCGCGCTGCCTCGCCGAAGCGACGCGGCAGCACCGCGGTCAGGGCCAACAACGGCCTGATGAGATCGATTAGCCACGATGACCGAGCTGTCAAGGCAGCGCGCGCCGAGCCGCTGGCGTCATGCGAACCGAGCAGGCCCTCGGGAGCGCGGCGAACACCACGGCGCAAGGCTGTCCGGCGCGGGTGAGATCAACGCAGTCTTTACGCTGCGTCGCCTGGCCGCAAGTGTAGTTCCGAGCAGTTCCAGCGCAGCGCGGGTGGGTACGGGGATTGCTCGAATCCACGGTGATCGGCCACGCCCGATCGAGGGGAGTCGAGCCATGATCCGTGAAGCGTTTCGAGCCTCCGCCGTCGCCCTTGCCCTCTTCGTTGCCCCCGTGGTCTCGCACTGCGGCGGCGTCGACGACCAACGCTTGCCCGAGCTCGAGCCGGAGACGGGACGCGTGTTCACGGTCGCCGTCGAGCTCATCGACGAGGGAGACGTTTGCTTGTACGCCGACGCGGCGCCGGAGACGTTCTTCGAGCGCGGCGCGCCCCAGGTCTTCGAGGCTGGCTCGCGCCTCGCCGTCACCGTCGCGGCCCCCGAGTGCCTCAGCCAGAGCTGCGACGTGCACCGGGTGGCCCACTGCTCGGTGGATCGCGAAGGCGCGACGCTCGTCGTCTCGAGCGAGCTTCGCTACGACGAGCTCCAGGCCAAGCAGTGCACCCTCGACTGTGGGCGTCTCGCCGCTCGCTGCGAGAGCGAGCCCCTCGAGGAGGGCACCTACGAGGTGGTCCACGGCGAGGCGTCGATCGCGCTCACCGTGCCGTCCACCATCGAGCCCTGCGTGTACGAGCCGACGCGACACGCCGAGTGACGGAGCCCAGGCGTCGCGCAGCCGCCACGTCGAGCCGCGCGGGCCAGCGACAAAGCAGGTAGGCTCGCCACCCATGGACGATGGGTCCACAGCGATCATCCTGCGTCGGCGCGCGTCCTTCGTGGGCGCCGCGCTCGCGCTCGCCCACTGCGCGGGGCCCGCCTTGCCTCGCGATGAGCGCGTGCCCGCGGTGACGGTTGGCGCCGCGCCCGCCGAGACGCCCGCGCCGAGCCCACCCACCGGGTCGAGCACGCCACCGACCTCCGGGTCGAGCACGCCACCGACCGCCGTCCCCGCCCCCGTGCCGCCCGATCCCGCTCTGCCCGTGCGGGTGTGCCTCAGCGTTCGCATCCTCGAGGACGTGGGCTTCGTCGCAGGGGGCACCGCGCCCAACGCCAGCGGCCAGGCCGCCATCGACGCCGTGTTCGAGGTGCTCGAAGCGAGCGCGCACCTCCGCGTCGCGCTCGAGGGCCACACCGACGGCGGCGAGCCCCTCTACGGCCAGAAGCTCGATCTGCTCCGCGCCCGCAAGGTGGCGCGCCAGCTCACGTCGCGGGGCATCGACGCCGCGCGCCTCTGCACCGTGGGCTTCGGTCCCAGTCGCCCCCTCACCGCGGGGCGAACCCCACAAGAGCGCGCGAAGAATCGACGGGTGTCGTTCCGCCTCCTCGAGGCGAGCGAGCCCTGCCCGTGATGCCGCGCCAGGGATGGAACCCGCAGCCCGTCGCGTGCAAGGCCCGCTTTCGCTGGCTGGCTGGCGGCTGGGTGGCTGGCGCGGCGCGGCGCGGCGCGTCAGCGTGGGGAGAGCTCGTGGGCCAGCCCACGGATCACGAGCTCGAGGACGGCCTCGTAGTGGTCTTCGCCCACCAGCGCGCGCTGCTGGGCGATCGCCAGCGCCACCCGCGGGATGCGGGCGAACGCGCTCGGTGACACCGCGCGGGCGAGCCTGCCTGCGCGCTGCCAGCGTCGACACCGCTTGGCGAAGAAGTCGTCGTCGTCGCGCAAGCGGGCGGCGAGCTCGTCGGGGGGCACCGCGCGAAAGAGCACGGCCGCATCGTCCGCATCGGACAGGAGGCGCAGCACCGGATGGCGCGCGAGGATGTCGAAGAGGAAGCGCACGAGCTCGACCACGGTCGTCTCCGGTCTGGCCATGAGCGCGTCGAGCGCGGCACGCACCGCCTGCTCCTCCTCGGCGAGCACCGTCGCGACCAGCGCCTCCTTCGAGTCGTAGAACAGGTAGAACGCCCCCTTCGAGATGCCAGCCTCGCGCGCGAGTGTTGCCACGCTGGTGGCGCGAAAGCCGCGCTCCACGAGCGAGCGCCGCGCGGCCTCGCGGAGGCGCGCCGCCACCGCCTCTCGCTCCGCCTCGGTGAAGGCGCGCGGCATCTTCAGCCCTCGGGTCCCCGAGCAATGACCATCGAGTCCATAACGGTCACATCGTACGCATGTGCGATCCCCCGTCAAGGCGGCGTCGGGGGGCCAGCGCGTGCTGGCGTCGGACCGGCGCGAGCCCTTGCGCTCGCGCGAGTTTGCGTGGCGCGCTTGCGTGCGGTTGTGACTATGAATACAATTCGGGTCACATGGTTCTAACATGAGCGACACCAAGACCTTCTCCGGAGTGCAGCGTGGCTGGGCGGCGCGACGGTGGCAGCAAGCGAGGGGAGCGGTCGCCGCCGGGCGCCTGGCCCTGACGAAGGGGCAGGGCGCGGGCCTCGCTGGGGCTGCCCTCCGCGAGCAACTCGACGGCATGAAGGGCATGGCGATGAAGCTCGGCCAGATCGTCAGCTACCTCGACGTGCCCATCCCCGAGGAGGCGCAGCAGGCGCTCGAAGCACTCCAAACCGGCGCCGTCGCGATGGACTGGGAGCTGGCGCGGGCGCTCCTCGAGGAGCGGCTCGGCGCCTCCGTCGACGTCCTCTTCCTCGCGATCGAGCCCGTCCCGGTGGCCGCGGCCTCGATCGGTCAGGTGCATCGCGCTCGCGTGGCCGACGGCGAGGTGGCGGTGAAGCTCCTCTACCCGGGGGTGCGCGAGAGCTTCGCCGCCGACACGCGGGGCCTGCATCGCGTGGCCGGCCTCGCGTCGCTGGCGAGCGCCGTCGACGGGCACGCCATCGTGCAGGAGCTCGCGGCGCGCCTCGACGAGGAGTGCGACTACCGCCGCGAGGCGTCGACCCAGAGCGCGTTCCGCCGCGCGTGGCGCCACGACCCCGACGTGGTCATCCCCGCCGTGCTCCGTCACCTGTGTCGCGGGGACGTGCTCACGACCCGCTGGCTCGACGGCGAGGCGCTCGGAGCGTTCCTCGCCCGCGCCCCGGAGGCAGAGCGCAACAGAGCGGCGATGACGCTCATGCGCTTCACGTACCGCAGTCTGCTCGGCTTCGCGGCCATTCAGGCCGATCCGCACCCTGGCAACCAGCTCTTCCTCGGCGGCGCGCGCGTGGGCTTCCTCGACTTCGGCTGCACGCGAACGTTCGAGCCGGCGTTCATCGCTGGGGTGCGTGCGCTGTGGACGGCCATCCTCGACGGCAGACGCCGCGACTTCGACGCGCTGGTGGTCGAGCTCGGCTTCGCTCCGAAGCCGGAGCGCTTCGACTTCGACCATCACTGGGCGGCCGAGCGCGCCGCCTTCGCCCCGTTCCTCTCGCCGTCGTACCGCTTCGAGCGCGGCTTCGTTCGCGCCGTGTCGGCCATGAACGGCCCCGACAGCCCCAACGCGCGCCATCAGGCCCTGCCGGCGCCGTGGATGTGGATCTATCGGCTCACGTGGGGCCTCTCCTCCACCCTCGCGCGCATGGGGGCTGAGGGCCGCTTCGCCGACATGGTGCGCGCCGCCCTCGCCACACCCCTCGCGCCGCTCGCCGTGGGCGACGCGCCGTCCCCCGTCGGCCGCACCCAGCAGCTCGACCCGCGAGAGTGAGCGCGCGCCCCCCCGGCGCCCCACGTGGGCTCCGCGCGGGCATCAAGGGTTTTCAGCCGAGGCCTCACCCGTCGGCGGGGTCGAGCGGGGGCTGACGAGACCTTGCTGTCCTCCCCAGGGAGGGGGATCGTAGCGGGCGCGGGGTGCATGGTGAGGTCCCATGAAAAAGCGCTTCTCTTCTTGGCTCACGTTCGCCGCGGCGCTCGCGCTCGCGGGGTGTTATCAGCTGCAGTACGAGGTGGCCGTCGGGGGCGCCGTGGAGCGCTTCGAGCAGGACTGGCGCATGTGTGGGGGCGCGCTCGCCGACATCTGTGAGCGCGGCTTCTCCATCGCCGACCGCACCTCCAACGCGCAGGCGGTGGTCGACGAGCTCGAGAAGGGCCTCGGGGTCAACGAGCCGAGCTTCACCGCGCGCGGGGATCTCTATCACAACCTCACCGCCGTCTATCAGAGCGTCGGTGCGTGGGACAAGGCGGTGCACGCGGCCAAGATGGCCCAGGCGCTCTACCGTGAAGCGGGGAGGGCCTACGCCATCGAGCCGGTGCTCGCCCGCGCGAGGGCCGCGGGCGTGAACCCCGACACGATCCAGCCCGAGCCCATCGGGCCCAACCCGACCGACCCCACCGCCTCGCCCGCCCGCACCGCGAGCGGCCACGACGACGCACCTCGCGGTCGTCGCATCGACAATCTCCAAGGCCCGCTCGTGTGCAAGGAGCCGCTGGTGATCCAGGGCGCCGACATCACGGTGACGAACGCGTTCCACGTCGTCCGCGTCGAGGCCGGCTGCCACCTGAGCATCATCGACTCCAAGCTCACCTTGAAGATCGAGCCGGGAAAGGGGCTCGTGGGCGACGAGGCCCACCCCGAGCGGACATCGGCGGAGGTGCTCACCTTGGTGGGCGGTAAGGTGGTGGTGCGCGGCTCCACCCTCGGGGTGGAGGCCCCCCACGCCAAGGCTGGCCAGCACGCCGCGATTCGCGTCGGCGAGATGGCCAACGACGCGAGCCAGAGCGACATCGAGCTCGCGATCGACGACAGCCAGGTCACTGGCGACATCTACGTCGGCACGGAGCGCGCCGTGCTGCGGTCGCACCGGCTGACGCTCGCGGGCACGTTCTCTTGTGCTGGCGCCAAGGCGCTCGAGCTCACCGATCTGGTCGCGTCGAGCGGCGGCGAGCACGTGACGTTCGACGCGCGCTGCCCGCTCGCGCTCATCAACCCCACCCTCACCGCGGAGGGCGACGCCCCCGCCCTCTCGGTGGCTGCCAAGCAGCCCATCACCGTCACCGGAGGGAAGATCACCTCCAAGGGATACATCGCGATCACGGTCCGCGACGGCGACAGCAAGGTGTCGCTCACGCGGGTGACCGCTCTGGGGGCGAGCGGCGCGCTCGGTGTGAACGACGGCGACGTCACCGTGCTCGAGGGTGCCTTCTCCGCGAGCGAGGAGAGCGGCACGGCCATCGCCGCGAACCGCGAGAAGGCGCGGGTGACGGTGACGAAATCGACGCTCAGGGGGGAGGCGCGCGCGAGCCGCGGGGCGGTGCTCTCGCTCCACTCGGTGACGCAGACGAGCCCCCGCTGGGGGCTGGTCGCCGAGCGCCAGGCCACCCTCACGGCCAACGCGTGCACCGTGCAGGCGGGCACGATCGGGGCGTGGGCGCAGAAGGACGGGACCATCGAGCTCGTCGGCGGCAGCGTGAGCGGGGCCAAGCACCGTCTCCGCCTCGACGACAGGAGCCGCATCACGGCGCAAGGCACCCAACTCGCCGGCGGCCCAGTGCTCAACAAGGGGGGGACGCTGAAGTAGGCGGTAGGCGACCCGAGGGCGCGTGCGTCCTCGGTTGCGTCGTTTCTGCCCGATCACGTCCGTCGGGCTCTGCGCGCGCGTGGCTCAGGTGGAGCCGTGTTCGATCGGTGGCGGCAACGCGAGGCGTGTTCCCCGCTCGAGCACGCGCGGGCGCCACGCGAGCAGCTCGGTCAGCCAGCGGAGCGCCCGGTAGAGGGGCGGCCACACGGCGACCACCCTCACCCGCCGGCCGGTGATCGCGGCGGCGCGAGCGAGCGCCGTGGCCACCGGGATGGGCTCCTCGCCGAGGGTGCGGGTGGTGCCCTGCTCCTCGGTGTCGAGCGCGTCGCGCACGGCCGCCGCCACCCGGGCGCCGTCGGTAGCGCGGGTGACCGCGTCCTTCGACACGAGCAGCCAGCGCAGCTCGTCGAGCGTCGAGCCCAGCTCTTCGAGGAGCGCCGGGGCGCGGAGCATCACGTAGGGCACGCCATCGGCGGCGATGGCGTCCGCGGTGGTCGCGAGCCCCTCGAAGGGGAGCACCGCGACCAGCACCTCCACCCCTGGCGCGTGCGCGGCACAGAGCGCAGCCTCCACCTCGTGGTGCTCGCCGGTGGCCGGAACGAAGACCACGGCGCGGTGCCCCACCGCCTCCCCCAACGGATCGTCGTGGTCGACGGAGACGACCTTGGGCGCTCGCCCCGCCTCCTCGAGCGCGCCCACGATGGCCTCGGTGAGCACACCGGCCGTAGCTGCCGAAACGATCAGTGTCATCACGACCTCCAGCGTCGAAGAGCGGCCACGCGCGGGCGTGGCCGCAGGTTGGTGATGCTCGCCGCGCGCGCGTCTCTAGAAGTCGTCGTGCATCCCGGGCATGCCGCCTCCGCCGGCCCGGGGGCTCTCCTTCTTCGGACGCTCCACGATCAGCGCGTCGGTGGTGAGCATCAGGCCCGACACGCTCGCCGCGTGCTGTAGCGCGCAGCGCACCACCTTGGTCGGATCGATCACACCCCACGAGAGGAGATCGCCGTAGCGCTCGGTCGCGGCGTTGAAGCCGAAGGCTCCCTTGCCGGTGCGCACCTTGTCGACCACCACCGAGCCGTCGTGGCCCGCGTTGCGCGCGATCATGCGGAGCGGCTCCTCGAGCGCGCGGCGGATGATGCTCGCGCCCACCGCCTCGTCGTCGCTGAGCTCGAGCCCGTCGAGGGCTCGCTGCATGCGCACCAGCGCCACGCCGCCTCCAGGCACGATGCCCTCCTCGGCGGCGGCGCGGGTCGCGTGGAGCGCGTCGTCGACGCGATCCTTGCGCTCTTTCATCTCCACCTCGGTGGCGGCCCCCACCTTCACCACCGCCACCCCACCGGCGAGCTTCGCGAGGCGCTCCTCGAGCTTTTCGCGATCGTAGTCGCTGGTCGTGTCTTCGATCTGACGGCGGATGGCGTCGGCGCGGCCGGCGATGGCCTTCTCGTCGCCCCTGCCGTCGATGATGGTGGTGTGGTCCTTGTCGATGCGGACGCGCTTGGCCTGGCCGAGATCGGCGAGCGACGCGCTCTCGAGCTTGCGGCCGAGCTCCTCGGCGATCACCTGACCACCGGTGAGGGTGGCGATGTCTTTGAGCATCTCCTTGCGCCGATCCCCGAAGCCGGGGGCCTTCACCGCCGCGATGTGGAGCGTGCCCCGCAGCTTGTTGACCACCAGGGTGGCGAGCGCCTCGCCCTCCACGTCCTCGGCGATGATCAGCAAGGGGCGCTGCGACTTCGCGACGCTCTCGAGCAGCGGCAGCAGGTCGCGCATGTTCGAGATCTTCTTCTCGAAGAGCAGCACGTAGGGATCCTCGAGCACGCACTCCATGCGGTCGGGATCGGTGACGAAATAGGGCGAGAGGTAGCCGCGGTCGAACTGCATGCCCTCGACCACCTCCACGGTGGTCTCCATGCCCTTCGCCTCCTCGATGGTGATCACGCCCTCCTTGCCCACCTTGTCCATTGCGTCGGCGAGCATCCGGCCGATGGCCTCGTCGCCGTTCGCGCTGATGGTGCCGACCTGGGCGATCTCGGTGCTGTCTTTCACCGGCTTGCTCAAGCGGCGGAGCTCCTCGACGCAGGCGTCGACGGCCTTGTCGATGCCGCGCTTGAGGCTCATCGGGTTGTGACCAGCCGCGACCATGCGCGACCCCTCGCGGTAGATGGCCTGGGCGAGCACGGTGGCGGTGGTGGTGCCGTCGCCGGCCATGTCGGCGGTCTTCGACGCCACCTCTTTCACCATCTGGGCGCCGAGGTTCTCGAACTTGTCCTCGAGCTCGATCTCCTTGGCCACCGTGACACCGTCTTTGGTGACCTTGGGCGCACCCCAGCTCTTGTCGAGCACGACGTTGCGGCCCTTGGGGCCGAGGGTGACCTTGACGGCGTCGGCGAGGGTGTTGACGCCATGGAGGATGCGCCGCTGCGCATCGGTGCTGAACAGGATCTCTTTTGCGCTCATGGGTAAACCTCGTTGTCGCACAAGTCGTTACTCGCAGACGGCCACGATGTCGTCCTCACGCAGGATGAGGTGCTCGACGCCGTCGATCTTCACCTCGGTGCCGGCGTACTTGCCGAAGAGCACGCGGTCGCCCGTCTTCACGCTCGGGGGCCGGGTGCTGCCGTCATCGAGGACCTTCCCGTTGCCCACCGCGACCACGCGGCCTTGGATGGGCTTCTCCTTGGCGGTGTCGGGGATGATGATCCCGCCCTTGGTCTTCTCTTCGTTGTCGATGCGCGTGATGAGCACGCGATCTTGGAGGGGTCTCACGTTCATGATGTCACCTACGTGGCAGAGAACGCGGCGGCGCAGGGTGGCGTCGGCCGACGTTCGCTGCAGACTGACGACAGTTGCGGGGGTGGGGCGCTCGGTGGCGTGGCTCGGTGGCGCACTTGCACCGGGCCCCGGTCCTGCCTACCGCCTTCGCGTGCTCCAGGTTTGCGGGCGCGCAAAGAGGGACGCGCCGCGCGGGAGCCCACAGAGAGGGGCGGACGACGTTGGGTGGCCGAGGGCGCCGTCGGCGTCCGCTCGGCCTCGAATCGAACCTCGAATCGAACCTCGAAATAATCACGCCGTCGGGCGTGTCAAGACGCGCTCGTCAGCTCGCGTGCACCTCGATGTGGCGTGCGCGAGGACGGGCTCGCTTCGGCAGCCAGACCGTGAGCACGCCGTCCCGGAGGGCCGCGTGGACCTGGTCGGATTCCACGTCGTCGCCCAGCCAGAAGGCTGCGTACCAGTCGGCTTCGAGGCCTCGGCCGCCGAGGAGCATCCCGCTCGGCGGTGGGGCCACCCGCGCCATCACGGTGAGGCGCGGGCCGTCGACCTGCACCTCGGTCGACGCGGGGTCGGCGCCCGGCACATCGAGCACCAACATCACCTCGTGCTCGTTCTCCAACACGTCGGCCGCGGGCCGCGCGGTAGGTCGGTCGGCGAGCAGCTCGGCGTTGGGCGTCGGGCCGGTCACGGTCACGTCGTGACCGGTCACCCAGTCACCCACTCGCCGGAGGCCGCTCTTCATGCGTTGCATCCACGTCATGACGGCTTCCTCCGTGGTCTCTGGTGAGTCAGGAGAGCTTCACCTCGATGCGGCGCGGCTTGGCCGCCTCGCTCTTGGGCAGGTGCACCACCAGCCGACCCATCTCGAGCTCGGCCGACACCTTCTCGGCGTCGATGCTGTTCGGCACCGTGAAGGAGCGGGCGAACACCACCGGGCGATGCCAGTCGCCCTGGGGCGCCTGCCGTGCCTCGAGATCGAGCTGGCCCTTCTCGAGGCGAATGTCCAGACCGTCCTGATCGACGCCGGGGACGTCCACATAGAGCAGCAGCTCGTCGGTGTTCTCGTAGACGTCGACGAGGGGGGCGACCCTCCGCTCGGCCCGCACGTCCTCGGTGCTGGCCTCGGTGATCGAGGGTGCTTCGTTGCGGTTGACCATCTCTTGCGCTTGCGTGCTCATCGCGGCCTCCTCACTTCGTGGTGACGGTGATCTGGCGGGGTTGGGCTTCCGGGGCCTTCGGCAGCGTGAGCGTGAGCACCCCGTTCTTGAGGTTGGCGGTCGTCTTCTCCGCGTCGACGAGGCACGGGAGCGTGAACGAGCGCGCGAACTTGAGGTGACCGCGCTCCTGCCGGTGCACGGAGTATCCCTCCGGTGCGTCGGGGCGGCGCTCGCCCTTGAGCGTGAGCACGCCCTGATCCAAGCTGATGTCGATGTTCTCCTTCGCGATCCCCGGCAGCTCGGCGACGAGCACGAGCGCCGCTCCCTGGTCGTACAGGCCCACGCGCGGCCAGGCGGCGGTGAGGCCACCGAAGGCGCGGCGCTGGCCCTCTTGCCCTTCGAACAGTCGGTTCATCTCACGGCGCAAGCCGTCGAACTCTGCGAGCGTGCGTTCCACGTCTCTCAAGCCCCAGTCGTTCCATCGCGTCAACATGGTGATTCCTCCTTCCGAGCGGGCGGCCGGTTGCGGCGCGCAGAGGTCGACCGCCCGCAAAGCCGCCTCCCCCGCGCGCTCCTCTGGAGCCGCAGCGCGGCAGCGACGGCGTCGAGCGTCTGTCCCACGCGAGACGCAACGCTGGCTACCCAGCTCTTGGTTGTCCAGTCTGTCGAGTTTCGTCGTACCCGGTTCGGCTCCCCCTCCGGCCCGACGGCGTCCTTCGGCCGAACGGTGCGGAGTGCGGGGCGGCCACTTCCGAGGTATGGGCCCAACTTATGCACGCTCGCTCGCGATGCAAGACCAGGCGCGAGCGCAGCGGCCGGCGCCGGACCGCGGCGTCCGCGAGGTGGCGCGATGAGCGACCGGCGTAGCCACACGTGGCCCTACGCGCTGGCTCGCGGCGACGTCGATCACGTGGTGGTGGTGTTCAGCGATGTCGAGATGGGGGCCGGCGGGCCCACCGACGACTTCCCTCAGAGCGACTTCCTCGGCGAGCTGATCGAGGGCTACAACGAGCCGCCGTTCGACGAGCTGCCGGTGACCATCGTGTTCAACGGCGACACGTTCGATCTCCTCAAGACGAGCTACCACGACACCTATCCCACGCGGATCACCGCCGACGTGGCGGTCGGCAAGCTCTTGCGGGTGGCCGCTGCCCACGTGGAGCTCTTCGAGCGCCTTCGCCGCTTCGTCCGGCACGAGAAGACCTCGCCCACGAAGGCAGCGCGGCGGCTCGTGTTCCTCACCGGCAACCACGATCTCGAGCTGCTCTTCCCCGAGGTACGCCAGCTGTTGCGAGGGCTGTGCGGCGACGCGGCGGAGTTTCCCGGTCACTCGCTCCGGCTCGGCGACATGCAGATCGAGCATGGCTTCCAGGCGGATCCGTTGTTCACGTTCGACGAGGAGGCGCCGTTCGTCGAGCTCGGGGAGGAGCGGCTCCTCAACCTGCCGTGGGGGGCGGTGGCGCTCCTCGAGGTGGCCATCCCCCTCGCGCCGGTGTTCTACGCGCTCGATCGCCTCAAGCCGCGGGAGCGCGTGCTCGACGCGTTGCCCGAGGTGCGCGATCTCCTCCTGAGCTCCTTCTGGCGCTATTGGACGCGCGACTACTGGCGCGATTTTTTCGCCGACGCCGATCCGATGAAGAAGATGAGCTGGACGATGCTGCGCGAGATCGTCTACCGCTTCGGCACCGGCCACGCCGACGTGTCGATGGGCGACACCTACCAGAAGAAGCTCACCGAAGACGACGGGCTGCGGCTGTTCTTGATCGGTCATCAGCACGAGCCGGGGTGGTGGAGCCGCGGCGATCGCAAGGTGTTGCGCACCGGCTGCTTCCGCAACGAGTTCAGCCTCACCGGCACCAGCGAATATCGGCTGCTGCCGAAGGTGTTCGCCGAGGTGTACATGAAGGCTGGCCACGCGGTGCGCTCTCACCTGGTGGAGGTGGACGCGCCGCCGCCCCCGCCAGGCTACATGCCCGCGTCGATCACCGAGCTGCGCGGGGTGGCGGCGAGCTTGCTCGAAGCGGGCCGCCACGACGTGAAGACGGAGCGGGCTGCCCAGGCCGCACAAGAGGCGGCGGAGGCGCGCTCGGGCGGCGTGGAGCTCGAAGGCGAGCCCGGCTTCGCCTTCCTGCGCACGCTCAAGCGCGCGCTGCCGAGCGACTGGTAGCGGTGGCCGCCACAGAGCGCCGCTTCGGCGGTGCCGCGGCTCACACCACCGCGCGCCGCAGCCGGAGGGCGTTGCCGATCACCGACACCGAGCTCAGGGTCATCGCCGCCGCCGCGATCATCGGGCTGAGGAGCAGCCCGAACACCGGATAGAGCACGCCCGCCGCGATAGGCACGCCGAGCGTGTTGTAGCCGAAGGCGAAGGTGAGGTTCTGGCGGATGTTGGCCATCGTCGCGTGGCTCAGCCGACGCGCGCGGACGATGCCACGGAGGTCGCCCTTCACCAACGTGATGCCCGCGCTCTCGATGGCGACGTCGGTGCCGGTCCCCATCGCGATGCCCACCGCGGCGCGCGCGAGGGCGGGTGCGTCGTTGATGCCGTCGCCCGCCATCGCCACCACGCGTCCCTCGGCCGTGAGCCGCGCGATGGCGTCCGCCTTCTCGTCCGGGAGCACCTCCGCGATCACCTCGTCGATGCCGAGCTCGTCGGCGACCGCTTGCGCCGTCGTCTTGCTGTCGCCGGTGAGCATCACGATGCGCAGGCCCTCCGCGGTGAGCGACGCGAGGGCCTCCTTGGCGCTCGGCTTGATGGGGTCGGCCACCACCAAGAGACCGGCGGCTTCGCCGTCGATGGCCGCGAACACCACGGTGGCCGCCCGCGCGCGGTGCTCCTCCGCTTGCGCGGGCAGGCCGCCGAGCTCCACCCCGAGCCTGTCCATCAGGGCCTGGTTTCCGAGGGCGACCACGCGCCCCTCGACACGCCCCTTCACGCCGTGGCCGGCGATGGCCTCGAAGCTGGACACTGCGGCGAGCTCCAGGTCGCGCGCGGCGGCGCCGCGGACGATGGCCTCTCCGAGCGCGTGCTCGCTTCCCCGCTCGAGGCTCGCGGCGAGGCGCACCAGCTCGGCCTCGGTGCCGCGGGTGGCCACGACCGCGGTGAGGGCGGGGCGGCCCTCGGTGAGGGTGCCCGTCTTGTCGAGCACGAGGGTGTCGACGTGGCTCAACACCTCGATGGCCTCCGCGTTCTTGAACAACACGCCGAGCTTCGCGCCCTGGCCGGTGGCGACCATGATCGACATCGGGGTGGCGAGGCCGAGCGCGCAGGGGCAGGCGATGATGAGCACCGCGACCGCGTTGATGATGGCGTAGGTCATGCTCGGCTCGGGGCCGAACAGCGCCCAGACGACGAAGCTGATGAGCGCGACGCCCACCACCGCAGGCACGAAATACCCGGAGACGGTGTCGGCGAGCTTCTGGATGGGGGCGCGGCTCCGCTGCGCCTCGGCGACCATGCTCACGATGCGGGCGAGGAGCGTGTCGGCCCCCACCCGCTCCGCGCGTACCACGAGGGTGCCGTTGCCGTTCTGGGTGGCGCCGATCACGGTCGCCCCCGCCTCCTTGCGCACCCCCGTGGGCTCGCCGGTCACCATCGACTCGTCGACGACGCTCGCGCCCTCGAGCACCACCCCATCCACGGGGATCTTGTCGCCAGGGCGCACCCGCAACCGATCGCCCACCGCCACCTCGGCGAGGGGGACGTCGCGCTCCTGGCCGTCCTCGTCGATGCGGCGCGCGGTGTTGGGGGCGAGGCCGAGCAGCTCGCGCAGCGCGTTGCCCGTCTGGCTGCGGGCGCGGAGCTCGAGCACCTGACCGAGCAACACCAAGGTGACGATGGTGGCCGCCGCCTCGAAGTACACCGCGACGTGGCCGCCGTGGACGCGGAACGACGCGGGGAAGAGCTCGGGCGCGAAGGTCGCGACCACGCTGTAGCCGTAGGCGACGCTGACGCCGAGGCCGATGAGCGTGAACATGTTGGGGCTCGCGTTCTTGACCGACTGCACGGCGCGCACGAAGAACGGCCACGCCGACCAGAGCACCACCGGCGAGGCGAGGGCGAGCTCCACGAGGACGCGGCCGTGGTGGCCGAACAGGCCCGACATGGGGGCGCCGGGGAGCATGTCTCCCATCGCCACCACCAAGAGGGGCAGGGTGAGCGCCAGCGAGAGCCAGAACCGGCGCCGCATGTCGATGAGCTCCGGATCCTCGGCGTGCTCGAGGGTGACGATCACCGGCTCGAGGGCCATCCCGCACTTCGGGCAGGTGCCGGGTCCGTCCTGCACCACCTCCGGGTGCATAGGACAGGTGTACTCGACGCGGGTGGGCAGCGAGGGGGCCACCGGCTCGAGCGCCATGCCGCAGCTCGGGCAGGAGCCGGGACCCTGCTGCCGCACCTCGGGGTGCATGGGGCAGGTGTGCTCTGCATCGGCGGCGTGAGGGGAGGCGGGGCGAGCCTTGGCGGGGCCGTGGTGGCAACAGGCCTTGGCGGCGGCTGGCGTGGGGGCGTGGTGGTGCGGGTGCGGGGGCCCGGCGTCGTGGGCGTGGTCGTGGGCGTGGTCGTGCGCGTGCGCGGCGTGGTGCTCCGCCGGCTCGGGCTCGGCCTCGGTGTGGCAGCGGGGCTTGGCGGCGGCGGGCTGTGGGGAGGCGGGCGGCGCGGGCTCGGCCTCGGCCTCGGCCTCGGCCTCGGGCTCTGCCTTCGCGTGGCAGCAGGGCTTGGGGGCCTCGGGCTGGGGACGCGGCACGGACGGATCGCTTGCGGTAACTCGGTTAGGTGTTTCCATGGCGCTCGAACACTTTCATCAGCTCTTGGATCTTGGCGTCGCGCTCGCGCTCGTCGCCGCTCGTGAAGGCGTCGACGAGGCAGGTCTCGAAGTGTCGCTCGAGCACGAGCGCACCTACCTTGGCGAGCGCCGAGCGGGCGGCGCTGACCTGCATGACCACGTCGATGCAGTAGCGGTCTTGCTCGATCATGCGCTGAATCCCCGCCACCTGACCGGCGATGCGGGAGAGTCGCTTCTCGAGGGCCTTCTTGTCGTGGTCGTCAAGCACGATGTCATGATAACCATACCCCGGTACGGTATCAAGGGGTGGTGCTGCGGTTTGAGCGCCCGGACCTCGCGACCGCACGCGGCCGGGCTCGAGCGCGCAGAGACGGCGGAACGTCGCTGCGGCACAAGGGTGTGGCAGATTGTCGCAGGGCTCGTTAAGCTCCAAGGGTTCGATGCGGAAGTGGCTTCGAGCCCTTTGGGCACTGCTGACGCTGACCGCGCTCGCTCTCGCGGGGCGCGGCTACGTCTACTGCCACATGGCGGAGCGAACGGCCGCGGCGTGTTGTTGCGCTCGCGCCGCCGCCGCCGCGCAGGCGCTCGACGCGGCGCGCCCGCTCGAGGTGACGGGGGCCCCGTGCTGCGAACGTCGCGCGAGCGAGCCGGTGGTGGCGGCGTCCTCGATCCTCCTCGAGTTTGGTGCGTCCACCATCGCGCTCCCGCCGGTGTGGCTCGTGGAGACATCGACGGTCGCACCACGGCGGCCGCCGCCACCGGTCGCGCGGGCGGTGGGGCTCGCTCCCCCGCGTTACCCTGCGCTCGCACGCGGCTCTCCCCCGCGGCGCGGCAAGGCTCGCGCGCGTCTCGGCGTCTCGCTCTGTTGACGGGACCGCCTGCGCGGCCTCACCGAGGCCCGCGGGCGACCGATCGAGCTGCCTCCGTCGCGTCGACGGGGGCGAACGCTGCTGATCTCGTCGAGGAGCGTCATCGTGATCCGTCATCCATCGTTTGTCGTGAGCCTCATGCTCGTGGGCTGCGCCCCCACCACCCAAGAGCTCCACCTCGGTCGCATCGAGCACCGCGTCGCGCGGGCCGAGCCCAGCGCTGCCGAGCGGCGCGACGCCCTCGGCGCGGTGGTGTCGTCACGCCACCTCGACCGCCGGCGTCTCGTGCGTGCGGTGCTGAGCCAGAATCCCAGCCTGGACAGCGCTCGCGCGGCGTGGCGCGCCGCGGTGGCGCGCTACCACGAAAAAGACGCGCTGCCGGATCCGGTGCTCTCGTACACCGTGGCGCCAGGGAGCATTTTCGACCCCGACGTACACTTCGGGCAGATCATCCAGCTCAGCCAGACAATTCCCTGGGTGGGCAAGATGGGGAGCCGAGGTGACGTGGAGCTCTACCGCGCCGAGATGAAGGCTCACAGCTACGCGGAGGCCCGCCTCGAGCTCGCGCTCGAGGCGTGTCGGCTGTTCGACCGCTACTACGCGATCGCGCGCAGCCTCGAGGTGGTGGCGGCTCACGACAAGCTCGTCGCGCAGCTCGGGAAGGCGCTCGAGGCGCAGTACGCGGTGGGGAAGGGCACGCTGTACGAACCGCTCCAGATCGAGGTGGAGCGCACCCAGCTCGAGCGGCAGACGGTCGGGCTCGAGGCGGAGCGCGCCGTGGTTCAGGCCCAGCTCAACGCGCTCCTGCACCGCCCACCGGGCGCGAAGCTCCCCCCGCCGCCGGACACGCTCGCCGACGCGCCAGCGGCGCCGCCTCAAGACACCGCCGAGCGCGTGGCCCTCGCCGAGCGGCCCGAGCTCCTCGGCGCCGACGCGGAGCACAAGAGCCTCGAGGCCGCCATCGATCTCGCCCAGCGCGACTACGTGCCCGACTTCACGCTCTTCGGCTCGTACAACTCGATGTGGGCGATGCCGGCCCACCAGTTCATGTTCGGGATCTCCGCGCCCCTGCCGCTCTCGATCGATCGCCGCGCGGGGGCGGAGAGCGCGGCGCGGGCGCAGCTCGCCGAGAACGAGCACCGAGAGGTCGCGCTCGTCGATCGGGTGCGCGCGGAGGTGTTCCAGGCCCGCGCGCGCCTCCACGAGGCGCGGACGGTGGCCAGGCTCTACGCCGAGCGCCTCCTCCCGCTCGCGAAGGTACAAGCGCAGGCGGTGCGTCCGGCCTTCGTGGCCGGCGACGTGAGCTTCGCTCAGGTGATCGCCGCCGAGCGCGGCCACTGGAACGCGGTGCGGGAGTGGCACCAGGCGCTCGCGCTGGCCCAAACCCGCGCCGCCGAGCTCGAGCGCGCGATGGGGAAGATCCCCGGGCTGGGGACAGGGGGAGGCGACCGATGAGAGCGAAGCTTCGCGCGATGATCCTCGGGAACCTGGTGCCGACCGTCGTGTTCGGCGCGGTGCTGGTGCTCGCGCTCGTGTACCTCGACGAGCTGCGCGCGTGGATGTCGCTCGCCCGCCCCACGGAGCGTGCCGCCGCGTCGTCGGCCGCGACCACGAGCGGCGGCGCGGTGGCGCCCTACACCTTCTCCGACCCCAGCGCGGGCGCGCTGCGAGCGGTCTTCGGCGACTACGAGCAGGTGCGCGCGCTGCTCGCCCAGGACGAGCAGCGCGGCCTCGACGCGCACGGGCGGAGCATCGCCGAGGGCTTGCGACAGGTGGGGGCCGGCCTCGAGGGGGCACCCAAGTCGGTGTCGCGCACGTTGCTCGATGGTGGGGCCGCGGCGGAGCGGCTGGCCGTCGCACCCGACCTCACCCAGGCCCGCAGCGCCTTCGGTGACCTGAGCCGCGCGCTGGTGGCGCTCTCGTCGGCGGATCCGCGCCTCCAGGAGGGCATGCACATCTTCGAGTGCCCCATGGAGAAGGGCTACAACAAGTGGCTGCAGCCTACCGAGGAGCTGGCCAACCCCTACATGGGGCGCTCGATGTTGCAGTGCGGCGGAGCGAGCGAGTTCGCGGCGGCGGCCAGGAGCGGCGCAGTGTCCCACGAGGGGCACGGCCACGAGGGAGACGACGTCGCGTACTTCACCTGCCCCATGCACCCCTCGGTGAAGGAGGCGGCGATGGGCCAATGTCCGATCTGCGGCATGGACCTCACGCCGGTGACCTTCGACGAGGAAGAGGGCGGCGTGGTGCTCGTCGACAGCGTGCGGCGCCAGCGCATCGGGGTGAAGGTGGGCAAGGCGGAGGTGGTGCCGATGACGCGGCGCATCCGCACCGTGGGCCGGCTCACCTACGACGAGACGAAGCTCCACGACATCACCCTCAAGTACAAGGGCTGGATCGAGAAGCTCTACGCCAACAAGCTCGGCATGCGCGTGAAGCGCGGGGCCCCGCTCTTCGCCGTGTACAGCCCCGAGATCTACGCGGCCCAAGGCGATCTCATCACCGCCCTCGAGGGGCCGTCGCTGTTCGCCTCCGACGAGGGCGATGGCGAGAACCGCCTGGTGGAGATGGCGCGGGAGCGGCTGCGCTTGTTCGACGCCTACGGGCTCGAGCGTCACGTGAAGCGGACGGGGCGCCCGGTGCGCTACATCACGGTGGCGGCCCCCACCACCGGCTACGTGGTCGAGAAGAACGTGGTCGACGGCTCGGCGTTCGCGGCCGGCGCGCGGGTGATGCGCATCGCGGGGCTCGACACGGTGTGGATCGACGCCGAGCTCTACGAGGCGGATCTCCCCCTCGTGGCGGTGGGCCAGCGCGCGCAGATCTCGCTCACGCACCAGTCGAACAAGACGTTCGAGGGGGAGATCACCTACCTCTATCCCTACCTCGATCCCAAGACGCGGACGGGGAAGGCGCGCGTCGAGCTCAAGAACGACAAGCTCGAGCTCAAGCCCGACATGTACGCCAACGTCGTGATCGACGTCGAGCTCGGCGAACGCCTCACCGTCCCCGAGTCGGCGGTGATCTACACCGGGACGAGGCGCCTCGTGTTCGTGGATCTGGGAGAGGGGCGGCTCATGCCCAAGGAGGTGGAGCTCGGGCTCCACGCGGAGCGGCGCTACGAGGTGCGCTCGGGGCTGCGCGCGGGGGAGGCGGTGGTGGTGAGCGGCAACTTCCTGGTGGCGGCAGAGAGCCGGATCCGCTCCGCGGCGCGTTATTGGGGGGCAGACGACGGGCCCTCGCCGTTGCCCGAGAGGCCGTGATGCACGGCGGTGACGTGAACGAGCACGGGCTCATCGCGCGGCTCATCGCGGCCTGCGCGCGGCGGCCGCTGCCGGTTTTGTTGCTCGCGGCGTTGGTGGCGGGCTTTGGGGTGTACAGCGTGCAGCGGACGCCGCTCGACGCGATCCCGGATCTCAGCGACGCGCAGGTGATCATCTTCACCGAGTGGCCGGGGCGCAGCCCCGACCTGATGGAGGAGCAGGTCACCTATCCCATCTCCGCCGCGCTCCTCGCCGCGCCTCGGGTGAAGTTCGTGAGGGGGCAGTCGTTCTTCGGCCTCTCCTTCGTGTACGTGATCTTCGAGGACGGGACCGATCTGTACTGGGCGCGGAGCCGGGTGCTCGAGTACCTCGCCACCGCCCAAGACAAGCTCCCCGAGGGGGCCTCGCCCACGCTCGGCCCCGACGCGACGGGGGTGGGCTGGGTGTTTCAGTATGCGCTGCGCGACGTGAGCGGGGCGCACGATCTCGCCGAGCTCAGGACGATCCAAGACTACCAGGTGCGCTACGCGCTCGAGAGCGTGCAAGGGGTGGCGGAGGTGGCGTCGGTGGGGGGCTTCGTGAAGCAGTACCAGGTGCAGCTCGATCCGAACCGGCTGCTCCCTCAAGGGCTCTCCACCCGCGACGTGGCGCAGGCGATTCGTCGCAGCAACCAGGACGTGGGCGGGCGCGTGATCGAGATCGCGGGCCACGAGCACATGATCCGCGGGCGCGGCTACCTCCGCTCCAAGGAGGATCTGGAGCTGGTGCCGCTCAAGGTGTCGAAGGACGGCACGCCGGTGTTCATCCGCGACGTGGCGGAGGTGACGCTCGGCCCCGACATACGGCGGGGAGTGGCCGAGCTCAACGGAGAAGGCGAGACGGTGGGTGGCATCGTGGTGATGCGCTACGGCGAGAACGCCCTCGACGTGATCGAAGGGGTGAAGGAGCGGCTCGAGGAGGTGAGGCGGGGGCTGCCCGACGGCGTCGAGGTGGTGATCACCTACGATCGGAGCGACCTCATCCTCGCCGCCATCGACACCCTCACCGGCACCCTCCTCGAGGAGATGCTGGTGGTGAGCCTCATCATCTTGCTCTTCCTGCTCCACGTCCGCAGCTCGCTCATCCCCGTGCTCACCCTGCCGCTCGGCGTGCTCCTCGCGTTCATCCCGATGTTCTACCAGCGCCTCACCGCGAACATCATGTCGCTTGGGGGCATCGTGGTCGCCATCGGCGCGATGGTGGACGCGTCGGTGATCATCATCGAGAACATCCACAAGAAGCTCGAGGCCTGGGAAGACGAGGGGCGGCCGACCCCGCGGCTCGACGCGATCGTCGCGGCCATGCAAGAGGTGGGGCCGAGCATCTTCTTCTCGCTGCTGGTCATCACCGTCTCGTTCATGCCGGTGTTCACCCTCGAGGCGACCGAGGGGCGCCTCTTCAAGCCGCTCGCCTTCACCAAGACCTACGCCATGGGCTTCGCCGCCATCCTCGCCGTGACGGTGACGCCGGCCCTCGCCGCGCTCCTCATCCGAGGGCGGGTGACGCGCCAGCACGACAACCCCCTCAACCGGTGGATCCAGCGCCTCTACGAGCCGGTGGTGCGCTTCGTGGTGAGCTACCGAAAGACGGTGGTGGCGCTCGCCGCCCTCTCGATGGTGCTCACCGTGCCTGCCCTCTTGCGGCTCGAGAACGAGTTCATGCCGCCGCTGAACGAGGGCGCGCTGCTCTACATGCCCACCGCGCCGCCGGGCATGAGCATCACGGAGGCGACCAACGTGCTGCAGTCGATGGACGCCGAGATCAAGAAGGTGCCGGAGGTGGTGAGCGTGTTCGGCAAGATGGGGCGGGCGCGGACGGCCACCGATCCGGCGCCGCTCGGCATGGCCGAGACCACCATCGTGCTCAAGCCGAGGCGCGAGTGGCGCGAGGGCCTCACCTGGGAGGGCCTGGTCGCCGAGCTGGACGAGAAGGTGCAGTACCCCGGCATGCCCAACATCTGGTGGATGCCCATCCAGACGCGCACCGAGATGCTCGCCACCGGGGTTCGGAGCCCCCTCGGCATCCAGGTGTTCGGCGACGACCTCCGCGAGATCGAGGCCACCGCGGTGGCCATCGAGAAGGCGGTGAAGAAGATCGAGGGCACCCGCAGCGCCTTCGCGGAACGATCGACGGGGGGCTTCTTCATCGACTTCGAGGTGAAGCGCGAGGAGGCGGCCCGTCACGGTCTCACCGTGGGCGACGTGAACGACACGGTGATGAGCGCGATCGGGGGCATCAACGTGTCCGAGACGGTGGAGGGACGCGAGCGCTACCCCATCAACGTGCGGTACGCGCGCGAGCTCCGCGACGATCCGGAGTCGCTCGGGCGAGTGTTGGTGAGCACGCCGAGCGGCGCGCAGATCCCGATCTCCCAGGTCGCCGACATCAGCGCGTCCACCGGACCGCCGATGATCCGCAGCGAGGACGGCAAGCTGGTCGGCTTCGTGTTCGTCGACACCGACCGCCCGATCGCAGACTACGTGGAAGAGGCGAAGCGGGTGGTGGACCGAGAGGTGACGGTCCCCGCCGGGGCCCGCCTCGCGTGGGTGGGCCAGTTCAAGTACTTCGAGCGAGCCCGCGAGAAGCTGAAGACGGTGGTGCCGGTCACGCTGCTCTTGGTGTTCCTGCTGCTCTACTTCAACACCGGATCGCTGGTCGAGACCGGCATCGTGCTCCTCGCCGTGCCCTTCTCGCTCGTGGGTGCGGTGTGGCTCCTCTACCTGCTCGACTACCACATGAGCGTGGCGGTGTGGGTGGGCCTCATCGCGCTCGCCGGCCTCGACGCGGAGACCGGCGTGGTGATGCTCCTCTACCTCACGCTGGCTCACAAGCGGCGCCGCGCGGAGGGGAGGCTCCACACCTTCGCCGATCTTCGCGCGGCGATCGTGGAGGGGGCGGCGGGACGCGTGCGCCCGAAGCTGATGACGGTGCTCACCACGCTCATCGGACTGGTCCCGGTGCTCTGGGCCACCGGCACCGGCTCCGACGTCATGAAGCGGATCGCGGCGCCCATGGTGGGGGGCCTGGTGACGAGCTTCTTCCTCGAGCTCACCGTCTATCCCGCCATCTTCGCCATGTGGAAGGGCCGCGCGTTGCGGCGCGACGCCAGCACCCGCGAAGACCCGGTGGGGGCGTGAACGCGCCGGAGAGGGCACGGGCCGGGGTCTCGCGGGAACGTGCGGGCATGCCGGCGCCGCACATTTCCCTTTTCGCCATCGCCGCCCGCCCGTAGTCGGGAGCGACGCCCATGGCCGAATCACTGCGCATCGTCCCGCTCGGGGGACTCGGCGAGATCGGGATGAACTGTCTCGTCCTCGAGGCGGCTGGGCGGCGGGTCATGATCGACTGCGGGGTCACGTTCGACAGCGCGGACTACGGCATCGACACGTTTCACCCCCGCTTCGACGCGGTGCTGGACGCGCCGGACACGCTCGACGCGCTCGTGCTCACCCACGGCCACGAAGATCACGTGGGGGCGGTGGCGCACCTCGTGGCCGCGCTCGCGGCGGCCGGACGACGGCGGCCGCTGCCGGTGTGGGGGCCGGCCTACGGGCTCGCGCTGTGTCGCCGCCGGCTCGAGGAGGCCCGGCACCTCGACGCGGTGGAGGAGCACCCCCTCGAGGCCGGTGAGCGGAGGGCGGTGGGTCCGTTCGAGATCGAGCCGGTGCACGTCACGCACTCGATCCCCTCGGCGACCGCGCTCGCCATCTTCACCGGCGCGGGCACCGTGATCCACAGCGGCGACTTCAAGCTCGACACCCGACCCATCGACGGGCGGCTCACCGATCTGGCGCGGCTCGAGGCGCTCGGCGACGACGGGGTGGCGCTGCTCCTCTCCGACAGCACCAACGTGCTCACCGCGGGGAGCGCTGCCACCGAGGGGGAGGTGGCCGACGCCTTGGGCGCACACATCGCGGCGGCGCGCGCCCGGGTAGTGGTGGGCCTGTTCGCCTCCAACATCCACCGCATCGACGGGGTGGCGCGCGCCGCTCGCGCTGCGGGGCGCAAGGTGTGTCTGCTCGGGCGCAGCGTGCGCGATCACGTGGCCATCGCACAGCGCCTCGCTGTGCTCGACTGGCCGAGCGATCTCGTGGTGTCCCCCGAGCTCGCGCGCTCCTCGGCGCGGGGGGCGGTGCTCTACGTGGCGAGCGGGACCCAAGGGGAGCCCTTCGGCGCGATGCGTCGGATCGCGAGCGGCACCCACCCCGACCTGCGCCTCGAGGCGGGGGACGAGGTGATCCTCTCGAGTCGCGTCATCCCCGGCAACGAGCGGGCGGTGCTCACGATGCTCGACGAGCTGCTCGCCCGCGGGGTGGCGGTGAAGAGCCGCATCACGCACCCCGAGGTGCACGCGAGCGGCCACGCCCACGAGGGCGAGCTCCAGCGCTTGCTCGAGGTGGTGCGCCCGCGCGCGTTCATCCCCCTCCACGGGACCCGCCTGCACCTCGCCCGCCACGCGGCCCTCGCCGAGAGCCTCGGTGTGGCCGACGTGCTCACCCTCGCCAACGGGGAGACGGCGCGGCTCGACGAAGGCGGCCTCACGCAGCGAGAGCGGGTCGTGAGCGGTCGGGTGGCCACCGCCAACGCTCAGGCGCTCGAGGACGAGGTGTTGCGAGAGCGACGTCAGCTGGGTCGCGGGGGGGTGGTGGTGGCGGCGGTGACCGTGGGCGGGGACGCGCCGCGGGTGGAGGTGGTGGTGCGCGGGGTGCCGCGCCCCGAAGAGGTGGAGGGCTGGGCGCGGGCGGCGGTGACGGCGCTCCTCGCAGACGACGGCGGGGCGTCGCGTCGCGAGCTCGAGCTCGGCGAGCGCATTCGACGGTCGATTCGGCGCCGCCTCGTCGAGGAGCTGGGTTACAAGCCGCTGGTCGAGGTGTGCGTGTCCCGTTGACGCGTCGACGACGCGCGGCCGTTCTACCGTCGCCGAGCGAAGAACATGACCAAAGCGACCAGACTCACCGCCCACAGCCTGATCCGCCCCGCGCTCGAGGGGTTGCTCGAGCGCACCCGCTCGGCGGCGGATCGGGTGATCCGCGACCGCCAAGACGAAGAGGCCGTGCACGACTTTCGGGTGGCCCTGCGCCGCCTGCGCACGATCCTGCAGACCTCGCGGGCGGTGTACGGCAAAAAGCGCGTCAAGCGCCTGGAGGCGCTGGCCAAGGCGTTCGGCGACGCGACGAGCGCGCTCCGTGACGCCGAGGTGCTCGAGGACACGCTGCGCGCCGCCATCCTCGACAACCGCGCCCAGGAGGCGGCCGCGGTGTGGCTCCGAGAGGCGAAGCGTCAAGAGGGCGAGATGCGGGAGCAGGCGGTGGCCCTCGTGGCGGGGGAGGAGCTCGGGGAGCTGTCGAACCTCATCCGGCGCCTGCTCGCCGGCGGTCCGAAGCGCGATCCGCTCGTCACCGACTACGCAGACGCTGGCTACGAGGCGGTGCGGCAGGGCGTGCTCGAGCTGCTCCCGATCGGAGCGGACGACATCGAGGGCCTCCATCGCCTCCGGATCCGGTTCAAGCGGCTGCGCTACACCTCGGAGATGCTCACGCAGTTCATGACCGTGATCGACGCGACCGGGCGGAGCAAGAGGGAGCGCGAGACCGCCCACAAGCTGGCCGCGCGCTACGCGGCCGTGGCGCGCGACGCGTCACGCATGCAGAAAGAGCTCGGGCTCTTGCACGACGCGGATCAGGCGCTCGCGGCGGTGGGGACGGCGCCGCTCGAGGAGCCGGAGCGCGTGGCGATCGTCACCGCGCTCTCCGACCTTCGGCGGCGCCTCGCCCTGCGCTCGCTCGAGCGGCTCGACAAGCTCCCCCCCCGTATCGTGGGGGAGACCCCGGTGGCCGGCGGCGAGCCCACCGCGCCGTCGCGTGAGTGAGGCGGACGGCGCGGGACACAGGAGATCGGTCGAGGCTCGTTTCCTCCGGCTCCGCTTGGTGCGCGCGCCCCCGGGCGCCGGCTCAGCTCGGGCGCTCGAGGAGCATGGCGATGCCCTGCCCGACCCCGATGCACAGCGAGGCGATGCCGGTGCGCGCTTCGCGCTGCTTCATGGCGTGCACGAGGGTGACCACGATGCGCGCGCCGGAGCAGCCGATGGGGTGCCCGAGCGCGAGCGCCCCCCCGTTCACGTTCACCTTGTCGGGATCGAAGCCGAGGGCGCGGGTGCAGGCGAGGGCCTGCGCCGCGAAGGCCTCGTTGAGCTCGACGAGATCGATGTTGGGGACCCTGAGGTTGCTGCGCTTGAGGAGCTTGCGCACGGCCCCGATCGGGCCTTCTCCCATGTAGCTCGGATCGACGCCGACGGTGGCGCTGGCCATCACGCGGGCGAGGGGCGTGAGCCCGAGCTCGTCGAGTCGATCGCCGGCCACGAGCATCACGGCGGCGGCCCCGTCGTTGATGGGGGAGCTGTTGCCGGCGGTCACCGTGCCGCCCTCGCGGAACACCGCGGGGAGGGCGCCGAGCTTGTCGAGGGTGGTGTCGGCGCGGATCGACTCGTCGCGGGAGACGAGGAGCGGGTCGCCCTTGCGCTGCGGGACGGGGACCGGCACGAGCTCGGCGTCGAAGCGGCCGGCCTCGGTGGCCGCCGCCGCGCGCTGGTGGGAGAGCAGCGCGAACGCGTCTTGATCGGCCCGCGAGACGCCGTGTTTCTTGGCGACGTTCTCCGCCGTCTCGCCCATGCTGATGAGATCGATGCGCTCCGCGAGCTTGGGGTTGGGAAAGCGCCACCCAAGCGAGGTGTCGTAGAGCACGGGGGGCTGGCGGCTGAACCCCGACTCGGCCTTGGCCATGACATAGGGGGCGCGGCTCATGCTCTCCACCCCGCCGGCGATGGCGCAGTCTGCCTCGCCGAGCATGATCATGCGCGCGGCGCAGCCGATCGCCTCGAGCCCCGAGCCACAGAGCCGGTTCACCGTGACCCCCGCCACCTCCACCGGCAGCCCCGCGAGCAAGAGCGCCATGCGGGCGACGTTGCGGTTGTCTTCCCCGGCCTGGTTGGTGGAGCCGAACACCACCTGATCGACGTGAGGGGCGACCGCCTCCTGCCGCTTCACGAGGGCCGCGATGCAGTGCGCGGCCATGTCGTCCGGCCGCACCGACGCGAGGCTCCCGGCCCACTTGCCGATCGGCGTGCGGACGGCGTCGACGATGTAGACCGGGCGAACTGTCGTGCGAACGGACGTGACCATGCAGAGGAGGGTAGCGCATCCCACCGCGAGCGGGGGCGTGCGTCACTCCGCTAGGAGGAGGTGCGCGCCTCATGTTACGCTACGTAACTCAGCTCGGAAGGCGACAGGTGTCCATGCGACTCGGAATCTTCAGCGACGTTCATGCCAACTACGAAGCGCTCAGCGCCGTGCTCGAGGCGTTCAAGAGCGAGTCGATCGACGAGTTTCACTGTCTTGGCGACGTGGTCGGCTACGGGGGCGCACCGAACGACTGCGCGGACATCGTGCGCGAGCTGGCCAAGAACACCATCTTGGGCAACCACGACGCCGCCGTGGCCGGGCGCATGGACTACTCGTACTACTACGAGGCCGCGCGCCACGCGCTCGACCTGCACGCGC
>CAYOAL010000101.1:0-37733 GCA_964401935.1 uncultured Polyangiaceae bacterium
GGTGGGAGGGGGGCCCCGCGCGAAGCGTGGGGGGAGGGTGCGGAGCACCCTCCAGCCAACCAACTCGAGAGGCGACCGGAAGCGACCGGGGCTCTCGCGAAGCGCGCTTGGGCGTTGGGGCCCCAAGCGCAACACGGTGGGAGGGGGGCCCCGCGCGAAGCGTGGGGGGAGGGTGCGGAGCACCCTCCAGCCAACTCACGGGAGGAACGCGCTGCAGCTGCCGTTGGTCGTGGTGATCGGACGCGCCGCCTTGCAGGTGCCGTCGATGGACCCCGCGGCGATGTCACAGAAGCCCCCCGCGCACTCGCCGTCTGCGGTGCAGGTGCTGCCGTTGGAGGCCTTGGCCACACACACCGCGTCGACGCAGAGCCCCTCCGCGGTGCACGGCCGCGTCTCGGAGCAGTCTTCGTTCACGCCTCGCTCGGCGATGCACGCGTCGGCGTCGGGGGAGCAATAGAAGCCCTCCGCGCACGTCTGGGCGACGCCGGCGCAGTCGAGGCCGGGCCCCACTTCCTCGGGCACCTGACAGGTGCCTTCGGCGCCGGGCTTGGCGACGCAGCGCAGCTGATCGGCGCCGTTGCAGTCTTGATCGAGCTCGCAGCTCTGGCCCTTGTTGCCGTTGCCGGAGAGCGTCGCGTGGCACGCCAGATCGATCGCCTCGAGCTCCGTGAGCTCGAGCGCCGCGTCCGCGTAGGCCGCCTTGTAGGCGTTGAGACACTTCTGAGCGTCGACCGCGCGATACACGGCGTTGGACGCGTTGCAGAACTTCGCGCTCGCGTTGTCCACGCAAGACTTGGTGTCGGCGTCGAGGGTGCTCGCGACCGAGCCGTAGCACTCCCCCACGACCTCGGCGTTGCACACCAGCTTGGCGAGCTCCGCGCAGAAGCCCTCTTCCTTCGCGAGAGGATCCACCACCGGCTCGTCGGGAGTGCTCGAACAACCCGCGAGGAGCGCTCCAAAGGCGGCCCCCCCGAGACCCATCCACGCCATCGCCTTCATCCAAGTCATGTCATTCTCCGCTGTTAGCCAAGGTCGATTCCTACGTAACCCCCAGTATGTACTCTGTCGTAAACCTTGCCACCACTCCTGCGCAAATGTTCGACGCCTTCCACGCTCTGTTTCCAAGCTCCCCCGCTCGCCCCGCGCTTGTGCCGGCTCCCCTGGCGCCGACACCCGACCTGGCCGCCATCCGCGACGACCGCGGCACCCACTCGTGGGACGAGCTCCTCGATCGCGCTGCGCAGGGGGCGCGGCGGCTCGCTGAGCGGCACCGCCCCGGCGAACGGGTAGGCCTCTTGGTGCCCCCTGGCGCGGGGTGGGTCGCCGCGCTCCTCTCGATCTGGCGCGCGGGCTGCGTCGCCGTGCCCCTCAGCGAGCGCCACCCTCCACGCTTGCGCGCCGCGCTCGTGCGGGACGCGGGCGCAGCGCACGTGGTCACCGACGCGGACGCCCTCACCGCTCCCACGACCGCCACCTCGTCGGCGTCGCCCTCCCCGCCCGACCCCGACGCCCTCGCGTTGCTCCTCTACACGAGCGGCACCACCGGCCAGCCCAAAGGCGCCATGCTCAGCCACGGCAACCTCGCGGCGGGGGTGGTGGCCCTCGTGGACGCCTGGGAGCTCGGGGGGCGGCGCGCGCTCCTCCACGCCCTCCCCCTGCACCACATGCACGGCATCGCGATCGCCCTCCTGCCGTGCCTCGCGGCGGGGATGACCTGTGTGATGCTGCCCCGCTTCGAGCCCGAAGAGGTGTGGACCCGACTCGGCGACGTCGACACGTTCATGGGGGTGCCCACGATGTACGGCCGCTTGCTCGCGAGCTACGACGCGGCCGACGACGCCACTCGCTCCCGGCGTCGCGACGTCGCAGCGAGCCTCGGTCTCTGCACCAGCGGCTCGGCGGCGCTCCCCCAGACGCTCGCGTCGCGGTGGGAGGCGATCGCGGGCGCCATTCCGCTCGAGCGCTGGGGCATGACGGAGGTGGGTGTCGGCTTGTCGAACCCGCTCTCGCCGAGCGCGCGGCGGCGTGGTTGGGTAGGCCGCGCCATCGGCGGCATCGCCACCCGGATCGCAGACGATGGCGAGCTCTGGGTGCGGGGGCCGAGCGTGTGCCGAGGCTACTGGCAGCGCCCCGAAGACACCCACGCTGCGTTCGCCGACGACGGGTGGTTCCGCACCGGCGACGTCGTCGAGCAAGACCGGGGGATGTTTCGCATCGTCGGTCGCCGCTCGGTGGACATCATCAAGAGCGCCGGCTTCAAGATCGGCGCGCTCCACATCGAAGAGTGCCTGCGCGACCACCCGGCGGTGGACGACGTGGCGGTCGTCGGCGTCGCCGACGAAGATCTCGGCGAACGCGTGGTGGCCGCGATCGTGCTGCGGGCCGGCGAGGCCCCACACCCCGACGCGCTGGCGACGTGGATGCGCGCCCGCCTCGCTGGCTACGAGGTGCCACGAGAGCTCCGCTTCGTCGCGGAGCTGCCTCGCAACGCGGTGGGCAAAGTGGAAAAAGAAAAGGTCCGCGAGTGGTTCACGGACCCGTGACGCGGGGACGCCCGGCGCCCCCTCCCGCTCCTGCGGGACAGCGCCTCAACCGCCTTCGGGGCTGGTGCGCTTGGCGAGGTACTCCGCTGCATACGCGCCGAGCCCCTCCGCGTCGTCGCGGAGACGATTGCCCACCGCGGGGTTGGTGAGGCTCGCAGGCGTGGAGTGCGTCATGGTGATCTCGTCCACGACCTTCCCCTCTCGGTCGCGGATGATGAGCGTCATGTGGGTCTCGCTGCTCTTGGCCGCGACGCCCACGTAGAAGCCCGGCTCGAGCCACGTGATCTTCGGCTCGATCACGAAATCTCCATCGTCGCCCGGAGCGACGGCGATGCCGTCGTCGGCGGCCTCCCCCACCAGCTTCTTGGAGAACTCCTCGTTCATGGCCTGCTTGTCGCCGACCCACTTGGCGCGGGTGTCCTCGTCCTTCTCGGCGAGGTACCCCTGCTCCGTCTTCTCACCCACCTTGAGCCCCGAGAAATCGATCGGCTTGAGGACGAACTGCTTCTTGTTGAGCAGCGGGTTGGGCACCGCTTGACGCACCACCTGCCAGGGCGGTCCACACGCGATGACGAAGAATGCGAGGGCGAGCAGAAGAAGAATTCGCTTGGTCATGATGAGTGTCCCCGATTGGAGCGCGGGAGCTAACCACAACCTCCTCCGAAAGCAAATCGTGGAGCAGGAACCCCTCGCGACGGCCTTCCGTCGCGTGAGGTCTTCCACGCGCGAGGCGCGCTCGCCCGACGTCACGACGACGTCCGACGCGCCCTCTCGACCGCTCCCCACCGATCGGCGCCCTCGGCGAGTGGCGGCGGGTCAGGCGCGCAGGCCGTCCTCCACGCCCCTCGGCGGGTCGTCCCGAGCAAGGCTCAGGGCGCGGTGCGGGGGACGATGAGGGTGCGCGACTCCGCCGCCTCGATCACCTCGGGGAGGTAGAAAGGCACCCGGTGGGTCTGGTTGCGACGCCACAGCTCTGCTTCGTCGGCGTAGTGGGGATCCTGGTTGTCCCAGATCGCGCCGCCGGGGAGGGCGTTCCGCGCTTCGATGCCGTTCGGGTCCATCTCGATCACGAAGCGCTGGGTAGGACCGGAGCCGTAGGTGAAGTCGATGTCGCCGTCCACCGGCTCACGGTGGTCGTAGTTGCAGGCGTCCACGTTGAAGAGATCGCCGTGACGCGGAAACCCCTTGGGGAAAATCGGGTCGTTCGGGCGTGGGATGGCGAGATCGAAGATCGGCACCGCGGGCGCGAAGGTGACACGATGATGCTCGCCCCAGCGCCAGTCGTCCTCGTCCCCCGCGTTCCCATCGAGCCAGGCGAGCGCGTCCAGGAACGCGCGGATCATGCGCTCTTGGCGAGTCTCGAGCTCGGGGGTGCCGAGATCGTCCCAGAGGATGCTGTCGCCCTGGCCCTCGTCGTACGTCGCGAGCGTCGGCGGATCCGACTCGAGGAGGTGGAGGATGGCCGGGACGTATTGCCCCGAGCCGCTCGGGCGACCGGTCGCGCCGAGCTCGTCGGCGAACACGCGCGCCAACAAACGCACGAGCCAGGTGTTGAACAACAGCGTGGCCTGCGCCGCCTGCGCCTCGGGCAGATCGCCGGCCTGCCGCTCGCCGGTGTCGTGATCGACGCCCGACGCGGCCGAGAAGTCGTGCTCGTCGCGCCACGCCTCGAGCAGCGTCACGAGGCGCTCGATGCGCTCGGGCTCGTAGGCCGGATCCGAGACCACCGCGTCGAGATCGGGGTGGGACGAGGCGCCGAAGGCGTGTTGCTGAGCGTTCTCGAGGGCCAACAGGAGCGCGGGCACCATCCGCGCGCCGAGCGGCGAGCGATGGTCGGCCTGGAGCCGCTCCATGTCGTCGAGGGTGAACAGGCCGGTGTGCCCCTCGATGAGCTCGCGCACACGACCCTGCCGGAATCCGAACGCGAAGGAGCACGCGAGGAACGCGCTCGTGCCATCGGGCTGCAGGTCGTTCCCAGGATCGTTGTCGAGGGTGCCGCCCACCTGATCCCCGTTGGCGGTGGCGAGGAAGCCTTGGTGAGGGTTCTTCGCCCATGGCACTGCGTCGTCCGCCCAGAAACCGGTCCACTCGGCGGTGCCGTCGCCGGGGAGGAGCAGACACGGGAGATGACCGGCGTAGGTGTCGGCGTTCCATGCGAGCGCGCGGGGATCGCGGTACGGCACGAGCGCGTGCGTGGTCCAGAGGATGTCGCCGTTCGTGTCGGCCAGCATCCAGTTCTGAGCCCCCACCCCGAAGCGCTCGAGCGCCATCCGCGCCTCGTCCACGTCGCTCGCGGCGGAGAGATCGTTCACCGCCTCGATCTCGAACGACGGCTCCATGCCCGTCCACTTGATGCTCACCGCCCCCACCGCCGGATCGGGATCGACCACGCGGCCGTCCACCACGTTGGGGAGGATGGGGCCGTGATGGGGGACGATGCGCACGTTGTACACGACCTCATCGCCGAGACCGTCCTCGATCACCTCTTCGACGGTCTCGAACGGCACCGGAGCTCCCCGGAACACGACGCCGCTCCCGTCCGGGGTGAGGGTCTCGGCGTACACGTCGGTCACGTCGTAGCCGGCCACCGTCGCCCCCCAGGCCACCGCCTCGTTGTGCCCGAGCACCACCCCCGGGATGCCGGCGAAGGCGATCCCGCCCACGTCGAGGTCGCGCGGCTGGGGCCCGTCGCCTCGATGCTTCACGTGAAGCGACACCGGCCAGAAGATCGAGGGGGCGCTCAAGGTGAGGTGAGGATCGCTCGCGAGCAGGGCGCGGCCGCTCGCGGTGCGCGTGCCGCTGATCGCCCAGTTGTTCGAGCCGAAGTCGCCGGCCTCCGCGAACCAGGCGCGCGCACGGTCGATGGCGCGCCGAAAGCCGGTGGTCGTCGACACCAGCTGCCGGGTGCGGGTGGCGGCCTCGCGCGGTGCTGGATCGCCACGTCGGGCGATCGGCGGGGGCGCACCGATCTCGTCGAGGCCGTCGATGACCGTGGTTCCATCGGGCGGCGCGAAGCGGATGTAGTCGCGCTCGATGCCCGCGCGAGCGGCGAGCTCGGGCGCGTCGGCGTCGGCGCGGAACACCTCGCGGAGATCGTCGAGCAGCTCCTGGTTGCCGGTGTCGTCGTCGTACGAGAGCAGGAAGGTCTGTAGGCGTGCCATCGCCACCGAGTCGATCGCCGACCACTCGGTGAAGTGTTGCGGCTCGAACACGTTGATGCCGCGAACGAGCGGCCGCTCGCCCGAGCGGAGCTCGGCGAACAGCTGCGAGACGCCCGCGGCATAGGCGTCGAGGGCCTCGCGCGTCGGCTCCGACGCTTGCTCGTAGATGTCGCGAGCCACGCGGTGCATGCCCACGTGGCGAAAGCTGATGTCGGTCTCGATGATGCTCGGATCGAGGGCGCCGAGCACCGCCGCGAGCCGCCCCGTCACCACCCGCCGATAGAACTCGAGCTGCACGTGGCGATCCCTCGCGATGAGGTAACCCTGCACCATCATCGCGTCGGGGACGTTGGTGGCGTAGATGTGCACGCGGCCCCACCGATCACGCACGGCGTCGACCGGACCGCGGAGACCATCGAGCGCGAGCTGCTCGTCGATGGGGAGCTTGTCGCCGAGCGGTGCTTCGTCGCGTGGATCGGTGGGGACCGTGTCGCCGTTGCAGCCGCCGAGCGCCATCGTCCACGACAGCGCCACCACGCACATGAGCCCTCGCCGCATGGCTCTCAGATAAGCGATCCGGCGAGGTCTGACCAGCAGCGAGCCCATGCCACATTTGCCTACACAGTGCCAAGCGCGTTGCAGAAAACTCGCCCCAAGGCCGCTGTTTGGGCGAGCTTCCGCCCATGAGCATCGATCATGCGAGTGCGCTCGAGACCGTGAGCCAGAACCCCAGCCCCCGCGCCGCGGCGGCCGGTCGCGCCGCTGGCTCCGCCGAGCGCTGGGGTGGCTCGAGCCGCGGCGCCGAGTTCCTCACCAGCGCGCGTCGCTCGGAGCGCTGCCGCGAGCTCGCCGCCGACGGCTACCTGGTGGCCCGCGTGGTCCCCGCCTTCGACCGCGACGAGCGCGACGACGCGACCATGGTGCGCCGCCGCGAGCTCCGCAACGCGCTCGAGGGAGCGGTGGAGATCTCGCTCGCGCTTCGCGGTGCCCTCCCCCCTTCGGTAGAGCTCGGGGCCCCGGTGGAAGAGAGCGTCGTCGACCAGCTGTCCCGACTCCGCAAGCTCGGCGCGGCGGGTCTGTGTTTGGTGCTGCCGAAGCTCGGGGGCCTCGCCGACGCGCACGGACGCCTCGGCGCAGAGGACAGCGCCGCCCTCGAGGCGTGGCGTCAGAGCACGGACGCCCACCCGGTGGTGTTGCTCATCGAGGACGCGGACCGCGAGCTCACGATGTTGTCGCCACGACTCCTCTCCGACGTGTTCCCGAAGGGACGCCGGTCGCCGACGAGCTGGCCCGACGACGCCCGCTCCCTGCTCGAGCACACCCCCACCGAGAACGTGGCCGTGAGCGCGGACGACGAGCTGACGCGGGGGTGGGACGATGGCGCGCAGCCGTCGGTTCGCTGCGACGACGAGGACGATCGCGTGGCCGCCCTGGCCGCCATCGACGACGAGGAGTCCAACGACGCCTCCGAGGCGGAAGCGCCCGGCAGCCTGCCGCACGCCGCCCCTCGGGAGACCACGGCCCGACTCGACGTGGCCGCCCAGGCCACCGAGGCGCTGGCCCACCATGCGCGGCTCGACGCGCTCGACGACGATCTGGAGCACGACGACGATCTGGAGCACGACGACGAGCTCGAGCACGACGAAGATCTCGATGGCGGCGACGCGCTCCTCGAGGCGCCCACGCGCCCTGGCAAGCGCCTCATCGCGAGCGATCCGCTCGCCGGCCTCGAGCTCGATCCGGTGCAGCGGACCCTGTTTCAAGCGCCGAAGAGCGGTCGCGGTTCGACCGGGGCGTCGGGGCGAGGTTCGTCGCGTCGGGCATCGCAGCCGAGCGGCGCACCCAGAAAGCAGCCGAGTCGCCGCCGCCGGGAGTACCGCCTGGCGCCGAGCGAGGTGGAGCGCCTCTGCCGCGAGCTCGAGGCGGCGCGTGGGCCCAAGCCGGTGAGCGCGATTCAAGAGCTGTTCTGCAGCCACTACACGCCGCTCCTCGAGCTCTTGTGCGAGGGCTACGACGATCCGCGCGTCGAGCGGGTGGTGGACGACTGGCGCGAGAGCTTCGAGCGCAGCTACGGCGAAGGCTTCAACACCATGCGGGTGACCGGTCGGCGACCGCCCATGGTGCTCGACGCGCCGGAGATCGCGCAGAAGCTGGCCAAGCTGCACGGGGCGCGGGCCGCCCAGCTCTTGCTCGTCGACGGGATGCGTTACGACCTCGGCCTGCGCGTCCACCGCGAGCTCTCCCACCTCCTCGACGGCCAGGCGGTGTGCGTGGACCAGTCGGTGGTGTGGTCGGCCCTCCCCACCATCACCCCGGTGCAGATGCACCTCCTCGCCCGCGGCCCGCGGGCGCTCCGGGAGGACGCCCAGAGCGAACGCGAGCCCACCATCCACCGCGAGGGCTCTCTCACCACCCTCCGGCGGGTGCGCATCGGTCAGCGTGATCTGATGAAGCTCGATCTGGTCGAGGCGCGCCTGCGCGAGGCGGGTCCGGGCTTCGAGGCCCGGATGAGCGCCCTCGCCGAGGAGGTCGCCGACGTGATCGCCAGCTACGCCGAGGGGCTCTCGCCGCGCACCCTCTTGTTCGTGTTCGGGGACCACGGCTTCTACATGCCCACCGGCGGGCCCGACGCCACCGGCCCCGCGGATCAGGGCAACGCCACGCCCGAAGAGGTGCTCATCGGCGCCCAGGCGTGGCTGGTGGGCGCCACCCACTGACGCGACGGTGGCCGGACAGCGGACTCGACGCTGATCCGCGCAGCGCGCCCACGCTGTGGCCACGGCTCACGGTGGGGCCGCCGCAGCGTCGCGCCGAAGCCACAGGTGGTGAAGGTGCCAGGCGCTCTCCCCCTCGAGCTCGATGCGGTCTCCGCCGCGGACGTCGGGGAGCGCGAGCGTCGGCTCGTACCACCGCGGTGGCCCCGGCTCGGTCCCCCCTGCGACCGCGACGCGTGGTTCGGTCGCCGTCGACGCCACGCCCACCACCCTCCCCGCGCGCACGACCCGCGCGCCGAGCCGCACCTCCCGATCCGTCCGCACCCGCAGCGAGACCGGCCCTTTCGCCACTCCAGCGGCCACCACGAACGACGCGCGCTCTCGGGCGGGGAGGCTGCGACCGCCGTCGTAGCGCATGACGCCCCGGGCGTCGGTGCGCGCGTCCCCCACCACCCACCCTCCGCGCGGCGCGGGGAAGCGAAACGCGTGCGCTCGCTCCGACACCAGATCGGCCACGTCGACGGCGTCGAGCGCGTCCGCGGCTGCGCCCCGCGAGGTCGCGGCGGGACCGAGCAGCGACCAGTCGGCGCGGTAGAGCACCACCTCGTCGTGACCACAGATGACGTTGTGCTCGATGCGCACCGCGTCGATCCGGGTGCCGAAGCGGTCGACGGTCTCGCCCCACCACGGCGCGTAGAGCGCCATCACGTCGGGGCGCTCGTCGGGCGGAAGCCGCTCGATGAGCTCGACCACCGCCGGCTGGCCATGGACGGAGGCGCGAGCGAACGGGAGCCCGCGGAACCCACCGAGTCCCAAGCCGTCGAGCGGCGGGACGTCGGCGAGGTATGGGATCACGCCGGCGTCGTTCACCATCACACGCCGCGCCGGCGGCTCGAGGGCGCGGAGCCGCCTCGCGACCTCCACGTGCTGCTCGACGATGTTGGCGCTGGCGCGGGCGAAGTGTTCGGTCTGGGCCAGCCGCTGCGTCGCGGGGGCGAGCGCGGCGAGCGCCGACAGCGCGAGCGCGAGCGGCGCTCCCCACCCAACGCGGGCCGCGCGCACCCGCGCCAGGGCGTCGACGCCGAGCGCGGCGGTGACCAGGAGGAGCACGAGGGTGGGCGCCGCGTAGCGGTAGTTCTGATAACGCGCGGTGGCGTTGAGGCACACCACCGCGAGGGCGCCCACCGCCCCGAGCAGGGCGGGCAGCGCGACCGCGCGGTGGCGTGGGAGGGCGACCGCGGCGAGCACGAGCGCCGGGAAGGCGTAGGCGAGCCAGGTGCCGCCGAGGCCACGGACCAGGGCCTGATCCACCAGCACCACGAGGTTCGACAACCACGCGATGGCGACGTCGCCGTCGGTGGCGAAGGGCGACGACCAGAGGGCCTTGCGGATCCCCCCCGCTTGGGCCCACTCGCCGGTGAAGAGCCGGTTGGCCGAGGCTTGAACCACGAGCGCGGTCACGCCCGGGCCCCCGACGCGGACGAGCGAGCCGAGCGCGGACAACGCACCGCCGCGGTACGCGAGGGCCACCGCGCAGGCCAGCGCGAAGGGCAGGAGCTCGGGACGCGTGAGCAACGCGCCGGCGAGCCAATAGCCCGCGCGCCGCTGGGCGCCACGCCGGCCGTCGGGGTGCGCGCCGAGCGCGCGGCGGCAAGCGAGCAGCGCGCGGCCGATGACGGCACCGGCGAGGGCCGTCTCCATGCCCGAGAACCAGCTCCAGCTCAACACCGGCACCGCCACCACGAGCAGCGGAAACAGCCAGCTCGCCGGGTGCTCCTCCGCCACGCGGCGCAGGCTCCGCGCCAGATCTCCGAGGCACAAGAGGGCGATGACGAAGGCGCCGACACCGAGCGCGCTGCCGCGGAGGCCTACCGCCCAGAGCGGGGCGAGGAGCATCGGATAGAGCGCGCTCGTGCAGCCCGAGCCATAGCCATTGCCGGGATACCAGGCGAAGGGTGCCCCCTCCGCGAAGGAGCGCGCGCAGCCAAAGTAGATGTAGGTGTCGTCCAGCGGCGCCGGCCACGTCCCCCCGGTGAGCGCGAGCGCAGGGTGCACGAACGAGGCGGCGGCGACGCCAATCACCACGGCGGCGAAGAGGTGCCAGAGGACAGACTCGGTTCGCGGCGCGGCGAGCACGCCCCCCGATAGGCGTTCCGTGGTCGCGATGCTATGGGCCAGCGGGTGAGAGACGGAGAAGGCGGCGACGACGCGCTCGACGCGGCGCGCTGGGAGGCGGTGGAAGAGGCGGTGGAGCACCTGATGGAGGGGCGACATCACCAGGTGCTCGAGATGTTGCGCGACGTGATCGCGGCCGACGCCCAGAACGCCTACGCATATCACCACCTCGGCACCACGCTGTTCGAGCTCGAGCGGTTCGAAGCCGCGCGCGACGCGTTTCGCGCGGCCGTGCTCGCCTCCCCCGGCTACCTCGGGGCGCGCGTCGGGCTCGCCCACGCGCTGCGGCTCTGCGGCGACGCCGACGCGGCGACCGCGGAGGCCCGCGAGGCGCTGCGCCGCGCCCCCGACGACGCCGACGCCACCTTCGCCCTCGGCCTGGCCCTCGGCGCCCGTGGAGAGCGGCGGGAGGCCGCCCGAACGCTCCAGCGCTTCCTCGCCACGACCCCCGAGGTCGAGGTGCAGCTCGAGACCCAAGGCATCATCGACATGCTGAACCAAGAGCCGGACGGGACGCCCTTCGTCTGGAAGTGACACGCGCTCGAGCGCCGTTCCCTCGGGTCGGGTCAGGTGCCGACGAGGGTGCGGGCGATGATGAGCTTCTGAATCTCGGTGGTGCCTTCGTAGATGCGGAGCGGGCGGATGTCGCGATAGAGGGCCTCCACCCGCGTTCCGGTGAGCACGCCGCGCCCACCATGGAGCTGCACCGCCTTGTCGATGATGCGCTGCGCGGCCTCGGTGGCGAACATCTTGGCCATCGCCACCTCGCGGGAGGCGCGCCCCGGCTGGGTGTCCTTCACGTGGGCGGCGCGGGCCACGAGGAGCCGCGCCGCGTCGAGCTCGGTGGCCATCTCCGCGAGGTAGGCTTGTACCAGCTGCTGCTCCGCGAGCGGGCGTCCAAACTGGATGCGGCGCATCACGTGCACGATGCTGTCCTCGAGAGCGGCTGCTGCCATGCCACAGGCCGCAGCCCCAACGCTGATGCGAAAGGTCTCGAGGGTCGCGAGCGCGAGCTTGAGGCCGTCGCCCACCGCCCCGAGCAGCGCGTGCTCCGGGACGCGGCAACCGGTCATGTGGAGCCTGCCGATGGGGTGATCGCCGCTCATCGGCTGCGGCTCTACGAGCAGGCCCTCCGCAGCGCGTGGCACCAGAAAGGCGCTGATGCCGCGCTTGCCCCGAGTGGGATCGGCGTTGGCGAAGACGACGTAGCGGTCGGCGATGGGCGCGTTGCTGATGAGCGTCTTCTCCCCGTCGAGCACCCAGCCGTCGCCGGTGTGACGCGCCTCGGTGCGCAGCGAGGCGACGTCGCTGCCCGCTTCCGGCTCGGTCAGCGCGAAGGCAGCGACGCGGTCGCCGCGCACGAACGCGTCGAGCTCGGCCCGTTGGGCGGCGTTGCCGGCGAGGGCCACTGGGTAGGTGCCCAGGCCCTGCACGGCGAAGATGCCGTCGGCGAGCGGGCTCGCGTAGCCGAGCGCCTCGCGGATGAGCACGAGGGTCCGCACGTCGATCCCCGGGCCGGCGCCGTCCGACACGAAGGCCGGGATCAGGTGACGGTAGAGGTCGTGCTCGCGTCCGAGCGCTGCCGCCACGCGCACCGCGTCGTGGGAGCCTTCCGCTTGGAGCGCCGCCGCGATCGCCGCGAGGCGCTCCGAGAGGGCACGGTGGGTGGGCTCGAAGAACGGCCCGAGGTCTGCGCTCGTGAGCGCCACGTGCTCGGGGAGGCCCCTCACGCCGCGCCCTCGTCGAGCGGCGCGGGAGCGCCGGCGAAGCGAGGCTCGCGCTTTGCAACGTTGGCCTCGTAGGCGGTGCGGAAGTCGCCGTGGGCCATGCAGATCGCCTGGGCCTGGGCCTCGGCCTCGATGGCGGCAGCGAGGGTCATCCCCGCCTCCGCCTCGAGCATCTGCGCGGTCATCGCGTGAGCGAAGGCGGGGCCCGCCGCGAGCCGCGACGCCCACTCGCGGGCGGTGGCGAGCGCGTCGTCGACCACGCGGTTGGCCAGGCCCATCGCGAGGGCCGCCTCGGCGTCGACCAGATCCCCGAAGTAGAGCAGCTCGGCGGCGCGACCGCGCCCCACGATGCGGGGGAGCAAGAAGGCGGCCCCCATGTCGGCGCCACAGAGGCCGACCTTGGGGAAGATGAAGCCGAACCGCGCCTTCCTGCTCGCGATCCGGAGGTCGGCCGCGATGGCGATCACCGCCCCCGCCCCCACCGCCACTCCGTTTACCGCCGCGATCACCGGCCGCCGCAGCTCGACGATGTTCTGGATGAGGCGTCCGGTGGAGCGCGTGAACTCGAGCAGCCCCGAGGCGTCCTTCGCGAAGAGCTCGGCGATGATCCCTTCCACATCGCCGCCAGAGCAGAAGCCGCGACCGCGACCGGTGATGATCACCGCGCGCACCTCGGGGATCTCGAGCGCCGCGAAGGTGGCCGCGAGCTCGCGATACACCTCGAAGGTGAGGGCGTTGAGACGCTCGGGTCGATCGAGGGTGATCTCGGCCACGCCGCGCGAGAGGGTGAGCTCGAAGGTCTTCGGCTCGAGGGTCATGGCGACTCCGTCCTCTGCTCGAGCGGCAACACGGCGGTGGCCTCGATCTCCACCTTGGCGCCGGGGTGCACCAGGCCCGCGACCCCGACCAGCGCCATCGCCGGGAAGTGTTTGCCGAGCACCTCACGATAGGCGGCGCCGATGTCGCGCACCCCCTCGCGGTAGGCTGGAAGATCGGTGCAGTAGATCGTGAGGCGCACCAGATGCTCGACGCGACCTCCCCCCGCCTCCACCACCGTGCGCACGTTGGCGAGGGCCTGCCGAAACTGCGCGCACAGATCGTCGCCGGCCAGCTCCTCACGCTCGTTCCAGCCGATCTGCCCCGCCACGAAGAGCACGCGCCCTTCGGCCACCATGCCGTTGTTGTAGCCCCGCGGTCGTGGCCACCCCTCGGGTTGAATCGTCTCGATGTGTTTCATCGCATCACCTGTCCGCCGTCGATGGCCAGCGCCTGGCCGTGAATGCTCCTCGCGTCGTGACCCACGAGCATCGCGACCGCCGCCGCCACCTCCTCGGGCTCGACCCACCTCCCCTGAGGGGACATCTTCTCGAGCGCCCCCTTCGCGCTCGCGGCGCTCTTGCCCGTCTTGTCGGCGATCCGCTGCACCGCCGCGCGCGCCATGTCGGTGTTCACCCACCCGGGGCACACCGCGTTGATGGTGACGGGGGTCTTGGCGAGCTCCAGCGCCACCGCCCGCATGTAGCCGAGCACCGCGTGCTTCGAGGCGCAGTAGGCGCTCGAGTAGGCGTAGCCGGTGAGCCCCGCGTTGCTCGCCACGATCACCACCCGCCCGAAGCCCCGCTCGACCATGCGCGGCACGAGGGCGCGGCAGAGGCGGGTCACGCTGGTGGCGTTGACCGCCATCATCCGCTCGAACATCGCGTCGTCGGTGTGATGGTACGGCGCGCTCTCGGCGATGCCGGCGTTGGCCACGAGCACATCCACGCCGTCGACGCGACCCGCGAGCCGGGTCAAGGCGTCCTCGGTGGCCGCCCCGTCCCCGAGGTCGAGCGGGAGCGCGAAGTGCCCCTCGCCCGGGAGCGCGGCGACCACCTGCTCGAGCGCGTCGCGACTGCGTGCGGTGGCGACCACGCGTGCCCCGAGCCTCGCGAGCCGCTCCGCGATGACGAGGCCAATGCCGCGGCTCGCGCCGGTCACGAGGGCGGTGCGCCCCGCGAGCTCTCCCGCCGTGGGTTCGGACGACATGGACCCGGGCTAGTCGCGAGGACGCACTGGCGCAAGTGACCACTTTGGTGCACATTCTCGCCATGCTTCGCCGTTTGGGGCCGATCGCCACCCTCGTCGTCCTCCTCGGGTGCTCCGCAGCGGAGGTGGGCTCGCCCGTCACCGCCCTCTGGTCGGTGCCCGAGTCGCTCGACGCGTTCGCGGGCGAGAGCTGGCTCGACCACCCATTTCCCAGCGACGTACGGCGCGAGAATGGTTCGCCCGTGTTCCGTGGCTTCTACAACCCAGGCCAGGTGAAGCTGGTGCAGGAGTACGTAGACTCGGCGGACGGCTTGCTCGACGGCTTCTCCCCGGTGGCCGGTGGCTATCTGCGCTTCGACGGCCCCCTCGATCCCGAGAGCGTACCCTCGAGCCCGCTCGAGACGCTGCTCCCCCGCGCGAGCGTGTACCTGCTCGACGTCGATCCCGACTCGGTCGACTTCGGGAGGCGGCGACCCATCGAGGTGAGCTTCCGCGCCCCCGCCGGCCGCTACCTGCTGCCCAACACGCTGCGTTGGTTGCCAGCCCCCGGCTTCCCGCTCCGACCCGCCACCACCTACGCGTTGGTGGCCACCCACGCGCTGCGCTCCGCCGACGGCGGCGAGGTGCACGCCTCCGACGAGCTCGAGCAAGGGCTCGGCCTCGCCGCAGCCACCGGACCGCGGCTCGGAGTGGCGGCCGACCTCGCCCCCTTCGTGCAAGCCATCGAGGCCCACGGCACCCGGCCCGCGGCGGTGCGCCACCTCGGCGTGTTCACCACCGGCGATCCCACCGCCGAGCTCGTCGCCGTCGCAGATCACGTGAAGCGCGAGGTGCCCCCTCCCGACTTCATCGCGGATCGAGAGCCGTGGGAGCGTCTCAACTTCGAGGAGAAGTTCGTCGAGTACCGCGCCCTCTACGGCCCCAACCCCAACTATCAGGCCGGCACGCTCCCGTTCTTCAAGTATGGCGACGGCGGCGCGTTCCAGTTCGTCGACGGCGAGCCCCAGGTGGTCGACTTCTACGACGCGCGCTTCGCCCTCACCGTGCCTCGAGGCTGTGAGATGCCCCCCGAAGGGTTTCCCATCGTGCTCTACGCCCACGGCACCGGCGGCAGCTACCGGAGCTTCATCAACGAGGGCTACGCGGCCACGCTCGCCGAGCAGTGCATCGCCATGATGGGAGTGGATCAGATCTTCCACGGCACCCGCCCCGGCACCCCCGACGATCCCACCGAGGTGCAGATCCTGTTCTTCAACTTCCAGAACGTGGACGCGGCCCGCACCAACGCGCGCCAGAGCGCGATCGACGAGGTGCATCGGGCGCGCCTGTTCACCGAGCGCGGCGCCGTCATCCCCGCCAGCGCCTCGCACACCGGCGAGGCCATCCGCTTCGATCCGAGCCGCGTGATGTTCTTCGGCCACTCGCAGGGAGGGCTCAACGGACCGCTCTACCTCGCGGTCGACGACTCGTCGCGGGGTGCGGTGCTGTCCGGCTCGGGGGCCATCATCATGATCACCCTCCTCGAGAAGACGGAGCCGAAGCCGAGCATCGCCGATCTGGTGGCCAACGTGTTCCTGGGCTTGAGCCCCGACGAGCGCGAGGAGCTCGACCTGTTCCACCCCACGCTGATGGTGGCGCAGTCGCTCGTCGACCCTGTCGACCCCATCAACTACGCGCGCAACACGGTGTGGGAGCCACGCCCCGGCTTCCTGCCGAAGAGCATCCTCATGACCGAGGGCATCGCCGCGAGCGGGGTGGGCGACAGCTTCACGCCCCCTCGCGGCACCGAGGCCCAAGCCGTCGCGATGGGTCTGCCGCTCATGCTCCCCGCCCAGCGCGAGCTGCCCCAGACCGCCTACGGGGCGCCGCCCCCGGTCGAGATCCCGCCCGCCGGCCTGAGCGGCAACCTCGCCCAAGGGATGGCCTCGGGCGCGCTCGTGCAGTGGGCGCCGCCCCCCGACAGCGACGGCCACTTCGTGGTGTTCGACGTCCCGGCGGCGCGGCAGCAGGTGGCGTTGTTCTTGCGGCGCCTCGCCGACGATCCGAAGGGCAACGTCCCTCCGGCCAACTGAAGACCCGGCGGGAGCTGCCTCGGGGTGAGGTTCGAGGGAGCGGGCTGCCCGCGGCGCGCCGCCCGCCCGTTGGGGGGCGAGAGCGCTGAACACTTGCTCCTGGGCCTCGTCGGCTTCTTTTCCCGGCTCGAGCGGGTGTGCTAGTGGCCCAAGGAGTGGTGCTTCCCGTCCCCAAGCTGCAAGTCTACCGCCGCGAGCTCGCCGCGTTCGCGCGGCAGGCGTGGCTCATGCGACACGACATCGGCTTCGTCGTGCCCGAACGAACCCACCCCGGCGACGACGTGGTGGTGTGCCTGCACGGTCTGTTCGCGACCGCCGGCGTGTTGCGGCCGCTGCGGTCGCGGCTCGAGCAGCACACCCGCATCCACACCGCCTCGCTCACCTACCCGGTGGGTCCCGGCGTGCGGGTGCTCGCCCGGCGCCTCCACGAGCTGATGACCGCGCTCTCGCCGGCGGTGCGCGTGCACCTGCTCGGACACAGCGTGGGGGGCGTGGTGGCTCGCTACTACGCCCAAGAGATGTGCGACCCGCGCATCGTCCAGACCATCTCGCTCGCGTCGCCGTTCGCCGGCGTGTCGCGGGTGGGCTGGCTCGGCGTAGACGTCGCGCGCGATCTCGATCCAGCCAGCAAGCTCCTCCGCAGCATCCGCCTCGGCTCGCAGCGCCGGACCGCGCCGCCCCACCTGTCGCTCGTCGCGGAGAACGACGCGGTGGTGAAGGCCCCGCTCAGCCACGCCCTGCCCGGCGGCGACGTCACCCTGATCCGTCGCTGCGGACACAACACCATGTTGTTCCACGAGGAGACGGCCGCCCACGTCGAGCGGCGCATCCTCGAGCTGAGCGCCGCGTTTCGCCGCGCGCCCCTCTGTCAGTCGGCGTCCTGAAAGGCGTCGGAGTCGCGCGGCCGCGACGGGCTCGAGTCTCCGGGTGGGATCGAGTCGAGATCGACCGGCTCGGCCCAGAGGAAGCCCTGCGCGAAGGGCACCTCGAGCTCGCGCAACAGCTCCAAATCTTCCGCCTTCTCCACCCCCTCGCCCACCACCTCGCAGCCGAGCGTGGTGGCCAACATCACCAGCCGACGGAGGAGTCGCTCCTTGCGGGTGTCGCGGCTTGCGCCCGTGATGAGCTCCTTGTCGATCTTCACGACGTCGGGCTCGAGCAACATCACGCTGTCGAGGGTGCCACGACCCTTGCCGACGTCGTCGATCGCGAGGCGCACGCCGGCGCTCCGCAGCGCGGTGATACGGTCGAGGAGCTGCCGCGGATCCCCCACGAACTGCTCCTCGGAGAGCTCGAGACAGAGCCGCGCGTCGGGGACCTCCGAGAACCGCGCCACGATGTCGGGGAGGCTCATGTCGAGCAAGGTGGTGGGGAACAGGTTCACGCTCACCAAGAGGTGCGACGCCAGCCGCGCCGCCTCCGAGAGGCATGTCTCCAGGCAGCGGAGATCCACCTCGGTGAGCTTGCCCCGGTGGCGCGCCAAGGACAGGAGCCTCTGGGGCGCCTCGTAGAGGCCCTCGCGCCCGCGGGCCAGCATCTCGTAGCCCACCACCACCTCGTCGCTCACCCGCACGATGGGCTGGGCCACCGCCACCAGGCCTTCGCCGCGGAGCAGGCGCCCCATGAGCTCGTCGAGCGTCGCCATGTCGGGCGTGTCGCCCCCGAGCTGCTCGATGAGGGTGTCTCGCGGCCGGTCGCTGGTGCCGGTGTTCACGCGGCGGCGCTCCACCGCCGCCCGGAGGAGCGTGAGGGTGTCGTCGAGATCGGTGACGTCCCACGGCAGCACCGCGACGCCGGTCGTCACCGCCACCTTCACCTCCTCGTCGCCGATGAGCAGCGGCAGCGCGGTGGCCGCCTCCGCCGCTCGTTCGCTCACGAGCGCCGCCTCCGCGATGCGCGTCTGCGGCAAGAGGAGGAGGAACGCGTCGTCGCCGATCCGCCCGATGCTGTCCGTGAGCCGCAGCTCGCGCTTGAGGCGCTCGGCCATCGTGCGCACCAGCGCGTCCCCGCCGCCGAGACCGAACCGTTCGTACACCCGCTCTCCAACATCGAGCTCGACCAGACAGCCCGCGACCGTGCCTCCGGCCCGGCGGGCGAGCTCGAGCTCTCGGCTGAGCGCATCCTCCATGCCGCGGCGGTTGAACGTCTCGGTGAGCGGATCGAGGGTGGCCAGGTTGTCGAGCTCGAGCTGAGCGTCCGCGAGCTGCTTGAGCAGCTCCACCCGGCGCGCGTCCACCTCGTGCAGCCGTCGACCGAGGGCGGTGATGGTGCGCTCGCGGGCCGCCACCGTCGCCGCGACCCGGAGCGCGGCCGCCACCTCGGCCCGCCCCGCGGTGGGGGCGAGGGCGGCCACGAACGGCGCAGCGAGGCTCGGAGGGTCGCGCTCGGTGACGAGGATCGCGACCTCGTCGTCGACGGTCCAGGCCTCGCTTTCGCTCACCACGAGCACCACCGGCGCGTCAGCGCCCGCCTCCCGCTCGACCGCGCGCTCACGGGCGGCGAGCACCGCTCCGAGCGGCCCGAGCGCTCCCCGGGTGCGCACGACCACACCGGAGGGGGCCGTCGGCTGCGCTCGGAGCCACGCCCCCCACGCCAGCTCCGCGAGCTCGACGAGCGCCGACTCCTCGACCGGAGCCACCCGCACCGCGACCGCCCCCGCTGCGCGCGCCGCCACCACCTCCTGATCGGACGAGACCACCGCCGCCACGCCGAGCGCCGGATCGTAGGCGTGGATGGCGGTGACGAGCTCGACGATGCTCGACTGGCAGGCCCCCGCGTGGAGCACCACCGCGTGGTGGGCAACCCGCCGGAGCGCGGTGAGCAAGCCCGCGTCCCGAGCGAGCGTGACCTTGAAGCCCGCGGCGACGACGGGATCGGTGAGCGAGGCCCACGGGGTGGCGACGGCGACCCGCCTCTCGATGAAGCTCTTCGGCCAGCGCAGCGCGTCGTGCCGCGCGCGGATCGCCCGCCACGCCTCCTCCGCCACCAGCTCCGACTCGGCGTCGGAGTCGAGCACCGCGTCGATCCCCGCATGCAGCGCCCGCTCGGCGTCGTCCCCGAGGAGGAGCCACGTGGACGCCATCGTGTCACGGCGGAGCGACCGCAGGTTGGGGAGGCCCTCGAGCGCCTCGCCGCCGAGGAGGATCGCGTCCCACGGCTGCTCGCGCCGCCCCGCCTCCTCGAGCTGCGCCGTCAGGTCGCACCCCGCGCAGAGCTCCACCTCACCGTGCAGGCGCTCGGCGATGGCGGCAGCCGGTGCGCCCTCGATGTCGACGCAGAGAATCCTCATGGTCGCAGCGTGTCGATACCCCCAAGAGTGCGCGCATCATGAGCTATCTGAAACACTTTGACCAGAGTCAAGACCCACCTCGCGACGGCCGCTCCGCCGACCGCGAAGACGTGTCCATGGGGGTCGACCGCCTCGCAGATCCGGAGTAGGGCGTCTTTTCGTGACCTGTGAATGCGGACTCGGACCCAGCACCGAGGAGTGCTGCGGCCGATACATCAAAGGAACGGAAGCGCCCCCTACGGCGGAGGCGCTCATGCGCTCCCGCTACACCGCCTACGTGCTCGGCGAGATCGACTACGTCGTGGCCTCCCACCACCCGGACACCCGGGACGAGGTAGACGACAAGAGCGCTCGCGAGTGGAGCAAGGCGGCGTCTTGGGAGGGCCTCACCGTGCACGAAGCCAAGGGCGGCGAGGGCGACGAGGAGGGAGTGGTCGAGTTCACCGCCCGCTACCTCATGCAGGGACGCCTCGTTCGGCATCGGGAGCGCGCCCAGTTCAAAAAGCACGGCGGCCGCTGGTTCTACTTCGACGGCGACATGGTGAAGGCCAAACCGGTGGTGCGCGAAGGACGGAAGGTGGGACGAAACGACGACTGTCCGTGCGGCAGCGGGAAGAAGTACAAGAAGTGCTGCGGACGGTGAGCCGCCGTTGATGGCGTGCTGAATGTTCGAGCAGGCCTACCACAGCGTCTACCACCACCCCCTCGTGACGTGGGCTGCGGGCGCGGTGGTGCTCGCGGTCTTGCTCGCGTCACGCGTCCCGCGCCGCGGATTCCTCGGCGTCGCCCTCCTCGTGTTCGAGCTCGAGATCATGCTCGACGCGTGGCTCACCGGCGGGCTCAAGCCCTTCGCGGACGACGCCACCATCGCCACCGTGACCGCTCTGACCTTCGTGGTGCTGGGCGACCTGCGCTACTTCGTCCTCCTCGAGCGCTACGGGCGAGAAGACGGCGTGCGCCCCACCCGCTGGCTGCTCTACCCCCTCGTCTATGCGCTCGTGGTTCCGCTCGCGAGCAGCGTGGCGCGCTGGCTGTGGCCGGGGAACTTCCGCGCGCTCTTCCTCACCTACGAGCTCATGTTCGCTGCGCTCGCGCTCGGGATCCGCTTCGCCGTGCTCCCGCGGCGCGAGGCCCGCTGCTCCGCGCCTCGGCAGCGCTTCTTGGTGCGGCTCACGCACTTCGAGATCGCCCAGTATCTCTTGTGGGCGAGCGCCGACGTCGTCATCCTGCTCGGCGTGGACGCTGGCTATCTGCTGCGGCTGATCCCGAACCTGATGTATTACGTCGCCTTCGTGCCCTTCGCGTGGTGGGCAGGTGGCGAGGAGCTCGCCCCCGCGGTACGACCTGACGCGTCATGACGCGAGCGGTGACCTGGGCCTTGTTCTCCGTGTGGGTCGTCGGGAGCGGTGCTTGCGACGATGCGCGGCCCGGCGCCGCGACCAGCCCCTCGGCGACGGGCGCGCCGAGCTCCGGCGAGGTGGCGAGCGCCGCGCCTGCCCCCACGGGCCGCGGGAGCGCCGAACCGCCCGCCGCGCGCGCCAGCCTCACCTTCGCGATCGGCGGCAAGACGGTGCGCAGCCTGTCTCAGCGCGAGCTCGTCGAGGCCGCCGGCACCACCACGTTCACCGCCTACGACCCCTATTACTCCAAGCCCAAGACCTACCGCGCCCTCCCCCTCGCGAAGGTGCTGGCGCTCGGCTTCGACGGCCAAGACCTCGAGCTCCGCCGAGAGCACTTCGTGCTCCGGGCCAAGGACGGCTACACCGTGCCCATCGAGGGCAAGCGGCTGCTCGAGGACGGGGCGCACATCGCGATCGACGACGTCGACACGCCCGACGGCTGGCAGCCCATCGGCCCCCAGCAAGTGAGCCCGGCCCCTTTCTATCTGGTGTGGGAGCGCGACGACCAACGCGACCTCAGCACCCACCCGCGACCGTGGCAGCTCGCGACCATCGAGATCTCGAAGTTCGAGGCGAGCTTCCCCAACACCGTCCCCACGGGCGAGCCCGAGACGTCGCCGGCGTGGGCCGGCTTCACCCTGTTTCGAGAGCAGTGCATCCGCTGCCACGCCATCAACCAAGAGGGAGGGAACGTCGGCCCAGAGCTGAACGTGCCCCAGAGCATCGTCGAGTACCGACCCATCGAGCAGGTTCGGGCGTACATCAAGAACCCGCGCACCTTCCGCTACGGCAACATGCCCGCCAACCCCCACCTCGACGAGGACGATCTCGACAGCCTCATCGCGTACTTCCAGGCCATGAAGGGTCGCAAACAGGACCCCTCCCCCCCGCCGAGCGATCACTGACGGTACCCCGCGACGGCCCCCGGCGCGCGGTCCGGCCGGGACGCGGAGACCTTGAGTTGGGCGCGGACGGGCCAGGGCGTAGACTGAACAGGCGTCAACACCATGGACGGCCCTTCCCAATCCTACGCGCTGCTCACCGAGCGCATCGCCTCGATCCCCGACCGCCTCCGCGAGGCGCTCGAGGACGACGCGCCCGTGCTCGCGCGTGAAGGCTTTCCTCGGCCCGAGGTGCCGCTCACGGTGGTGGGCGCCGGGGGCTCGAGTGGCCCCGCCGGTCTGCTCGCCGCGTGCCTGAACCGTGCCGGCTGGCTCACCCGGGTGCGCCCGTTGTCGCAGTTCGCGCTCGACGCTCGAGGCCTCGACGCGCCGCTCGCGGTGGTGTCCCAAGGGCTCTCTCCCAACGCGCGCCTCGTGCTCGCGCGGGGCCGCGCCCGCACGCTGCTCGTCACCGCCGCCGCGACCTCGACCAAGCTCACTGGCGACGCCCTCACCGTCGTCCGCCACGGCCCGGCCTCGGAGCCCGGCCTGCTCGTGCGGGTGGTGGGGCCGGTGTTGGCCTCTCTCGCCGCGGTGCGCTTCGCGGGGCTGTTCGAGGATCGCGAGCTCTGTCGCCTCCCGGCGGCGGTGATGGCAGCCACCGCGGCGTGCCCTACCGTCGACGGGCCCTTCGACCTCATCGCGCTGGTGACCGCCGGCGACTACCACGAGCTCGCCCACGGGCTGCGCTGGAAGCTCCTCGAGACCCTCGGCTTCGGCGATCCTCCGGTGTACGACGTGCTCCAGTTCGTCCACGGGCCGTATCAACAGCTCTACGATCGCCGGGCCCTGCTGCTCGTGCTCGACTGCGGCACGCCCGAGGAAGAGCGCCTCTACGCCGGTCTCTCGGACATGCTCGTTCCCGACCGCCACACCCTCCTCCGCTTGCGCGCCACCCTGCCCGCGCCGCTGTGTTGGTTCGAGCACGACGCCCAGCTCAATCGACTGGTGCTCGCGCTCTCCAAGAGCAACCCGCGCGATCTCGTGAACTGGTCGGGGAAACACCGCGACCAGGGCCTCTACGGCATCGAGCGCTGACGGCGACCAACTCGTTCCGCAAGCCACTTCGAGCGCCGCGCATGTGGAGATAGGATGCGCCGTGAGCACGCGTTGGCGAATCGCCCTGCTCTTGTGCGGCTCGGGCATGTGCGCGCTGATCTATCAGATCGCGTGGCTCCGCGAGCTGCGCCTGGTGTTCGGAGCCTCCACCCCTGCCTCGGCGGCCGTGCTCGCGGTGTTCATGGGGGGCCTCGGTTTCGGCAGCATCTTCCTCAGCGGGCGCGCCGAGCGTTCGAGCCGCCCGCTCGCGTTGTACGCCAACCTCGAGCTGCTCGTCGCCACCACCGCCGCCCTGTCACCCGCGCTCTTGTGGCTGCTCCGGCGCGCGTACGTCGCGCTCGGCGGCACCTCCGCCCTCGGGATGGGAGGAGGCACGGTCGCGCGCCTCTTGCTGAGCGCGCTCGTCTTGTTGCCCCCCACCTTCCTCATGGGCGGCACCCTCCCCGCCGCCGCGCGCGCCGCCGAGCAAGAGCAGGATCGGGAGCGACGCCACACCGCCCTCCTCTACGGCGCGAACACCCTCGGGGCGGTGCTCGGCGCCGCCTTCACCACCTTCGTGCTCCTCGAGGTGTTCGGCACCAAGCTCACGCTCTGGCTCGGCTGCGGCGTCAACGCGCTCATCGGCCTCGCCGCCCGCGCCATCGATCGCACGCTCTCCGAGGTTCCCACCGCCGCGAGCGAGCGCTCCGCCGAGGAGCCCCGCGTCACCGACCGCGTCACCTGGTTCGTGCTGGTGGCGGCGGCAGCGGTGGGCTTCGTGTTCCTCCTGCTCGAGCTCGCGTGGTACCGCATGCTCGCCCCGCTGCTCGGCGGGTCGACCTACACCTTCGGCCTCATCCTCGCCGTCGCGCTGTTCGGCGTCGGCGCGGGGGGCCTCTTCTACGCGCGCCGGCGCGGTGGCCGGGAGCCCACCCTCGCCGCCTTCGCCCTCACCTGCGCCCTCGAGGCGGTGGCGGTGGCCATCCCCTACGCTCTCGGCGACTCGCTCGCCTTGCTCGCGCTGGTGCTGCGCCCGCTCGGAACCGCCGGTCTGTGGGGACACGCGCTCGGCTGGACGGTGGTCACCGCCGTCTGTGTGCTCCCCGCCGCCGTGGTCGCGGGCTACCAGTTCCCGCTCCTCATCGCCCTCCTCGGCCGCGGCCGCGAGGGCGTCGCGCGCCACGTGGGGCTGGCCTACGGGTGGAACACGGGGGGGGCCATCGCCGGTTCGCTGCTCGGGGGCTTCTTGCTCCTGCCGTGGCTCACCGCGCCTGGCACCTGGCGGGCCGCGGTCGCCCTCCTCGGCGTGCTCGGGATGGCGGCGTTGGTGTTCGACGCCCGCGACAACCCCCGCCCGCGGGCCGCGCTCGCCCCGGGCCTCTTCGTGCTCGTCGCCTTCGGCGCGATCGTCTTCCCCGAGGGCCCTACCGCGGTGTGGCGGCACAGCCCCATCGGCGTCGGTCGCGCCGACGACGTCACCGCCATGCGCACGCGCAACGAGGTGCGACGCTGGATGAACGAACAACGCTACGGCGTGACCTGGGAGGCGGAGGGTCGCGAGAGCAGCGTCGCCCTCTCCCGCCTCTACGACACCTCCTTTGTGGTGAACGGCAAGACCGACGGCTCGGCCCTCGGCGACGCCACCACCCAGATCATGGGAGGACTGCTCGGGACGCTCGTGCATGGCGACGTGAAGCGGGCGCTGGTGATCGGCCTCGGCACCGGCTGCACCGCGGGCTGGATCGCGGCGGTGCCCGCCGTCGAGCGCGTCGACGTGGTGGAGATCGAGCCCGCCATCCTCCATGTGGCCCGTGAGCTCAGCGCGGTGAACGCCCACGTGCTCGACAACGCGAAGGTCGCGCTGCTCGACGGCGACGCGAGAGAGATCCTGCTCACCACCGACGCGCGCTACGACCTCATCTTCTCGGAGCCCTCGAACCCCTACCGGGCAGGGATCGCGAGCCTGTTCACCCGCGAGTTCTACGAGGAGGTCGCCGCGCGCCTCGAGCCGGGGGGGGTCTTCGTGCAGTGGGTGCAGGGCTACGACATCGACGCGGAGAGCATCGCCGTCATCTACGCCACGCTCGGCAGCGTGTTCGGCTCGGTGGCCTCGTGGCAAGCCGACGTGAGCGATCTGCTGCTCATCGCGCGCGCCGATGGTCCCCCGCTCGAGGTGGCGCGGCTCGCGGCCGCCATCGGCGAGGAGCCCTACCGCTCGGCGCTCATGGGCGTGTGGCGCGTGGAAGACGTCGAGGGGCTCCTCGCGCATCACGTCGGCACCCCGGATCTGGCGCGGCTCGTGGCCCTCGAGGCGGGGGATGCGCGGGTGAACACCGACGACCGGAACCTCCTGGAGTTCGCGCTCGCGCGGGCCCTTGGCAAGCCCAGCGGCTACTCGGTGGGCGCGTTGCACGCCGCGGCGCTGCGCCGCGGTCTGGGGCGGCCCACGGTGGTGGGTGCCGTCGACTGGGCCCGAGCCGACGCCACCCGCCTCAGCATGACCATGGGGCGCGACAGCCAACCTCCGCCGGTGGAGCTCGACGAGCTCACACCCGCCGACCGCGCGCGTCACCGCGCGTTCCGGGCCTGGGCCGCCGGCAGCTATCCCGCGGTGCTCTCCGCCTGGGCCGAGGTCGGGGCGAAGCCCGCGAGCGCGATCGAGCACATGGTCGTCGCCGACGCGCTCGGCGCGGCCGGTCGCGTCGACGAGGCGGAGCCACTCCTCACGCACCTCGGCGAACGCCTCCCCACCGAGGCCCTCGCCATCCGAGCCCGCGGCGCCTTCTTCGCGGATCGGCCCGAGCGCGCCCTCACCCTCGTGGTGGAGGCCCTCACCGCGTATCGGAGCGATCCCTGGCCCACGCCGGAGCTGTTCGTGCGCACCCTCGACGTCGCCCAGGCGCTCGCCTCGCGCCACCCGCCTGCCCTCGAGCCTCTCCTCGGGGTGCTCGCGGAGCCGTTCGTCGCCGACGCCCTCCGCCTCCATCGCCAGCGGGCCTTGGCGGAGATCGCGGCGCTCCACGACGATCCCGGTCGCTGCACCCTCGCCCTCGCGCCGTTCGAGCGTCACCCCCCCTGGGACGAGCCGTTCTTGTCCCTGCGCGCGCGCTGCTACGCGCGGGCGAGCCACCCCCTGGGCGCCGCGGCCGAAGCGGATCTCGCGCTCTTCTCTGCGGACGACGCCACCCGCATCGAGGGAGGCCTCTTGCCCCCCCTGCCCAACCCCTGACACCGCGTCCACGACGGCGGCGAGCCGGTGGGCACCGCGCCGCCGCCCCTTGCACGCAGCTCCCGACCGGCCGAACGCGGCGCGCTCGCTCGTCGTAGAGCGACGCGCTCACCACTGAGGAAACGCAGCGATGAGCTCGGTGGCCTGCGCGGCGGGCATCGGCCGCGCGAAGTAGTACCCCTGCGCCGACTCGCACCACATCGTCTTCAGCTGCGCGGCTTGCGCCGCCGTCTCCACTCCCTCGGCCACCACGTCCATCCGCAGGTTGTGCGCGAGCACGATGATGGCGTGGATGATCTCGCTGTTCTCGCCGTGGTCACCGATGCGGGACACGAAAGACCGATCGATCTTGAGCGTGTCGTAGGGCAGCTGGTGCAGGTAGCTAAACGAGCTGTAGCCGGTGCCGAAGTCGTCGAGGCACACCTTGATGCCGTGCGTCTTGAGCCTGTTCAGCGTGCGCGTGGCCGCCTCGCGGTTCTCGAGCACCGCGCTCTCGGTCACCTCGAGCTTCAACAAGCGCGCGTCGAGGCCGGTCGCGGCGAGGATGCGCTCGACGTCGCTCGAAAGATCGTCTTCGCTCAGCTGCTTGGCCGAGAGGTTCACGCTGATGGTGAGGGGCGGCTCCACCTCGAACTTCTGCGACCAGCGGGCCATCTGGGCGCACGACTCGCGCAGCACCCAGCTCCCGATCTGACCGATGAGCCCGGTCTCCTCGGCGATGGGGATGAACTGATCGGGGGAGATGGTGCCCTGGCGGGGGTGCTCCCAGCGCAACAGCGCCTCGAAGCCGGTGAGGGTTCGGGTGCTGAGCGACACGATGGGTTGGTAGTACACCTTGAACTGTTGCGCGCCGATGGCCTGGTGCAGCTCCGACACCAGCGACATGAAGCGGGTGTCCTCCACCCGCATCTGGGTTTGGAACACGGCCCGGCGCTTGCGCCCTCGGTTGCGTGCGCGGTTCGCTGCTGCGGCCGCGTCCCGCAGCACGTCCTCGGCGCGCTCGTAATCGCGCTCGCTCGTGGCGATGCCCACGATGCCGGAGGTGCTGATGGTCTGCTGACCGAGGTGGTAGCTCATGCCCACCGTCTTCTGGATACGGTCGGCCATCCGCCCCGCCTGGCGCCGCTCGTTCACCCCCTCGAGGAGGATGGCGAACTCCCCGCCGCCGAGCTGGGCGAGCGTGTCCTGGGGCCGCAACAGGCGCGCCACCCGGTTTCCCACCTCGGCGAGGAGCATGTCCACCACGTCCTGGCCGTAGCTGCCCACGAGCATCTTGAGGCGCTCGAGCTCGAGCAACAACACGCAGAAGCCGTGACCCGACACCTCCCGCGAACGCACGATGGCCTTCTCGACCTTGTCGATGAAGGCCGCCCGATCGCGGATGTGGCCGGTGCGGTCGCTCGTCGCCGGCGGATCGGAGGTGGACACCGGCCGGGTGTGGACCACGATCGCACGCACCACGTCGTCGCCGAGGTGGTTCACCGCCGTCGACTGCACGGCCACGTAGCGACCGCTCCGGTGGAGGAGCCGAAACTCCACGTTGACCCGCGCCCCGTGGCGGGCCGCCACCGCCCGAAACGCGGTGGCCACGCGCTCTTGGTCCTCGGGGTGGATGAGCTCGAGGCGGGCGTGGCGGACGAGCTCGACCGCGTCCACGCCGGTGAGCTCCATGACCGACTGCGGTCCTCCCACGTAGAGCAGCTTCGCGCCACCCGTGAGGAGCGCGACAACCTCCTGCGATCCATCGCTGAGCGCGGCCAGCCAGCGGCTGGCGACGGCCCGCATGGCCGTCTGATCTAGAGTTCGTGCCTCGCTCTTCACAACCCGCACTCGGCCCACACGCGGAGCCCAGGGCATCATATCCCAAGAGCGGTGGCGAGGGAGCGTCACCTCGTCTCGGCACCGTCGATGGACTACCTTAGGAGGCCATGGGTCCCCTCGTGGAGCTCGGGTTGGTGTGCACGTTGCTCATCACGACCGCCCTGGTCGTGACGCGGCGGGCCACGCTGACCGTTCGGGTGGTCACGGTGGCCTTCGCGGTGGTGCTCTGTGTTCCCATCGCCGAAAAATGGGCGAACGATCTGCGGGCGTTCCGGGTGGCGACCCAGCTCGAGCGCTACCGGCCCCAAGACCTCACCAAGACCCCGTCGTCACCCTACGCAGGCTCCCGTCAGTGTCAGTCGTGCCATCCGGCGGCCTACGCCTCCTGGGCCAAGAGCTATCACCGCACGATGACCCAGGCGGTGACGCCCGACACCGTCCTCGCCAACTTCGACGACGTCACGCTGAGCTACGAGGGTCGCACCTACCGCGCCTTTCGCAGAGGAGACCGCTTCTTCGTCGACCTCCCGCGGGTCGGCACCAAGGGTGGCGCGGGAGAGCGCACCGTCCGCCCCATCGTCATGAGCACCGGCTCGCACCACCAGCAGCTCTATTGGTACCCGCGCGACGCCGCCGACGAGGAGCCCGACAGCGCGTCCGTCGAAATTTATCGCAACCGTTGCGCGAGCTGTCACGGCGAGGCCGGCGAGGGGGGCGAGGGGGCCAGCGGCCCCTACCTCACCGCGCGCGAGCTGTTGCCGGCGCACATCCGCCAGAGCCTCGAGGCGCCGACGCACCGCGACCTCGTGGTGCCACCGCTCGAGCCCGAGGAGCTCGCCAAGATGGCCCGCTTCGTCGAGCGCATGCAGTTCGTCGACCAGCTCATGCAGTTTCCCTTCTCCTGGATCATCGGCGACCGCCGCTGGGTCCACGAGGATCTCACCTTCCTCGGGCCGCCGTACCCCGAGAACGACACCGAGCCCTACGACCAAGGCTGGAGCAACGCTTGCGACGGCTGCCACTCGGTGGGCCCGCGTTTCGAAGCGCCCGACCCTGGCGGCGTGGGTCGGGCCGCCGTGGTGGAGCTGGGGATCAGTTGCGAGGTGTGCCACGGGGCCGGTCAGCGGCACGTGCTCAGGCACCAGAGCCCGCTCGCGCGCTACGAGGCGCACAGCGGGCAGCCGCCCGACGACATCGTGAACCCGGCGCGTCTGTCCCCAGAGAAGTCGGCCGCGGTGTGTGGGCAGTGCCACGCCGAGACCATCGAGAAGAACGGGCGGCCGATGGATCGCTTCAAGCCGGGACGCCGCCTCGAGGACTACGTGCACCCCATCCAGCTCTTGCCACCGCCGCACCCCGAGTGGCTGACGCGGGCCATCGCTGGGGAGTCGGACGTGCTCGACAGCGGCTTCTGGGACGACGGCACGATCCGGGTCGCCGGCCGCGACTACAACGGGCTCGTGATGACCGGCTGTCACACGGAGGGGGAGCTCACGTGCATCTCGTGTCACACGATGCACGGCGACGATCCCAACGACCAGCTCAAGCCCGAGGCCAAGTCCGACGCGGTGTGCCTCGGGTGCCACGACGACGTGGCGCGCGACGTGAGCGCGCACACCCACCACGCTCCCGAGTCGGCTGGGAGCCGCTGCTACGACTGCCACATGCCCCGCACCACGTGGGGCCTCCTCGGCGCGATGCGCGCGCACCGCATCACGAGCCCCAACGCGGCGGAGGGCGTCGACACCGGGCGGCCCAACGCCTGCAACCTCTGCCACCTCGACAAGTCGGTGTCGGCGGTCGCCGAGGCCCTCCACGCCTGGTACGGCCAGCCGTTGCCGTCCGGGCCGCAGCCGGCGCCTCAAGCGATGCCGAGCGACGTCGCCGCGGCGGTGGTGTGGACCCTCCGCGGCGACGGGGTGCAGCGGGCCATCGCCGCCTGGCACCTCGGCTGGCCCACGGCGATCGCCACTTCGGACGCGTGGTGGGCGCCGGTGGTGCTCGCGCGAGCGCTCAACGACCCCTACGCCGCGGTCCGCTACACCGCGTGGCGCTCGCTCCGAGCCCACGAGGGCTTCACCGACTTTTCGTTCGACTACGCGGGGGACGGCGCGGCGCACGACGCGGCGAGGGCTCGCGTGCTCCAGACCTTCGCGCAGCCCGCCGGCCGCTCTGCCCCCGCAGCGCTCATCCTCGAGAGCGGCCCGGATCTGGGACGCCTCGGCGCTCTCGAGGTGCTCCGTGACACGCGGCCAGTGAGCGTGAACGAGTGACGAGAGCGCGCCGCCAGGCGCCGGCGTCAGCGCGCGGAGAGGGCGATGGCCACGAGCGCCACGACGAGGGCGGCGCCACCGAGCGGAACGAGGAGGATGCCGAGGCCCGGATCCCCGCCGTGGAAGCTGGCCCCACCGAGAAAGAAGCCCCCAGGGACGAGCACCGTCGCCCCCACCACGAGGTGGGACACCGCGACGAGGGTGCGACCCGACAGGCGCAGGCGCGCCAACGTGGCCGCGAACGCGAGGTTGACGAGCGCGAGCAGCGTCCCGTGCGCGTGGGCTAGGGTCCACATGAAGCGGCGCGGAGCGTTGTCGACGTCGAGATAGGCGCCGATCTTGAAAGCGTGGAGCCCCTCCAGGATCATCCCGAGGCCGACGAAGACGGCCAGCGCCCCCCATCCGAGGCGCACGTGGCGCGACGGCACGTCGAGCTCGGGCGCAGCCGGCGCGGGCTCTGCGTGCGTGGCACGGGCCCGAGCGGCAGCGGGCGACTGGTCGGACTCGGAGGGCAACCTCCCTCGCTTACCATGTCCACGGCGCCGCTCGTCATGTCCAAGCGCCGTCCGCGCGCGACGCGCCTCGACGCGGCGGCCCGTGCAAATCGCGGGCTTTTCTCCCGGGCCCCATCGTCTACAATCGGCGCGCTCATGGCGGCACCCATCGCGCGAGGTCTGCGGCTGTCCGCAGCCGGCGAGACCGATCTCGGTCGCCGCCGCAAAGTGAACGAAGACTTCCTGTTGTTGCGCTCCGACCTCGGGTTGTACGTGGTGGCGGACGGGGTCGGCGGCGAGCGCACGGGCGACGTGGCGAGCCGACTCGCTGCCCTCTCGATGGCCAATTTCTTCGAGGCCACCCGTGACGGAGACTGGCCGGCCAGCTACCGCGAGCCGGCCGATCTGAGCTTCCAACCCGACGCCCAGCGACTCGCCGCCGCCATCCGCAAGGCCAACGCCGACGTGCACGACATCGCCTCGACGAAAGAGAAACACGAGCGCATGAACACCACCGTGGTGGCCGCCTTCGTGCCGAAGAGCGGCAAGGGGATCCACGTCGGCCACGTCGGGGACAGCCGCTGTTACCTCGTGCGCGACGGGCGCATGGACCTGCTCACGCGCGACCACACGCTGCGCAACCAGGCCCGCGACGAGTTCCCCGACATCGACGAGGCGCGCATCGCCCAGATCCCAGCCAGCGTGCTCAGCCGAGCCATCGGTCGGCGCCCCACCGTCGAGCTCGCGATGCGCAGCCTCGAGCCGCGGCCGGGCGACCGCTACCTCCTCTGCAGCGACGGCATCACCAAGATGCTCTCCGACGAGCGCATCCACGACGTGGTCACGGTGGCCGAGACCGCCAGCGAGGGCTGCGCGCTGCTCGTCGATCTCGCCAACGAGGCGGGCGGGCGCGACAACATCACCGCCTTGCTGCTGTGGTTCGAGGCGCGCTGACGGTGTTGGCTCGGCTCGAGCAGCTGGGGGCTCGCGCGCACGTTCGAGCGGAGCTCGAAGCCCTCGGTCGCTCCGACGTGGAGGCAGGCCGAGTGGCCAAGGCGACCCGCAAGCACTGCTCGGTGTGGACCGAGCGAGGGGAGCTGCCGGCGCGCGTGGAGAAGCGGGTCTTCCGCGCCCCGGCGGGTGCGCCGGTGGTGGGCGACTGGGTCGCGGTCTCGCCGGCGAAACCGGGGGAGGTGGAGGCGCGGGTGGTGGCCGTGCTGTCGCGCTACGGCTCCCTCTCGCGCCGCGCCGCGGGCCGCGCCGGCGGGGTTCAGGTGGTGGTGGCCAACGTGGACACCGCCTTCGTCATGATGGGCCTCGACGGCGACTTCAACCCCCGGCGGCTCGAGCGCTACCTCGCCATCGCGTGGCAGGGACAGGTCACCCCGGTGGTGCTCCTCAACAAGCGTGATCTGCATGGAGCGCCCGACGACATCGCCGACGAGGTGCGGCGGATCGCGCCGGGCGCGCCCGTCTTCGCCATCAGCGCCAAACACGGCCACGGCCTCGACGCCCTCGCCCCGTACCTCGCCCCGGCACACACCGTCGTGGTGCTGGGCTCGAGCGGCGTGGGCAAGTCCACGCTGGTGAACCGCTTCCTCGGGGAGGATCGCATGCGCACCGAGGTGGTGCGCGCGCGCGACGACCGTGGCCGCCACACCACCAGCCACCGCGAGCTCATCCCGCTCGCCAGCGGCGCGTTGCTGATCGACACGCCGGGGATGCGCGAGCTCGGCCTGTTCGATCACCACGACGGGATCGCCGAAGCCTTCGCCGACGTGTCGGAGGTCGCGGCGCGCTGCCGCTTCACCGACTGCGCTCACGAAGGCGAGCCCGGCTGTGCGGTTCGCGCCGCCATCGAGGACGGCGTGCTCGACGCAACCCGTGTCGGCAGCTACCTGAAGCTCTCGAGCGAGGTCGACACCGCCAGCGTGCGCCGCAAGCAGCGCGAACGCGCGCTCCTACAACGCGCGTACACCAAGTCACGCAGGAAACAGCGCTGACCGCTCAACGCCGGCGCAGGTGCTCGACGACGTGAGGGACGATGGGGACGTCGGCCTCGGCCCAGTGGAGGGTCTCGAGCGCGTCGGGGCCAAGCCACGCGACACGAGCGTGCTCGCGCGGCGTGGGCTCGCCGCCGAGCAGGGTGGCGAAGTAGACGTCGAGCACGACGGTGGCCGTCTGGCCGCGGCCCGCGAAGGCGCCGATGCGCGCCGTGATGCCGAGCTCCTCCTCGAGCTCGCGGACGAGGGCCTCGGCCGGGCTCTCTCCCGCCTCGACCTTGCCCCCTGGAAACTCCCACCGGTGGGGATCGCGCATGTGTGGCCCGCGCAACGCGACCAGACAACGCGCGCCTCGAACGAGCGCGGCTCCAACGACGAGCATCCCGCAGCGTGAACCCCACTCTCGGGGCGGGGTCAAGGGAGCCGCGCCCGCCGCGCGCCCACGTCACACCGCGCCCGCAGTCGACGCGCATGGGAGTAAGCTCGGGCAATGCGCCCGTGGCTGTGGCTGCCCCCGTTCCTCTCGCTCTCCGCCGTCTCCTCGTCGTGCCACGAGGAGGCCATCACGCCTGCCCCCGTCGCGGCGCCCCCGTTCCGCCACCAGGAATTCGAGCAGCGGCTCACGCTCGCCGCCACCCACTTCACGAGGCGCCACGGCGACTGGCTCGAGGACTACGGCGACGCGCCCTTCTACGGGCTCGCTGTGTACGCCTACCAGGACCCCGCGGGGCCGACCACGCTCGCCGCCCGCGACCGCGCCCTGACCATCCTCAACGACGTCGACTTCCTCGCCGACGATCTGCAGGAGGTGACGATGTCGGCCCTCGGCCTCATCGCCTACGTCGACGCCACCAAAGATCGCAGCGTGCTCCCCACCCTCGACGCGTTCCTCGATCAGCTCGACGCGCTCGTCGGGGGCCTCGGCTTCTTCATCGGCCCCGACCTCGTCGACAGCTGGGCCCTCCGCACCTACGGCTCCACCGCGGTGAGCGCGCTGCTCGCGCTCATCATGGCGGAGTATGCGCTGCGTGTGGGCGGTGAACGCGCCCCGCAGCGGGCGGCGTGGGCCGCCGACGCCGCCGAGCGCATCGCTGCGGTGGCCTTCGCAAACGGCACCTGGGCGTTCGGACCCGATCGCGAGGGCCTCTTCCTCTACCCCAACGTGGCCATGCTCCTGCTCGACGGGCGCCTCCACGCCCTCACCGGGGCCCCCCTCCACCGGGAGCGGGCCCTCGCCGCCTTTCGCGCCATCCAGCCCCTGAAGCTGTCGGACACCCCCACAAGGTACTACTCGCCGTACAGCGCCGCCGCGATGGGCGCCAAGACCACCGACTACTCGACGCTCAGCAGCCACAACTACCTGATGCTGGCCCTCGCGGTGCTCTTCGAGATCACGCGCGACGGGGCCTTCGTCGAAGAGCTCGATCGTGTGCTCGACGCGATGGACAGCGAGCTCTACGGCAGCTGGTGTCTGTCGGACGTACACGCCGGGAGCTGCGCGCCAGCCTGTGACGAGGCGCGGGTGTGTGTCGCGGGGGCGTGCAGCGTGGATCGCTGCGGCGACGCGGTGCTGCACCACGTCATCGACGGGCGCGCGGCGCTCCCGACGGATCCGGAGTATGTCTGCACCGGCTGCAACCTGCAGCTCGCCTACGTGCTCTGGTACCGTCGGAACCTGTAGCCGCGCCAAGGCGACGCGGGGGCGAGGGGGGCCGCGCTCGGGCGAGGGGGCGGGTCCGAGGGTCGCGCCCGCGCCCGGCGCCGCGCCAGGGCTTGCCCCAGACGCCAAGCCGGGCACAAGATGTCGGGAGTGAGCGAAGCCGAGCTCCAACCGGGTGACGTCGTCGCGCGCAAGTACACCATCATCGAGGCGATCGGTGTGGGGGGCAGCGCGACCGTGTACCGGGCACAACGGGTCGGCATGAAGCAACAGGTGGCGCTCAAGGTGATGCACGCCGAGCATCCCGACAGCGACAACGAGAAGGCTCGCTTCGCGCGCGAGGCCGAGTTCGTGATGAAGCTCAAGCACCCGCACGTGGTGCCGCTGCTCGACTACGGCCACACCGAAGACGACGTGCCGTTCCTCGTGTTCGCCCTCCTCCACGGCCAGTCGCTCGAGCGCAAGATCAAGACCGCCGGCGCCCTGCGCTGGCTGGAGACGGGCCGACTGTCGTCGCAGGTGCTCAAGGCGCTCGAGCGCGCCCACAGCTTGGGGGTCGTGCACCGCGACATCAAGCCGGCCAACATCTTCCTCTCCGATCACGGCGCCCTCGGCGAGATCGCGCAGGTGCTCGACTTCGGCCTCGCCAAGCTCGTCAAGGAGCCCGACGCCAACGTCACCCAGGCGGGGGCGCTGCTCGGCACGCCACGCTACATGGCCCCCGAGCAGGTGCGCGGCGAGACCATCACCCACGCCGCCGACATCTATTCGTTCGGCCTGGTGATGGCGGAGATGTTGCTCGGGCGGCCGCTGGTCACCGGTGACAAGGAGCTCGACATCTACGTGGCCCAGGGCTCCGACAAGCCCATCTTCATCCCCCGGGAGGTGCTCTCCACGCCCTTCGGAAACATCATCCAGCGGGCCGTCGACAAGAAGGTGGAGGTTCGATACCACATGGCGAGCCAGATGCTCGCCGACGTGGCGTCCGTGCTCGCGAACCTCGAGGGGCCAAGCGACACGCTCGACGACGTCGAGGCGGATCTCGACGCGACGCGCATGATCGATCCTTCGGCCGCCCCCGTGCTGGTCAACCCCCACGCGGAGAAGATGCGGCGGGTACTGAACGCGGCCGCCGCCAAGAAGGCGGCCGAAAAGGAGCGCGCCGAGCGAAAGGCCGCCGCGGAGAGCTCGGAGAAGAACCCGCCCGCCACGCGCACCGAGCTCCCCACCCGCATCCCGCCCCCCGCGCCACTCGGCCACGAGGAGGAGGGCATCCGCGACGAGCCGACCGAGGTCACCGACGACGACGCCGATCCGGGGCCGCCCCCTCCCATCCCGGCTGCGGCCTTCGACCACGAGCCGGCAGCGCCCGTGCGCGAAGCGGCACCCGAGCCGCTCCACGCCAACCCGCCCCCGGTGCTTGCCCCCCTCGCGCCGCTCCCGGACGTGGCGGTCGCGGGGCCTCCAGCCGGCGTCGGCGGCCCGGCGCGGGGGCCCCTCTCGAGCGCCGTGGCCCCCCTGGCAGAAGCGCGCGCGCCGCAGAAGCAGACCGGTCTGTGGATCGCGCTCGTCCTCGTGATCGTGCTGATCTTGGCCGGCGTCGGGGCCATCCTGTGGCTCTTGGGCCTGTTGCCGCCGCGCTGAGATGCTCCCCCCGCGAGATCCCAAGACCAAGAGCACGAGCCCTCGCTCGAGCGTGAGGGGCCGAGGCCCCCAAGAGCGCCAGCAAGGCGAGGACGACTCGGACATTCAGCGCCTCACCGACTTGTTCGACGCGTTGCCCGTCGAGCCAGCGGCGCCGCGAGAGGACCGAACGAGCGTCGACGCGGGCTGGGCCCTCGAGGCGGCGACGCCCGCCCCCGAAGGGGCCTCGCCCGACACGCCTCCGACCACCGGCACGACCCCGCTCCCTGCCCGGCTCCCCGCCAACACGCTCCCCGCCAACAAGCTCTCCGCCAACACGCTCTCCGCCGACAGGCTCTCCGCCAACACGCTCTCCGCCAACAAGCTCCCCCGCAACAAGCTCCCCCGCAACAAGCTCCCCGCCAACACGCTCTCCGCCAACAAGCTCCCCGCCTCGCCGCAGCGCCCCTCGAGCCCCGCCGCGGCCGCCATCACCACGGTGCCACCTCCCACCGAGCCGGAGCCGACGACGCTGCGCACCGGGGACAGCGCGCCCCCCACCGAGCCCGAGCCGGTCACCGAGCCATCGCTCGACGAACAGCTGCGCGTGGCCCGCGAGGGCGGACGAGACCACAGGCCCCACGCCGACGACGAATCGTCAGCCACGCCGCACCCCTCAGCACCCACGCACCCCAACGTCGCGAGCCAACCCTCCACCTCTCCGTTGGCGTCCGAGCCGCCGCCCACCACCGAGCCGGAGGTGGGTCGCCTCGCCGCCCCTCCCCCGCTGCAATCGCAGCGAGCCTCCGCGCCGCACACCGCCGCGCAGGGGAAGCGCGGCGTGCCGCAGAGCACGGTGGTGGCCATCGCGATCGTGTGCCTCGGCGTCGGTTTCGCCGCCGCTTGGCTGCTCAAACCCACGGGAGCCGGCGCCGTGACCGGTGTCGCCGACGCCGCGCCGGCGGGGCTGGCTGCGGGACCGGGGTCGGACGCCGCGGCCCTCGCCCCCACCTCACCCGGCTCGGTCCGGTCCGAGGGCGGCGCCGGGCCCGAGCTCCCGGCGAGCGTCGCGCCCGCCACGACCCAAGCGGCGAGCGCAGGACCGACCCCAAGCGGCCCCCCACCCTTCGTCCCACCCGACGGCAAGGACGGCTCCGAGCTGCTCTCGTACGAAGGATACCTCGTGGTGCGCTCGCGCGAGCGCGCCGAGGTGCTCGTTCAGGGTCGGTCGATCGGCTTCACGAACGAGCGCCTGTTGAGCCGCTGCCACCAGCGCAACGTGCGGCTGCGCGATCCACACACCGCGCAGTGGCTCACCGAGGGTCAGTCGGTAGACATCGCCTGTCGCGCGACCACCACCGTCGACCTCACCGGCGAGTAGACGAAGCCCTCGCCCCGACCACCAGCGCGAGCGATCGCGAGACCCGTCGCAGGCCGGGCAGGGATCGGGCGAACGCGACGAGGCGAACGCGACGGGGCGAACGCGACGAGGCGAACGCGACGGGGCGAACGCGACGGGGCGAACGCGACGGGGCGAACGCGACG
>CAYOAL010000102.1:0-37654 GCA_964401935.1 uncultured Polyangiaceae bacterium
CCCTCGCCGACGGCCCACCTACGCGGCCGCAATGCAGAGGCTCGCAGGGCCCTTCGAGGGGCCCCTCGAGCCCTATCGGTCGGGTCTCAGAGACCGTCGTAGATGTCGTTGGGGTCGCGCCACCGACGGGGTGGCGGCGTGGGTGGCGCCTCGGCCGACGCGCTCGAGGACGCCTCCGTCTCGGGGACCGCCGAAGGCGCGGCGCTCGGCTCCGCGGCGGCCGACGGCATCGGCTCGGCGCGACGCGGGCCAGGGTCCGCAGGGTGCTCGGCCGGACGCACGGCCGACGACGAGGACGGCTCGGGCGCGTGGCCGCGCGCCGCGGCGCTGCCCGGCGCGGGCGTGGTGAGGGGGCGCCCCGCTCGCGGTGCCATCACGAACCAGGCCCCGAGACCGCCCAACGCCAGGAACACCACCGCGCCGAGCACGAGCACCGGCGCCGAGGGCAGATCGAGGCGCCGCGCGCGCCGCGGGGTCACGAGCAGCGAGTGCGGCGGCGTGGCGACACGCAGCTCGACGGTGCCCCGCGGCACCTCGACGGCAGCGGCGGGCGCGCTCGAGAGCTCGGGCGTCACGCTCTCGGGGAGCTCGGTGGACGGTGGCCTCCCGCGCGGAGCACCCTCTGCCCCCTCGACGCGGGTGTCTGGCAGCTCGAGCTCGGTCGAGTCGTCCTGGGTGAGCCCCGGAGGCCTCGACGCGGTAGCCCGGCCCGAAGCGCTCACGACCTCGCGATCGACCCCCACCGCCTCGCAGAGGGCATCGGCGAGCTCCAGCGCGGTCTGGAAGCGCTCGTCGCGCTTCTTGGCGAGGGCCTTCAGAAAGAAGGCGTCGAGCGCCGGGGGCAAGCTCGGGACCCGATGGCTCGGCGGCTCGGGCTCGGTGAACAGGATGTTGCGCATGATCGCACCCATCTGCTCGCCCTCGAAGGGCGTCACCCCGGTCAGCACGTGATAGGCGAGCGCCCCGAGCGACCACACGTCCGCCCGGTGGTCGCTCCTCGCGTCGCCGCTCAGCTGCTCCGGCGCGAGGTAGTCTGGGCTGCCCATGATCGCCCCCATGGTCGTGATGTCGTTGGCGTTGCGAAACCCGGTGAGCCACTTCGCGGTGCCGAAGTCGAACACCTTCACGAACTCCTCGTCCCCTTGGCGCACGAGGAAGATGTTGCCCGGCTTGAGGTTGCGATGCACGACGCCCGCCTCGTGGGCCACCGTGAGGGCGGTGGCCGTCTGCACCACGATCCTCAGCGCCAAGGAGAGCTCGAACGGCTGTCCATGACGGAGCCGCTCGGTGAGGACCTCGCCCTCGAGGAGCTCCATCACCATGAAGGGCACCTGATCGACGCCGTACTCGAGCAACTTCACGATGTGCGGGCTCGAGAGGCGCGCCACCGCCTGGGCTCCAGCCTCGAACCGGTCGAGCTTCTTTTTGTCACGGGCGAGCTTGGGGGTGATGACCTTCACCGCCACCGCTCCGCCCCGCTCGAGGTCTTGGGCCGCCCAGACCACGCCCATGCCGCCCCGTCCGAGCTCGCGGACGAGTCGATAGCGCGTGGCTACGACGTCGTTCTCCCTCAACAAGGAAGCTCCATGGTAGTACCCCTTCCCGCAAGTTCGTAGCCGTATCGAGAGCCTTCGGTGCGGGCGCAAAGACACCGCGCGACGGGCGGAACGAGGTACCCCCGCGACCGATCATTTTCGGCTCGCCTCGGGGTGCCACGCCATGAACCAGTGCGCCGGCCCCTCGGCGTGGGTGACGAAACCCTCCCGCAGATAGAGGTGGCGCGCGCGGTTGTTGCGCAACACCGCGAGCAGGATCGGACAGCGGCGCTCCGCGGCCTGCGTCTTGAGCTCGCGCAGCACCGCCGTCCCAAGCCCTCGACCCCGGCGCTGCGGCTCTACGAACAGCTGCCACAGCTCGACGGAGCGCGACGTCCACTTGACGTGCATCCACCCCACCCGCTCTCCGAGCGCACGCAGGGTCACCACCTCGAGCGCGGCGAAGGCCGTCGCCACCACCCGCCGCTCGTCGGCCTCCGACCACGTCCCGAGCGCGAGCCCGAGCGGCTCGAGGCTCTCGCGATACAGCTCCCACGCCCAGCCGAGCTCGGCGGCTTCCGCGGTCCGTAGCTCGAGCCGTGGGGTCATTGGCGCCGCCGGAGACCCCAAACCAAGACCACCAGCGCGAGCCAGCGGGCGGAGGCGTCCCTCCGGCCGGCGTCGACGCCGCACGCGCAGCCCGGCGGGGGACGGCTCGTCAGCGGATGTTCGATGTCGTCGGTGGGCGGCGAGAGCTCACGGATGCGCGGCAGCGCGATTTCTTCCTCCACGCCACCGCGGAAGAGCACCGGGTGCTGAAGGCCTCCGGTTAGGTTCGCGACCGCAGGACCGACGAAGGCGTTTAGCTCCTCGAGGCTCACCCACCCGTCACGGTTCACGTCGGCCTCGGGCGTGGAGAGCGCGCGCAACACGGCCGCCGTCAACGCTCCGCTCTTCAAGTCGTCGAGCTCGTAACAGAGCTCTCGCCCGCGCGAGGCGCGCAACAGCACGGTGCCCGCGAGCTCGGTCGCCGCTCCCATGACGAGCTGGTGGCTCTCGAACAGGAAGGGTCGCGGCGCCATCGCTGGCGGCAGCCGAAGGGCGGGGCTCTGCCGGGCGATGAGGCTGCGTCGCGACGCCTCGTTCAACGCGAGCCTGAGCTCCGTGTCGTCGCGGTCGCCGGACACGCACCCGTCGAGGATGAGCAGCCGACGCCGCGCCTTGGTGGCACCGAGCAGCTCGCCGAGCGTCGCCACCGAGACCGTGGTCTCCACGAGGCGCGCGACGTCGGCGTCGCGCGGCAAAAACACCGGATCGGCCGGCACCGCTCGGGTGTGTGCGAGCTGACCCGCCACGAAGAGGATGACGGTATCGTCCACCTCCGCCGCTCCTATCGCCTGTTTCAAGCCCGCGATGGCAGTGCCCGTCGCTCCTTCGTCGAGCAAGGTGTGCACCCGCACGTCGCGAAACGCGCCCCGCGCCGACTCGAGCGCCCGACCGAGGCCGAGCGCGTCGCGGCGCGCATACTTCGTGTTCAGTCCGCTGTCGTCGTAGCGCGACACCCCGATCCCCACGTAGTGCAGCACCCCGCGCCGGGTCTCGTCGCTGCGCACCACGTGGGACGCGGGAATGGCCTTGGCCCCCGCGTCGTCGGTGACGTGGATCTCTAGGCGGTTGCGACCACCGGAGAGGAGGACGTCCTCTCGCATCACCCCGTCCGCCACCGGCTTGGTCTCGCGCAACCACGGCACGCCGTTCAAGAGCAGCTGGTAGCGCGCCGCCACCCCCTCGGTGGCCACCTGAAAGCTCACCGTGAGGAGCCTCCCGCGCTGCTCGAGCTTCGTGATGGCCACGCGTGGAGCGGCGACGAAGCTCCTCGCGATGCTCTCTTGGGTGAGACCGAGCGCTCGCAAGCGCCGCTGGTGCCGGGCCGCGAAGTCCTCCATCAGGGCCGCCGAGCCGCCCCCAATTCGTTCGAGGAGGAGATCGGGGCGGTTGTGCAGCACCGCGAGCTGATCCAGCCGATACCCCTGTCGCCCCGCCACCGCGTAGGCGAGCTCGGCCCCGCGCGGGGAGGCCGCGAAGTAGCCATCGTCGCTGAAGACGAGCCACTCCTCTCCCCGAGCCACGAGCGCGACCGAGTCCCCGCTGTCCACCCGCCACACCCGCAGGGTGCCATCCTCGCTCGCCGACACCAGGCGGCGGCCGTCGGCGGAGAAACCGAGCGTGTGGACCGCGCGGCTGTGTCCCGCGAGCGTACGCACGAGCCGCTCGCGGTGGTTGTCCCAGAGCTTCACCACGCCGTGCTCGTCGCCCGACGCGACGATCCGGCCGCGCCGATCGGCTGCGAGCGCGCGTACCGCGGCCGTGTGTCCGTCCCACGAACGGGTCACCACCCCCGCTTCGAGATCGAGCACCGAAAGCCGGCCCTCGCGGGAGCCGAGCACCGCCTCGTCGCCGCCGAAGGTGAACGCACCCACCGCGTAGCCGTCGAAGCTCGCGAGCTCCGCCCCCGCGTCCAGATCCCACAGCTTCACGCGATCCGGCCCCACCATCGGTGCCACCGCGCCGCTGAGCGCCCGCTGGCCGTCAGCGGAGAGCGCGAGCCCTCGCACCGGGCTCGTGTGACCGATCAGCTCGCGGAGGGAGCGACGGACCGCGGTCCCCCACACCTGCACCGCGCCGTGTGTGCTCCCGGTGAGCGCTCGCTGGCCGAGGGGTGCGAAGGCGGCGCTCGTGACCGCCCCCGAGCGCGCCTCGAAGCGATGCACGACACGCCCGAGGTCGACGTCCCACAGGGCGACGCTCGAGCCCCCGCGGGCGTCGGGCGAAGCGGTCAACACCTGCGTCGCGTCGGGGGAGAGGGCGGCCGCGGTGAGGGGCGCCGCGCCCACCCACTGCCGCGACACCGCGAGGGCCCCCAGATCCCACAGCCGCAGCTCACCCACCGCGCTCGCGCTGAGCGCGCTCAACCCGCTGGCCGAGAACGAGGCGAAGCGGGTGGCGTCGTCGTGCGCCGGCAACACCACCACCGCCTCCCCCGCGTCGAAATCCCACAGACGAACGGTCCCGTCCGCCCCCCCCGTCACGACCCCTTCGTGGCCGCGGGCGGCAGCGACGCACGTCACCGCGCCGGCGTGGCCGGTCATCGTGGCCACCGCCCGCTGCTCCTCGAGATCCCAGAGCTTCACCGTCCCGTCCTCGGAAGCGGACACGGCGCTTCGGGCGTCGTGGCTCACGGCCACTCCGCGAATGGGGCGCGCGTGGGCGCTGAGGACGGTGAGGAGCGCTCCGGAGGCCACGTCCCACAGCTTGAGGCGGCCGTCACCGCTCGCCGAGAGCACCCTGCGCCCGTCGGCGGAGGTGTCGAGCGCGGTCACTTCCCGCGCGTGCCCCGCGATGCTGCGCCGGAGCTCGAGGGTGGCGCCGTCGTAACGCCGCAGCCCTCCGCTGTCGTCGCCCGCGAGCACCTCCTCCCCGTCGGCGGTGAAGCGCAGCGCCCCGATGCGAGCCGAGGTCGCCACCTCTTGAACCCGCTGCCCGGCCTGAAGGTCGTAAATGGCCAGCGCACCCGGGCCGTGGGCCACCACGACCCGGCTGCCATCCGGCGTGACCGCGAGCGCCGAGATCGGCGACGCTGAGCCTCCCGGCACGAGGGGGACCGTGCGCAAGAGCTGCCCGGTGGACAGCGCCCGCAACCGGAGCGCCCCGTCGACCCCCGCGGTGAGCAGCCGCCCCCCATCGCCCAGGATGAGGGCCACCCCCACCGCGACGTCCTCACGCACCGTCCGGAGCAACGCTCCCGAGTACAGGTCCCAGATCTTGACCGTCCCGTCCGAGCTCGCGGTCACCGCCAGCTCGCCATCGCTCTCCACGTCGACCCCCACCACCTCCGCGGCGTGGCCCGTGCGCGGCACGATGTCGACGCTCACCGGCAGCGGGGCGGCGAGCACCAGCTCGGTAGGCGTGCGCAGGCGCTGTGGGCGCAGCACCTGGATGCGGGGCGGGTTGAACGTCGTCAGCTCACCGGGCGGCGCGCGGGGCGGCTGGCAGCCCCCGCCGAGCCACGTGGTCACGAGCATCATGACCATCCACGCCGCCAGCCTGCGCCCCATGGCTAGATCCTTACCCCTTCGCTGCCCTCCCGCGTGGTCGAAAAACGCGCCGCGCGGATCCCCCGGGCGCCGTGCCCCTCCGCCCCGGCGGCGGACACCTCACCGAAGATCGCGGCGTCGGAGCCCGCGCGAGGCGGCCTGCGCTACATGACGATGGGGCCCGTCGCGCGCGCGACCAGGCGCTCCCCTCCCGCCGTCCACCACTCGCGGAACATCGGGCTCTCGGGGAGGTGACGGTCCATCCACATGCCCGCGACCCAACGCTTGTAGCGCATCGTCTCGGTGGGGAGCGCCTCGCCGCTTCGGAGGTGCCGATCCATGCGGGCCGGGCCGCCGTTGTAGGCCCCGGCCGCGTGCTCGGTGGTGCGCACCGCGTCGACGCTGGCGAAGCGACGCATCTGCTGGGCCAAATAATATGCGCCAAAATCGATATTATACGCCGGGTCGTACAGGCGCGCGTCCACGTGACCCACGATGCCCCGCTCCCTCGCGATGTCGCGCGCGGTGGCGGGCATCACCTGCATCAGACCCATCGCCCCCTTGGGGCTCGAGGCGAACGGATCGCCTCCCGACTCTACGAGCACCACCACGGCCACGAGGTTGGCGTCTACCCCATGGCGAAAAGAGGCCTGTTCGATAAGCGGCGCGAAGCGCCGCACCGAGGCGGGGAGCCAGCGCACGGAGGTGGTGTGCTGCACCGCCACCGGGCGCGCAACCGTCGTGGCGTCCGACTTGGGGCAGCCCATGAGGAGAGCGCCGGTGGCGAGGACGAGAGCGAGCTTGGCAGCCTTGTTCATACCCGCGGTGGTGAGCAAGCGACGTGCCGCGGGTGCAGGCGAGCGCGACCGCCAGCGTCACGGCCGAGAACGCGCACATCGCGTCGTGCGAGGTGCGATGACCGCCGCGCTTGTGTCGCAGCGTGCGTCAGCTGCGTCGCACGGCGCAGCCCAGCGAGGCCCGGATGCGCTACACCTGTCGCGATGACCGCGGCCCTCCGGAGCTTCTACTTCCACGACCCCCGGGTGTTCGTGCTCGGCATCGAGCACCTCACGGCGCGGGGGATGAGCGACACGTTCGCCGGCTGGCTCGCCGAGGAGCACGATCTCGGCGCGGGCTGGGTGAGCGCGTTCAACCGCGCCTTCGGCGCCTACGAGGAGCGGACGCGCGCGCTCAGCGCCGCGGATCCCGAGGTGTGGTTCCCCCCCCGCCGTCAGAACGTTTGCGTGGTGCTCGATGCAGCGCGCACGAGGCCCTACTACCTGCCCTTCCACAAGGCGTCCTGGCTGCTCTACGCCGACGACTTCGCCCCCGACACGAGCGACGTCGAGCTCGGCGCCTACCTCTTCTGCCACACCGAGCGGCTCTGCCTGACCGCGAGCCCGGCGGCCGCGGTGGCCCACAACCTCGGCTACTGGCTCTTGCGCAGCGAGGCCGAGCGCCGCGCCTTCGCAGCCGCCGCCGCGCGCTCCACCCGACCGGACGCCGCCGCCTTCCAGCGCCTCGCCGAGGCGCTGCCGTGGATCGCCGAGCTTCATCACGAACGCCTCCGCCCCCTCGAGGGCCCGCCCACCGAGCCGATGGGCCGCCTCCCCCACACCGGCCTCATCGCGACCGCCGCGGTGCAGCCGAAGCTCTTCGCGCTCGTCGAGGCGTTCCGCGAGACGACGCGGGCGGTGGCGGCGGCCTATTTCGCAGGCTGGGAGGGCGCCCCGGCCGCGGCCACCGTGACGGAGTGGCTGCGCCGGGCCGCACCCAACGTGCTCGTCACCGGAGAAGATGGCGCGGTGCTGTGGGATCCGGCCACCCCGAGCGCCGTCGCTCACCTCGAGCAGGCCCTCGGCGACATCGTGCCGGCCGCGGCGGAGAGCATGCGCGCGGATCTCGAGGTGATCGACGGCGTGACCAGGCGCTTCTTCGGCGCGCTCGCCGCGGGGGTCACCCTGCCGCTCCCGGGCGGTGACATCGAGCAGAGCGGCCTCACGTACATCCACGCCACACGAGGCCTCGTCGCCTACAACGTCGCCGAGCGTGACATGCACCGCAGCGCCGAGCCCGCCGCGCCTTACGAGCGTCTCATGCTGGCGGCGCGGACGATGCACGAGTGGGGACACCTCGCGGTCGACGCCGGCCTCGTGCGCGTGGCTCCCGCGCACAAGAGCGCGCATGCGCGAGCAGAGCTCGCCTTCGTCGACGCCCTGCGCGACATCGTGCGCCACGCCCCCCCCGAGCTCGCCGCGGTCGCCGAGGAGGAGCGCGCGCGCACCGGCGCCAGCGACCTCGCCACCGGGTTGAAAGACACGGTGCTCGGCCGGATGCCCGACTTCATGGCCAACGTGCTCGCGCGCCGCCTCCTCTCGCCAGCGGAGATGGAAACCTACGTACGCCAGCAGGTGACCAGCCTCGCCCAGGAGAACCTCGGCCCCTTCGGACAGCTCGCGCGCTACGCGTACGAGATCCAGTACCTCGCCCTCAGCGCGGTGGACGACCCCATGGGCTACTTGTTGAGCTCGACCTGGTTCGACGCCACCTTCCTCGAGGAGGGGATCGTCACCCGCGAGCGCTTCGAGGCGCTCGTCGCGGCCATGCGACGGATCTGCGACTGCTTCGAGATCGACGGCGAGCGCGTGCGGCTCCCACCGTGACGCTCACCCGCGCCCCGGCTGGCGCGCACCCAGTCCGGCTCGCCGGCGCGGTCGTCCTCCACCACCACGTGGCTCGAGCCCTGCTGCTCGCGAGCGCTCCAGCCAACGAGCGCACGCGCTCGACCTCGTCGCGCCAGCCCGATCGCCCGCTGGCGCACACTGACCACAGCGGGAGCGCGCGCGCCCGGTGCGGGTGGCACCGCCGAGTCGGCCGCGGAGCCGCGCCCCGAGGGAGGCCGCTCAGGTGAGGAGCGCGAAGCGCGCGCCCTCGGGATCGCGGCCCACGCATTCGTCGAGATCGCCGCTCGTGGCGAGCGCGTTGATGAAGGCGTACGAGCGCGCGTTCCGCTCCATCAGCGCGCCGAGCCGCGCCGACGGCTCCCCCGTCACCGTGAAGGCCTTCACCGCTCGCTCGAACAGCGTGCAGTAGGCGTCGCGGCGGAGGCGCAGCGCAAAGTGATCGAGCACGAGGTGAGGGATCCCGACCCCGCCCGCGCGACGCAGCGCCTCGTTCACGAGGCTCATCGCCAGCGACTGGTTGCCGCAGTGAAAGGGATGCAGCCGCACGAAGCACCAGTGCCACGCGGCCGCCGCCCGCACCGCTCCCTCGCCCCCTGCGAGCGCAGCCTCGAGCTCGGCGCCGAGCGCGGCGAAGTGCCCGCTCGTCAGCGGTCGCGGCGGGCAGAACCACGGGCCCGGCTCGAGCTCACGCTCGGAACGCGCCAGCACGACGCGGCCCCAGTCGTGTCCGGCCGCTTCCAGCGGCGTGCTCCGTGTGAGGGCCTCCTCATCGCCCACCGAGCGATACAGCGCGGCGTGGTACCCCTCACCGCCGATGAGCTTCGCGTTCACCCGCGGCCCGCTCAGGAACAAGTGCTGCTGTCGGCCCTCCTTCAAGCGCACCGGCTCCAGGAACAGCGCCCCTGGCGCCACCGTCACGTCGGCCCCGGGGCTGGCCGGTTTGTAGAAGCTGTCCAGACGCCGGCCCATCAGCATCGTCACGTGGAGCTCCGAGAGCCAGCCGAGGAGCTCGTCGCCACGCGGGACCGCGCTGCCCACCGCCTCCCGCACGTCGGCCACGTTCTGCCAGTGGGCGCGCTCGAGCTGGTAGGGCGGACCGGGGAAACGCGCGACCTCGACCCCGCTCACCCGGCGCTCGAGCGCTTCGACGGCGTCGGGAGCGAGGAGGACGCGACCGAACGTGGCCCGCAGCATGCGCGCGAGCACGACGGGGGCCACCCCCGCGTCGAGCTGCACCTCGAGCAGGCAGCGCTCACCGTCGATCGCCTCGACCACCGCCCGCGCCTCCTTCACCGACACCTCGGGGACGGGGATCGCGATGGCCGGCTCCGCGCAGCGCACGAGCGTGGTCCCCTTGCGCTCGCTCACGCTGAGCGCACCCACCGCCACCACCACGTCCTCACGCCGCGGCTCGAAGCGTGACCGCTTCTCGGTGAAGAGGTAGTCGCGCGGGCTGCCATCGTGGCGATCGCGGAGCCACTGGCGATAGGCCTCGAGCTCGGGCACCACCGCCGCCACCGTCGCGACGCGCCGACGAAAGATCTCATCCAGCATAACCTTCACTCGTCCCCCGGTTCGATGCTCCTCGTGTGTCTCTGCTTCGAGCCGCTCCCCGTCACGCATCTCGGGCACATCGGAACCCTACCGCCTCGCTCGGCTCGGTGCGCAGGCGCCGCTCGCGCGTGGTCACCTCGAAGGTGAGGAGGTAGCGGTTCACCCACGCGCCGCCCCGGATGATGCGCTCTTCCCCCACGCCGCAGCGATGGGCGGGGTAGGTGCACACCTGGCTCGAGGTCCACTCCCAGACGTTGCCGGCGAGATCCTTCACGCCGTCGAGCGTGTCGCCCGCCTCGAACGAGCCCACCGGCGCGGTGCCCGGAAACCCGTCCTCCTCGCCGAGGATGTTCCGCAGCGCGCGGCTCGACATCTCCGCAGAGTGGGTGCACTCGAGCCCGCAGCCGTTGAGATGTTTCCCGGTGGGGAGCGCGTCGCCCCACGGGAACAAACGCTTGTGGCCCCCACCCCCCGCCGCATACTCCCACTCCACCTCGCTCGGCAGCCGCTTGTCCACCCACGCGCAATAGCGCTCGGCCTGCTCGTGGGTGACGCAGTTGATGGGGTGCTCGAGGCGATCGGCGCGGTGGAAGTTGCATGGATCGGCCTTCACCGGCTCGTCGCACGCCCCCTGCTTCACGCAGATCCGGTAGTGCTCCACCGTCACCTCGGTGACATCGAGGGAGAACGGCCGCACCTCCACCTCGTGGGCCGGGCGCTCCTCGACGCTGCGCTCGCGGTCCTCGCGCCCGCGACCGTCGTTGCCGATGAGCACCCTCTTGCCGTCGAAGCTCACCATCGGCACGCCGCGCGCCCCGCCCGCCTCCACGCGTCGGTAGCCCCAGTAGCCCCCGACGCCGAGGCCGGCCGCGACCCAGAGCCCGAGGCCGAGCCGGAGCAACAGGCGCCCCCCGCTCGCCCGCGCGAGCACCGCCTCCGCCTCTGCCCCCACGGCCGACGGCGTGGGTTCCGGTACCGGAGCGTTCGCCTCTTCGGTCACCGCAGCCGATTATCGCCGCCGCCGCCGCGGAGCAAGCTCCCCGCCGCTCGGCCCCCAACCAAGCCGATCCCAGCGGTGCCGCCTCGAGTGCTAAGGTGGGGACGATGTCCGAGCGCGAGCTGCCATCGAACCTCGTGACCGCGTGCCGCGCACAGACCGCGCCGATGCTCGCCACGTTGTCCGAGCTCGTGTCGCACAACTCCTTCAGCCGCCACCCCGAAGGAGGAGCGGTGGTGGCCGCGATGCTCGAGCGCGAGCTCCGAGCCATCGAGGGGCTCGACGTCGCCCTCGCGCCGAGTCAGCGCTTCGCGCCCCACGTGCTCGCCCGAAGCGCGTCGGCCCGCGACGGCGCCGCGGGCTGCGTGGGCCTCGTGGGCCATCACGACACGGTGTTCCCCCCCGGCACCTTCGAGGGCTTCTCCGTGGACGGCGACATCGCGCGCGGCCCGGGCGTGCTCGACATGAAGGGAGGCCTGGTGATCGTGCTCACCGCCCTCCGGTTGTTGGCGGAGGCCAAGGTGGACGTGCCGCTCCGCCTCGTCATCGTGTCCGACGAGGAGGTGGGCTCGCCGGAGGGGACGGCTGTGCTCGAGCGCGAGCTCGGCGGCGCCAGCGCGGCGCTCGTCTTCGAGGCTGGCCGCGCCCACGACGCGATCATCACCGCGCGCAAAGGCACCGGCAGCGTCGAGGTGACCGCCACCCACGACGACGCCGTCGCGTCGGTCGCGCGCTTCGTGAATCGCGCGCAGCGCCTCACCGACTACGAGCGCGGGGTGACCGTCAACGTGGGCACCATCTCCGGCGATGGCGCGCGCGCGACGGCGTTGTTCGATCTGCGCTTCGTCACCAGCGAGCAGGGCGACACCCTCGTCGGCGCGCTCCACCACCTCGCCGAGACGCTCGACGGCGGGCTCACCTTCGCCGGTGGGCTCGCCCGTCCTCCACTCCAGCGCACCGACGCGAACGTGGCGCTCTTTCACGAGTACGCCGCCTGCGCCGCGCAGGCCGGCCTCGGCCACGGCGAGGCCCCGCTGATGGGGGGCGGCTCCGACGCGTCCACCACCGCCGCGATGGGGATCCCGTCCATCGACGGGCTCGGCCCTCGCGGCACCGGCTTCCACACGCGAGACGAGCTCATCGAGATCCCCACCCTCACCCAACGTCTCGAGGCGCTCGTGCGTTTCCTCTGGGGACGACGACGACCATGACGACCAGGCTCCTCATCCTCGACTTCGACGGCACCTTCACCGACGCCCACGAGGAGGCGCGGCCCTTCGTGGCGGCGTTCCGCACCGACTTCTTCGATCTCCTCGGCCGCCCCGACGACGGCGCCTGGGACGAAGAAGAGGCGGAGGTGCTCGCCCACCCCACGCGCTACGGCTGGCAAAACGGTGGCGTCATCACCGCCCCCGCCGGCGCCGACCCGTACCTCACCGCCTCCTGTATCGCCCAGAACCTGTGCGACCGCTTCGGGATCCTCCGCGACCACGCCACCCGCTCGGAGGTGCTGCAAGCGCTCTACCGCAAGAACTACGTGCTCACCGGCACCGCGCCGCGCCCCGACGCCAGAGCCGTGCTCGAAGCGGTGCTCGCGCGCCCCGAGCTCGAGGTCGCGGTGGTCACCAACTCGCGCACCGACGCGGTGACCGGGAAGCTCGAGGCCCTCGCGGCGGCGGGTGGCGCGAGGCTCCGCATCATCGGCGACGCGAAGAAGTTCGTGCGCGACGACTCGCCGCGCGACCCGATCTTCGACGCCCTCGAGGACCTTACGCTGCCCGGCCTCGAGACACGGAAGGTGATGATCAAGCGCGGCCACTACTACGACGTGCTCACCACGCTCTTTGCCGAGACGGGCGCCACCCCCGCGACCACCTTGGTCTGCGGCGACATCTTCGAGCTCGACCTCGCGTTGCCCCTCGCGCTCGGCAGCCGCGTGCACCTCGTGTACCACGACCGCACGCCCCCCTACGAGGTGGCCTTCTTGCAGTCTCACGCCCTCGGCGGCGTGAGCACCGAGCTCGCCGGCGTGCTCGCGCGCCTCTGACGCGGCGACGCCTCGAACCTCGGCGCCCCGCTAGAGCACGTGGCGCTCGGCGTAGCCATCCTCGAGATCGCGGATCATCACCGTCACCACCCCCGCCGCGTCCACCTCGAAGCACTCCTCCACCGCGCGACCGAGGCCCTCGATGCGCTCCACCGCCGCGCCCGCCGCGCCGCCGTCGCGCAGCGCCGGCTCGAACGGAAACCGAATCGTGGCGTGCGGGCTGATGTCGCCCCCCGGCTCGTGACGCGCGTCCACCGCGGCACACTCGATGAAGCGAAAGCAGCCCACGTTGTGCCTGGCGCGGTAACGTCGAACGGCGCGCAGGGGCTCCTCGCCAGGCCGCGGCATGAGGGTGCCGCGGGGAAAGATGCTGTCGAAGGCCACCCCCTCCCCTTCGTTCTTCTCGCGAAACACGCCGAAGTGGCGCGTGAAGCGCTCGGCGAGCGGCGGCTCGCGCTCCGCGTCGGCGGCGATGGCGAGGCCAATCGCCGTCGAGGCCGCAGGCACGAGCGAGCGATGCACCCGCCGCCCGAAGTGTTCGCGCAGCTGGCGAGCGACCAAAGGCAAGCCGCTCCCGCCCCCCACCACGTACACCCCGGCCACGCCCGCGTCCTCGGCGACGCGCTTGAGATCGGCGACGCGGTCGTTCGAAGCGGTCGCCGTCATCACCTCGGTCAGCGAAGCGATCGACTGGTCCACCAGCGGACGGAGCCGGTCGTAGTAGACCGCCACGTCGAGCACCACCGCCTCCTCCGGGGCGAGCTCACCGAGGCTCGAGAGATCGAGCGCGACGCGGCGCGTGTTCGGTCCGATCGACTCCTTGGCGGCCCGGCACTCGTCGAGCAGCGCGCGCAGATCGTCGGGGAGCTCGAATGGATGCATGCCGAGCGCCTCGAGCGCCAACTCCATGAGGATCGCGTCGAAGTCGTCTCCCCCGAGCTCCTGCACCCCGCTGGTGTCGATCACCTCGTGGCGATCCCCGGCCACCATCACCAACGCCGCGTCGAAGGTCCCCCCGCCGAGATCGTAGACGCACACGTGATCGCGGCGGGCGTTGAGGCTGCCTCGGTAGCGGTGCGAAAACTCGATCGCGGCCGCGCTCGGCTCGTTGATCATCGCGCGCACCGGAAAGCCTGCGCTCACGAACGCCTCGAGGGTGGTGAAGCGCTGGCTGGAGTGCGCGTTCGCGGGCACCGAGATCACCACCTCGGGCAGCTCGTCGAGCGGCCCGGTGAGGTTACTGCGCTCGCGCAGATCCGTGCCGAGCGCCCGGAGGAAATCGGTGGCGAGCTCGAGGAGGGTCAGCTCGCGGGTGCCGATCCTCACCCGATGTTGCGGGCCGAATCGGCCGATCAAGCGTTTCCACGAGCGCAGGTAGGGCGCCCCGTCCCGGGCCGCCGCGACCGCGACGTGTCCGTGGACGAGCTGCCCGCCGCGCTCCGCGCTCACGGTGGGATAGTGATCGACGACGTCGCCGGCGGGCGTCGAGAAGCCCACCACCGGGTAGTTCCCCCGATCGGCGGCCGCCACGATCGTTCGGGTGGTTCCGAGGTCGACTCCTGCTCGCACGAGGTGGATCTTAGTGGCGCATGCTCGCCAGGGGCAAAAGGGTATTGCGACGCACCCAACCGCCAAAAGTCTGGCCGCCGCAGCCCGCACGCCGTATTCGGCGACGGTGAGCATCAAGAAGATCGGAATCATGACCGGCGGGGGCGACTGCCCTGGCCTGAACGCTGTCATCCGGGCCGTGGTGCTGAAGGCGCGACGGAAGGGCTGGGAGGTGCTTGGGATCGAAGACGCGACCGAGGGGCTGGTCCACCTCGACTACCGCTCTCCCCACGGCAACCGCTGGCTCGACGAGCGACACGTCGAAGACATCCTCACCCGCGGCGGCACGATCATCGGCACGTCCAACCGCTCGGATCCGTTTCACTACGTGGTTCACGAGGGCGACCAGGTGCTCGAGCGCGACGTCTCCGACACCGTCGTCGAGAACTACCACAAGCTCGGCCTCGACGCGCTCATCAGCGTCGGGGGCGACGGCAGCATGAAGATCGCCAAGCAGTTCATTCAGAAGGGGCTGAAGATCGTGGGTGTGCCCAAGACGATCGATCTCGATCTGGCCGCGACCGACTACACCTTCGGCTTCATGACCGCCGTCCAGACCGCGAGCGAAGCGATCGATCGCCTCCAGGACACGGCGGCCAGCCACGACCGCGTCATGATCCTCGAGGTCATGGGGCGCAACGCCGGGTTCATCGCGCTCGCCGCGGCCATCTCCGGCGGGGCCCACGTGTGCGTCATTCCGGAGATCCCCTACCGGCCCGAGGCCATCGTGGCCGCCGTGCGCCGGCGGCGCGAGGCCGGCTATCCCTTCAGCATCATCGTCGTCGCCGAGGGCGCGAAGCCCGTCGACGGCACCCAGAGCTTCGAAGGACCGAAGGAGCTCGGGGCCATGCCGAGGCTCTTCGGCGCCGGCGAGAAGCTCGCCGCGCTCATCCAGCCCCACCTCCAGCTCGACGTGCGGCTCACCGTGCTCGGCCACCTCCAACGCGGCGGGTCGCCCATCGCCTTCGACCGCATCCTCGGCACCCGCTTCGGGGTAGCCGCCGTCGACGCGGTGGAGCAAGGCAAGTTCGGACACATGGTAGCGCTCCGCACCCCCAACGTCGTCACCGTGCCCATCGAGGAGGCCATCGCCAACGAGCGGCTCATCGATCCCAACGGGCAGCTCGTGATGGCGGCCCGCGACGTCGGCATGTGCCTCGGGCAAGCGTGAGCGCGCTCCTCCTCCCCTGAGCTCACCTTCGTCGGCTCGACGCCGGAGCGCGACGGCGCGGCTCCCTCGCGTTCGCCCCGCCGCGGCTACTCGTCGTAGGAGTCGTCGGGGAGGGGCTCGTGTTGAATCCCGTCGGCGCTGCAGTAGCCGTAGCGCACGAAGGGGTGCCATGGATCGGGAGGCGGGTCACAGGGCAAGAGGCCCTGCTGGAGGTACCACTGGTACAACACCCAGGCGCCCCGCTGATCGAGATCCTCGAGTCGCTGAAGGGTGAAGCCGCTGCGTTGATCCTCGGTCTCCTCCTCGACGGCGCAGCCGCTCGCGAAGAGCCCCACCCAGACCGCGAGCCCCACCCAGAGCAGCCGAGCGAAGACCGCACCCACGAGTGGCCGGCGCGCCGCCGTCCTCGACACTTCAAACTTCATCACTCGTCCCCCTCCACGCGGAGGTTGTGTTGCTTGATCAGCTGCGACAGGCGCGGCCGTTTGATCCCCAAGAGCGCCGCCGCCCGCGTCACGTGGCCGTTGGTCTCGCGCAGCGCGCGCACGATGCACTCGTGCTCCACGCGCCGCTGCAGCTCGCGCAGACCCTCTCCCTCGCGCACCGCGTGATACACCGCGTCCTCGGGCGCGAAGGAGAGAGCGCCGTCTCCACCCGCGGCGGCCGCCACGTCGGTACCCACCCCCTCACGCGGGTCGCGCCGCAGCGCATCGCGCAAGCTGGGGACGTGGCGCGCGAGATCGTCGGCGGTAATCCCGTCCCCGTCGGAGAAGAGGGCGGCGGCCCGAAGGGCGTTCTCGAGCTCGCGCACGTTGCCCGGCCACGGGTGGGCGCCGAGGAGCACCAGCGCGTCGGGCTCCAAGCGCTTGTGTGGCAGCTCGTTCTCGCGCGCCATCCGCAACAAGATCTCCGACGCGAGGAGGGGGAGATCGCTCCTGCGCGCCCGCAGCGGTGGCACCTCGACCACCATGCCCGAGAGCCGATAGTAGAGATCTTCCCGGAACGTCCCGTGCTCCACCATCGCCCGCAGATCGCGATGGGTGGCGCAGATCACCCGCACGTCCACCCTCACCGCGTGGGTGCCGCCGACGCGATGGAAGGTGCGATCCTGCAGCACCCGCAACAACGCAGCCTGGGTGGCAGGCGACACGTCGCCGATCTCATCGAGGAAGATGGTGCCGCCGTCGGCGAGCTCGAAGCAGCCGCGGCGCTCGCGGCTCGCCCCGGTGAAGGCCCCCCTCTCGTGTCCGAACAGCTCCGACAAAAGGAGCGTCTCCACCAGCGCGGCGCAGTTCACCTTCACCATCGGCCCGCGACGCCGTGGGCTGCGCCGATGGATGTCGTCGGCCACGAGCTCCTTGCCGGTACCGCTCTCGCCAAACACCAAGACGGTCGCGTCGGTCGCCGCGACCTTCGCGAGCACCTCGAACATCGCCTGCATCGCGGGGTGGCTGCCCACCATCCCCCCTGCTTGGCCGCGACCCCGTGAAGACACCGGCCGATCCGACGCCTCGCGCGCCACCACGTCGGGCGGCGCGGCGACGCGCTTGTCCACCCTCGCGGCGTAGCGGCCCCGCAGGCTCGGCGGCAGCGTCCGCCCGATGGTCTCGTGCAGCCGGCGCGCCGCCACGAGCTCCGAGCGCGCGCGCTCCTCGTCGCCGGCCTCCGCTGCGCCACGGTGCAGCAACAGGTGCGCCTCGGCCATTCGCACCCGATCCTTGTGCGCCCGCGCGAGCCGGAGCGCTTCCTCGGCCGCGGCGACGAACGAGCTCCCCTCCGCAAGCCGAAGGTGCGCCTCGAGCAGCGCGAGCTCGGCCTCCTTGTGAGCCCCCCCCCGATGCTCACGTGCGCGGCCGAGCTCGAGCTCGGCCCGCGCCACGTCGGCCTCGGCGAGCGCCACGCGCACCGCCAAGGCGTGGCAGTCGGCCAGGATCGTCCCATCCGTCGAGCGGGCCGCGGCATCGATGGCGGCGTCGAGCTCCTCCCACGCACGCGTCAGGCCGCCCCGCTCGAGGTGGATCCGGGTCGCGACGAGACTCATCCACGCGGCCTGCGTGGGTGGGCCGGACGGACCGAGCACCTGCCGCGCGAAGGCCAGCGCCTGCTCCGCCTCGGCGGCGAAGCCGAGATCGATCCGCAGATCGGCGAGATACACCATGCTCCGGGCGAGCCACTCTCTGTTGCCGATCCGCTGGAACGTGGACAGGGCCTGCTCCCTCAGCCCTAGCGCCTCCGCGTAGTCGTGCCGCTGCGTCGCGAGCACGGCCAGGTTGCTGAGCGCGAACGCCTTCGCGCGCAGGCTGCCCGCTCGCTCCGCCGCGGCGAGCACCGCCGTCAAGATCGCCTGGGCCTCGGCTCGTCGCCCCCCGCCGACGAGGGCGCTCGCTTGGTTGAGCTGAGCCCGCAGCTCGATCTCCAGCTCCCCACTCAGCGCCGCCGCGTGGGCATCCTCGGCGAAGGAACACGCGGCCCCGTCCCAGTCGCCAGCCGCCATGAGCAGCTTGCCGAGCACGTTGCGGGCGGCCAGACGCGTCGCTACCGCGAGCGCGCGCTCGGCCGCGGCCTCGGCGAGCTCGAACGCACGCGCTGCCGCGCCGCTGCTGCACAACACCTCCGCGAGCTCCACCAACGCCCGCAGCCGCTCGGCCTCGTCGCCAGCGCAGGCGACCGCGCGCTCCAGCGCGCGCTCGGCGTGAGGCAGGTCGCCCCGCGCGGCCGAGGCCCGCCCGAGCACCAACGAGACCTCGAAGCCGTCGCCGTGGCGCGCCGCGAGCCGCGCGAGCCGCAGCGCAGGATCGCCATCGCCGAGCTCGAGCGCGAGCTCGGCGAGTCGCAACAGGCCGCTCGGGTCGGCCTCGGCGTGGGCGAGAGCCGACTCGAGCCGATGCCACAGGTCTTCGCGAGCGGTGGCTTCCGCAAGCACGAGCGCCCGCTCCGCGCTGGCCACCGCGTCCGCGACGTCGCCGATCGCGAACGAGAGCTCCGCCGACCGCAGCGCATCCCAGGGGTCGTCCGAAGCCCCGAGCGCGCGGGCGACGTCACGGGTCGTCGCCGTCGTAGGCGTCGAGGTGATCGACGCTCGCAGCCAGACGCGGCCCACGCCGTCGCCGGCGACGAGCCCCGAGCGCAAGAGCTCCTCGCGCGCCGCCGCCACCCCCAGGCGCTCTTGGCCTTCTCGATCGAGGCTGCCACCCCACAGGGAGAGGACCCCGAGCGCCTCGCGCGCCGCGACGCTCAGCGTGCTCTCCACCGGCGCCGCCGCTCGGGCGTCCCACCACGAGCGCTCGAGCGTCGCGAGCCGCTCGAGGCCGCCACGACCCGAGCGCCGCCCATCGTGAAGGAGCGCTCGCCAGAAGCGCTCGATGTCGTCCGCAGCGAGCGGCTCCGTCACCACCACCGGATCGGCGAACGGCGACCGACGATCGCGCGTCAGCTCCACGATCCACGCCCCCCCGTCGCGCTGCTCCGCCGCCGCCGCGAGGGCGTCCGCCACCCTCGCGCCCCAGCGCGTCGACACCGGCACGCACACGAGCAGCAGCGCGTCGCGCGCCACCGCCAAGATCCGCTCGGCCACCACCGCCGGCTCCGCTCCCCCCACGCGGAGCCGACGCGCGAGCTCGTGCCACGGCTCCGCCGCCCCTTCGGTGTCCACACACTCGACGCGCCGCCCGATCCCCAAGGCCCGGCGCTCGAGGTGCCGGGCGAGCGTCGGCGCGAGCTCCGCGGCGGCGTGCACGAGGGTGAACCCCCGCGTCGGCTGCACCGCGAGCTCGTCGAGCCGCGCAAAAGCGCTCACCGCCGCGTCTACGACGAGATCGACGCGCTCGCCTTGCGAGCTGATGCACGAGGCTGCCATGGATCGCGAGGGGCACGACGGACCGCACCCGTGGTTCGTTCTCTAACGCCCGAGAGGGCGAGTCGCTCAGTGTAGCAGCCCCCATGCCAGCCGCCCATGGGGGCGCCACAATCGTCCCGATGGGCCTCGATGCACGCGACAGGCCCTCGTCGCGCCACGAACCGGGTCGGCTCGGCCCCCGACCGACACCCGGCAGCGCTCCCCCCCCTATGACACCGGTGTCGCGGTCGGCCCAGGTGGATCGGCGCCCGCCGCGCCGCGAGCGTTCAGTCCACGAGGTCGGCGGCGAACCGCGGGAGGAGCTTGAAGTTGCCGAAGCTGTAGTGGAGCACCCCGGTGATCGAGGAGAACGACTGGCCTACCGTGAAGAGGTTGTCGAGGTCGGGCCAGCAGGCGTCGTCGATGCGCAACCCCCCGGTCACCTCGGTCTCGTCGTAGTCGTTGGGAGCGTCGGGGTTCGAGTCGGTCACCGTCACCGACTCCACCCGCACCAGCACCCCCTCGTAGGCCTCGGCGAGCGTGCCGCCGGTGGCGATGTCGGCCGGGTCCAATAGCTCCGGCGCGGGGACCACGCCCACGCCGAGGAGCGTGAACGCCGGCGCGGTGAGCTCGCTGAGCCCGAAATACTCCTCGTAGTCGCCGTCGACGCGGATCTCGTCGCCGAGCGCCACCGCCGTCGCGTTGGGGTAGGTCGCCGCGCTCCCCGAGAAGATGTAGATGCCCGAGAACTCACCGCCGAGCGCGTCCTGACACCACACCCCGTTCGGACCCACCGCGGTCACCACACACTCGACCCGCACGCGTGTCCCCACCGCCGGGTGATCGGGGTCGGTCTCGTCCTGGATCGCGAAGATGGTGGATTCCACCCCCGGGCACGCTTCCGTCCCGGGGTTCGGTTCATTGGGACAAGGATCGCAGGCGTCGCCCTTGCCGTCCCCGTCCGCGTCGGCTTGATCTGGATTGGGCACAGAGGGGCAGTTGTCGCTCGCGTTGTCGATGCCGTCGCCGTCCGTGTCGTTCGGATCGGAGCCGGCACAGTCTTCGGTGTCAGCGTCGACCGGACACACATCGCACGCGTCGCCCACGCCGTCGCCGTCGAAGTCTGCTTGCACGCCGCCGTCGACCGGACGAATCGGGTTGAACACCGAGCTACAGTTGTCGCTCGCGTCGGGGATGCCGTCACCATCTGCGTCGTCTGCGCTCGACATGCCGGCGTAGAGCGTCGAGCCGTCGACGCTGTCGTTGGCGAGGGTCCGCGCGGGGAGGCAGGAGGGCTCGTCGGTCGGCTCCCCGCAGAAGAACAGCGGGTAGGCCGGGGAGATCGACGCCTCGATCGCAGCGAGGGTATCGCCGGTGTCGCGCTGCACGCACACCTGTTTGCTCACGCCACACACGTCGAGCACCTCACACCCCGACTCGAGCGCAGCCACCACCGTGGCGTTGCCGCTGAGCACCTCGCCGCCGCGGAGCACGAGCGCCACGTCCTCCACGTCGCCGCGGACGACCGCGCCGAAGTGGCGTTTCCCGTCGTTGGCGAACACCGCCACGTCGGCCACGCGCCCCGCCGCGAGCACCCCCGTCTCGTGATCGAACGCGAGCGCGCGCGCTGCGCCGACGGTGGCCATCTGCCAGAGCTTGTGGTCGCTGAAGTAGCCGCCGAGCTGGTTCTCGTTGAACGACACCGCACAGGCGAGCTCGCGGAGCATGTTCATCGAGCCCGAGGGCAACCAGTCGGTGCCGAGCGCGATGGTCACGCCGAGCCGGTCGAGCGTGGTCACCGCGGCCGTGTCGCCGTAGAGCGCGATGTTGGAGCGGGGCGACCAGATGAGCTTCATGCCGCGCGCCGCCATCGTGCTCATCTCGGCTGGCGTGAGCCCGACGCCGTGGATGATCGCGGTGCGGTCGTCGAGGATGTCTTTGGCGCCGGTGCCGGTGCCGGTGAGACACTGGAACTCGTTGCGCGACACCCGATCGATCCCCTCCGCGACGTGGGGCGCGTGGCAGTCGTAATAGGCGGCGGCGGCGTCGACGATCTCGTAGCTCGAGCAGCCGTTCTCCTGCTGGGTGCCGCTCGAGTCGCCGAGCGGGAACGTGTCGTACTTGGCGCCGGGGCTGTCGAGCCCGCTCTCGCCGTTGCCGGTGTTGTCGAGGTCGCGGAGCAAGCCCGCGAGATCGCCAGACCCGAAGATCGCCGTCGCTCCCGAGAGCACGAAGCGCAGCTCTCCGAAGAGCTTCTCGTCGCGGCTCGCGCCGCCCCCGTCCACCTCCACCTCGGGGTGCCCTCGCCGTCCGCGGCGCCAGTCGTTGCGGTGCTCCCAGCGGAGGGCTGCGTCCACACCGTTCTCCGACGCGACCCACGGTCGCCCGTTCATCCAGCCGACGTGGTCGTGCGCGTTGATGAGGCCCGGCGACACCACGGCGTCGGGACAGACCACCTCGGTCGCCCCCGCCGCGGCGTCCACGCAGTCGCACCCCACGCAGACGATCTGCCCCTGCTCGATGAGCACCGCGCCCTGTTCGTACACCCGGCCCGGCGTGAGCACGTCGCCGACGATGAGCGTGCGCTGGTCGCCGGCGGTCACGCTGCACACCTCCGCGCCGGGCGAAGCGGTCGGCGCGCCCTCGCACACCACCGTCTCGTACTCGGGGCCTGCGCCGCCCTCACCCCCCGTGCCGCCTCCCCCGTCGCCCCCTTGGGCACCCACCCCGCCGTCGTCGTCGTCGGGCTTGTCGGTGGGGATCTCTTCGACACACGCGGCCGCCAAGACGACGCCGGCGACCACACCAAGCAGGGAAAAGGATGAACGAAGACGCACGATCTCCTCCATTGGAAGGCGCGCCTGCGCGCTCTCCCAGAGGTGCCCGTTTGGAGACCCTATCACAAAGGGTCAGCCGATGTGCGACAATTCAATACCCAATCACCGATGTGTCGCGCTCGCCGAGGTCGTGCTCGCGAAGCCGACGCGCGTCGGACGGCCACGCGTGACAGCTTGGTGACGGAAAGGCCACGACGAGGTGACGCTGATGTTACACTGGGCGGATGGCGTCGTGGCGACTGGCGTGGGTGTCGATGGCGCTCCTCGTCTCGGGCTGCGGCGAGGCGCCCGCGTCGCTGCCGCTCGCGCTCCGCGGCGAGCCCACCGAGCGCGCCTCGTTCGAGCTGCTGATCGCCGACCGCGACGGGGATCGCGTCTTGCTCCACGACGGCGTGGTCGCGCCGCTCGTGACCCGCGACGACTGCGCGCTCAACCGCCCCTCCACCGCCCGGGTGCTCCCCGACGGCCGCCTGCTGGTCGCGAGCTTCGGCAGCAGCCGGGTGCACGCCTTCGGTCGCGACCGCGCCTACCTCGGCGACTTCTTCGCCGACAGCGGCGTGCTCGAGGAACCGGTCGCCATCCGCTTCGACGCCGAGCGCGTCTACGTGCTCGGCAACGACACGCGCTCCACCGTGATCCTCGATCACGGCGGGCGGTTCATCTCCGAGTTCGGCTACCCCGCGATGCGCGACGCACACGACTTCGCCCTCGGCCCCGACGGCCTGCTCTACGTGTGCACCGCGCCCACCAGCAGCGCCACCGGGCTCGTGCAGGCATGGGACCCGCAGCGCGAGGTGATGGTCGGCTCGTTCGGCCCCCCCGGAGAGCTCGAGCTGCCGACGAGCATCGCCTTCGACCCCACGGGACGGGCGCTCGTGAGCGACTACCGCCGCGGCACCATCGTCGCCTTCGATCCGGTGAGCGGCGCGCGCCTGCTCGAGCTCACGCACCGGTTCGAGCGCCCGCTCAGCATCGCCTTCGCGCCCGACGGAACGCTCCACGTGCTCGACGACGCCGGGGTGTGGCGCCTCGACGACGGCGAGCGCGAGCTCCACGTCGACGCGTCGCACTTCGAGGGCGCTCGCGGCATCTCCTTCGTGCCGTGACGCCCCCGCTCCCGGCCAGGGCTCAGCAAGGGCCGATCGGGGCGTCGCAGTTCGCCGGACCGCAGCCGGTGGGGTAGAGCTCACCGTCGACACAGGTGAGCACCTGCGTGCAGAACAGCTCCGGGTTGCACTCGGGCTCGGGGTCCCCGCACGGTCCGATCGGCGCGTCGCAGTTCGCCGGACCGCAGCCGGTGGGGTAGAGCGCACCGTCCACACAGGTGAGCACCTGGGTGCAGAACAACCCCGGGTCGCACTCGGGCTCGGGCTCGCCGCAGGGCCCCATCGGCGCGTCGCAGTTCGCCGGACCGCAGGTCGTGGGATACCACTGGCCCTCGACGCAGCTGATGGCCTGACCGCAGAGCAGCGTCGGATCGCAGCTCTCCCCCTCGCACGCGTCGGCGTAGTCGGAGCAACAGTCGCCGAACGTGGAGCACGCCTCGTCGCACCAGCAGTTGCCGGACGACTTGCCGCCGCAGCGATCGCGCTTTTCGTCCCGGCACTGGCCGAACAGGTCGGCCTTGCCGATCGGGCCGCGCTCCTCGCCCACGTCTTCCACTCCAGGATCCGGCCCGTTGGCCGATTCGGTGAGGCAGCCGACGGCGGTCAGGGGGGCCAGGGCCAACAAGCTCGGGAGGATGAGGTTCTTACGAAACATTGAAACGATCTCCAGTCGATTTTGTCTTCCCCGTTCGCACGCGAGCCTCCCCGAAGCAGGGTACATGCCACAAGAGATGCCTTGAATTTACTTGGTTTATTGAACGAACGGCTGTGCGCGACCAGCCGCGCACGGTCGGCGCACACATGGGACACCAAAAGACCACCATGGGTCACATGTCGGTCACTGCAACGCTGCGCCGAGGCTGGAAATCGGGCTCTAACTCCGCGACGGCAGGCGACGGGTCGACCTGGAACCAGCTTTGCATTCACGAGTTCGACCGGTCAGCCGGTTAATACACGAGGAGCCTATGACCACGAGCAACAGCTGGGCCCGCGTCGCGGTCGCCGCGATGGCGATGACGATGGCGTGCGGCGGCGAGCCCTCCACGGGCAGCGACACCTTCCACCACGACGAAGACTGTCAGATCCCCGCCATCGATCTTGACGCCCCCCGACCCGTGTCGCTCTTGCGCGACGACTGGCTCGCTTACCTCGCGAGTCGGATGCCGTGTGTGAGCGACCCCGCGCTGAGGGCCGTGCTCGAGAGCGCAGACACCGTCTTCTACGATCGGTGGGGTATCGTCCCCGGCTACCAGGACTCCTTCGGCGATGGCGTGGAGCTCCCGATCGGCATGCGCCCCAACAGCATCGGCAAGGTGCACATCGATCTCGCCGTGCCCGGTGGGCACGCGCAGATCTTCCAGACCACGGGCGTGTTTCATTTTCCGTTCGGGCGGCCCATCGGCAGCCACGAGAAACAGGCGGCGGTGATCGATTTCTGGCACATCCCGCGCGGGGCAGACGACGCGTTGATGCCCGTCGCCTACTGGAAGCGGTCGCCGTCACGCTGGACCAACCGCATCGACTGGGCCTTCCCCGTCGGCACCATCTTCGGCGAGCTCATGTTCGTGGTCGCAGACGGGCACTGGCATCCCTTCGAGATCCGAACCCGCACCCGCGCCCGCGAGCGCTGGGAGTCCGACGTGCTGCGTCCGTTCCCGAACGCCGAGCGCTTCGCTCGCAAGCTCGAAGAGCGGCGCGAGGAGCGGGACGACTGGGCGAGCTCGGCGGAGATCGACGCCCTCATCGAACACGCGCGGCGACCCGACACGCTGCGGGCGGCGACGCTCGCGTCGAGCCGCTTCCCCTCTGCCTTCGCCGCGGTGTCGGGGGCGGAGGATCCCCTCCCGCGTCTCTCGGATCCGAGCATCCTGAAGGCGCTGCTCGCGGACACCGGCTTCCGCTCCGCCAAAGGCGAGGTGTGGAAGTCGAATGGTAACCTGCGCGCCTACGCGCCCACCATCGACGCCGGCTTCTCCATCGTGCCCGAGCGATTCAACGGGGGCCTCGTCGAGGTGAGCAACGCGTCCTGCGACCGGTGCCACCGCGACGCGGGGCGCCCGTTCAAGGACTACTACGCGAACATCATCGCCTACGGGGAGCTGTGGGGTCAGGACGAGAACTTCACGTGGCACCCGTTCGATTCGGGCATGTTCGTCGGGGCGAGCGGCGACGTGAAGAACTTCAACAACGACAACCGCCGTATGCGCGGCGACTTCGTGCAGGCTGGGCTCGTGGCCCCGTTCAACCCAGGCGTGCACACGAGCGAGCACTACAGCCGCATCCCTCGCGACTGGCACAACTACGTGTACTGAAGGTCCGAACGGAGTCGCCTCGAGGGGTGCGGGGCGGGCGCGGGGCCGAGGCGATCGCGGCCGAGGGCGCTCGCGGCCGCCGTCCACTGTGAAGCGCGGCGTCGTGCGTCGTCTCCGGCGTGGCGAGCCCGCTTCACGGGGCTGCCACCCAGAGCCGCGATTTCGACAGGCTGGGCGGCGGCATGCGGGTTGCGAAGGGGCAGGGTGTCACGAGCTGGTCGTGACCACACCGTCGACCAACGACGTACCGCCACCCGCTGGAGGATCCCATGCCCCTCATGTTTCGCCTGCCCCGCCGCCCCACCCTGCTCGTCGCCGCCCTCTCGTGGGCGCTGTTCGCACAAGCCTGCGGGGTGTCGGGGACGTGCGACGCCGGTGAGAGCTGTCAGCTCGACTGTCCGAACGGAAATTGCCCGCTCGTGTGCGAAGACGCCACCCAATGCGACGCGAGCTGCGACGGCGGCAACTGCGACATGTCCTGCGAGGGAGGGGCCAACTGCAACTGGGACTGCGATGGCGGCAACTGCCGCATGGCCTGTGAGGGCCGAGGCGCGAGCTGCGACTTCGACTGCCCCGGTGGCAACTGTGAGCTTCTGTGCCTCGGCTCTGGCAACGCCTGCAACTTCACGTGCAGCGGCGGAGGCTGCAACGTCGACTGCGGCGACGCGTCCAACCGCTGCGTCGTGTCGTGCACCGGCATGGGCTGCACGGGCGACGAGACCTCGGGCTCAACGTCCCAGAGCGGGGTGGGCGCCGGTGGCACCGACGGCTCGGCCGGCATCGGCGCCGGCCTGCCCTCCGCGGGTGCCGGCGCCGGCTTCCCGTGAGCGACCACGCGCGCGCGGAGCTCGCTCGCGCGCCGCCGTGGTATGCCCCAGCGGATGCGCGTGTCGATCGACTGCCGGTACGTCCGGGAACGTCCGAGCGGCATCGGCAGCTACGTGCAAGGGCTCTTGGAGCACCTCCCGCGGCTCGCCCCCGACGTCCACTTCCAGCTCTGGGCGGATCCACGGGCGCCGCGCCCCCTGAGCCACGCGCCCAACGTCGAAGCGCGCACGGTGAGCGCCGTCGCCAACGGCCTCCGAACGCTCCTCGTCCCGAGCCGACTCATGGATCTGTCGCAGGTGGACGTGCTCCACGCTCCCTTCAACACCCTCGGGCGCGGCATCGCCTGCCCCACCGTGGTCACGATCCACGACCTGATGTGGCTCGAACGCCCCCATCTCTGCGGCCGGTCGCCCCTGTGGCCCGTGCAGTACCTCTATTACCGAGACGGCATCCTTCGCGCCCTCGCACGCGCGACCCGCATCGTCGCCATCTCGCACGCCACCGCCGACGCGGTCCGCGGACACATCGCCGATCCTCGGCGGATTCGCGTGATCCCCCACGGCGTGCACCCTCGCTTCACGCCGCTCGTGGATTCAAACGCCGAGACCACCCGCCGATCGCTCGCGCGGCTCGGCGTCCGGCGCCCTTTCTTCCTCGCGGTGGGACAGAACGCGCCGTTCAAGAACCACCGCGCGGTGCGAAGCGCGTTCGCGGCCGCGTCGCTCCCCACCGACGTCGAGCTCGTGATCGTCGAGCGGCTCCACCAACAAAACGTGGGCCGCGATCACCGCGTACGCGTGCTCGCGTCGGTACGCGACGATGAGCTCGTGGCGTTGTACCGCGCCACGCTCGGCCTCGTGCAGTTCTCGCGGTGGGAGGGCTTCGGCATGCCCGCCCTCGAGGCCGCCGCCTGCGGTGCGCCGATCCTCGCGAGCGACATCCCCGCGCTGCGCGAGAACCTCGACGGCGCGGCGCTGCTCTTGCCGCTGCGCATCGACGCGCTCCGCGCTGCGCTCGAGGCGGTCGCTCGGGACGCCGTGCTCCGCGAGGAGCTCGGCCAGAGGAGCCGCGAACGTGGCCGCCGCTTTCGCTGGGAAGACAGCGCCCGCCTTCACCTCGAGCTCTATCGCGACGCGGCGAGCGGCCCAGCGCTCGGCGACCGCAGCGCGGCGTCGAGAGGGCGGCGATCCCCGCGTCGCGAGGCCCCGAGCCAGCGCGACGAAACAACCCGCGTTCAGCCGGCCTGAAACCCTGCGACCCGGTTCTTGCCCTCGGACTTGCCGAGGTAGAGCGCGCTGTCCGCCCGATCGAGCAGCTGGTTCACGAGCTCGTGATCGAACGGCTCCTTGCTCTTCTTCCCCTTCGGCAGCGGTTGCGGCAAAAAGGCGGTCAGACCGACGGTGATGGTCGCCCGAATGGGGATGTCGCCCGTGTCGAACGTCTTCTTGGCCACCGCCTTGCGCACGCGCTCCATCACCTTGGTGGCCTCCTCGAGGCCGGTGTTGCGCATGAGGATCAGGAACTCGTCGACGCCGTAGCGGGCCACCACGTCGTAGGCGCGAACCCCTCTGCGCACCAGCTGCGCGATCTGCTTGATGAGCTTGTCGGCGCCAGCCTGGCCGTCGGCGTCGATCACCTTCTTCGTCTCGTCCACGTCGACCAGCGCCACGCTGACCGCCTCGCCATGGCGGTGGGCGTAGGCCAACTCCTGCGCCAGGCGGTCGCCGACGTAGCGACGGTTGGGCAGCCCGGTGAGCGCGTCGCGCATGATGGACACGCTGAGCGACTCCATCAGCTCGGTTTCTTCCGGATCTTGAAAGCGCACGCGGAACACGGAGTCGTTGGAGAGCTGCACGTGGTTGCCGTCGAAGAGCTCTGCCCGCGACACCTGCACGGCGTTCACGAACACCCCGTTCTTGCTCCCGAGATCGGTGAGCAGGACGCGCCCGTCGTTGGAGAACTCGAGCAACGCGTGGCGGCGCGAGATGTTCGGGTCGCGGCTCTGGATGGCGCCGCCTGGCTCGCGGCCGACGATGCCACCGGGGCGCTTGACCACGAAGCGCGTGCCTTGGTCCGGCCCCCGGAGCGCGAGGAACACCACGTCCTCGGTGCGCTTGTCCCAGGTGACGTTGATCGACTGCGCCTGGGTGCGCTCGTCTGCGATGTCGTAGCCCACGTCGGGTCGTTTGTATCTCATCGCTCTGGCCGAGAAAAGCGTCGCCAGCCGGCCGAAAGCCGTGACGGAAGCGGGCGCACCCGCTAGAGCGTTGTGCTCTCCATGGTCCCGACCACGGTGGAAAGCCCCGACGCGAGCGCAGGCTGGGCCGCGCTGCGCTCGTCGGCGAGAGAGGTCTGGCGCCTGGGCTGGCCCGCCGTGGTGCACCTCTCGCTGTTGACGAGCGTGTTCGTGGCGGATCGGGTGCTCGTCGCCCGCCTCGGAGCGGGGGGGCTGGCCGCGATGCACGCCGCCACCACCCTGAGCTGGACGGTCGCGTCGGTGCTGGGCGCGGTGGCGGTGGGCACCGTCGCCACGGTAGGCGCCCACGCCGGGGCCGGCCGCCGCGACCGGGTCGCGCAGGCCACCGCGGCCTCGCTCGCCCTGGTCACCGGCGGGGCGGCGGTGGCCGCCCTCGTGCTCTGGCTTGCGCGGGGCGCGGTGCTGACGGCGCTGTTTCCCGCGCTCGGCGCCGCGGCCCACGACGACGCCGCGCGCTACCTCGGCATCTTGCTTCCAACCTTGCCCCTCGGCCTGTTCGCCACCACGGCCGCCGCGTCGCTGCACGCGCAGAAGGACACGCGGACTCCCCTCGCCGCCGCGCTCCTCGGCAACGTGGTCAACCTCGTGGTGAGCGCCCACCTCGTCCTCGGCCTCGCCGGGCTGCCCGCGATGGGCGTGGCCGGCGCCGCCATCGGCACCGGCCTCGCGTTCGCCACCCAGGCGGCGTGGCTCGGACTGCGCCTCCGCCACCGAGCCGCGGTCGCACCGCGCCTCTCCCGCGCCGCGCTCGGCGCGCTGTGGCGGGTCACCCAACCCGCGTGCGGGGAGCGCTTGGCGTTCCACGGGGGCTACCTCCTCTACGCCGGTATGGTGGGAACCCTCGGCCCGGTGGCCATGGCCGCCCATCAAGGGCTCTTGGGGATCGAAGCGTTCTGTTTCACCATCGCGGAGGGCCTCGGGGTGGCGGCAGCGGCGCTCGCCGCCAACCACCTCGGCGCCGGCCGCCGCGAGGAGGCCGAGCGCGCGACCTTCGTGGCGATCGCCATGGCCACCCTGCTGCTCGCGACCTGCGGGCTCGGCTTCGTGCTGCTGCGAGAACCGCTCGTGGCGCTCACCACAACCCCTGGCGAGGTCGCCGACGAGCTCGGACGCTGCCTCCCCATCGCCGCCCTCACCCAGCCCTTCATCGCGGTGGCGGTGGTGGGCTGCGCGGCCCTGCGCGGGGGTGGCGCCACGCGGGCCGCCCTCGCCGTCACGCTGGTGGGGGCGGTCGCCGTGCGGCTCGGCTGCACCGCGCTCCTCGCCCAGCGCGGCCTCTCCGGCGCCTGGTGGGCGGCCGCCATCGACTGGATGGTGCAAGCCGCCGCCGTGCTCCCCCTCCTCCTCCGCTTTCGCCAGCGCCTCGGCGCTCCGGACCACGCCGACGCGGCGACGGCCCCCGAAGGCGCCTCCTGACCTCGGCGTCCGAGCGGGGCCGGCGGCCCTGGACGTGGGTGCGCCACGGCGGAGCGCGCGTCGGGCGCGCAGAGAAGCTGCGGCCGCGCGCTCCCGCACGAGGGAGAACGTCGGCGCCGGGCCCATGCTCGGTGCGCCGGTGGGTTGTTCGACCCCGGCTCGGGCCACTATGCTCGAGCCAGCACGAATGTCGCGGGAATGGCTCGCGCTTTCGGGTGCATTGTCTCGGCATGTTGCGCAAGCTCCTCCTCGCCGCCCTCGCGTGCGGCGCGCTGCTCGGCGCGGGCTGCGAGCCCCCGCCGCTCGAGCTCGGACCGGCGCTGCCCACCGTGCTCGCGCAGCTCGAGCACCGCGATTTCGCGCTCGAGGTCTGCGAGGCCCGCATCGCCGCGGTGAGGGCCACGCCCTCCCTCCCCGGCGCTCCCGAGCTCGAGGCTCAGCGCGCGGCGATCCTCGGTCGGGCGGTGGGCGAGCCCGTGTTCTTCGTGGCGACGCCGCCGCCGGCGGCCGACCCGCGGCGACCGTCCGAGCGGGGCGGCGCGCGCGTGGGGAGGCTCTTGCGTGCCCACCGCCACGACAAGGCGAAGCTCCGGCAGGCGCTGCTTCGCGGCGGCTACGTGTTCGCCGACGAGCCCGACGAGGCGTTCGCGTTGGTGCGCGATCTGCGGCTCTCGGATCTGTTCGACGACGAGACGATCTACCTCGAGCGAGGCCGCGTGCGTCATCGCCTCGACAAGCAGCCGGCGCGGCTCGAGCGCGGCCACGAGTACCGCCACGTGGAGGGGGAGCAGGCCGGTCGCACCGCGCGCCTCCTCTTCGGCGACCGGGTCGCCAGAGAGCGCGCCGCCCTCGCCGCGCCGCTGCACCGCGATCTGCGCGCGTTGCGCCACGAGGTAGGCTTCGACCGCGTGCGCGTCACGCACATCACCGAGGCCGCGCTGCTCGCCGAGCTCCGCTTCGGGGCCGAGTGGCTGCCCGCCCTGCTCGAGAGCGACGGCGCAGCCCTCGCGCTCGGCTGTGTGAGCGCGCCCGCCGCGCAAAGGGAACGGGCAGAGCGCTGGGCCTCGGAGCGGGCATGGAAGCGGCGGGCGACCGCCGCGCTCGCGGCGAGCGCCGAGGCGTTGGTCGCCGAGCGTCTCCCCTTCGACCGGCCGCGCAACGCCGAGGATCACTTCTCCGATGGGCAGCTCCGCCCCCAGTGGGAGGCGGCCTACCGACGTGGCTCGTTCTCGTTCCGACACGACGAGGAGGGCTACGCGGTCTTCGACGCGGAGGGGAACCCATCCCCGCCCCAGACCTGCGTGGAGATGGTGCTCGACAGCTACGAGCGCGCCTCGGGGAACTGGTTTCGCAAGCAGGGCGAGGCGCGCGGCCGCACCCCGGGGGGCCTCGATTTCTCGAAGCTGGGGGTGCAAAACCGCGCCGGCGTGCTCTCCTTCGAGCTCTTCGCGCAGAAGACTCCCGAGCTCTTCACCCACCGCCGCATCCCCGAGGCGGAGCGCGTGCAGTTCAAAGACCGCGAGCGCTTCTTCGCCTACCTGGTCGAGCACGCCGACGCCTTCGAGCCCGGCGACATCGTCGCCATCCAGGGGCTGAAGCGCGACGGCCACATTCACCAGCACGCCATCTTGATCCGCGACACCGATCCCATCACCGGCATGCCGTTCGCGCTCACCGATCAGATGAAGCACCCCCGGCACCGCAGCTGGGAGGGCATCATGGCCGAGGCTCCGCTCCGCTCCCTCCTCTACCACGTCGAGCCCACCCCCGAGCTCCTCCGCAAGCTCGACCCCCAGCCGCCGCGCGCGGCCACGCACGTCTCTGCCGGCGCCCCGCCCCGCTGAGCGGAGGCGCCGAGGGGCTCGGTGGCGAGACCTCACCACCGAGCCACCACGCGTCCGGGCGAGGCCATGTTGACCGGCTGGCCGGTTTGTGAGACGCTGGGACGTCGGGGCGCGTGGGAACGATGGCGCGGAGATCACCTGTCTCCAGCGCGTCGCCAGGGCCATGAAACACTCCCCCGAACAGCTCGCCGCCACGCCCACCGCCGCGTGCCGCGCGAGCGGTCCGTCCGCCACCACCGCGCCGTCCGCCACGATTGGGCCGAGCACGCCCCCCTCCCGGCGCCGCCGCCGCCGCACCCAGGAGGAGCGCAGCGCCGAGACCCGCGCCCTCCTCCTCGACGCTACCGTCACGTGCCTCGCAGAGCTCGGCTTCGCGGGTGCCACCGCGCAGGTGATCGCCGAGCGCGCCGGACTGTCACGAGGCGCGCAGCTCCACCACTTCGGCAGCAAGACGGCGCTCGTGCTCCAGGCGATGGAGCACCTCTTCGAGCGCCGGCTCGCCGAGTTTCGGCGCGGCTTCGAGGCGCTCCCCCGCGACGGCGGCGAGGTCGCCGCGGCGATGCCTCTTTTGTGGTCGATGGTGTCGGGACCCGCCGGCCACGCCTACCTCGAGCTCGTCATCGCGTCCCGCACCGATCCCGAGCTCGCCGAGGCGATGCGAGCGCTCACCCGCCGGATGGACGTTCAGGTCGAGCTCGCGTTTCGCGACCTCTTCCAGGCGGCGGGGCGCTCCGAGCTGTTCGAGACGGCGTGGACGGCGCTCTTTGCGCTCCTCGAGGGCCTGGCCATCGAGCGCATCGTGCGACCCGACGATCGCCGCCTCGACGACGTGCTCCGCATGCTCGAGCAGGTCGCCCCCACGGTTTTGTGCTCGCGCTGAGCACTCGCACCGCGAAAAGGCGCGCAACGATCGCTGGCCCTCGTCTCAACGGCGGGTCTCCATCGCGAGCTCGTCGAGCGCCTCGGCGCGGATCCGCGACAAGAGCGGGCGAAGCCCAGGCTCGGTGGCCGCCTCGAGCGCCGTGTAGCCGATCTCGTCGAGGTGCATGATGAGCGCGCCGACGTCGGCCAGATCCTGAAGGCGGCGAGCGTGCAGCTTGAGCGCGATGAGCGGCGCCAAGGCGACGACGCGACGATCGCTGGGGCTCGCCGCGAGGCTCGCAGGCGCGGGGAACGCGGGCGCCCCAGGGCGCGCCATGGGCACGCCCTCCTCGAGCACGTCGACGCGGACGCCGGTGTTGTCGTGCCGGAGCTGATCGTGCCGCGAGCGACTGAAGCCGTGCTCGGCGAGGAGCGGTTCGAGACGGCTGTGCGCCCCTCGCTCCACGATGACGTCGATGTCGACGGTGAGCCGCGCGTAGCCGTGGTGAATCACCGCCAAACCCCCGATGAGCTTGTAGTCCACCCGGGCCGCGTCGAGCAGCGCCCGCGTGGGCGCGATGGCCTCGTCCACCGCCGGGATCGCCCCTGTCATGGCCTGTCCGAACCTCCTCAGCCTCGCGAGCGCTTCCATCGACCCGCTGACATCGTAGCCCGGAGCGCTGGCTCCCGCGAGACCAGCGCGACGTGCCACGCCGCAGGGAGCCGGCTTCGCGAACGGCCGGGCCGTCGGCGCGGTTCGAGACGGCGTGCGCCGCGTGGCTCCTCTAGGCGCCTCCGTCGGCACCGGAGGGTGTATCTCTCCCGTCGCCCGCGTCCGCCGACTCGAGCGGCGGTGCCTCGTGCGAAGGCCCCTCCGGCCCGGCGTCGGCCTCCTCCTCCTCGCCGCCGCCGTCCGCTGCGCCCTTCGCTCCGTCGGCGTTCGCAGCGCCGCTCGGCACCTCGAGGTCGCCGACGAGCGTGGCGTCGCACCGCCACCGATCCGCGCCGGCCACCTCGCAGCGCACGCCGGCCACCGCCAACCCGCCGAGCCGCGCCGCCTCCTGGCGCAGCGCCGCCCGCCCGTGCCGGGGCGCGCAGGTCGAGGTGCAGATGGCGGCGAGCGTGCCGAGCACCGCGTAGCCGCGCGGCACCTCGTCGAGCTCCCCCACCTGCTCCTCGGCGCGAGCGACCCCGCCCCGACGTCCGGCGGCGGCCACGAACTCCACCGTCACCGGCACGTCCTGCACCATCACCCGCTTCCCTCGTGAGGGCGCAGCGGCCGTCCCCGCGTCGACCGCCCCGCGCGGGCGCGGGGCGCCCCCGGACGCGTACCGCGCGACGGTGGCCTGGCAGCTGAGACGCTCGCGGGTGGTGATGTTCACGCCACCCCCGTCACGGTTCTCGAAGCTCCGCTCGAGCAGCTCCTTTCTGCACCGCACGTCCACCAAGGCGTGGCCGCCGTGGTTGGCGACCTCCTTGCGCGCGAGCGCGAGGAGCTCGTCCTCGGTGCACGAGCCCTCGAGCACCCCGCTCGCGCCGTTCAGGGTCTCGCAGGTGGCGGTCACCACCCCGCTCACCGTGAAGCCGTGCGGGGTCTGATCGCCCAACACCTCCACGTTCTCGAGCGGCACCGCGGGGTGAGCGGCCCCGGTGTACTTCACCTCCGAGCTCGCCGCGCAGCCCGACGTGGCCACCCCGGCCCCTGCCCCGGCCGCGGCCAGACAGAGGATGGCCCGAAAGAGGCGTCGCTCCCTCGAGCCGACGGGGCTCGGGGCGCCTCGAGGAGCGAGCTCACCGAGAGGGCTCACTCGGGCAGCTTCTTCGGCGTCGGCAGCGCCTTGCCGCTCGCACGCACGTAGGAAGCGATGACGCGGCTCAGCTTCGTGTCGAGCTCGACACATTTCTTGGTCACCGCCCCCACCGTGACCCCTTTGCACTCCTTGCGATAGGCGATGTAGGCCTCACGCACACCCGCGTCCTCCTTGAGCGCCTCACGGACGTCCATCTCGATGCGGGTCCACACCAGGCGCGCGTTGCGCGGGTTGGAGGGAGGATCGAAGCGGAGCTCGCCGCCATCGAGGGTCACGCACATTCCATCCCAGCGTAGCGCGTCGTAGCCGCCGCTCGCTCCGCTCACCTGGATTCCATCGGCTTCGGACGACGGCTTGCGAAACCGCAGCACGATCACCTCCTCGTCGAGCGCGAGCTTCTCGTTCGACGAGCCCCCACCCGACGCGTTCCACGCTTCGGTCTCGTGGGTGAGATATGCCCGCGTCCACGGCGTGCCCCCTGCGAACAGCTGCATGGCCACCGCTGGATAGTCCCCGTTGCACATCTTCTTCACGAAGCGCTCCGGTGGGAGGCACACGTCGTCCACCTGCTTGGCGCACTTGTCGGGGATCGGCGACGTGTCGTCGGCTTCGGGGCTCGCATCCGCGCCGTCGCTCGCCGCGCTGTCGTTCCCCGTCTCGGACGCCGCCGGCGCGCCTTCGTCGTCCACCGCGCTCGCGTCCTCTGCCGACGCGCCGGCGCCGCCACAGACCACCGCCGAGAGCGCGATCGAGACCAATTGCGTGAGCCGAAGGATGCGAGCGACAGCGGTGGGCGCGGCAGACATCGGGTGATCGTGACGAGCCACGGCCCCGAAATCAACCCTCAGCCGCCGCGTCGAGCGCGACCAGGGCCGCCCTCGCGCCGCTGGGCCGACGGTCGCCGGTCTGTTCCCTGTCCTTGGGGCTCGAAGCGACCACGACACGACCGGAGCGTCCTCAGCTCAGCGCTTCGGTGAAGGACGGGAGCGACGCAAAGCGCTCCACGTGGTGCTGCTCGTCCCCATAGAGCGACGCGAGCACCTGCATGCGCTTGAAGTAGAGGCCGATGTCGTGCTCCTCGGTGACCCCGATGCCACCGTGGAGCTGGATCGCCTGCTGCGTGACGAGCTTCCCGCTCACCGAGAGCTGCACCTTGGCCGCGGAGATGGCGCGCTGACGCTCGCGCACGTCGACCTCGTCCACCTTGATCGCGCTCGTGATCGCCATCGAGTGGGCGAGCTCGGTCTCGATGAACATGTCCACCGCGCGGTGCTGGAGCGCCTGGAACGTGCCGATCTTCACCCCGAACTGCTCGCGGGTCTTGAGGTACTCCACCGTCATGGCGAGGGCCGCCTTCATCACGCCGTAGCCCTCGGAGCACGCCGCCGCCGCGCCCAGATCCAGCGCCCGCTCGAGCGTCGGGGCGGCCCCGCCCTCCGCGCCGAGGAGGCGGTCCGCCGGCACCGTGCAGTCGAGGGTGAGCATCGCCGCGCGCCGTCCATCCATCGTCTTGACCGAGCGTCGCGTCAGCCCGCCGTCGCTGGGGAGCAACACGAAGAGCGACACGCCGTCTCGATCGCTGGTCGCCCCGCTCGTGCGGGCCGACACGATGAGCTGATCGGCGGCGTGGCCGTTTTCCACCCACACCTTCGCCCCCTGGATGCGATAGCCCGCCCCCGTCTTCTCGGCGCGGGTCGCCACCGTGGTCGCGTCGAAGCGGCTGTCGGCCTCGGCGTGGGCGAGCGCGAGGGTGGTGTCGCCGGCCACCATCGGGGCCAGCCAGCGCTGTCGCTGCGCCTCGTCGCCGGCGGCGAGCAGCGTGTGTCCGGCCACCACCGCGGAGGCCACATACGGCTCGCTGACCAACGTCTGGCCGAGCTCACCGATGATCAGGGATGCGTCGACGAACGTGCCGCCGAAACCACCCACCGCCTCCGGAAGGGAGATCCCGAGCCAGCCGAGCTCTCCCATCTGCTTCCACACCGACCGCTCGTAGCCGAGCTCGTCGTCGCGCATCTTGCGCATGCGCTCGATCGGCAGCTCCTTCTTCACGAAATCGCGTGCCGTCGAGCGAATCATCTTCTGATCTTCGGTGAGCTGAAAGTCCATGGCTGCCTCGTCGTCTCGTCGAATGCTCTCGGCCAACCGTCAGGACGGCAAGCCCAACAGGTGCTTCGCGATGATGTTGCGCTGGATCTCGTTGGAGCCGCCGTAGATCGTGGTGGCCCGGGTGTAGTTGAACGCGGAGGGCACCCACTGCTCGATGGCAGGAACCGTCCCCGGCTCGTTGAACCACTCCTGCGCGTTGTGGCCCATCACGTCCATCGCGATCTCGAAGCACTGCTGCATGATCTCGCTGCCGCGAATCTTGAGAAACGACGACTCCGGCCCCGGCGCGTGACCGAGCTGGGCGCTCGCGAGCGCGCGATAGTTCGCCATGCGGAGGCTCTCGAGCTTGATCTCGTGGCGCGCGATGCGCTCGCGGAACCCGGGGTTGTCGAGGAGCGTCTGGCCGCGCCACTTGGTGGCCATCGCGATGCGCTTGATGCGCCGAATGGCGCGCGTCGACACGCCCACCGCGGCGATCAGCGTGCGCTCGTGCCCGAGCAGCGCCTTGGCCACCGTCCATCCCCCGTCGAGGGGACCGACGAGGTTCTCCTTCGGCACCACCACGTCCTCGAAGAAGGTCTCGCAGAACGCTGGCGTACCGCCGGTGGTGAGGAACGGCTTCACCACGATGCCGGGCGTGGTCATGTCGGCGAGGATGAAGCTGATGCCCGCCTGCTTCTTGCCGTCGGAGTTGGTGCGCGCGAGCAGGAAGATCCAGTCGGCGTACTGCGCGTAGGTGGTCCAGGTC
>CAYOAL010000103.1:0-37538 GCA_964401935.1 uncultured Polyangiaceae bacterium
GAACGGGGCGGGACGAACGGGGCGGGACGAACGGGGCGGGACGAACGGGGCGGGACGAACGGGGCGGGAACGAACGGCGGAGTGGTCTTGCGCGCAGCGCGCTCTGCTCGGCGGCTCCCTCGACGGCCTGACCGGAAAAGACCTCGGGCGCTCACGCTTGTGACTGTTCACGCACCTCGGGGGGGGGGAGCTGAGTTACACTCCGCCGCTTTCGAGGGCTCGACATGGCGCACGCTGCAATCACCACCTGGTCCCGCCTCTTCGAGCTCAGCGCGGGGGCAGGGGCAGTGGGCGCGCACATCGAGGCGCTCGGGAGCGCCGAGGCCGTCGCTCTCGACGGCGCCGATCTCCGCCGCACCGCCTGGCGGAGCGTGTCCTTCGAGCGCGTCTCGCTCCGCGACGCGTGGCTGACCGGGGCGCGGTTTTCGGCGTGCTCGTTCGGCGGCGCGGAGCTCGAGCGCGCCGATCTCGCCGACGCGGAGCTCTCCGGCGCGCAGCTCGCCGGCGCGAACCTGCGCGACGCGCTGCTCCACGGCGCCACCCTCACCGACGCCGATCTCCGTGACGCCACGCTCGACGGCGCGCAGCTCATCGATGTGGGCCTCGACGGCGCCAACCTCTCCGGGATGGATCTGCGCCGGGTGCGCATCGTCGGCGATCGCTGGGTCTCGGCCAACTTGCGCGGGACGCGCCTGCGACTCGCCGATCTCAGCCGCGCCGATCTGCGCACCACCTCGTTCAACGCACAAACCGAGCTCTGCCAGTGTTTGCTCGCCGAGGCGTGGCTCGACGGAGCGAACCTCGCCGGGGTGCTGCTCGAGGACGCGAGCTTCGCGAACGCCCGGCTCGTCGGCGCGACGCTCTCGGGGGCGCGGGCGACTCAGTGCTCGTGGGCCTTTGCCGATCTCTCTCGGGCCCGCCTCGATCGCGTGGTGGCGCCACGCGCCGACTTTCGCCGTGCGTTGCTCGAAGACGCCGATCTGCGCGGCGCCGTGCTGAGCGACGCCGAGCTCTCGGGGGTGAGGGCACCCCGCGCCAAGCTCGCCGGCGCGCGCCTCGATCAAGCCCGCCTCGTCGGCGCCGCGCTCGGTCAGGCGGATCTCCGCGGCGCAGATCTGTCGTGGGCCGATTTGTCGCACGCCGATCTACGCGGCGCCTCGCTGCGCGACGCCAAGCTCGATTTTGCCAACCTCCACCAAACACGCCTCGATGGCGCCGAGCTCGATGGCGCCAGCATGACCGGCTCGCGCGCCACCGACAGAGACCGCCTCGCCGCCGAGACGTTCGTCCCAGGAGCATGACCCATGAACGCACCCCTCGTCGTCCGACCCCCGCCCCCGGCGCCTTCCCAGCCCGCCCTCGTGGCACCCAGCGGCGCGACCGCCACGATCGACGGCGACGCCATCGCGCTCCGTGACCCAGAGGGACGCGTCGTCGCGCGCTACGACGGGGCCACCGGTGAGCTCGTGCTCAGCACCCAGGGGACGCTGCGGCTCGAGGCCTCTACCGTGCGCATCGACACCGACGCGTTCGAGGTGTCGGCGGTGACCTCGCGCTTCGACGTGGAGCGCTGGGAGCTCGCCGCCCGCCAGCTCTACGAGCGCGCCGGCGACGCCTTCCGCACCGCCGAGGGCATCGTGGAGACCCGCGCTCACCGCTGCCGAACCTTGGTGGCGCGCGGCTTCGAGCTCATCGCCGAGCGGTCGTCCATCATGTCGCGACAAGACACCCGCATCGACGGCAAGCGCGTCCTCTTGGGCTGAGCCATGCTGCCTGCATCCTCCAAAGCCGGCGGCACGTGCCTCGGCGTGCCCGACGTCTGCCAGGTGCCGGCACCGCCCGCGCCGCCCATCCCAACGCCGTTCCCCAACACGGCCATGGTGTCCAACGCCACCGGTACCTCCACCAAGGTGCTGTTCGAGAACAAGGAGGCCGTGGTGGAGACCAGTGAGATCCCCAACAGCAACGGCGATCAAGCGGGCTCGATCGGCGGCGTGGTGTCCGGCGTGGTGGCCAACAAGGTGGTGTTCAAGCTCGGGAGCTCGGTCGTCAAGGCAGAGGGCAAGGGCATCGCCTACCAATCCGCGCTCACCGCCCACAACGGACAGAACGCCAACATGCCCGCGGGCCTGCACGACTCGCCGAGTCAAGCCAAGGTGTTGGTGACGCCATGATCGAGGCGGCTGGGCTCGCGGCGCGTCCGCCGAGCGCGATCCCCGTGGTCAGCGACGGCCCCGTCGTCGCGGCCACTTTTGGATGGTCGCCCTCGCCACGCAAACACCTGCTGGTCGTCGTGGCCAAGGTCACCCTGCGCATCGTGCCCAACGGCGCGGCCGAGCCGCTCGAGGAGCCGCCTCCGCTCCTCGGCGATGTGCCCTTCACCGTTGGCGGCGTCGGCTTGCGCTACGCGTCCGACTTCGCCCCGATCAAGCCACGCGTCGACGTGACCTGTGTGGGCCACGTGCACGCGGGACGCGGCGGGGTCACTCACGCCCAGCTGGTGATCGGCTCGGTGCGGCGCAGCGTCGCCGCGGTGGGCGACCGCAGCTGGCGAGGGGGCGTACCGACCGAGCCGGCGCGCTTCTCCACGCTGCCGATGCGCTGGGAGCTCGCCTTTGGCGGCGCCGGCTTCCCCGACAACCCCATCGGCCGTGGGCTCGACGGTGACGCGCTGCCCAACCTGGAAGATCCGGCCGCGCTCATCGGCGCGCGCGGCGATCGCCCCCGACCGATCTGTTTCGCGCCCGTCCCGCGGACGTTCCCGACGCGCAGCGCGCTGCTCGGCACCTACGACCGGCGCTGGCTCGAGGAGCAGTGGCCGTGTTTCGCCGCCGATCTCGATCCTGGCTATTTCCAGGCTGCGCCCCCCGAGCAGCAGCTCGACGGGCTCCGCGGCGACGAGCGCTTCGATCTCGCCGGCCTGCGCCCCCAGCGGGACGTGCTCAGTGGACGCCTCGCCGGGCTCGGCCTGCGCGCCTTCGCCCAGCTCACGCCGTCGGCGGGGAGCGCGTTCGAGCCGCTCGATCTCCGCCTCGACACCGTGGCCTTCGACACCGACGCGCTCGAGGTGGCGCTCGTGTGGCGTGGTCGTCGCGCAGTGAGCGCCGCCACCGCGCCCGAGGTCGCCGAGATTTTCGTGGCCGCGCATCCGCTGGCGCAGCCCATCTCCCCGGTCGCGGCCCGAGAGCGCTATCTCGCGCTGGTGTCGCCGCCCGCCGACGTGGCCGCCGCTCCGCCCGAGGCGATCCGACCGCCGCGCCCGACGATGACTCGAGACGACGCGCTCGCCGCCATCGCCGCGGCGCAACCGCTATCCGGCTGGGACTTCAGCGGCTGCGATCTCACCGACGTGGATCTCACGGGGCGGGATCTCGTCGACGCGCGCTTCGCCGACGCGACGTTGACCGGCGCCCGCTTCGATCGCGCCGATCTCACCGGCGCGTGGCTGGCTCGCGCGCGAGCCGCCGGTGCGAGCTTCGCCCACGCCACGCTCTCCACCGCGAACCTCTCCGACGCCGTCTTGACCGAGGCCAACTTCACCAGCGCCAACCTCGACGCCGCCAGCTTGAGCGACGCCGAGGCCTCGAGCGCCACCTTCCGTGACGCCTCCCTCGTGGGCGCTCTCTTCGCAGACGCCCGGCTCGACGACGCCTGCTTCGACGGTGCGCGCGCGGCTTCTGTGGAGCTCTCCGGCGCCTCGCTGGAGCGCTCGAGCTTCCTCGGCGCGCTGCTCGACGACGCACGCCTCTACGACTGCCAGGCGCGGGGAGCCCGCTTCGATGGAGCCTCCGCGCTCCGTCTGCGGGCCGACGAGGCGGAGCTCGGCGACGCCAGCTTCCGCGAGGTGTTCCTGAACGACGCCAGCTTCACCGGCGCCAAGCTCGAGCGGGCGCGCTTTCACAAGGCCAACCTCACCGGCGCCGTGATGAACGACGCCCGCCTCGGAGGCGCTCGCCTCGTGGAGAGCGTGGCGCGGCGGGCGCGGTTTCGGAACGCCTCGCTCGCGCGCGCCTTCGCCGCGCGCTGCGATCTGATGGAAGCCGATTTCGAGGGCGCCGACTTGAGCGGCGCCGATCTGCGCGGAGCCAACCTCTACGCAGCAGAGACGTGGAACGCGAAGCTCGAGGGAGCGCAGCTCGATCAGGCCATCGTGGCCGGCTCGAAGCTCGCCCGCTGAGCACTACGATTGGCGACGACATGAGCAACAACGCGACCCGTGTGCGACTGGAAGTCAAGGCAACCAACGAGCGCTTCGAGGTGCGCGAGCTCGCGGCCACCGAAGGGATCTCGCAGCTCTACGATTTCGAGCTGACGATCGTTCACGAGGGCAGCGGTCTCGACATCGACAACCTGCTCGCTGGCGAAGCGGTGCTGGTGTTCGAGATCGAGAAGCGGGTGGCTGGGGAGCTCACCGAGTGGGTGGAGCAGCGGCGTGTGCACGGCCTCGTGGTCGAGTGCGACGACCTCTTGCAGTCGACGGACTACGCCACCTACCGCGTTCGTCTCGCCCCGCGGCTGTGGATGACGCAGCTCATCGAGACGCTCGACATCTACATGGAGCTCAGCGTCATCGCCCTGATCCGCAAGAAGCTCACGAACTACGACTGGGCCGAGGGCGTCGACTTCGCGTTTCGTCTCGACGAGTCGCAGTACGAGGCGCGCGAGTTCGTGGTGCAGTACAAGGAGACCGATCTCGCGTTCATTTCGCGGATCGCGGAGCACTTCGGCCTCAGCTATTTCTTCGAGCAGCACGACAACAACGAGGTGCTCGTCTTCACCGACGACAACGGCGGCTTCTCCGAGCTCCCCAACGGTCGCTCCGTGGCGTTCGCGCCGCGAGGCGAGCACATGAGCGTGTTCGATCTGCGTGAGCGCACGCGGCTTGTGCCGCGCCACTTCGTTCAGCGCGACTACAACTACCGTCAGCCCACCACCGACCTCACCGGGAAGGCAGAGCTGCCCGACGGCTTCGCCGGCGGCATCATCGAGTATGGCGGTCATTTCAAGAACCAGGCCGAGGGCGACTGGCTCGCGTCGGTGCGGGCCCAGGAGCGTCGCTGTGGGCGCCGCGTGTTCGTGGGCGAGGGCGCCGACGTTCGCTTCACGGCCGGCCACGTGCTCGACCTCGAAGGGCACCCGCGCGGCGAGCTGCCGCTCCTCCTCACGCAGGTGACCCACCGCGGGCGCTTCACGACGCGCAACGCCGGCGACGGCACCGAGTTCCCGTACAGCCACACGTTCAACGCCATCGCCACCGGCGTGACCTTTCGGCCTCCACGGGTGACCCCACGGCCGCGCGTGTCGGGCATGCTCAACGGTGTGATCGAAGGCGAAGGCAGCGGCCAATACGCGGAGATAGATGGCGAAGGGCGCTACCGCGTGCGCTTCTTGTTCGACACCAGCGACGCGGGCGAGGCGAAGGCCTCCCGCGTGCTGCGCATGATGCAGCCCCACACCGGCCCCGGTTACGGCATGCATTTCCCGCTGCGCCCGGGCACCGAGGTGCTCATCGCGTTCGTCGACGGTGACCCCGACCGACCGTTCATCGCTGGCACCGTACCCAACCCCCACAACGCCAGCACGGTCACCGCGTCCAACGCGAAGAAGAACGTGATCCGCACCGGCGGCGGCAACGAGATCGACATCGACGACAACGAAGATGGTCAGCGCATCAAGCTGACGTCGCCGCGCCACAACACCATCGTGCAGCTCGGCGCCGCCAACGCCCAGGACGAGGGGCTCACCATCGAGACCGACGCGAACGCGACCACGGCGACCACGGGCACCCAGAACAGCATCTCCACGTTCGAGAGCAGCTGGAGCGTGTTCTCCGGGAACTGGGGCAACCACTCGTACGACTACGCCGGCGCATTCCCCATCATGTCGAGGATCGGCGCCTACAAGGATCAGATCGGCGCCGCGCTCGACTACTCGAGCACCATCGTGGGCATGGTGATCGCGCACAAGGAGGGGGCGGTGGCCGACGAGCAGAAGAAGGTGGACGAGGCCGCCGACGCGCTCGACCCCGCGAGCCGTGAGTACGCCACCGCGAACGAGGAGCTCGGGGTCGCCATCGAGACGGCGCTCACGCCCCCGAGCACCCTCACCCCTGCCCAGAAGACCGCGGTCGAGAACCTCGGCGCCAAGATGACGGCGCACGATGACGCGGTCGCCAAGCTCGAGGCGGATTTGGAGGCGCTCGCCGAGCTCGAGTCGGCGCTGGCCGACGCCCAGGCGGCGGGCAAGACGCAGACGGCGACGGGTCTCGAGGCCGACATCGCGGCCAAGGAGGCGGAGATCGTGATCGATCGGGCGAACGTCGCCACCACCGCGACCGAGCTCGAGGCCGCGCTCGCGGCGGCCAAGGCAGCCAAGCTCAAGGGCGCGCTCGGCGAGAAGGTCACCGCCTACGACACGAGCTACACCGCGTATCGCACTGCTTACGACACCCACGACACCGCCCGGCAGCGCTACGCCACGGCGCAGAAGGCGCTGGCAGACGACGAGGAGTACAAGAACAGCAAGGCGGCCCAGGGTTGGATCGACTCGGTGAACGAGAAGATCATGGGAGGCATGGTGGGCCCGCTCTACAGCCTCGTCACGTTCCTTACCCAGGACGCAGTCGCCAAGCAGGCCAACCTGATCATCGGCTGGATCGTCGATGAGGCGGAGAAGCAGCACAAGGGAGAGGGCACGCGGCCCGTCGGCTACAAGAAGAAGACGCTCGGGCTCGAGATCTTCGACTTGAAGTTCATGGGCGAGGGCCACAAGAGCGCTGCGGAGGGGATCATTTCGCGGATCGGCTGGGACGACTTCGCCGACGCCAACCGCTTCGCGGCTCCGGACAAGCCGCTCGCCCACGCCCTGCGCGTGGTGTTGTTGGCGGGGGTGGCGATGATCCCGGTGCTCGGGCCTTTGTTGGCCCAGAAGCTCACCAGCAAATCGTTCAACGAAGCGCGCAACGTGCAGGCCTCGATGGGCAAGGCGGTGCTGTTCGGCCACGAGACGGCGCTGGTCTCGGGCCACGAGTACGCCACCCTCACCTCGCACGGCAAGGTGCTCGTGACCGCCGACGACACCGTCGTGGTGCACGCGCGCGAGCAAGCGGAGCTGGCGTCGACGACCACCCAGATCACCGCCAGCACCAAGCTCGATCTCTTGTCACGGGACGAGCTCGTGATCGCGACCAGCGACAAGTCGGCCGACAAGCCCGCCGACGACAAGGTGCGGGGCGAGATCAAGATGAAGCTGTCGCAGATCGACGTAACCACCAAGAAAGACGACGGCACCACCGACGTGACGAAGCTGACGCTCGCCGAGAGCGGCGGCAACGGCTCCATCGACGTGGTCGCCGGCGGGAGCCCCGGCAAGCTCACGCTGCAAGCGATCGACGGCACCGACGCCGGCGCCGCGGCGAAGCTCTCCAAGGTGGAGATGGCGGGGGACGGCACCACCACGATCACGGTGACCGAGAAGTTGGTGCTCCAGATCAAGGACGGCCCGTCGATCACGATGGACAAAAACGGCATCACGCTGAAGGTGGGTGAGAAGACCGCGGTGGAGCTGAAAGACGACCGCGGCGTGCTCAAGTTTGGCTCCGCCACGGTGCTGAAGGTGGACGACAAGGCCACCGCCGCGCAGTTCGGGGGCAACTCGGTGAAGGTCACCTCGAGCGGCGTCGAGACCAAGGGGCCCAAGATCACGCACGGCTGACGCGAGGTGCGACGCGGCGCGCGCGGCGTGTCAGGGCTGCGTCGCGGTCGCTCTGGTGGAGCGCACCCCGTCGCGAAGCTCCACCGGCACGGGGAGCGACGACGCTAGCGTTCTTCGAGCGTCTCATCGAGCGTCGTGGGGCAGGCGCCACGTCAGGCCGGAGCGAACGAAGAACTGGTTGGGCAGGTCTTGCACGCCACCGAGGATCGGCTCATCGGCGGGGTTCATCTGCTCGAAGCGGCGATACACGCTGTGCCCGACCGCTCCGGTCAGCCACACCGTCTCGAAGAGGCGCACCGCGATGGCCGGCCCCATCGTGATCACCGAGTAGGCGACGTGGTCGAAACACTGCGACGGATCGGCTGCGCCCAGGTTCGGCTCGGCGCTCGCCACACAGGGCCAAGCGTCGGCGATGCGCTCGTCGCGCACCGCGTAGGCGTTGCCCTGAATCTCCACCCGATAGCCGATCTCGAGGCGGTCCCAGGCGGTGTGTTTGGCGTGGATGAAGGCCGGGACGAAGGCCTCGATCGAGATCGACGGGATGGGCTTGTATTCGACGTAGAGCGCGGGCAGGGGCAACAAGCTCCCGAACGCGTAGCTCGCGAGAGCGCCGCCACCGAGCACGAAACGCTCCGAGAAGGCGTGTGTGGCGAGCCCGAGCGCACTGAAGCGAAACAAGCCATCGTCGACGGCTTCGAAGTCGCCGGCGAGGCCGCCCGCCACCCGCAGTGACAGCGACCAATCGCTGGGCAACAGCTGCACGAACAAGAGGGTCAGATCGACGGCGTGAAAGGCGCGCAGCTGAATGAGCTCGGGAGGCGCCTCGGCGAAGGAGGCCGACTCGACGTGGTACGTCGCGCCGGGGATGAGAAACGTGCGTTCGCCGAGCGGGGCCGGCACGTTCAGCGCGACGTCGTACGACGTCACCTGGACCTCGGCCGGCTGCGGATCCACCAGCCGCGTGTTCGGCATGTACTGCCCGCTCAGATCGATGAGGTCGGGCACCTGCGCCCGGGCGATCGACGACAGCGAACAGCACGCGGCCAACGCAAGCGCGCTCGGTCGCAGGTTCAACGCCCGCGACGAGAGCCTCGTCGAGGCGCTTCGACGCGCCGGGGGAGGCGTCTTCGGGAGCAGGTCGATCATGCGTTTCAAACGAGTGTTGGTTTACATTTGACGATGGAGTCGAGCGAAGTCAAACTGGTGTTTGAAACATTCGTATGGGAGACGTTCAACATCGCGAAACTGCAGCGAGACTGGTCGACGCCGCGATCGAGCAGATCGAACACCACGGCCTCGCTCGGCTCACCGTCCGCGGCGTGGCGGCGGCTGCGGGCGTGAACATCGCCGCGGTGAACTATCACTTCCGCACCAAGGACGCGCTGGTGTCCGCGGCCCTCGAAGGGTCGATCCGGCACATGGTCGGCGACTGCGAGGCGATGCTCGATCGCATGCCCCGCGATCCCGCGGCTTCGCTCGAAGAGCTCCTCGGCTACCTCGTCGAGGGGGCGCTGCGCTTCCCCCGAATCGGCAAGGCCCACCTTCACGACGGCTTCATCGCCGACGACTACAGCGGGCCCTTCCCGACGCTGTTCCTGCCGGTGATGGTGCGGCTCCGCGACGCGCTCCGCGCCGCCGTGCCGGGGCTCGGCGAGGGCGAAGCCGCCCGACGGGTGGTCGCGATGCTCTCGGCCGTGTTGTTTCCCGCGTTCTTCTCCGGGCTGTACCAGCCGCTCCACGCGCTGAGCTCTCCCGCCGACCGCGCCGCCTACGCTCGTGAGCTCGCACGGCAGGCGCTGGCACCCGTCGAGCGGGTCAAGGCGCGCGCGAGGCGACGAAAGCGCTCAGGCCGCCCATGAGCGACACGGCCAGTGACCGCGAGCATCTGCAGGAACGACTCGCCATCTTCGCCGGTCTAACCTTCGCGCTCTTCGGCACCATGAATCTGCTCGGCGTCATCGGCATGGCAACCACTGGGACGGGGTCGCTGATGGCGGTGCATCACCTCGCGCAGGTGAGCGCGCTCGGCCTCACGTGGCGTCATGTGCGGCGCGGTCGGCGAACGGTGCGGCGCCTCCGGTTTTTCGACGCCGCTCTCACGCTGTTGGTCCCTGCCGCCGCTGCGCCCATGGCGCTCGTGATCGATTCCCACAACCCGCACCTCGTCCCGGAGGTGTGGAACGTCACGCTGTCTACCGTCATCTTCCTCGTCGCCCGCAGCGCCATCGTTCCGAGCGCAGCCTGGCGCACCGCCCTGTTGCACTGCGGGGCAGTGGTCCCGACGGCCGCGGCGATCCACACGATCTACGCGCGCTACCCCGAGATGGGATCGTTCAACGCGAGCGAGCCGAACATCCTGGCGTGGCTCGTGATGTTCGTCGCCGCGTCGGCCGGGATCTCGCACGTGATCTACGGCCTCCACCAGCGCGTGCGAGAGGTCACCGAGGTGGGGCCCTACCGCTTGCTCCGCAAGCTCGGCGAAGGCGGTATGGGCACCGTCTACGAAGCGATGCACACGATGCTCGGGCGCAAGACCGCCATCAAGCTGCTGCGTCCCGACCGCGCCGGCGAAGCTGCCTTGGCCCGCTTCGAGCGCGAGGTGCAGATCGCGAGCCGGCTGAGCCATGAGAGCGCCGCCGCCATCTACGACTACGGCCGCACCCGTGACGGCGTGTTCTACTACGCGATGGAGCTGCTCGATGGGGTCGATCTCGAGCGTCTCGTCGAGCGTGAGGGCCCGCTGCCGGTGGCCAGAGTGGTGCACATTCTCCGTCAGGTGAGCGGGGCGCTGGCCGAGGCGCATCGCGCTGGCGTGATTCATCGCGACATCAAGCCCGCGAACATCATGCTCTGTGAGCGTGGGGGCGTCCGCGACGTGGCCGTGTTGGTCGACTTCGGCTTGGTCAAACGCCTGGACGATGGCACCGCCGACGGCGCGCTCACCGGCGTCAATCAGCTCACCGGCCCCCCCCTGTATCTGGCGCCCGAGGCGATCCGCGACGGCGCACGCGTCGACGAACGCACAGATCTCTACGCGCTCGGGGCGGTCGGCTTCTTCCTCCTCACCGGCGAGGCCCCTTTCGCGGGGGGCGGCATCGTCGAGATCTGCAGCCACCACCTCCACACGCCGCCACCGACACCTTCGGCCCGCCGTGGCGAGCCCATCGGGGACGATCTCGACGCGCTCATCCTCGCCTGTCTCGCCAAAGACCCAGCGGCCCGTCCAGTCAGCGCCGCCCACTTCGCCGAGGCGCTCGCGGCCTGTGTCGTCCCACGAGCGCACCGCCGCTCGCGCGACTCACTCCTACCTTCGTCGCGCGGCAATCCAGGGCCGTTCACCGGAGCATCGAACGCGGGCCGATCCTGAGCTCGTTGCGGAGATCTCAACGTGGCGTCTCCGTGGGCGTACGAACGACGCGCCCGGACGTTGGGACATGACCTGCGTCGGCTGCTATCCTTCGGGTGGTGTCCGAGTCCGCTCGACAACTACCGCCAGGTTTCGATGATCTCTCCTTGGATGAGCAGATCGACTACGTCCAGTTCCTCTGGGAACGCATCGCTCCTCGGGTCGACCAACACCCGGTACCCGACGCACGCAACGCTGTGCTCGACGAGAGGTTGGCGGAGCTCGAGGCAAACCCAAGCGCGTCTCAGCCTGCCGCTGTCGTCGTCGCCCGACGACGCGACGGGCTGCGACGGTCTTGAGCTTCGATGTTCGGGTCCTCCCCTCGGCTGAGGACGATGTTGCGCTGCGGCTGGGCAGACTCCCCAAGCGCTTCGCCGAGGTTCGCGCGGGCGTACGGCGTGTTCTCTTCACACGGTTCCCCCACGTGCTCTACTTTCGGCTGGAACAACAGCGTGTCGATGTAGTCGCCGTCCTGCACTCTCGAGCTGACCCGTCGAAGCTAGGCAAGCGCCTTCAAGGGCAGTAGGGCCGCCCGGGGCTCGGCTTCTTCACCCACGCTTTTCTTCGCTCGAGGAAGGCCTCTACGTCGGCGTGGAGTGTGCCGTACTGCTGGCGCGCGTTCGTGGCCGCGTCTTCCACGCTCGTGAGCTTGGGTTTGGGCCGGGGGCGGCGCTGGGCGAGCTTCACCTGCACGAAAGCCGCGGCGAGGTGCGCGTCGTGCCACGGGTAGATGGGGAAGGTGTCCTCGCAGCCGTGGGCGATGTCGTCGGCGGCGCAGTAGAAGCGGATGTGGAAGTGGTCGTCGTGGGGGAAGCCGGGCTGACAGGTGACGTGGCCGAAGCGCTCGACCACCGTCGCGGGGGCGCCGATCGCTTCGGCGTGGGCGAGCAGCGCGGCGCGTACGTGCTCCACCACGAAGATGCGGTTGATGTGCGCCTGCGCGTCGCCGAGGAGCGCGGCCACGAAGGCCCACGTGCGCTCCACGTCGAGCTTCACCGGGATGTCGTCGTCGGCGCGGCTCAGATCGCGGTAGTCGGCCCCCGTCCCGTCCGGCTCGATGGGGATGAGCTTGGAAGGGAAAGGCTGCCCGTCGGTGTCGACGAGGTAGAAGAGGACATCCACGTCGCGCCCGTTGCGGTGGGAGGCGTGGCCCGCGATCTCGCCGCCGGCGGGCATGGCGATGTCGTTCACGGTGAGCTCGCCGCCAGGGTGCGTGGCGTGCACGGCGCCCGCGGCGCGGACGAGCGCCTGCACCACCTCCACGGTGCCGAAGCGCCGGCGCAGATCACGGTGAGGATCGAAGCGGAAGCCAGGCCCCGCGAGCGGCAGGGGCACGCCGCCCACCAGCCAGCCATCCGTCGGGTTCTGGATCGAGGCGGAGAACGCCCCGGTGAGCGACATCGGATCGATCGCGCCACCGAGCACGAGCTTCGGCGGTGGTGGCGGCTCGGGTCGCGACGACGTAGCGCTCGTCGCCGGCTGCCCGGGCGACGGCGACGTCGAGCGCACGTTGGCCTCGGGCTCGAGGCTCGAGGTGCACGCTGCGAGCACCAACGGGGCAATCCACCGCACCCGCGGAGGCTCGCGCGAATCCTCGTGCCGGGCAAGTTCGCGACCGAGACACCGAGAGGCAGCGAGGCAGGCGGTGGCGGAGGCCGCGCGTCGGACACAAGGGCGCGACGGGCGCGCGGTCTCCCGTTCACTCGCCATCGAGCGAGATGCCGGCGTAGAGATCGTCGACGGGGATGCGGAGGCGCGGCACGGCGAGCTCTACGTGCTCACCCAAGCGAACGATGCGCTCGGTGAAGGCGTTGCCTTCGCGAGCGACGACGGTCACGCTCGGCGCGCGATGGGAAATGAAGAGCACGGCCCGGAGGGAGGGGAGTTGCTTGTAGTTGCTGAGCTTGTCACCGCGGTCGTAGTCCTCGGTGGACCGGCTCGTGACTTCGACGATGAGGGTCGGGTTGGCGATCGCGTGGCGATCGGAGGGTGACGCTTCGGCCTCCCCGCACACGACGGAGGCATCGGGAAACGTCGTCAGTCCGGTCGCGTCGATCCGAACCCGCACGTCCGACGTGTAGACGGTGCACTCTCCGAGGAGCGCCTCGCCGAGGAGGCGAATCGCGGCCGCGGCGAGGGCGCCGTGGGTGATGGTGCCGCCCGCCATCGCATAGATCACCCCGTCTCCGTACTCGAGCTTGAAGTCGCTGCGTGACAGCAAGTCGAGGTACTCGTCGTAGGTGTAGTGAAGGCGCTTCGCGGAGGTCACAGGGCCCTCGTTGTAGGGTAGCACCCCTCTCCCGAGCGCTCGACCGGGAAGCCCCCCGTCGACCCACGCCCGCTTTGACCTCGTGGGAGGCGCCAAGCTCGGCAACGACGACACGGCTCGGCAACGAAGGTCTTCGAGCGACGAGCTCCGAGCTTTGCAGCGCCGTCACCTCGACGCGTTGCCGGGCAGGTGACTGCGCGCAGGGGCTTCACTGGAGGACCACGAGGCCGGCGGCGTGGGAGGCGTTGTTGTGGCTCACCGATACCTTGAGCGCCGGCGCCGCGTCGACGGCGGGGGTGATGATGAAGAACGCGCCGCTCGACAGGGTGGTCGCGTAGGTGGCGATGGCTGCGTGGCCGCGTTCACCTTCGTAGGTGGTGGGCACGTTGTAGCCGGTGGCCACCACCCCGAACACGAGCGCGTCCTCGCGCTGCGCGGTGACCGGCGAGGGGAGCGAAATGCTGTTGCCGTTGATTGCCTGCGAGGTGCTCACCGCCGACGAGAAGTCGCCGTGGATGGCGAGCACGAGGAGGGCGCGGCGGTAGTCGGAGGAGAGGCCGGTCGACGCGGTGATGCTGCTCTGCTGCGAGAACGGCGCGGTGAGCGTGGTGGTGAACATCGCCACGACGGCGGTGTTGCTGTCGTTCACCTGCTCGAGCACGTTCAGCCAGCGGTGGTCGGCGCTGTCGGACACATTCACGGGGCCGTCGCCGCGGCCGGCCACGATCGCGAGGATCGGGGTGCCTTCGGACGCCGACACGTCGGGAGTGACGGTGACGGTGTCGCCTGGACCGGGGGACGACTCGTAGCCCACCACCTCGTAGGAGAGCGGGAGGCCGAAGCCTCCGCTGCCGCCCGTCGCGTCGCCTCCGGTCGCGTCGCCCCCGTGACCGCCTCCTCCCACGCCCGGTCCACCGGCGGTGCCGCCGTCGCCGCCGTGGTTGCCCGCGGCCGTCGAGGTCGCCGCGTCGCCACCTCCGCTCCCAGGCCCGCTCGGCCCCGCATCGAACGCGAGCTCGTCCACGCCGAAGAGCGCGTTGCAGCCCCCCCCAGCCACGCCGAGCGCGAGTGCGAAGCCGCACCATCGCCCCCCTCCCCTCGCGCTGTTCCGCATCCCCATGAGTGTATCAGGTCGCCTGTGTCCGAACATTCTCCGTTGGAGCGGCGAGCGCGTGGGAAGCTCATGCGCTTGCGCGACGTAGGACGGACGATGTCCGGCGATGACCCAGAAGCCAATGTCGGCGTCGACTCGCCGACTGCGCGAGAAGCTCGAGACGAGGCGCTCGAGGCGATGTTCGTCCCGACACGATCGGTGGCGCTCTGGCCCTTCGTCGTGGGGGTGACCGCGCTGCTCGCGCTGGTGGTGGGCTCGGTGTGGTGGTGGTCCGAACCGGAGCCGCAGCGTGAGCGCGTGGATCCGAAGGTGGCGAACGCAGTTCGGGAGATGCTCCCGATGATCGAGTCGAAGGTGCCGACCGCGCGCGGCCCCTTCATCGCGGCCGCGCTGGTGGAGCTGCTCGAGAACCGGGTGCCGGGAGGCGTGCGCCAGAGTTTGCGCGAGGTGCAGGACGTCCCGTCTCCCTACGGGCGGGTGGTGTGGATGAACGTCCTCACCAAGCCCTCGGTGGTGAAGCTCTGGCGCCGCGTGTGTCCCAAGGGGGCCGAGGTGCTGGCGGAGCTCGCCCGGGAGGGGCGCAAGGACGGGGGGCTGTTTATCTACCAGCGGTGCAAGCTCGACCGGATGAAGCTGCTCGAGGTGAATCACGCGCTCGAGTCGGGGGGGCCGGAGATCTTGCTCGCCCACGCGATCTACGCCCACCTCGAGGCGGAGGAGACGCTCACCGATCTGGACGTGCGCGCGCTGCGCGCCTTGGCCCGGAGCTCGAGCGAGGTGCGAGCCGCGCCGTCGCGGCTCGACGCGCCTTCGGTGCACGTGCGGCCCGACGACGCGCCCGGTCGGTTGCGACCTGCGGTGGTGGACTTGCCTCCTCGGTCGTTGTTCGACGCATCGCCTGAGTAGCGGCGCTGGCCTTCACGCACCGGAGGCGGGAAGCGAGGCGCACGGAGACGACCGGCAGGGCTCTCGTCAGCGCTGCCGCTCGAGGGCGCGCGCCTGTCGCGCGTCGTCGGCGAGGTAGTCTTCGTAGCTCGGCGTGTAGAGATCGAAGAAGGTGTCGCCGTGGAGCTCGATGACGCGGTTCACGAGGGAGTGGACGAACTGCACGTCGTGGGAGCAGACGATCATGCTTCCTTCGAACTTGAGGAGGCCGTCGTTGAGGGCGGTGATCGACTCGAGATCGAGGTGGGCGGTGGGTCCGTCGAGCAGGAGGAAGTTGGGATCTTGGAGCATCATGCGGGCGAGCATGCAGCGCACGCGCTCGCCACCGGAGAGCACGGTGGCGCTCTTCTGGGTGTCGTGGCCCTTGAACAACATGCGGCCGAGGAAGCCTCGCACGAACTCCTCCTCGTGGTTCGATGAGAACTGGCGGAGCCAGTCTACGAGGTTCATGTCGGTCTCGAAGAAGCTCTGGTGGTCGCGCGGGAAGTAGGCGCGGTTCACCTTGGGGCCCCAGACCACCTCGCCGGCGTCGGGGGTGGCCTCACCGGCCAGGATCTGCATCAGCGCGGCGGTGGCGACGTCGGTGCCAGCGAGCGCCACGCGCTCATCGCGACTCACCGTGAAGCTGAGATCGCGGAAGAGCACCTCGCCGTCGATGGTCTTGCTGATGCGGTCGACGGTGAGCACTTGCTTGCCGAGCGGGCGCTCGGTCTTGAACACGATGTAGGGGTACTTGCGCGTCGACGGCTTGATGTCGTCGATGGTGATCTTGTCGAGGAGGGAGCGCCGCGAGCTCGCCTGCCGCGACTTGGAGGCGTTGGCGCTGAAGCGCTGGATGAAGGTCTTCAGCTCCTTCACCTTGTCTTCCTTCTTCTTGTTGGCGGCGCGGCGCTGCTCGAGGGCGAGCTTGCTCGACTCGTACCAGAAGGTGTAGTTGCCGGCGAAGAGGCGCACCGACTGAAAGTCGACGTCGGCGATGTGGGTGCACACCTTGTCGAGGAAGTGCCGGTCGTGGGACACCACGATGACGGTGGCCTTGAAGTCGAGGAGGAACTGCTCGAGCCACAGGATGGCGTCGGTGTCGAGGTGGTTGGTGGGCTCGTCGAGGAGCAGGATGTCGGGCGTCCCGAAGATCGCGCGGGCGAGGAGCACGCGCACCTTCTCGTCGTCGTCGAGCTCGGCGATCTTCAGCTCGTGGCGCGGGGTAGGGATGCCGAGACCGCTCAAGAGCGTGCCGGCGTCGGCCTCCGCGGTGTAGCCGCCGAGATCCGCGAACTCCGCCTCGAGGGCGGCCGCTTCCATCCCGTCTTCGTCGCTGAAGTCGGGGCGGGCGTACACCTCCTCCTTTTGCACCATCACCTGATAGAGGCGCTCGTGGCCCATGATGACGCACGTGAGCGCGGGGATGTCGTTGTACGCGAAGTGATCCTGCTCGAGCACGCTCACCCGCAGACCTTTGGGGATGATGACGTTGCCCGACACGCGATCTTCGTCGCCGGACAGGATGCGGAGGAGCGTCGACTTGCCGGCTCCGTTGGCGCCGATGAGCCCGTAGCAGTTGCCAGGCGTGAACTTCAGATCGACGTTTTCGAAGAGCGGCTTGTCTCCGAACGCGAGGGTGAGGGCTTCGACTTGGATCATGCTGACCTCGGCCCCCCGGGGCCCGCACCCTAGCAGGCTCGCGCGAGATATCCAGCGCTGCGGTCGGCGCCGCGGAAGGTCACCAAAACGTCACGAGCGCGTCCCTGGGGCCTCGGGGAGGCCGTGGGGCGCTCCACGGCGGGCGCGCGAGGGCGGCGAGTGGGAGAAGGTTGTCGCCAGGTCTTCCAACTTGGGGCAGGGTGCCGGTCCGATGCCGAACGCCTACATTTCCGGAACGGGTTTCTACGTCCCACCCCGCGTCGTCACCAACCAGATGCTGGCGGATGAGTATGGGATCGAGACCTCCCACGAGTGGATCCACCCGCGGACCGGCATCGAGGAGCGCCGCTTCTCCGATCCCGGAGTGTTCACCTCCGAGCTCGCGGCGCATGCCTCCGAGGACGCGATCGCGCGTGCCGGGCTCCAGAAGAAAGACGTGGGCCTCATCATCCTGGCCACACTGTCTCCCGACTGTCATTTCCCGGGGACGGGCATCTATCTGCAGCGGCGGCTCGGTCTCGCAGACGAAGACTGCTTCGTGCCTGCCCTCGACATCCGCAACCAGTGCAGCGGCTTCGTGTACGGCCTCTCGGTGGCGGCCTCGATGGTGCAGGCCGGCGGGGTCGACAACGTGCTCCTGGTGGGGGCGGAGACCCACTCTCACGCGATGGACATGAGCACCCGGGGCCGCGGTGTCTGCACCCTCTTCGGGGATGGAGCGGGGGCGGTGGTCGTGAGCGCGACCGACGCCGATCGCGGGGTGCGGGGTTGGTCGCTCGGCGCCGACAGCCGTCACGCCGACGAGCTGTGTCAGAAGATCTGGAATGTGTCGAACGCCACGTTCTTGCCGCTCGACGAACAGGGCCGCGGCATCGTGGAGCCAGAGGCGATGTGGGCGTACATGAACGGCAAGGTCGTGTTCAAGCACGCGGTGCGCCGGATGATCGAGTCGCTGATGACCACGTGCCTCAAGCTCAACGTGACCCGGGACGAGATCGATCTGTTCGTGTTTCACCAGGCCAACCTCCGCATCAACGAGCACGTGCAGAAGTTGATGGAGATCCCGAGCGACAAGGTCGTGTTCAACATCGATCGCTATGGCAACACCACCGCGGCCACGATCCCCATCTTGCTCGCCGAGGCCGAGCGCGATGGGAAGCTCGTGCCCGGCATGAAGGTCGCGATGGTCGCGTTCGGCTCGGGCTTCACCTGGGGCTCGGCGATCGTCGACTGGTGACCGCGCCGCAAAGAGCGTGTGGGGTCAGCTCTTGGGGAGCGGGGGCGGGCCGGGCCTCACGCTCGCGAAGGCGATCAGGGCCTCGAGCGCGCTCTGGGCGGCGTCGCTCACGTCGACGAACTCTACCGCGAGCCGCGTGCCGCTCTGGTCTTTGATGAAGCGGACGATACGCGCGTCGACGTCGATGGAGTCGAGCGTCTCCGGGTGCACGATCGACATCTCGATCACGCGATCCACGTCGATCCAGCTCGGCGCGGCCAGGGTGCCCAGATCGATGAGGGCCCCCGAGAGGCTGATGTTCGACAGCTCCGTCAACAGATCGCTCTGCGATCGCTTCACGCGCACCTGCGCTAGCAGATCGAAGCGCGGGTGCCGCCGCCGATCGATGCCCTCGTTTGCGCTCATCGCCGCACGCTACCCGAATGCCGACCCGCCGGCGATCGCCATCCGTCCCTCGCCGCGCCGTGCCCCCCGTAGCGGGCCACAGGGCTCGTTGGCCGAGCGGTGCGGGCGCCTCCTCCTCCCGCTCACCTGGGTTAGGGTAGGGACGGAGCGATGAGCACCGAACGACGCAGCTTCGATCAGTATGGGCTCCAACGCGATCTGGCGATCGGCGACGGGCGCGATGTGGTGTTGCAGGCGTTTCACTGGAACCTGGTGAAGACGCAAGGCACCGGCACGATGGATGGGCGCGAGGTGTCCTGGTATCAGGTGCTGCGCGAGAAGGTCGACGTCATCGCCGCGCTCGGGTTCACCATCGTGTATCTCCCGCCCCCGTGGCGCGACGACTCGAGCTGGGCGTCGGGAGGCAAGCACGGCGGTGGCGAAGGCTACTTCTGGCACGATTTGGACATCGACTCCCGCTACGGGACGAAGGCGCAGCTCACCGAGCTGATCGCCGCGCTGCATGAGCGCGGGGTGCGCGCCATCGTCGATCTGGTGGTGAACCATCGCGACGGCGCGCGCATGGAGCGCGACGTGTGGCCGCGGCCAGGGCCGTGCTGGGCGTGGGGCGGACACGACACCGGGGGAGGATTCGAGGAGGGGGCCTACGACCTCGCGCTCACTCATCCCACCGTGTACCAGCGCATCCGCGAGGCGATGGAGGAGCTGATGGACGACTGCGGCGTCGACGGTTGGCGCTGGGACTTCGTGTGGGGCTACGGGGTGGAGGAGGTGAGCGCGCTCATCCGCGACACGCGCAAGATCGAGTATTTTTCGATGGGCGAATACTGGCAAGGGGACGCGACGCGCACCGACGACCCCATGATCGCGCGCTACGGCACCGACGAGCGGGCCCGCATCATCGGCTGGGCCCGGGACGCCGGGAGCTGCGCGATGGATATTCGTACGAAAGCCGAGATCCAGACCGCGACCCCGCGAAACCTCAAGCACGGCCTCTGTGCGAGTCGACGGGCCGAGGATCGGCGCCTCGCCGTTACGTTCGTGGACAACCACGACACGGGGGCTTCGCCGTGGTGCGCGGCCAACGGCTGGGGACAGAAACACTGGGAGTGTCCGCCACACTTCAAGTCGAGCGCTTACGCGTTCATCTTGAGCATGCCCGGCACGCCAAGCGTGTACTGGCCCGACTGCTTCGACTGGGGACACGGCGAGGCCATCGCGCGACTCATCGCCGCGCGCCGAGCCGCGGGCGTCGAGGCCGGCTCGTCGTGGACGGACCTCACCGACCGTCACAGTGGCTTCGCAGGGCTGGTGCACGACGGCTCCGGAGCGGCACGGCTCGCGCTCTCGATCGGGTCGGACTATCGCGGCCCGGAGGGGTGGCGGCTCGCCGCCGAAGAGGTGGGCCTGTGGTCGGTGTGGGTGGCTCCGACGGGAGGGTGAGCGCAGGACGGGGGGCCGAAGAGGCCGTCGTCACGGCGAGATTCGAGGGATTGAGCGTCTCCACCACGAAGAATCTCTGCGTCCATCTCCCGCGAGGGGCGTCTTCCGGCTAGAAAGGACAAACCACCCATGACCACGACGAACGACGAGATCCGAACGACCGTCCGCGAACACTACGCCAAGGTGGCCAACACCGGCGCGGTGGGCTGCAACCCCGGCTGTTGCGGGCCCACGCCGGACATCAGCCTCGCCCTCGGCTACAGCGCCGAGGAGCTCGCCGAGCTGCCGGAGGGCGCGAACATGGGGCTCGGCTGTGGCAATCCGGGCGCCATCGCGCAGCTGAAGCGAGGCGAGCGGGTGCTCGATCTGGGGAGCGGCGGCGGCATCGACTGCCTCCTCGCCGCGCGCCAGGTGGGCCCGGAGGGCTCGGTGGTGGGCGTTGACATGACCGCCGACATGGTGGCCAAGGCCCGCGACAACGTGCGCCGCGTGGGGGCCGAGAACGTCTCGATCCGACTCGGCGAGATCGAGCACCTGCCGCTCGCCGACGCGAGCGTCGACGTGATCTTGTCGAACTGCGTGGTGAACCTGTCGCCCGACAAGGCGCAGGTGTTCCGGGAGGCGTTCCGTGTGCTCGCGCCTGGCGGGAGGCTCGCGATCAGTGACGTGGTGGCGATCGCACCCATCCCCCCTGCGCTCCAAGCCCAGGCAGCGGCGCTCAGCGGCTGCGTGGCGGGGGCCGCCGACGTCGGCGAGGTGGAGTCCATGTTGAAGGCCGCCGGCTTCGAGGACATCCGGGTGCAGGTGAACGAAGCGAGTCGCGCCTTCATCGCCGAGTGGATGCCCGGCTCGGGGGTGGAAGACATCGTGGCCTCAGCGACCATCGAGGCCCGCCGGCCCGGCGCCGCCTGTTGCAAGACGGACTGTTGCAGCGACGGCAGCGGCGAGGGTGCCTCGGCGTGACCCCCCCCGCGCCCGCCTGGACGGCCCTCGCGAGCGAGCTCTACCCGTTCGTGCGGTCGCGAGTCGCCTCCGATGCCGACGCCGACGACGTGATGCAGGAGATTCTGCTGCGGATGCATCGTGGCCTCGGCGCGCTGCGCGACGACGACCGCCTCACGTCGTGGGCCTATCGGATCGCGCGGCGGGCGCTCGTCGACAACGCGCGGCGCGGAGGGCGCGCACCCAGCCCCGGGCTCGAGGTGGCCGAGGTGCCGGGACAGGAGCCGGAGCCGCCGGACGCGACCGAAGATCTCTCGCTGGTGATCGCGGCCTTCGTCGCCGCGCTCCCTTCGCCCTACCGTGAGGCCATCGTGCTCACCGAGCTCGAGGGCATGAGCCAGCGCGAGGCGGCGGAGATGTTGGGGGTGAGCCTCACCGCGATGAAGTCGCGCGTTCAGCGCGGGCGCGCCAAGCTGCGCACCATGCTCGACAGGTGCTGCTCGATCGAGCTCGACGCGCGAAACCGCGTCGTGGACGTGGTGCCGCGTCCGGATGGGCGCATGCCCGACGGTTGTTGCGAGGAGCCCTGCTGAGCCAACCGTGTCGCTCGCCCCGCGCGCCCCTTCCCTCGGGCAAGGCGAGTGGTAGCATCATCGGGTGGTGCGCGATCTCCTCCCACGAGAGCGACCGAGGCGGGTGAGCTCACCGGGGCGGGCGTGGCTCCGCGCGTCGACGTGTCGCCGACACCAGGGAGGGCTCGTCGCGAGGGGGCGCGGCGCCGGCTGGCTCGCGGTCGCGCTCGTGTCGGGGCTCGCGCTCGGTGGCTGTCAGAGCGTGCTCGGCATTGGAGACGGACAGCCCGCCGAGGGCGGCGCGGGCGCGGGCGCAGGCAAGAGCACCGCAGCCGAAGGCGGCGCGGGCACCGCGGGGGTGGGCGCAGCGGGTGGCGGCGCCGGAGCTGCCGGTGGCGATCCGCAGCACGCCGCCGACTGGACCGCTCAGCTCGGCGCCGTGTACCTGTTCGAGAACGCGGCGAACCTCGGGGTCGACGCCACCGGCAACCGGCACCTGTCGAACCTCGACGTCGACGCTACGAGCCTGGATCCGATGGAGGGCGAGCTGGCGGCGCGGTTCACGACGATGGACCCACCCGGAGACTCGATGACTGCGCCGAGCGCGACGTTCTGGGAAGAACAAGCGTTCACCTTCGGCGCGTGGGTTCGCCCGACGAAGGGGCCGCAGACGGGACACGTGTTCGACTACTGGCACGAGGGCAAGGGCTACCAGCTCGTGGTGGAGCCGACGTGGCAGGCCACCTGTCAGGCGGGGACGCGCACGGCCACTGGCTCCGAGACCGTCTTGGACGTCGACGTGTGGACGCACCTCGCGTGTGTGGTGACCGCAGGTGGGGTGACGCTGTTCGTCGGTGGGGAGCCGGTGGCGTCGGAGGGAGCAGAGCCCATCACCCACGCGACGGGGCAACCCGTGCAGCTCGGGGCGGGTACGCTCGACGCCGATCTCGACGAGGTCTTCTTCGTGGGGTCGGCGCTTACCGAGCCTGCGGTGCGGCGCATCCACGCGTGTGGGGTGAGAGGCGTCGGTTGCCTCTGCGACGACACCTCCCCCACCACCTACTCGAACTGCGGCCGCGCGGAGGACTGCAGCCTGCTCACGGAGTGCGCTGAGCCGGCTCCGTAGTCGGCGCGAGGAGCAAGGAGGGGCCTCCCGCGGTCGTGCTTCCGCGCGGCGCCGCAGTCCGTCGCAGTCGCAGTGCCGCCACGCGGCACGATGGTCAGGCCGGCTGCGCGCTGACCGCCGTTGACGGAGCTCGCGCGCCACGACGGCGCGGCGGCGAGGATCTACGCCTGCACCCACGCCGCCATCGCGCGCGCCCCCCGAAGTAGCGGCGAAGACGCATCGGTCACGGGGGCACGGTCGCGCCCCAGAAGGTGCTCCCGGCCGTCCAGTACACCGCGTGTTCGGTCGTGCCCTCGATGTAGGGGCCGGGCACGTAGGTGTCGCCCAGACCGAGCCCGAGCTGAGACGGCGTGATGACGACCTCGAGACCAGAGGGCGAGAAATCGTCGCTGCGCACCCGCAGCAAGATGGGCGCGGGCTGGCCTCCGTTCATGACGTCGAGCTGACGCCCCCAGAAGTAGATCCAGTCGCCGTGGCGCACGATCGCAGGACCCAGTCCTCCGAACTCGCCGAGCGGCGGCGAGGCGCTCGGTGCGAGGGGCAGCTTCTCGAGCTCCTTGCCCTCGCGCGCGCTTCGCTCCAGGAGCGCGTCACCTGCGACGGCCCGGTGGTAGACCCAGTCGTCGTCGATCGCGTACGACGACGGGTAGCGAAGCCCGGTGACCACATCGGTCGCGACGCCCCCGTCGAGCGGCGCTCGCACCAGCGCGCCCGTGCAGTCCGAGTAAATGGCACCCCCACCCGCGCCGCCAGCGCCGCCTCCGCCACCAGCGGCACACGCGTCGCTTGGCGAGTCGTACTTGAAGCGGGTCCAGAACAGCTCGTCCCCGACGCGCCGCAGACCGAGCGTCTGAAGCCCAGGCGCGCCGAACAGCGGATCGCTGCTGAGCACCTCGTAGGCGTCACCGTTGTTAGGATCGAGCGACGCGACCTGACCCGCCACCCGGTTCATGAGGAGCTTGCCGTCGCTGGTCACGAGCGCGTTGAAGCCGTCGTCGACGTCGCCCGTGAGCACGATCTCGCGCGTGGCCGCGCAGTCGCTGATCTGACAGCGCTCGAGCTCGGGAGGATCGTTACGGGTGTTCCAGTAGAGCGCACCGTCGAGGAGCGCCACCACGTCGACCAACGTGGCCGGCAGCGAAAACGTGCTGCCTTCGCAGCCCTTGCGCGGGAATCTCCGCAGCTGACTGTTGGTGTGATCGGCCGTGTAGAACGAGTCGGCGTCGGCCGCGACGCTGCCGGCCGAGCTGTTGGCGATCACTTCGGGGCAAGCTCCGCCGTCGGCCAGGCGACACGGCTGCTCTGCGCAGTCGGCGAGCTCACCGCCCGCGCCGCCACCGCCATCTCCACCGGCGCCGGCCTCGCCACCGCCGCCCGCGGAGGCTGTGCCGCCGGCCCCGAGCGCGCGCACCTCGAAATCGGTCACGAGCAGGCAGGCGCCGAGCCCGAGGGTCAGCGCGCTCATCATGAGCCACGCGCCCCGCATCAAGACATGCCCCCACCCGGCAGCGAGACCACCGGGGGACCGACGTCCACGCTGACGCTCACCACCTGGTCGGACAGGCTCGGCGTCGTGAAATACGAGACCAGCGCGGTCGCGAGCCCCAACAGCCCCCCCCCACGCGACACCGCGTTCACGCTGTGGAGCGTGTCGCCCTCACCCGCGGCCGCGGGCTCGCTCTCTTGGGCGCGCGCGGTGTTCACGACCAAGAGCGTCGCCACCGTGACGAGGAGCGTGAGCAGCGCGCGCAGCATGGCTGATGAGCATACCTCGACGGGCGCGCGTCGGCTCGAGGAAGCACGGCCGCGCGCGACCCGGTGTCCCACTCGTCCGAGCGTCGAACAGCTCGTCACGCCAGTCGAGAACCCCTGGCCCCGTCGACGGCGATGAAGACGTGCTTGGCTGGAACGCCTCGAGAGCGCGATAGGATCGGCTGAGGCGACGCCCCCAAGCTGGCACACCTGTGCCAGCGGACCGCGGCGCCATCGCCTGTTCCCATGCACTTGCGGCGGTACGCGGGTTGCACGACCACGCGGCATGAAGCTTCGTGTGTCGTTCCACGCCCGTTACCTCGCGCTGCTCGGCGCGCTCGGCCTCCCCGTCGCTTGCTCGACCGTGGAAGCGAACGACTTCCCGTGCAGCGAGTCGTCGCCCGAAATCGTGCAAGGACAAGACAGCGGCTACGCGATCTGCACCGAAGGCGCGCGACATCGCCCAACCCCCGCGACCTGCGCGAGCGCCCTCCCCCGCGCGGACACCTGCGACGCGGGCAACCCAGAGTTTCCCGGCACATGCACGACGGACGCCGACTGCACCGAGCGCCCCCATGGCCAGTGCGGCATCTTCGGACAGCTCGCGGAGTGCACCTGCACCTACGGCTGTGTCACCGACGCCGACTGTGACGATGGCCGCATTTGCGACTGCGGCGATCCGGTAGGCCAGTGCGTTCGCGCCGATTGCACCAGCGACGCCGACTGCGCGGGCGACCTCCTCTGCGTGGCTTACGTCTCCGACCCAGGCTGCGGCGGCACCGCCTTCACCTGTCAGTCCGAGCTCGATCTGTGCGCCTCCGACGCCGACTGTGAAAACGGCGCCAATTGCACCAAGGTCGGCGAGCGCCTCGAGTGCCAACAAGTGGCGTGCGCGATCGGCCGGCCCTTCCTCGTCGAGGGAGCCCACCGCACCGCCGACGAGGCAGCGAGGCGCGACTGGCTGGGCGACGAGGTGCTGGCGCCGTGCCTCGACGGCTTGTCGCCCGAGCTCCTCGAAGAGCTCGCCGCCCACTGGAGCGAGGTCGCGTTGATGGAGCACGCCTCCATCGCGGCGTTCGCACGCTTCGCGATGCAGCTCCTCTCCCTCGGCGCCCCGCCCGAGCTGCTCATGGAGACCTACGACGCCATGCGCGACGAGACGCGGCACGCCACCCTCGCCTTCGCGCTCGCGAGCGCCTACGCGCGCCGCGACATCGGCCCCGGGTCGCTCTGCGTCGACGGCGCGTTCGACAACGACAGCCCGACGGACATCCTCCGCATGGTCGTCCGTGAAGGCTGCATCGGGGAGACAATCGCTGCCATCGAAGCGGCCGAGGCGGCCGAGCACGCGACCGATCCGGTCGTGAAGGCGGTGCTCGACCAGATCGCCGCCGACGAGCAACGCCACGCCGAGCTCGCGTGGCGCTACGTGGCGTGGGCCATCGATGACGACGCGCGGCTCGCGGACACGCTCTTGGCGGAGATCGACGCGGTCGCGCGAGAGGCGGACCCTCGGCGATCGCGCGCCCTCGAGGGGGAAGAGCTGCTGCGCCACGGCGTCGTGAGCGCACCCTTGTGTGCGCTCATTCGTGAGCGCGCGCTCGCGAACATCATCACGCCCACCGCGCTCACGCTCGCTGGTCGGTGGGTCGCCGAGGATAGGCGGAGTGAACGGGTTGTTCGGCATCATCGAGGCGGCGCCTCAACCTTCGCGCAACAATCGTCGAACGACAGGAGGAATTGGGGCCAGCATTAACCCATCGGTGATTGCCGTGGGGGAAAGGTGTTGACGGCCGGGACTATGCGCGCGGGGCCGGCAGGGCTTTGGTTGCGGGGTCTTCGGCGGTGGGCTCGCTGACGTCGTCGTTGATGGCTTCGCGGATGACCTGAGCGTCGGACGGTTGCGCGAACGGGCCGTCGAGAGCCTCGAGAATCTCGCCGACCAGCGGGTGTCGGTGCGCGGTTAAATGCCACCACAGAGCGCGCGCCGCATCGGCCGAGAGGCGCGGGTCCTTCGTGGGCAGCACTTCGCGCACGCTCACGTCATAGCGAAACCATAGGCCTCCACCCGCCAAGTCATGTTCCGCGGAGCACGTTAACACACGGCACCGGGATCAGGTGGCGCGACCGCTGCCGGCGCGTCGAGCCCGTCACCGGCTGGGGCAACGGTAGGTTGCGGGTTAGAGGAGAGGTGGAAGGTCTACGATGGGAGGAGGCTCGTAGTGGAGTGGGTTGCCGTGTTCGACACGGGCGCTAAGCGGAATCGTGGGGTGGATTCTGGGGATGAAGACGCGGGAAAGGCCTTTGGTGCGACCACAGTAGACGAACGATACGCGAAGCTCGTCGGGCTCGATCATGACGCCGGTCAAGAGCGGCGGCACCCGCTCCGTGTTGCCTTCGAGGGTGATCTCGATGCGGGGCGGTGCGGGCACGGCGAACGAGAGGTCGAGCCGTGTAGGATGCACGCCGGTGACGGTGACGGGGGTCCCTTCGGCGAGCGGATCGAAGGTCATTCCCAGCGACGCCTCCTGGTAGAACGCGGCTTGGAACACCTCGTCGTTGCGGGCGCGGGCGCGGTAGTCGGCGGGCAACCAACCGCGCCGGACCTCCTCGAGCTCGGTGGTGTCCGACACGGGAAAACGCGCGTCGGCGCCGAGCGAGGCGAGCCGCGTGAACGACATCGCGTACGAGATGCCCTCCTCCTCGAGGAGCCGCGAAACGAAGTCGAAGTCGCTCTCGTCGTACTGCACGCAGCAAGGCCGCGCCGTGACGTCGTCGATGCGGGTCACGTCTTCGAGGGCCCACGCGAAGGTGAGCGTGGGCGCCTGATAGCTCTTGAGGTCGTCGCTCGCGGTCAGGGGTCGCGCGGCGCTCGAGGGCGTGAGCGCGGCACCGAGCGACGATCGCTTGAGCGTCTTCTCGATGATCTCGCGCAGCGGCTTTTCGAGATAGATGAGGCTCTTGCTCATCATCGCGGTGCGGATGGAGGGCGGCCGCATGACGATCCGGTAGCGGGCGACATGAGTCGACGCTGCGAGCTCGAGCTGAGTGGCGTCGGTGATCACGCCGTGGATGACGCGGTGGGCCGGCTCGGTGCGCGTGAAGATCTTGAGGGCGGCGCGCGTTCCGACGAGATCCTCCACGTCGACATCGGCGCCCCTCATGTCGTGATAGACCTCGATCTCGAACCAAAACAACTTGGAGATTCTCTCCTCGCCGCGGAACTCGAGCACCTTCAAATGGTGCCAGGGGCCGTCGGGATGATCGGCGTCCTCCCAGGCCAGATGATACTCATCGCGCAGCTTCGAATCGGCTATCTGCACCTCATAGCCCGTCGCGCTCGCGCGTCAGCAGCGTATCTCATCCTGGGATTTCGAAGAATCGTCGTCTGGTCAGTCTGGCGCAATCGTGTGCCGCGGGCGTAGAGCTCGGCGCTTGTGTTCGCGCTGCCTGCGAAGTGCTAGATTGGCCGTGGCTCATGGATTTCGAGGTCAGATATCTGGAACGACCCATGATCCTCACCTGGGACCCGACGGTTCCCCACCGAGCGTTTGTCGACTTGACGCAGGCGCGTCAGTTCCTCGATGCGCTGCTCGCCAACGAGCACCAGCGCACGATCCTTCAAGCGGTGGCACGAGCCAGTCCCCGCTGGCTCGGGGAGACGCGTGACGACGGGGAGCTGATCGAAGCCCTCGCCCGCATGTTGCTCGAGGGCCACCTGGCCGCGCAGGGGGCCGGTGACGGCGGTCTAGGTGGCCAGCCGCTTCCTCCGGGCCCGCCAAGCCCGCCAGGCCCACCGAGCCGTCCGGTGCCACCGTCCCAACCGTCAGCGCCAAGACCTCAGCCCACGCAGCAGCCCTTCGCGCTCGTGTCATTCGACTACCCCAACGTGATCGCTCCCGGCGCCGAAGTTCCGAAGCCTCTCATCCGGTGGACCATCGTCGATCCCGATGTGCAGATCACGCGAGGGGAGCTCGAGGTCTTTCGATCCGGCAGCCCGACCCGTGTCTTTCGTCGCAGCCTCGGCGCGGGGGAGCTCGCCGATGGTGAGCACGAGCTCCCGTGGGATGGGGAGATCGGGCAGAGCGCGCTGTTCCCCCAGAAGCACGTGTCGGTGGAGTTCCCGCCGTACGAGCTCCGCCTGACGGTGTTTGGGGCCGGGCGCGAGGAGACCAAGTCTACGTCTTTCGAAGTGGTCGCGGTGAGCCTCAATGTGGCAGTGGGCCAGCCGGAATGGGTGACCGGCGACGATAACCAGGCCGTGGTGCGCGAGATGCAGCATCTCATCCAGCACGAGATCCCGGCCGGCGACGATCTGCCCGTTCTTCTGCGCTCGAATATTTTCTTCGCCAACAAGCTCCACCATCTCTTCGGGCAGGGCACGTTCGAGGGCTACAAGAGCCTGTGGCAGCAAGGGCCCACGATCCCCCTCATCGCCGATCTGAAGTTCGAGAGCTCACAGGGTGAGGCGGTGCTCGCGCCCAAGGCGTGGGGACGACGGCGCATCCTCTGGGATGTGGAGCTACTCGATCACAACCCACAGATCTCGGCAGGCACGGCCAAGAGCTTCGTGCAGCAGGCCGCCGACTATCGCGCCGCCGGCACCTCACCCCCGGGTCGGCACTGTCACCTGCACCGCGGCGGCAAGCGCAACGCGCCGTTGTCCACACCGTACTTCGCCCCTGGCGGTTCGTCGTTCTCCTTCCCGTTCGACGTGGCGCGACAGCGTGCCGCGGCCGCGCTCACCCATCCCGCCCAGAGCGGCGAGCACGAGGGGCGGAGGGGTGTGATCTTCAAGCCGGCACGACAGGCGGGCGACGACTATCGTGTGCACCTGTTCTTCGACTCCAAGCGCTCCGTCGACACGCCCTCACCATCTGGTGAGCTGCAGGCCAAGACGCCCAAGCACATCGTCAGGCGGCAGATCAACGTCCACCTCATGAAGAAACGGGAGTCGACGGACGAGCTTCCGCGCGCCACCCTAGCCTCGGCGCAGCAGTTCCACGACGTGCTGAGCGACGACGCGCCCGGCCTTCGCCGCGCTGGCGGAGTCGGTGCTGCGCGCTGCCCAGTTCACCATGACGCCGGAGGAGGCGGAGGTGATGGGGATCAACGGTCGCCGCACCTTCTCGCTCATCCTGTTGGATCGGATCACGCGGGATCTGATGCCCGACAAGCCCGGCATCACCCTGTTCATCTACAACGACGTGACCAACCACGACAGGCGCCGCGTCGAGATCCTGGGCCGCGAGTTTCCCAATGGCATTGCCCAGCAAAGGGCACCGGACCGCGCGCGATGCACCGTGTGCGCCAACCACCTCGGCACCGCAGTGCACGAGATAGGCCACGCCTTGGGCATGCCGCACGCGCCAGGGGGGGCCGAGACGCCGGAGCTCATCAACCGGTTCATGCACGATGAAGACGATCCCCACTGCGCGATGAACTACGAGTTCACCGCCAACTCGTTCTGCGGCCTCTGCAACCTGCGGATCCGGGGCTGGGACGCGACGCGCCTGTCCAGCGACGGCTCCAAGAACACCCAACCATGACCCTCGCGCTCGATCTCGCGCTCGTGCAGCGCACCCACCTCCATGGCGAGGCCGTCATGGGCCTGCTCGTCTTCAAGAACCTCGGCGACCGCCCGGTGTCCCTCGCGGGCGCCTCCGGTGTGCACCCGGTCTTTGTGGCTCGTGGGCCAGCCTCCGCGCACATCGAGATCGTTCCCGAGAGCGACACCCGCCGCGACATCGCTCCGGGCACGGCGGCCGGAGGGTTCCACGATGTCAACGCGGGTGGGGCGCTCGCAGGCGACGGAACCTACGAGCTCGTCGCAACGCTGGCGGTGGGCGACGAGACGGTGCAGTCCAACGCCGTCGAGGTCGTGATCGACGCGCCGTCGCTCTCCGAGCCGCGCGTCACCATACATCCACGCGTCGAGCTCTCCACCGGCTCGCTCGTCGCCCTTCATCGCGGCGCGCGCTTCAACGCCGTGGTCGCCTTCCCCATCGCCACCGATCCGCGCTCCGCGCACGGTCTCGTCCTCCGCCCGCCGCGCACGCTGGCGGAGATCCACACGTCGGCGCGGAGCCCGCTCGCTCCGCGCCGCGGCGCGTTCACTCCCGGCGACAAGCCGACCTGGGCGGCAGTCTGGCTCGAGGACGGTGCGCTCGGCGCGGCGACGCATGCCCACATGGCGCCCCCCACGCGCCTTCCCCTCGACACCGCTCCGCTGACGCTCCTCGGCGGCCACATCCTCGCGGACGAGTCGCTCATGGTGCTGCTCCTCGACGTCGTCGCCGACGAGCTCGGTGAAGCACCTCGGTTGGTTCCAGTGCAGCCTCTGGAGGGCGCTTGAGCCTGCGCTGGGTTGCGGCCGCATGTTTCGTCCTCGGGCTGGGGTGCGAGCCGCCTCCGCCCGCTCAGCCACCACCGGCCTCATCGGTCGACGTCGGGCGACGGCTGCCCTCGACCGAGGCAGCGCCGCACGCCGAGCCGGTCTCGAGCTCGGACGCGCCGTCCCCCACCACCCCCACCGCCACGCCGTCCCCCACCGCCACGCCCTCCCCCTCGGCATCCGCTCCGGCGCCGAAGGTCGAGTGGCCCGCCCCCGAGGCGGGCTCCAAGGCCCAGGCCCGGGCCTGTGTGCCCGTCCGCCACCCGTTCGTGATGTCCGTCGTGGAGCCGATGCAGAAGTATGCTCGCGGCCGCCGCGTCGCGCGTCGATGCGGCGACTTCCAGCTGGTGGAGCTCCACCCCGACGCGTGGGTGACGCTTCGCCGTCACGCCAGCGTGGAGGAGCTGATCCAGTTCCAGAATTGGCAGGAGGTGAGCTGGCCGGCGGAGGCTGCCATCGATCCCAGCGAGAGCGGTACGTCCTTCGAGGCGCTCGCGTGCCTGGGCATGAAGCTCGAAAAGAGCTGTGGCGAGGTAGCGCGCTTCCGGCAGCCGCGTGCAGGCTGCAGCCCCGCGCTCGACGTTCACTGGGTGCGGCCGGGCTACGTCGCGCTCTTGAAGCTCCACCTCGTGCCCAAGCCACCCGAGCTCGAAGGCTGCGACGAGTGACGCCGTGGGCTCAACGCTCGACGGTCGAGATGAGGTCGATGGGGTTCGACCGCCATCGATGAAGCTGCGGCCTGTTGGGAGGCTGCACGGAGCGCAATCCGTAGCCGGCGCGAACGGCCGCTGCACACGCGCCGAGGCCTGCTTCGTGGGCGCCGGATTGGCGCCCCACGCGGTCGCTTGTGTCCGCTGTCAGTCGCCGGTGCCGCCGGGGGCGGCGGGCACGATGATGATCACCTCTTGGGTGTCGAGCACCGCGCCCGTCGTGTCGTCGACGATGTCGATGTACGCCTGGAACAGCTGCGGGGTGGCCTGCTCTTGGACGATGTCGTTCTTGGCCACCACCGTGAAGAAGAGCTTGGCGCCCTCCTGGTTCACGTTGCTCGAGCCGACCGCGAAGCCCTCGAAGCCGTCGTTGTAGGCGGCGGTGTTGAACATCGCCGGAGTGGGCACCGGCGTGCAGCTCCGCTCCGGCTCGAGGGGCGGCTTGAAGGTGTCGTCGGGCGTGTTGGCCTCGATGCGCAGCAGGAACTGACTCGTGTCGATGGTCATCGCGTCGCCGTCGTCACGCGCGTCCGAGAACACGTCGAACATGGTGTACTTGATGATCGCGTCGATGCCGTCGGTGGCGGCGGCGGTGAGGCCGGAGCCGTTCTCGGCGATGGTGTAGCGCAGCACGCACTCGCCCGCGCCGTTGTTGATGGTGCCGCTGCAGCAGGTGTTCACGCCGCAGCGCCAGTCGGCGGGGTTGGCCGCGTTGGGGCCGGTCTGGAAGGCGCAGATCGGCACCACCGCGCCCGTGGTCTCGGAGATCTCGCGCGTCTGGGCGGTGATGCCGTTGTTTACGTCGGTCAAACACGTCCCCGACGGGTACTGCGTCTGCACCGTCACCACACGGGCACCGATCCCGGTGAGCGCATTGAGGGCTTGGGCTCGGCTGTGATCGTTGTAGCTCGCGGGATAATCGGCGGTCCAGCTGACGCAGCCGGGGTAGCTCGTGGGGATCGAGGCGTCGTGGCTCAGCGCGTCGGTGATGTGGAACACGATGGGCAGCGAGCCGGGTCGGAAGCGCGCCCCGCCGATGCGGCCGGTGGTGGTGAACGGGCCGAAGTTGCCCCCGTTGCCGAACACGCCGCCCCCGTTCGCCACCTGATAGAGCGACTCGTAGCCCGACTCGGGGAAGTCGTTGCCGTTCCCGAGAGGCTCGAGCGCGTTCACTGCGTTCGTGACGGCGGTGGTGTTGGTGGTGATGCCCTGAAGCAGCTCGTAGGGAACGTCGCCGGAGGCGCCGAAGGGCGACACCGGGAAGTCTTCGAAGCGCGAGACGCCGAAGGCGGGGAAGCTCACGCGGGTCTGCGTCTGGCTGATGATGGTGCTGAGCCCGGCCTGGAGGTTGTTCACCTCGCCGCCCATCGAGCCGGTGGTGTCGACGTTGAAGTGCACGTCGGCCTGCTTCACCGTGGGGTCGAAGCGGAGGGGCGCGTCCTGCTCGGGATCTTGGTAGGGGAGGATGAAGAAGAACTCCACGCCGAGATCGATGAGCCCTTCGCTGGCGTCGCAGGGGTTGGAGCCAACGAGCGACTCGGCGAGATCGGGGTAGCCGTCGAAGTCGGTGTCGGGCCAGAGCCGGCCGTGGCGGCCGAGCGCGACGCAGTTGGTCTCTTGCGCGTCGGGGAGGCCGTCGGAGTCGGAGTCGAGATCGAAGATGTCGGGCACTCCGTCGAAGTCGGTGTCGATGGGCAGCGTCTGCCAGTCGGCGTCGCCAGCCTCCACGCTGTCGGGGATGCCGTCGCCGTCGCTGTCCAGATCGAGCGCGCTGATGATGGTGTCGCCGTCGGGATCGCCGATGCCCTCGTCGCCATCGCTCACCGTGTCGCCGTCGGTGTCGGGATCGAGCGGATCGGTCCCGTTGGCGATCTCGACCACGTCGGGGAGATCGTCGTTGTCGGAGTCGCTGTCGCGGTAGTCGGGCGTGTAGTCGCCGTCGGTGTCCACCGGGTTCAGCGGATCGGCGCCCGCCTCGATCGCGTCGGAGATGTCGTCGTTGTCGGAGTCGGTGTCCTGGAAGTCGGGGAGGCCGTCGTTGTCGGTGTCGATGGGCGGCGTCGCGAGCAGATCGTCGCCGGCTTCCACGCTGTCGGGGATGCCATCACCGTCGCTGTCGGTGTCGAGGTAGTCGGGGGTGCCGTCGTTGTCGGTGTCGGTGTTGGTGGCCGCGCCCTCATCTTCGTCGGAGATCCCGTCGCCATCGGCGTCGGGGATGAGATTGCACATCTCGTCGCAGTCGGGCGTGCCGTCGCACTCTTCGCCGGTCTCCACCACGCCGTTGCCGCAGTACGCGGGCCCGCCTCCGCCCGCGCCGCCTTGCGAGGTGCCGCCGCTGCCGCCGCTGCTCGTGGGGCCGGCGCCATCACCGCCCACGCCCGACGAGCCGCCGGTGTCCCCTCCACTGCCGGTCGGCTCGGGGGTGTCGATCACCGGGTCACCGCCGCAGGCGGCGGCCAAGGCCACGAACAACACGGTCCAGGAAGCGTGGGCGACTCGGCGAGGCGGGACGTTGCTCATAGAAACACCAACCTGAAATGTTACGGCCGCGCCGTGCATGTCGGCAACAGGTGTTCGCCTCGGAGCGAATTTTTCCAGTGTGCACAGACGGACGGGCTCGCCAAGCGCGGGCGCCCATGTATCATCGACGATGATGCGAGGACTGTGGGTGACCCTGGGTGTCGGATTGGGAGGCGCTGCGTCTCTGGGCTTGTTGGTCGTCGCGTGCGGCGACGACGCGACCGCCACCACGTCGTCTGGGAATCCCGGCGCCGGCGGGGAGAGCACCGCGTCGATGGGGCAAGGCGGCAGCGGCGCGATGGGGGGCATCGACTTCGTCGGCCCCGGCGGCAGCAGCGCCGGCGGCAACACCGGCAGCGGTGGCTCGTGCGCGGGAGACGTCACGCCAGCCGCGCTCACGCCCCTCGACATGTACATCATGCTCGATCGCTCGCTCTCGATGGAGGAGGAGACGGAGAGCGTCGGCGTCACCAAGTGGGACGCGATCAAGAGCGCGCTCGCTGGCTTCACCGCCGACTCGCAGTCGGCCGGCATCGGGGTGGGCATCCAGTACTTCCCCGCCAACGCGCCGTGCGACGCCGACGCCGACTGCGGCGGCGGCACCTGCTACTTGAAGGCCTGCAACAACAGCACGCCCCCTTCGCCGTGCCAGAACGACAACGAGTGCCCGGGGCAGGTGGCGGGGAGCTGCGTCACGCTCGGCCAGTGTGGCGCGTCGACGTGCACCAACGTGGGAGGCAGCTGCGGTGGCGCGCTCACGTGTGCCGCGGTGACGAACAGCGTCTGCGTGTCGGCCAACATCTGCGACGTGAGCGACTACAGCACCCCCGACGTCGCGATCGCGGTGCTGCCAGGCGTCGCCGGCGCCTTCAACGCGTCGCTCGACGCGCACGAGCCGGCGCCCATCCCGTTCGGCTTCACGCCCACCGGTCCCGCCCTCCAGGGCGCCATCGACTACGCTCAGACTTGGGCGACCGCCAACCCCGAGCATCGGACGATCGTGGTGTTGGCCACCGACGGCGCGCCGACCCAGTGCGCGCCCACCGGCTCCTCGGCGGTGGCGGCCATCGCCGCCGTCGGCTTCAACACCACGCCGTCGGTGTCCACCTTCACCATTGGTGTGTTCTCGCCCAACGACATGACCGGTCCGACCAACATCGAGGCGATCGCGCAGTCGGGGGGCGGCGAGTCATTCGTGGTCGACGCGATGGGCAACGTGACCCAACAGTTCATCGACGCGCTCAACGCGATCCGCACCGAGGCCATCGAGTGTGCGTTCGACATCCCCGAGCCGGAGCAGGGCCAGACCATCGACTACGGCAAGGTGAACGTGGAGCTCGCCGGCGACACCTTGCCTTACGTGGGCTCGATCGCGGGCTGCGACCCCACCACCGGCGGCTGGTACTACGACGTGAACCCCGCGCAGGGCACCCCCAGCCAGATCGTGCTCTGTGACGCGAGCTGCGACACCCTCAAGGAGAACCTGGGCCAGGACCTCGAAATCCGAGTCGGCTGCGAGACCGTGCTGCCACCACAGTGAGTTAATCAGCACAGCGAATGGGTCGACGGTCGAACCGGCTTGTGCTTTCTTCGTGGTGGGCACCCTGTGGTTGGTTTGGCGTTGCAACCTCCGACGGGTGCAGATCCTTTGCGACACCGAAGAAGCGGCGTGATCCCAAAGGCTTGGCGTAACGAGATGGTTGAAGAGGCGGGGCCCTCCTGGCACGTAGCGAATTGAACCAACGTTACGTAGGAGGTCCCCGTGGGCGCAGAGTACGCAAGCAGCACCAAGATTCAAGACCCGTTCGCCGCCGCAACGGAGCAGTTCAGGACGATGACGACGCATCTGGCCTCAGGGGAGGCGTTGACGATGACGCACGATGCGCTGGAGTCGTACCTGGTCGAAGAGGGGCGCGAACTGCAGCGGCGCCTCCTGCAAGCCCACGTGGATGTGCGGGAGGCGGCTGAGCAGCGCGTCGATGTAGCGGACAGCGACGGCGTCAAGCGTACGAAGGCACGCTCGGGTGCGAGACGGAAGCTGAGGTCGGTGGTGGGCCCCGTGGTCGTGGGCCGCATCTTGTACCAAGCGGCGGGAGTCGAGGGTCTCGCTCCGCAGGACGCGGCGCTGAACCTGCCGCCGGAGTCATACTCGCTCGGGGTGCGTCGATGCGCGGCCGAAGAGGCCGCCTGTGGCTCGTTTGAGCATGTCGTCGAGAGGCTGCGTCAGACGACGGGGGCGGCGGTCCCGAAACGGCAGGTGGAAGAGCTCGTATGCCGAGCGGCCGAGGACTTCGAAGCGTTCTACCTGGACCGCGAGCCCGAAACGGAGGACGAGACGCTCCTGCTCATCCTCACCTTCGATGGCGCGGGTGTGCCCATGCGCCCCGAGGCGCTCCGCAAGGCGACGCGTAAAGCGCAAGAGTGCGAGGAGCAGGATCCGCGCTGGCCTCGTAAGCGTCTACCACCCGGCAAGAAGCGCACTCGCAAGCGCATGGCGATGGTGGCGGCCATCTACGGCATCGAGGCGCATCCTCGGGAGTCAGCCGACATCGTGCGTCAGCTCCGGCCGGTCCAATCGGTAGAAGAGCGAAAGAGCAGGCCTCGCCCCGTCAACAAGCGCGTGTGGGCAAGCGTCACCGAGAGCGGCAGCGAGGTCATCGAGCAGGGCTTCGCCGAGGCGCTGCTCCGCGACCCCGAGCAGAAGCGACGCTGGGTCGTCCTCGTCGACGGCGACAAGAAGCAGCTGAAGGCCGTGCGCAAGGCGGCCCGCGAGCTGGGCGTCGAGGTCACCGTCGTGCTCGATGTGATCCACGTGCTGGAGTACCTGTGGCAGGCGGCGTACTGCTTCCACCGGCCGGCCAGCAAAGAGGCCGAGCAGTGGGTGACCAAGCGGCTCAGGATGCTTCTGGAGGGCGCCGACGCAAGCACCGTCGCCGCGGGCATGACCCGAAGCGCGACGAGGCAAGGGCTCACCAAGCGCAAGGCCATCGACAAGTGCGCCAAGTACCTGCGTCGCAACCGCGAGTACCTCGACTACGCCACCGCCCTGCGCGAGGGCTACCCCATCGCCACCGGCGTCGTCGAAGGGGCTTGCCGCTTCCTCGTGCGCCAACGGCTCGACATCGCCGGAGCGCGCTGGGGGCTCGAAGGGGCCGAAGCGGTGCTGCGCCTGCGGGCACTGAAAGCGAGCGGCGACTTCGACGCCTACTGGCGCTTTCACACCACCGCCGAATACCGCGTCAATCATGCGTCACGCTATGTCGACGATACTCCGCCGAACCCCATCCCGGGGCCACGCCTGAGGGTCGTCAAGTGACCGAAACCTCGGTGTCGCAAAGGAGCCGCACCC
>CAYOAL010000104.1:0-37529 GCA_964401935.1 uncultured Polyangiaceae bacterium
GCGAGAGGGAGAGCGAGAGGGAGAGCGAGAGGGAGAGCGAGAGGGAGAGCGAGAGGGGGTGCGCGAGGGGGTGCGGTGCTGGGTCTGGCCGTCCGCACCGCGTTGGCGGTGCGGACGCATGCTGTCGCCGGTGGCCGCGACTTCGTTGGGGTCACGCCGGCCGAGTCGCTTGCGAGCCTCAGAGGGTGCGGCAGTCGCGCGTCTCGAAGACCGTCGGGTAGCGATCTCCGACGCCGGTCACGGCCCTCGACACGTTGAGACCGTCAGCGTTGAGACCGTCAGCGTTGAGACCGTCAGCGTTGGTTGAGACCGTCAGCGTTGGTTGAGACCGTCAGCGTTGAGACCGTCAGCGTTGAGACCGTCAGCGTTGATTGAGACCGTCAGCGTTGATTGAGACCGTCCTCGGCGGTGGGGTCGGGGCGGGCTGTGGACGCGGAGTCGCCTCGCTTCGACCATGGCCTCAGAGCGCGACCTCTAGCGTGAGCTGGCCGCCGACCTCTACGATCACCTGGCGCGCTCCCGTTGGAGGCTCGTAGGTCTCGCCGAGGACGCGCTCGAGCTCGACGCCGTCTTCGTCGAAGGCCGTCCACTCACGGAGCGGCTCTCCCTCGTCGAAGCCGGTCGCGTCGGCGTAGAGCAGCGAGCCGCTCAGCACGATCTCCCCCACGTGCACCGGCATCGCGTCGTGGTGGTGGTCGTCGCCCTGGTGGAAGTAGGCCTGCCCCTTGTACGCCGGATCCTTGGCGCTCGAGTAGCGCCAGTCGCAGTGCACGTGGTTGGTGTACATGCCCACGTAGTCGGCGCCAAGGTTCTGGCACCGGGTTCGGAGGGAGCTCAGCGACACCACCGAGCTCTTCATGTCCACCGCGTCGCCCCACATGTGGCGCGAGTACGTGGCGCCGTCGACGCCGGCGTTGTAGCCCGGACTCCGGTAGCCGGAGTTGACGCTGATGGCGCCGCCGGTCTGATCGCGGATGGTCTGCAGCTTCTCGATCACGTGGGGCTCGAACATCGCGTAGCGCCCCTTGAACGCCTGCATGAACTCACCGAGCTTGAAGTTGGGAGCGAGCTTGAGCTCCGGATCCGCCGCGTTCAGATCGATGAACATGAGCGGCGCCTGATAGCTCGGCGAGCTGTGGCTCGGGTAAGCGTAGGCCGAGCCCCACGACGACGCGTGGGCGACCAGCGGCAGACACGCGGTGTCGTCCTCCTGGGCGCCAGGGAAACACACCACCGGCTCCGGTGGAGCGCCGCCCCCGCCGCCCGAGCCACCTGCACCGCCGGAGCCACCCGCGCCCCCCGCGCCCGCCCCGCCGGAGCCCGCGCCCGAGCCCGTCGTGGAGGTGCTCGTCGACGCGCTCACGGTCACGCCGTCGGTGGGCGTCGTGTAGTCGACGTAGTTGGCGTACTTCACCCAGATCTTGCGGTGGTTCTTCGCCGACGAGGCCCACGGCGTGTAGGTGTAGATCGCGGCGGTGGCCTCGTTGACCGGCGTCACCCAGTAGCCGTCGAGGGTCTTCTTCTTCTTGCCGACCCCCCAGCCGGACACCGTCTGGCCGGTGACCGACATGGCCTCCAGGTACTCGCGAAACTTCGAGGCCATGCACTCGACCTGCTTGCTGAACCCCTTGTACGCCGGGTTGCAGGCCTTGCCGTCGGGGCAGCCACAGCCCATCGCGTAGTCGAGGGCCTTGGCCGTGGCCGACTGCTTGCCGATGAGCGACTGCTCGAGCTGCACGCGGGTGAGGATCACCAGCGGGTTGATCTGGTGGGTCTCGGCGGCGTTCACGATGGCCTCGGCCGCCGTCACGCCGTTGTCGGCGTAGCTCGCCAGCACCGACTTCCAGCCGTAGGGGGTCACGTCGAGGAACGCCTGCACCTCGGCCACGGTCATCGAGGTCCAGTCCGTGAGCTCCTCGTTGAGCAACACGTCGTCCTTGTCGAAGCTCACGTCGGGCGCGTACTCGGCCACCTCGGCCACGCCATCGTCCGGATCGTACACGTCGTCGGGGGGTTCGTCGCCTGGCCCGCTCAGCGTGCAGCCGAGGCCAAAGGTGAGGAGCAGAACGAGCCAACGCGCCGACGTGCCATGCATGACCCTCGACGTTGCAAAGGACGAACCAGCCGATCGATCCACACACTGCGCACACAACCGATGGATATCAATAGGCTAGCCTCAGGCCAGCGGGCCGACTCAGCCTGTTCCAACTGTTCCACGACACAGGTCTGTGCCGGGTGGAACAACACCACGAACACCCCGGCACAGACCGGACGGCGCGCTCGAGCTCGGGCTCCGAGCCAAGAGCCGGTGGCCCCCCTGCGGCCGGCTCAGGGAGCGAGCGCGAGCACGGCCCGCTCGAGCACCGACAGGGCGCGATCGAGCTCGGCATCGGCGAGGGTGAGCGGCGGGAGGAGGCGGATGACGTTGCCGAGCGTCCCTGCCTTGATGAAGAGCACGCCCTCGGCGAGGCACGCCTCGAGCACCGCGGTGGTGAGCGCGGCGGCGGGGCGCAACGGATCGCCGCCTTCGCACAGCTCGATGCCCCACATCGCGCCGATGCCGCGCGCGTCCGCGACCCACGGCGAGCGCTCGGCGAGGGCGTGGAGGCGGCCACCGAGCACCCCCCCGAGGGCCGCGGCGCGCTCGTTGAGCGACTCCCGCTCCATCACCTCGAGGGCGGCGAGAGCGGCCGCGCAGCTCACGGGGTTGCCGCCGAAGGTGCCGCCGATGGTGCCTGGCACCGCCGCGTCCATCACGTCTGCGCGACCGACGACGGCGCCGAGAGGGAGACCGCCGCCGAGCGCCTTGGCCCAGGTGGAGAGATCGGGCACGACGCCGGCGTGCTCGTAGCTCGCCCAGCGACCGGTGCGGGTGAGGCCCGACTGCACCTCGTCGCAAACGAGGAGGATGCCGTGCTCGTCGCAGAGGTCACGCAGACCGCGGAGGTAGGCCGGCGGACAGGGGACGATCCCCCCTTCCCCTTGGAGCGGCTCGATCACCACCGCCGCCACCTGCTCGGCGGCCACGGTGTGCTGGAACGCCCCCCGAAGGCGCTCGAGCTCCCGCTCCACGAAGCGCTCGAGCGACAAGCCCTCGCCGTAACGGAAGTGGTTGGGGAAGGGCAGGCGGTAGATCTCCGGGGCGTACGGACCGGAGCCGAGCTTCGTGCCCACCTTGCCGGTCATCGTCATGGCGAGGAGCGTGCGCCCGTGGAAGGCCTCGGTGAACACGATCACCGCCGAGCGCCGCGTGGCCTGGCGAGCGATCTTTATGGCGTTCTCCACCGCCTCGGCCCCGCTGTTGACCAGCATCACCTTCGTCGCCGCGCGTGCGCCGCCAGCGCCGGCGTCGCCGGAGCCTGCGTCGCCGTTGCCCTCGTCGCCCGGCTGCCGTCCGTGCGGCACGAGCGCTGCGAGCTTCTCACACACCGCGAGGTACGGCTCGTAGGTGGCCACGTGCATGCACACGTGGAGGAGGCGCTCCGCTTGCTCGCAGATCGCGCGCACGACATGCGGGTGACCGTGGCCCACCGTCATCACGCCGATGCCAGTGGCCATGTCGAGGAGCCGCCGGCCGTCGCGCGTGGTGAGCTCGGCGCCCACGCCCACGTCGATCCCGAGCTCGGTGATGCGGGGGATGCCCCGCGGGAGGATGGCTTCGCGGCGACGGAGGAGCTCGGCGGCGGTGGCTGGGTCGGCGGTGGCTGGGTCGGAGGTGGACATGATGCGCTGGAGCGTGACGGCTCTCGGTCTCGGGTTCAAATCTCCACGGCGTCTTTGTTGCGGTCTCGAAACAGCACCCCGTAGAGATCGCGCCGGCGATCACTCCATGGTCGCACCGAGCCCGAGGCGCGGTGGCGTCGCAACATCTCGGTGTCCACGTCGTGGATGAGCATGGTCTCGGAGTTGGCCTGGGTCTCGGCGGCGATGGCGTCGCGCGCGAAGCCGAAGTCGGACGGCGTGAAGATCGCCGACTGCGCGTAGTGAACGTCGGCGTTGTCGATGAACGGGAGGTTGCCGGTGAGTCCGGCGATGGCGACGTACACCTGGTTCTCGATGGCCCGCGCCTGTGCGCAGTGACGCACCCGTAGGTAGCCATGGCGCTCCTCCGCGTTGAACGGCACGAACAGGATGTCGGCGCCACGCGAGCGGGCCACCCGCGCGATCTCGGGGAACTCCACGTCGTAGTCGAGGAGGATCGCCACCTTGCCCCGATCCGTCTCGAAGACGTCGAAGCGATCGCCAGGCCGAAGCCCCCACCAGCGCTCCTCGTTGGGGGTGATGTGGAGCTTGGGCTGGGTGTCGATGCGGCCGTCGCGGTGGAACAGATAGCCCACGTTGTAGAGCTTCTCGTCTTCCTCGAGGAAGTGGCTGCCGGCGACGACGTTCACGTTGTACTTCACTGCGAGGCCGCTGAAGAGCTCGAGGTACTGGGGGGTGTACGCGGCGAGGCGCCTTACCTGATTGCCGGGTCGATCGCCCTCCACCAAGGGGAGGAGCTGGGTGGTGAGCAGCTCGGGAAACACCACGAAGTCCGACTTGTAGTCGGAGGCCACGTCGCAGAAGAACTCACAATGCGTGCCAAATTCATCGAATGACGCGACCTCGCGCACCTCGTACTGCACCAGGCACAGGCGCACTGGCGCCACCGCGCGAAACTTCCGCTGGCCCTGCGGCACGTAGTCGAGGTTGGTCCACTCGAGGAAGGTGGCGTAGCCGCGCGACTCGACGTCGTTCGGCATGTAGCCGTCGATGAGGCGCTGCAGGAAGAAGCCGTTGGCGAGCTGTGCGGTCAGCACCGGATCGAACAGCCGCTTGGCCATGACCTGCTCCACGTATTCGCGCGCCGACATCTGGTGCGCGTGGCGCCCGTAGCCGGGGATGCGGCCGCCGATGATGATGCGGCGGAGGTTGCGCTCGCGGGCGAGCTCCTTGCGCGCTTCGTAGAGCCGCCGCGCGAGCTTGCGGCCCTGGTAGCCGGGGTCGACCATCATCTCGATGCCGTAGAGCGTGTCGCCCTCGGGATCGTGGTTTCGGATGTACCCGTCACCAGCGATGCTGCGCCAGTCGTGCCACTCCTCGTAGTCGTCGAAGTCGACGATGAGGCTGCTGCAAGACGCGACGAGCTTGCCCTTGTACTCCACCCCGAACTGGCCCTCGGGGAACACCTGGATCTGGCTCTCGATGTGCTCTCGCAGCCACGGGGTCATGCCCGGAAAACAACGCTCCTGGAGCTCGACGAGGCGGTCGAAGTCGGCCATCTGCAGGCGGCGCACCCGCACGCGCTTCTCGAAATCGCGGACGTCGAGCTTGGGCATGCTCGGACGATCGCCGACTCAGCGATCCAAAGCAACCCAGACGCTCTTGGTCTGGGTGAGCTCGAGCAACACGTCGTAGCCGTTCTCGCGACCGTAGCCCGACTGCTTGTATCCGCCGTAGGGGCTCGCCTCGTGGAAGAGGTTGTAGGCGTTGATCCACACCGTCCCAGCCTGGAGGCGCGCCGCGAGGCCGTGCGCCCGGCCGACGTCGCGCGTCCAGATCCCGGCGGCGAGGCCGAACTGGCTGGTGTTGGCGATGCGGGCCGCCTCCTCGGTGTCGGAGAACGTCATCACGCTCAACACGGGCCCGAAGATCTCGTCGCGCGCGATCGCCATGTCGCTCGTCACGTCGGCGAAGACGGTGGGCTCCACGAAGAAGCCGGCGCCTTCTCGCACCTCCCCGCTCACCTGCCGCGCGCCCTCCCGCGCCCCCCCTTCGATGTAGCCGACCACGCGTTCCATCTGCGCTCTCGACACGAGCGGCCCCATCTGGGTCTTCGGATCGAGCGGATCGCCGACCACCAGCTCGCGGCCACCCGCGGCCACCCCCTCGATCACCTCCTCGGCGATGGAGGCCTCGACCAACAGGCGGCTGCCGGCGGTGCAGATCTCGCCCTGGTTGTAGAACGCGGCCCGCACCGCGGCGGGGATGGCGACGCCCAAGTCCGCGTCGGCAAAGACGATGTTGGGGCTCTTGCCCCCCAGCTCGAGCGTGAGCTTCTTCAGCGAGCGCGCCGCCGCGGTGGCGATGCGGATCCCGGTGTCGGTGCCACCGGTGAACGAAATCTTCGCCACCGCGGGGTGGTCGACGAGCGCGGCCCCTGCCTCCTCTCCGATCCCCGTCACGACGTTGAGCGTGCCCGGTGGCGCCCCCGCCTCGAGCAGGATCCGGCCGAGGGCGAGGCTCGTGAGGCTCGCCTCCTCCGGCGGCTTGAGCACCACCGTGTTGCCCGCCGCGAGCGCCGCCGCGACCTTCCGCGCCCCGAGCAAGAGTGGGAAATTCCACGGAATGATGGCGGCTACGACCCCGAGCGGCTCGCGCCGCGTGTAGTTGAGGTAGGGGCCGCGCACGGGGATGGTGCGCCCCTCGATCTTGGTGCACCAGCCCGAGAAGTAGAAGAACGCGTCGGCGGCCCGCGCCACGTCGACGGCGATGGCGTTGGTGATCGGCTTGCCGGTGTCGAGCGCCTCGAGCTTTCCGAGCTCCTTGGCCTGCGAGCTCAAGAGCTCGCCGCATTTCCACAAGATCTTGGCGCGCTCCTCCCCCCCCAGCTTGCCCCAGCCGGCCTCGAACGAGCGCGCCGCGCTCACGACCGCGGCGTCCACGTCTTCGCGCCCGCCCCGCGGCAGCGACGTCAACACCCCACCGGTCGAGGGGTTGTCGCTGTCGAAACGGCGTCCGTCGAGCGCGTCCTGCTCTTGGCCGTCGATCCACATGCGCGCGCGCGGGACGTCGTCGTGCGAGGCGTTGTTATCCACGCGCCAATTCTAGTGCTACGAGTGAAAGGATGACAGCGGACTCCGGCCTCTCGCCCCTGGTGGCGACCGAGCTCCCCGGGCCCAAGAGCCGCGAGCTCATGGCGCGCGGGGCCCTCGACATGCAGAGCGTGTACCGCACCCTCGTCATCGACGATGCGAAGAGCCGCGGCGTGCACCTCGTCGATGTGGACGGCAACGTGTTGCTCGACCTGTTCTCGAGCTTCGCGCTCGGCGCCCTCGGGTACAACCACCCGGCCTTCGAAGCCCTCACCAAGACCGAGGCCTTCGCGCGCGCGGCGATGAACCCCACCTCGACCCCCTTCATCACCACGCCGGGATGGTTCGACGTGCTCGAGGGGCTCGCCCGCTTCAAGCCGAGCTGGGCAGAGACGATGTTCTGTGTCGACGCCGGCGGCGAGGGCGTCGAGTCGGGCCTCAAGGCCGCTTTCATCCGGCACGGCGAGCGGAGGCGCGTCGCGGAAGGCTCACCGGCGAGCCCGCTCGAGCTCTCCGAGGAGGAGCAGCGCGAGATCCTCGACAACGCGGGCACCGACTCGGTCGTCGTGTCGTTCGACGGCGCGTTCCACGGCCGTGGCCTCGGACCGCTCAGCGCGACCCACAGCAAGGTGATCCACAAGGCCGATCTGCCCGCCTTCCCCTGGCCGAAGGTGCCCTTCCCCGCGAGCCGCTTCCCGCTCGAGCGGTACGCGGAGGAGAACGACAAGCGGGAGACGAAGGCGCTCGGGGTGCTCGAGCGTCTCCTCGATGTGCGGCCGGATCGAGTGGCCGCGGTGATCGTCGAGCCGATCCAGAGCGAGGGCGGCGACCGCCACGCCAGCCCCGCGTTCTTCCAGGCGGTGGAGAAGCTCACGCGAGCGGCCGGGGCCGCCTTCATGCTCGACGAGGTGCAGACCGGCGTGGGGATCACGGGCACGATGTGGGCCCACGAGCAGCTCGGGATCACGCCCGACTTGATGTCGTTCGGCAAGAAGATGCAGATGGGCGGGTTCTTCGCGACCCGACCGTTCAGCATCGACGAGTTCGGTCGCATGTACCAGACGCGCAACGGCGACCGCGTTCGGGCCATGCTCGCCCTCGCCACCCTCGAGGCGATCGAGCGCGACGACCTGCTCGGCAACGTGAAGAGCACCGGGAGCTACTTCCTCAGCCGCCTCGAGGAGCTCGCCGAGCGTCACCCGAGCCTCGTGGACAACCCCCGCGGGCGCGGCTTCTTGCTCGCGTTCGACCTGCCGACGGCGGAGTCGAGAGACGACTTCCTGCGCCGCTGCCGCGCGCGTGGCGTCTTCGCCACGTATACGGGCTCGCGCTCGGTTCGGCTGCGCCCCCACCTCATCACTCAACGCGAGCACGTCGACGTCGCCATCCCCATCTTCGACGAGGTGCTCGCCGACATGGCGCGATGACGAGCTACCGCATCGAGCGCATCGAGCGCGCCACCGACCCCGCCTTCGAGGAGGCGTTTGGGCTGCTCGACGCCGAGTTCGGCAGCCGCGGCGAGCTCGAGCGCCGCGCGGTGATCGAGGGGTGGCTCGAGGACGCAGGGCGCGGAGACGAGGGGGGTGAGCTCGAGCTCACCTATCACTTGCTCGTGGCCCGCGACGCGGCGGGCAACATCGCTGGCGTGAGAGACTGCCACCTCACCGTGGATCGGGCGGCGCGACGGGCCGTCTTGTACCTCGCCCACGTGCTCGTGCTCCCCGGCCATCGACGCCGCGGCGTGGGGCGGCTCTTGCGCGAGGCGCCGCTCGCGCTCCTCTGCGACCGACTCCCGAGCGGCGAGCGGCTGGTGGCGGGAGAGATGGAGCACCCGGTCGCGAGCGATCCGGCGAGCCTCGTGCGCTTGGTGGCCTACGGACGGGCCGGCTTTCGAGCCATCGATCCACGCGCCCTCCCTTACCACCAGCCCGACTTCCGCGATCCGGCCCAGATCGCGACGCCAGCCCCCGTCCCCCTGCTCGTGATCGTAGCGTGGCTCGATCACGAGGAGGCCCGGAGCCTGCCTCGAGCGCTGGCCTTCGCCGTGCTCCGCCATCTGTACGCGGTCTTCGCCACCCACTGTCGCGCCGAGCACCTCGCCGGCCCGTTCGCGATCGCCCGGACCGCGCTCGAGGCCTTCGTCGGCGACGCCGTGCCGCTCTACCCCCTGCCCACCTCGATCGACGACGAGGCCGCCCTCGCGCCTCTCTGCGAAGGCGCGCGGGGCGACCGAGGCCCATGACCGCCGTGTCCTTCGCGCCGCGTCCTCACCCGCTCTCCCTCACGCACGCTCGCCCATGAAGCTCTTCCACTCTCCCCGCTACACCGCCGACATCGGCGAGCACGTGATGCCGATCCAGAAGTTCGACCGGGTCCGCGCGCGCATCGAGGCGCTCGGCCTCCCCGTCACCTTCTTGGAGCCCGCGCCCGCGTCGGACGAAGATCTCGCGCGCTGCCACGACGCGGCCTACATCGACGCGGTGCGCACCGGCGAGCCACGCGCGCTCGCCGAGTCGCAGAAGTTCCCGTGGTCTCCGGGGCTCGCCGCGAGCGTGCGCCTCACCAACGGGGGCTGCATCGCCGCCGTGAGCGCCGCGCTCGAAGGCGGCGTCGCCGGCAACCTCGCGAGCGGCTTTCACCACGCCCACTCGAGCCACGGCGAGGGCTTCTGTACCTTCAACGGCCTCGTGGTCGCGCTCGAGCAAGCCAGGGCCCGGGGGGCCATCGAGCGCGGCCTGATCGTCGATCTCGATCTCCACTACGGCAACGGCACGGTGGAGCTGCTCACGAGCCGCCCCCACCTCTTCAACCTCTCGATCTACGGCAACTGGTACCACGCGAACCGGGCGTACCGAGATGTGCGCGAAGGAGGGGCCCCCGACACCGCCAACTGCTTCAGCCTGCCCGTCGCGGCCGGCGCGAACGGCGCAGCCTACCTGGCCCTCATCGAGCCCGCGCTCGAGGACGCGATCGCTCGCGCGCGGCCCGACGTGATCCTCTACCAGGCCGGCGCCGATCCCTATCGCGAGGATCCCTACTCTCCGCTCGATCTCGGACACGACGATCTCTGGGAGCGCGACCGCCTCGTGTTTCGAAAGGCCAAGGCGGCGGCGATCCCCGTCGCCTGGGTGCTGGCCGGGGGCTACACGCAGGAGCTCGACAAAGTGGTGGAGGTGCACGTGAACACCGCCCGAGCTGCGCTCGAGGTGTGGGCTTGATCGACGAGAACCGCTCGGTCTGGCTGGCAGGCAAGCCGCCCTACGAGCCGCGCCCGCGGCTCACCACCGACACCGAGGCCGACGTGGTGATCCTCGGCGGTGGCTTCACCGGCGTGTCGACCGCCTGGCACCTCGCCCGCCGCCACCCCGACCGACACATCGTGCTCCTCGAGGCGAAGCAGCTCGCCAACGGCGCGAGCGGCCGCAACGGCGGCCTGATGCTCAACTGGATCGCTGGGGTGCACAGCCCCGATCCGGAGCACGCCCGCCGCATCTACGACACCACACAGCTCGGCATGAGCACCATCGCGGAGATGATCGAAGACACCGGCGCCAGCGTGCCGCATCACCGGAATGGCTCGCTCGAGGTGTTCACCAACCCGCGCCGCGCCGACGAGGCGGCCGCACATGTCGCCGCCTACCGCGCGGCCGGGATCCCCCTCGAGTTCCTCGATCGCGCCGAGCTCGGCTCCCACGTCGAGCTCGAGGGGGCGCACGGCGCGGTGCGCGATCCCGCGTCGGGTCACCTCGACGGGGTGGCGTTCCTGCGGGCGATGCGCGCGGTGCTCCTCGCCCGTGGCGTCACGATCTGCGAGGACACGCCCGCCCTGCGCGTCGTGGAAGGCGAGCGTGTGCGCGTGGTCACGCCGAGCGGCGAGGTGAGGGCGAAGGCCGTCGTGCTCGCCACCGGCGCCTACACGCCCGCCCTCGGCTACTTCCGGAGCGAGGTGCTCCCGCTCTCCTCGCTGGTGATCGCGACCGAGCCGCTCGCGCCGGAGCGCTGGGCCGAGCTCGGCTATCCGGGCCAGAGCGGCTTCTCGGACGACCTCGATCGCATCGCCTACGGGGGCATGACCAGCGGCGGACAGCTCGTGTTCGGGGGCGGCTCCAACCGCGCCTATGCCTACCACTTCGGCGGCCGCACCCACCACGTGCGCCCCCCGACGCGCGGGTACGCAGCCGTCGCGAGGCGCCTCTACCGCTACCTCCCACGCACCGAGGGGCTCCGAATCACCCACCGCTGGACGGGCACCTTGTCGATCACGCTGAGCCGGAGCTGCGCGATGGGCGTACGCGGTGAGCACAGGAACGTTTTCTATGCCCACGGCTTCAGCGGGCACGGCATCGTCATGGCCAACCTCGCCGGCCGCGTGCTCGCCGACATCTACGACGACGACGACCACCGCTGGCGCGACCTCCCCTTCTACATGCCACGCCTGTGGCGCTTCCCCCCCGAGCCGTTCAAGTGGCTCGGCTACCACGCCTACACCGTGTTCACCGGCAAGTCCCCCCGCAGATCGCCATGAAGCTCGTGCTCGTACAGCCCTCCCAGCGAAGCAGCGCGGCGGCGTTCGACGCGATCGGCCACGCGCTGGGAGCGGCGCGCGCGCGCGGCGAGCTCACGCTCGACCCGTCCGACGTGATGCTCCTCCCCGAGCACGTGCGTGAGCGAGGCGACCACGAGACCTACCTCACCGACCTTCAAGCGCTCGCGCGCTCCTACCGTTGCCACGTGGTGGGAGGCTCGTTCCACGAGCAGCGCGCGGATCGCGTGGTGAACAGCGGCGTCGTGCTGACGCCCGACGGTGACGTGCTCGAGCGCTACGAGAAGCTCCGCCCCTACGCTCGCGAGCGCGAGCACGCGGTCCCCGGCGAGCGGCTCGGCAGCTTCGAGCTCGGCTGCAAGAGCTTCCTCGTGCTCGTCTGCGCCGACTTCTGGTTCATGGATTTGGTGTTTCGTGCGCCGCGGGCCCCCGACGTGATCTTGGTGCCCGCGTTCTCCGTCACGCGCAAGCCGAGCCCTCGCTACTCGCAGAGCCTGTGGCGCCACCTCGCGATCGCGCGGGCCTACGAGCTCGGCGTGTACGTGGGGATCAGCGACTGGGCCCACGACGAAAGCGCCCCCTTCCCCACGTGCGGCGTCGGCGGGCTCGCGGATCCCACGCCCACCGCGCCGGAGCGCTTCTTCACGCCGATCGCGCCGCGCGGGGTGAGCGTGTTCGAGCTCGACTTCGACGCGCTCGACGCCTTCCGTCACGATCGCATCGACCGCGGCTTCTTCTGGCGTCACCTCCCCGCTCTTGACGACGTCGCCCGAGGGCGAGGGCCGCAATGAGGGCGAGCCACGGACCGAGACGCTCCTCGTCGCTGCTAGCGCCGGGCACGCGACAGCCGCAGCTCTGTCCGACGAGCGTGGGCGCCGCCTCCGCTTCGCAACTCTTGTCGGCCGTGCACTGAAACCCGAGCGCGCAGTCGGTGGAGTCGTCGCACTCGGTGAGGCAGCTCTTGTCCTCGTTGCAGCTGTAGGCCCCGCACTCCTTGGTGACACACGTCCCCGGGATCACCACGCAGCTGTCGCAGACACCCTCGCAGCCGGTGTCGCAGCACAGGCCCTCGATGCAGAACCCGCTCGCGCACTCGTCCTCGCCTTCGCAAGGCTGCCCCGGCGCCTTCTTGCACGCGCCGTCCGCGTCGCACGTGACCGCGCCGAAGCAGCTGTCGTCGTCGCTCCCCGTCACCGGCACGCACTGTCCTTTTGTGTCTCCGTCGCACGTCTCGCAGCTGCCGCAGCGCCCAAGGCAGCAGCGTCCGTCTTCGCACGAGCGGGAGGCGCAGTCGCCGTCGAGAACACAGGCGCCCCCATCGAGCACGCCCGAGCTCACCACCCGCGTCAGCACCCGCTCCGACCGCAGCTCGTGGACGAAGCGCTCGTAGGTGAGCAGCACGCGTCCGTCGCCTTGCGCCTCGATGGTGTGCCGCGCCACCGGCGACTCCGACACGGTGAGCGGCACACCCGGGAAGTCGAGCACCTCGCCGTCGCGCGTCACCCAGGCGCCGTACACCTCCTCGGGGGCACCCGCCGCGTTCCCGCGCCACGTCACGAGGAAGCTGTGCCCGTCGTCGGTCCACGCCACCTCCGGCGCGACGGAGGCGATCACCGACGAGATCACGATCGGCTCCGCGTCGAGGAATGTGCCGTCGGGGAGCAAACGGCGCCCGCGAATCTCGCTGCCGCCCGTGCGCTGGTCGCGCCACACCACGAGGAGCTGGCTCCCGTCGAAAGCGACCGCCGGCTCACTCTGGAGGCCAGGCGTGGCGGTGATGGCGAACGGTGGCTCGGGAGGCGCGCCGTGGGGCAGAAAGGCGGCCATGATCTCGCCATCGTCGATCGCGTCGGGCGTCGTCTGCCACACGACCAGCGCGCCGCCGTCCACCGCCACCGCGCGCGGACGCTCTGCCCGCTCGGTGGGATCGACCTCGAACGACGCGAGCTTGCTCCCCGTCGCGTCGACGCGGTGCGCGTGCAGCAGGGCGAAGTAGGTGCACACGCCGCGGCACAGGCCGAGCCCCTGCTCCTCGAAGAGGAGGAAGGTGTCGCCGTCGTGCACCGCGTCCGACACCCCATACACGTCGTCCAACGCGACCGGCACCGCGCCGTCGAACGGCGGCACGAAGAGCAGCTCCACGGCGGCCGCGGTCGAACGCGCGAGCAGCCACCGGCTGCCATCGGTGGCCACCGCCACCGTGTCGAACGTACCCATCGAGCCAAAGACGGAGCGCGACGGCTCGAGTGGCTGCCCCTCGGGGTCGGTTAGCACCGCGCGCAGCTCACGCGAACCGCCGCGCTCGTCCAGCCAGGTGATGAGGTTCTCGGCGCCGACGGCGGCCGCCGCCGGCTTGCGCTGCGCGTTGGCCTGGATCGAGACGGTGACCGGCGGGCCAACTCCCCCCCCGTCGCCGGCGACCGGGTACACCGCGACGTCCTCGTCCTCGGTGAACACGATCAGCCCTTGGGTGGCCGTCGCCGCGAGGCGATGCTGGCTCCCTCCGAAGGGCGCCAGCACCGGCGGTGAGAGGGGCGCTCCCAGCGACGAGAGAGGGACGAAGGCCGTTCCCCCTCCGGGGTCGCGGTAAGCGACGAGCAGAGCCCCCCCCACGGCGGTCATGGTCGCGACCGCCTCGTCGGCGTCGGTGCCGATCACCACCTGCTCCGGCGAGAGCTGTCCGTTGCTCTGGATCAGCCGGCTCCTCACGTCGAGGCTGCCGGTGCGCGTGTCGGTCCACGCCACCAGCACGCCCCCTGGCACCGGAGCCAGCGCGGGAACCTCCTCGAGGGGGGTCGCCGTACCGTCGGCGATCATGCCGCTGAGCGGCGTCGGGGCCATGGTCACCGGATCGAGGAGCACACCACCTACCGATCCCGGGTCGCTCGTGAACGGCGGAGACCACCACCACGCGGCCACGAAACGCTGCCCGTCGAAGACCACGTCGGCGAGACCGCTCCCCCCCTCAGTATCGACGAGGAACGTCGGCCCCGCCACGAGCTGGAAGTCTTCGTCGAACAAGAACGCGTTCACGGGGGGCGCGCCAATCTGCGAGAAGACCTGCACCGTCACGAGGTAGCGGCCCGCGCCATGAGCCAGGTGCAGCCAGTACGGGCCGTAGGTTCCATCCCCGGTGAACGCCTCCACCGCTGGGTCGTCGACCACCTGGCCATCGGGCGTGACGCGACTCATGAAGATGCGCTGGCCGCTCGCCCACGCGACCACGTAGTGCGTGCCATCGAAGACGACGTCCGGCTGCCCCATCACGCGGGGGGAGAGCGACACAGAAGGGGCGTCGACGGGCTCCCCGGTGACGTCGAGGAGCGACACCGTGATCGCTCCGAGATCGTAGTCTTGCCACGCGGCGAGGAACCGACTGCCGTCGGAGGCGATCGCCGGCCACTCCTGTCTCCCGTCTTGCGGCTCGAACACCGGCGCGTCCACCGCCTGCTCGGGGCCGACAACCGGATCGAGCACGGCCGGGTAGTCGCTCTCGGCGAGCAGCGCCGCCGGCACGTCGATGATGATCGTCGACCCTTCGACGTGTTGCGTGAGCGACGTCCGACGGCCGCCCGCGTCGACCCAGGTGGCCGCGCCGTAGACCATCGCGCCGCGCGCGTGCGCGAAGCGGACCCCCTCGGGGCCCGCGACGCCGGGCGCCGGACCTTCGACGGCGACGGTGACCGTGAGCGGCCCGTGCCCCGGCGGCTCCTCGGGCACCAGCCAGCGCTGCGCCACACCGGACGGAGTCGCGCGGAGCACCTCGGTGCTCGGCCCGCGCGGGATCCGCACCACACCCTCGATGTCGAGGTGCGCTTCCCCCTCCGACACCGCAGCGACCGACGCGCCCCGCGAGACGGCGGTGGTCCGCACCGTGAGCGCGGGTCCCGACGGCCGCGTCACCAAGAGCTCCCCGTCGCGCGCCACCGAGGCGTGATACCGCGACGAAGACACCGCCCACCGCTCGGGGTGAGGGAGGAAGCGGAGGGCGTACGGCCCTTCGCCCCTGGGGACGGGCGACCTCACGACGGGCGGAGACCGTACGCCATCGTCGCTGGGCGAGCGCGGCGCGCTCCCCCACACGACGGCGAAGATCACGATCGCCCACGTGGCCCCTACCGCGGAAGCAGCTTTGACCGGCACCGTTCCCCGCATATTCTAGCCAGAGTATCCCCAGCTCTCGTTCGAGGGCGGATCTTTCATGACCTCCGAAAACGACACGGCCGACGAACGGGTCGGACTCGTGCTGCGCGACAAGTGGCGGCTCGAGCGCTTGCTCGGCGTCGGCGGCATGGCGTCGGTGTACCTCGCGCGGCACGAGATCGGGCGCTACGACGCGATCAAGATCCTGCACGAGCAGTACGCCGACGACCCCGCCATCGTCGCGCGCTTCGAGCGCGAGGCGCGCGCCGTGAACCACTTCCGACATCCGGGCGCGGTGGAAATCCGCGACATCGACGCCACCGACGACGGCTGCCCGTTCCTGGTGATGGAGTACCTCGTGGGCGAGCCGCTGCAGGAGCGCATCAAGCACGAAGCGCTCCCGCTGCAAGACGTGTTGGGGATCGTCATCGACGTGCTCGATGTGCTCGGGGCGGCGCACGATCAAGGCATCATCCACCGTGACATCAAGCCGGCGAACGTGTTCGTGCTCGAGGACGGGAGAGTGAAGGTGCTCGACTTCGGCATCGCCCGCATGCGCGAGGCGGCCGGGAAGCGGTCGCTCACCGAGGAGGGGGTGATGCTCGGCACGGGCGGTTACATGCCGCCCGAGCAGATCGTGGGCGAGGCGATCGATCACCGCGCCGATCTGTTCGCGGTGGGGGCGACGATGTTCCGCATCCTCGCCGGTCGCCCCGTGCAGCGCGCGGCGAGCTACAGCGAGCTGCTCGTGAAGATGGCGACCGAGCCCGCCCCGCGCCTCGCGAGCGTCGCCCCCGACGCCGCCGACGATCTGTGCAAGGTGGTCGATCTCGCGCTCGCGTTCGATCCGGACGGCCGCTATCCCGACGCGCCGACGATGCAGCGCGACGTCAGGGCCCTCCGCCAAGGTGAGCCCCCCCCCTACGCCACCGCGATCTCGCGCGGCGATCTCGAGGCCGCCGAGCTGGCCCAAACCGCGGCCCGGGCCGGGCGCGACACCTCGAGCCGCGGCGGCAAGAGCGGCCCCCGCGGTCGCCCCCGCATGAGCAGCGCCCAGCGCATGACCGGCCGCGTCGTCAACGGCCGCTACCGCATCGACAAGCTCATCGGCAAGGGGGGGATGGGCGCGGTCTATCAGGCGCACGACGAGACGATGGGGCGCCGGGTGGCGGTGAAGCTCGTGCTCGCGCACCTCGCCCACGACGACTCCTCCACCCCCGGGCGCTTCCGTCGCGAGGCCCAAGCGGCCGGTGCCATCGATGACGAGCACGTGGTGAAGGTGCTCGACGCCGACGTCGACGAGCAAGGCACGCCCTTTCTGGTGATGGATCTGCTCGAGGGACGCGATCTCGAGCGCCTGCTCGAGCAGGTGCGTCCCATCCACCAACACGCGGCGGTGCGCCTGTTCGTGCAGGCCTGTCGGGGGGTCGCCGCCGCCCACGCGCGCGACATCGTCCATCGCGACATCAAGCCCGGCAACCTGTTTCTCAGCCAGCAGGCCGACGGTCGGATCGTGGTCAAGGTGCTCGACTTCGGGCTCGCCAAACAACGCTCGCGCGAGGGGGCGAGCGCCCAGGCCTCCCTCACCGAGACCGGCGGCGTGCTCGGCACCCCGCGCTACGCCTCTCCCGAGCAGGTGAAGAACGCCAAGCTCATCGACAAGCGGAGCGACGTCTTCAGCCTGTGCATGACGATGTACGAGGCGCTCAGCGGGTTGGTGCCGTGGAACGCGTGCGAGGCGGTCGGTGAGATCATCATCGCCATCGCCACCACCGACGTGGCTCCCCTCCGCGAGGTCGCGCCCTGGGTAGACCCCGAGCTCGCCGCCATCATCGATCGAGGCCTGGCGCGCGATCCGAGCGCGCGCTGGCCCGACGCAGGCGCGCTGCGCGACGCGCTCGCGGCGCTCGTCGCCGACACCCACCTGGATGCGTCGATGTTGGTCGGTCGCGACATGGGCTCCACCAGCCTCAAGCAGTCGCACGGTCGATCGAGCGGGCTCCCCTCCTCGCGCTCGGTACCCGGGATCGACACCGACCCCCTGCTCACGCCGCGCCCCCGGCGCGCCCCGGTCTTCGTGGCCCTCGCGGCGGTGGCGGTGGTCGCCGCCCTCGGTCTGGCCGCCCTGCGCGAGCCGGCCCCCGAGCACGCGGAGCCCCTCGGCCCGGCCGCCACCGACCCCAGCCACGAGCCCTCCCCGTCGGCGAACGCAGCTCGCGACGCCCCCGCGAGCGACCCGGCCCCCGCCCTCGACGCGAGCGCCCTCCCCGCCGCGTCGGGCGAAGCACCCGCACGCCACGGCTCCGCGCCGACGCCGCGTGGCCCCCGCCCTGCCGCGCCCCTGCCTGCCTCCGCGCCCAGCCCCACGCAGCCGCAGCCAGCGGCGTCCACCCCGCCCAAGCCTGCCCCCAAGCTCGAGCTCAAGACCGAATGGTGACGCGCTGGACGCCGACCCCGTGGTTGCTCTGCCTGGTGCTCGGGAGCGCGCCGATGGCCCGCGCCGAGGAGCCGCCGTCGCCCGGCGACCAGGCCGCCATCGAGGAGGCCAAGCAGCTCTTTCGGCAAGGCGTCGAGCTGTTCGGTGCCGGCGATCTCGAACGCGCCCTCACGCTCTTCTCGAAGTCGCGCGAGGCCTTCCCCTCGGTGCAGAACACGTCGAACGTGGCCATCTGTCTCGACGAGCTCGGTCGCTACGACGAGGCGCTCGAGATGTACGAGCGGCTCCTCGTGGAGTTCAAAGACCAGCTGAACGACGCGGACAAGAAGGCCATCGGACCTTCGATGGCCGCCCTCCGCAAGAAGGTGGGCAGCGTCTTCGTCTCCTCCAACGTGGACGGCCGGGTCGTCGTCGATGGTCGCGCGCGCGCGGAGCTCCCGCTCACGGTGCCCATTCGGGTGCTGCCCGGCGACCGCCAGGTGCGCGTGATCCGGAACGGCTACGTCACCTGGGAGAAGCAGATCACGGTGAAGGAGGGGGAGTCGTTGCGCGTCGACGCCCGCCTCGAGCCGCTCGCAGAGGCAGGCCTCTTGCGCGTCGAGGTGCCCACCGGACCGGGGAGCCAGGTCTTCGTCGACGGGGCCCCGATGGGCAGCACCCCCTGGGAGGGGACCCTCGGTCCGGGCCCTCACGTGGTGTGGACCGTGAACGGCGAGCGCGGCTCCGTGCCCAAGAAGGTGGTGGTGGTACAGGGGCAGACGGCGGTGATCGTGCTCGAGGACCTTCCCCTCGGCGGCGCGCTCACGGTCTCGGTCGAGCCCCCCTCGGCCACCATCACCGTGGGCGACGCGCTCCTCGGCAAGGGGCGCTTCAGCGGCCGACTCCCCGTCGGCGAGCACCAGCTCGCGGTGAGCGAGGAGGGCTACCACCGCCACGAGCGCAAGCTGCGCGTGCACCCGAGCGACGGCAGGACGCTGCGCATCGAGCTCGAGGTGGATCCCGAGCATCCGCGCTGGCCGCGAGCCGTCGGCGGCGAGGGGTTCGTGCAGGCGTTCGGAGGGTTCGCCTTCGGCCCCGGCTTCGGCGCCACCGCGGAGACGCAGTGCGTCACCTGCCCCGACGACACGACGGTGCTCGGGCTGATGGTCGGCGCGCGCGGCGGCTATCGCTTCGGGTTCGGGCTCGGCCTCGAGCTCGGCGCCGGTTACCTGCGCCTCGGCGCATCGTTCGATCGCGTCGCCGCCCTCGACGATCAGCCCGGGGTGCTCTACCCCATCGCCGACGACCTCCTCGTGCACGGGCCGTTCGCGTCCGTCGGCATGAGCTTCCGCCACCTCTTCCACGAGCACGTGGGGGTCGGCGCGCGCGCCTCCGCGGGGGCGTTCTTCGAGGCCGCGACCGACGCGGTGCACGTGCGCGCCACGCGAGGCGGCGAAGAAGCTGCGCTGTCCGTGCAAGATCCGGAGCCCGTGGCCCGTGCGGTGAGCGTGTTCACCCAGGGCGATCTCGGGCTCGAGCTCGCCTTCGGGCCGCTCCAGCTCGCGGTGGCCATGGGCGTGGTGGTGTTCGTCACCGAGGGCGCCACCCACGAGCAGCGCACCACCTCGCTCCCCCTCCAATGCGATCCCACCGTCCCAAGCGGGATCGGCTGCATCCGCAGCGGCACCGCGCTCCCCGATGAGAAGGCCCACGGCGTCTTCTTCGTGGGTCTTCCCCAGCTCCACGTCGGCTACGCGTTCTGAGCCCTGTGTTCCGAGCCCTGCCCTCGGCCTCCCGGCTCCCTCGGATCCGCCTGTATCCACTTATATAACTGAAATCAAACAACATTTTGGCCCACCACTTGCTTCGAAGACACCTCGAGGCAACCCCATGACGAACCAACGCACGCAAGTCCCCCAGTCGACGACCCCGCAGGCCCCCTCGGATGAGGACATCGCGATCCATGTGCTCCATCATCTGACCACCCAGCAGATGAGCGCAGATGCGCCCATCCGCTTCGACGCCCTCCGCCGCCGCCTTCAGGTGCGGCGCATGGAGCTCGTGCGAGTGCTCGGGCGCCTCGATCGGCAGGGCCTCATCGACGCCAGCCGCCTGCGCACCACGCTCGCCGGGTTCGCCATCGGCGTCTCGCTCCGCGCCTCCGATCTGCCGGTGCTGCGCCCCCAGAACGAGCGCCAGGCCCGCGCCGCCTGAGCGCGTCCCCGCGCCTCGCGTCCCACCGCTCCGCCGGGAGCCGGCTCGGACGGTTCACCCGGGTGCGCGCGTCGTTCGCGTCAAACCGAGAGCGCGCAGCGCTCTCGGGCGGCGGAGGTGCGCAGGGCGCACGAGTCAACCACAGGTGCGCTTTTCGCACGAGCCGCCGCCGATCGCTTCGAGCTGGCGCGCGGTGGGCTCGGCACAGCAGAACCACGACTCGCTCAGGTGAGGCACGAAGCGGCGTGGCGGCACCACGAGCGGCGACAGGGGGCGCTCGGCCGCTCGATAGGCGGCGGCGCGGATCGCGTGCGTGGTGGCGCGCGGCTCGTCGTCGGCGTGCTCCTCGACGATGCGGCTCACAGCCTCGAAGAGCCGGTCCATGCGCGGATCGGGGTGGGTCCACACGTGGCCGAGCGCCTTCGGGTCGAGCGCGCCGAGCCAAGGCGCCCGATCGCGCTCCCACAGCATCGCCGAGCCGGGCGGGACGAGCAGCCGGATCGCGAGCTGGATGGGCTCCAGCGAGTCGACCAGCCCCTCCCCGAGGATCCAGTCGACGAGCTCGAGATAGTCGCCGAGCTCGGTCCACGGCGTGAAGGGCACGAAGGTAGGCCGCAACGCGAGGCCCACCCGCCGACACAACGCCAGCGCCTCGAACACGTCGGCCCGGGTGTGGCCCTTCTGCAAGCGCGACAAGACGCGATCGCTGAGCGACTCGACCGCGGAGACGACGAAGGCGCAGCCGAGCTCGGCGAGCTCGCCGACGAGCTCCCGGTGACGAACGACGTGCTCCACCTTCAGCGTCACGTCGAAGCTCACCCCTGGGTGCCGCCGCGCGAGCTCCCGCACGATGGGCATCGTGTGGCCCGGCCCGTTGAAGAAGTCGGGGTCGCCGAAGGTGAGGTGCGTCGCCCCGGCCGCGATCTGTTGGGCCGCATCCGCGAGCACGATGTCGCGCGGCACCACGAAGAAGCGGCCGCGATACACCGCGGTGACCGGGCAGTGGCGACACTGGTGCAGACAACCGCGGCTCGCCTCCACGTAGCCCACCGGGCGACGCTCGTGCTCGGTCGGGCCGAAGAATGTGGCGTATTGTCCCAGCGGGGGCAATTTGTCCCGCCGCGGCACCGCGAAGGGCAGCTTGCGCAGCACGGGCGCCGCCACGTTGCCGGTGAGCTCCGACCGCGCGCGCACCACCCCCGGGATCGTGCCGCCGAGGCCAGCGGGTGCATCGCGGAGCGCGCTCGCGAGGGCCACGAGCGCCTCCTCGAACTCCCCGCCGATCACCGAGTCGGCCACGGTGTCGAGGAGGTGCTCCGCGTTGAGCGCGGCATACATGCCAAAAAAACACACGTGGGCTCCCGGCGCCCGCGCGCGGAGCTCGCTCGCGAGCTCGATCCCCAGCCGCAGCGCGGTGTGCATCGGCACCGAGATGGCGATGAGGCGCGCCGACTCCACCGACTCGCGACCGACGTCATCGATGGACGCGTCGATCCCGCGCACCCCAAAGCCGGCCGCCTCGAGCTGCGCCCAGGGCGAGGCGATGTTGAACGGCTGGCGGCCGAGCTCGTAGCAGCTCAGGAGGAGCACCGCGCCCTCCTCCGACCAGGGCGCGGCTGGACGCGCTTCGGACGACGCCACCGTGACTACTTCGCTTTTTGCGGCTGGAAGTCGGGCGGCAGCTTCGAGCCTTCACCCCAGAAGTATTTCTCGAGCTCGTCGAGCCACACCCGTTGACCGTGCTCACTCATGAGGTCGAGCCGAAACTCGTTGATGAGCATCTTCGAGTGCTCGAGCCACATTCGCCACGCCTCCTTCGAGACCTGATCGAAGACTCGCTGGCCCATCTCGCCCTTCAAGGGGGGCTTCGGGAGGCCCTCCATCAACTTGCCGAACTTCACACATTCGACCATGCGGGGGCCCGCGGCTGCCGCGGCCGGCGCCTGGGTGGGCTCGCTCTTGTTCTGGGCGTCGTCGTCCGACATGAGGGGCTTATAACGCCCCCTCCGCACCGGCGCCACGGCCGAGAGAGCGCGCGGATCCCGCGCCGAGGTGCGGCGCCGACCGATGAGCGGTCACCGCGACGGCGCTCGCCAGACGCCGCCGCCCAGGGCAGAGCCCCCGGTTCGCCGGTGCGCGTTAGCGTTTCCGGCCCGAATGGGCTAGTTCAAGTCTGGATGTCCGAACGCATCGAGTTCCTGTCCGCGGTCCTGTTGGTGTCGCGTCATGCGGAGAGGCTGGCTGCGTTCTACCGTGACGTGCTCGGTGTGCCGCTCCTGGTCGAGGAGCACGACGGCACCGTGCCCCACTGGGGCTGCACCCTCGGCGATCTGCACTTCGCCATCCATCCCGTCGAAGACTTCGAGGAAGATCCGGCCACCGGGGTTGGCGCGATCAAGCTCGCCTTCGCCGTGTTCGACATCGACGAGGTAGCGGCGCGCCTCGAGGAGCGTGGGGTAGGACTGCTCTACACGCCCAAAGATCTCGGCTGGTGCAAGATGACCGCCATCCGCGATCCCGATGGCAACTACATCGAGCTCACCGAGCTCGGCGACGACTGGTATCGCCACCTCGAGAAGCGCAAGGACGAGGGGCACGATCTGGTCGCGCGCCGGAAGAAGCTCGAAGATCTCAACCGCTGAGGCCGCGAGCGACGTCGGTCCTCGTCGCTGACGCACGGACGCGAGCGCTCACCAAGCGCCCGAGGCGCGGCTTCGCAGAGAACGCGGCCCTCGAGCGACCATCGTTTATGCTCCCCACCGTTCCGTGTGTGGGTCTACAGCACTCCCGACCGTGTCCACTGCTGATAGAGAGGCGGCCTCCGGTAAGGGGCAGAAGCCCGCGCTGTGGGTCTGTTCGACCTACTTCGCCGAGGGGCTGCCCTACATGGTCGTCAACGAGCTGGCGGTGCCGCTCTTCAAACATCTCGGCGCCAGCCTCGGCGCGATCGGGATGACGGCACTCTTTCATGCCCCCTGGAACCTCAAGTTCCTGTGGGGCCACCTCATCGACGGCTACGAGACCAAGCGCCGCTGGCTCCTCGCCACCGAGGTGGTGCTCGCGGTCGCGCTCGTCGGCCTCGCGTTCATCGCGGATCACGGCGCGATGATCGGCGCGATCTCGGCCGCCTTCATGTTCATCGCCGTCCTCTCTGCGAACCACGACATCGCCATCGACGGCTTCTACCTCGAGGCCCTCGAGGAGCGCGACCAGTCCCGCCTGGTGGGGCTGCGCACGATGGCCTACCGCCTCGCGATGCTCGCCATCGCCGGACCGGGTCTGGTCGCGATCGCGCGCTTCGGCTGGACGCCGAGCCTCTTCGGCATCGCCGCGGCCATGGGAGCGCTGCTCCTCTTTCACACCTTCGTGCTCCCCCGGACCGAGCCAAGGAAGCGCCCACTCGCGGAGCTCTTCACCGCGGCCGTCGCGGCCCGAGTGCTCGCCGCGGGCGCCGCCCTCGCCCTCGTGATCGTGCTCTTCCGCGAGCTCGAGCTCGGCAGCTCGCTCCGACCGCTCTCACGCTTGTTCCCGTTCACCGCGCTGCAGTGGATCAACATCGCGCTCTTGGCAGCGCTCGCCACGCTGCTCGTCTTTCGCAAACGCATCGAGCGACGCCTGTCGAGCTCGAGCTCCGACTTCGCGCGCTCGTATCAGAGCTTCGTCGCCCAGCGGCGCGTGGGGGTGATCCTCGCGTTCATCGTGAGCTTCCGCGTCGGTGAGTCGCTGCTCATCAAGATGAAGCTGCCCTTCTTGCTCGACGAGATCGGGATGAGCCTCGAGAGCTACGGCTGGGCCAACGGCACCGTCGGGCTCGTGGCCTCCATCACCAGCACCCTCGTCGGCGGCTGGCTCATTTCACACCGCGGGCTCAAGCGCTGGGTGTGGCCGTTCGTGCTCGCGCAGAACGTGCTCAACCTCTTGTACGTAGGCCTCGCCCACGCGGCAGGAAGCGGCATCGGCATCCCGCTGGCCACCTTCGTCATCGTGCTCGAGCGGGTCGGCGAGGGGCTCGGGACGTCGGTGTTCATGGTGTACCTCATGCGCTGCTGCTCCCCGCACCACAAGGCCGCCCACATGGCGATCGCCACCGCGCTGATGAGCGTGGGCTTCACCCTCGCCGGCACCTACAGCGGCTTCGTCGCCGAGGCCACCGGGTTTCGGCTCTACTTCTTGCTCAGCTTCCTCATCACCCTGCCCGCGATGGCGCTCATCCCGTTTCTCCCCCATCTCGACGGCAGAGAGGAGCCGGAGGCTCCCGCGCCCTCAACAGCGTGACGGGCGGGTCTCGAGGTCGTGGGGATCGGCGCGCTCGAGGAAGTGGAGCATCACATACTCCTCCGCGGTGCGCTTGGGCCCTGGCGTGCCCGCGCTGCGCCGCGCCGTGGCCAGGAGGTGCCGCGACAAGAAGAAGTCGAAGAGCGCGAGCGCGGGATCGCGCCCGGGATCGCAGGCGTCGGTGAGCCGCGCCTCGCCGCCGACGTCGGCCTTGCCGATCGCGTTCTTCCCCAGGCTCGCCATCCGCGCCTCGATGTTGCGCAGATCCTCGGTGGTGGCGCCGAAGAGAAACTCGCGAAACGCCGCCTCCTCGTCCGGGGTGCGCTCGGGACGCACGAGGTAATCCACGAACGCCTCGTCGCAGCCTGCCTCCACGAGCCGGAACATCTCGGCGGTGCCCATCAAGGTACCGAGCGTGGCGGGCACATGGCGCCGCGCGTCCCAGGTCGCCTCGAGCACGGGGAAGAAGTCGCTCACCCGGTACGTGGTCTGCTCCCACACCTGGGTGAGCGACAACACCGCCTTGTTGCGGATCGACCGCTCCACGTCCTGATCGGTGGCGATGGAGATGAGCACCAGCTCGGCCAGGCGGGTGTAGAGACAGTGGCACAGGTGCGCGTCGACGCTCGGCTTCAACGCCGCGACCTGCTCCTCCTCGAGCGCCTCGTCGCAAACCCAGCGCAAGAGGCGGTAGAAGTTCACCTCCGCGAGCACGAGCGTCCTCGCCACCAGGGCTCGCGTGGGGAGCGACATCTCGAGGCTCGATGGCGCCACGTGGGCGAACATGTCCACGAGCGAGTCGAGGTTGCGTCGGCGGCTGCCGAGCGCCTCCTCCTCTTGGAAGGATGGGTACGAGCAGAGGAGCGCGCCGAGCCGGTCGAGCTGCCCGATCGACTCCTCCACCTTCGCGGCCAGGGCCTGAGCGCTCCTCCGTGGGCTCCGCACGAGCGCGTCGTACACCACGCGGATCACCTGCCGCTCGCCGTCGTCGAACGGGCCGAGGGGTGAGAAGGACAGCGCGGCAGAGGTGAGTGGCATCAGCCGTCTCCCGAAAACACGCGATGGCGCACGATCCGAAACTTGCGCAGCGGCCCCGGACCGTGGGGACCGCGCTCCACGAGAGCAGTGTAGAGCGCAAGCTCGCGCAACGTCATCACGCGTTCGATGGGGGGCACGTTCTCGGCCCACGCGAAGGCTTGCCGTCGCGCGCTCGCGGACGCGTTGCGCGCCGGCCGCGCCACGGTGATGTGAGGCTTGGGGGGCCGCGGGGGCTCCTCTCGTCCCGTCGCCGCCCGCTCCATGGGTCGTTGGAGGGCGACGATCAGCTGGCTCGCCGCGTCCGCGCCGTCGGAGAACAGCACCGACAGGGCGGTCGGTCGACGCGGGTTTCCCATCGGGGCCAGACCGGACAACCGGACCGTGACGGGGGCGTGCTCGAACCCCTCGGCCACGTGCCACGCCGCGAGCGCGGCCTCCTCGCCCGCCTCCCCGAAGAACGCCACCGTCACGTGGAGATCCGCGGGGTGGACCCGGCGAAGCGACGCTGGCGCGGCGGCCATCAGCGGCTCGAGCCACCCATCTGCCGCCACCGGCAGACCCACGAACCAGTTCGCGCGCACGAAGCGCTCAGGACGCAGCCTCGCGCGGCGGCGCCGCGGGGGTCGCGCTGCGCTCGCGCTGCAGCGCTCCGGTGAGCATGGCGATGAACAGCTCGTACGACTCCTTGGCCGCCTGGCTGTCGCCGGAGATGAACTCCTGAATCCGCAGCCCCAAGAGCATCGAGGCGACCATGAACGAGAGCGATTTGGGCAGGCGGAGCGGCGCCGCGCCGGCCTCGTTCACCACCGAGTCGGCGCCCATCGCGATGAACTCTTGGGAGCGCTGAAGGGCGAGCATCATGCGGTTGCGCATGTTGGGGTCGCGCCCGGCCTCCGCGAAGAGCTCGAGCTGGAGCTTGAGGAACTGCTTGTCCTTGACGATGTCGTACACCTCCCACAGCGCCTCTTTGAGCTTGTCTTCGGAGCCGGTGGCCAGCGACTCGAGCTTCGCCTGCACCCGCCGGAAGTAGCGCTCGTGCACGAACGCCTGGAGCTCCAGGATGAGCACCTGTTTGCTCTCGAAGTAGTAGTGGATCATCGACTTCGTGAGGCCGGCCTCACTAGCGATCTGCTGCACCGTGGTGTTGGAGAAGCCGTCGCGCGAGAAGCAGCGCGAGGCAGCGTCGAGGATCTGCACCACGCGCGGGTTCTGCCAGTCCGAGTGACGCGGGAGCTCGTCATGGCTGCGAGCGGGCTTTCGTTGCGGGGGAGGCGGGGTCTTCCTGGCTTTTGACATGTGGCTTCCTGAAGACGGGCTGGCTGCGACGGGCTGCGTGGAGGCGCCGGCGAAGGCCGGCTCCCTACCGACTGGCCGGTCCGGGACGGGAGCGCTCCCCATCGCGGCCGACTGGCCGGTCGGCGATACTCTCATCGTAAGGGGGTTCTACGGGGGACGTCAAACCCGGGGTGAGGGCCTCGTCCGCGCTCACGCTCACGACTCCTTCAGGTGGACCATGTAGTTGCCACGCGTACGGTCCATGTCGAGCTCGACGTAGCCCCGCTTCTGCAGGTCTTTCAGCAGCTCGTTGAAGCTCTTGTAGCCGTGATACTCGTGACTGAACCCAGGGTTCACGCGACCGAGGGTCTGTTTGACCATCGAGCCCCACACGTTCTCGTAGTCGTCGGAGAGAGAGCGCACGATCTCGAGCACCTGATCCACCGCTTCGGAGCGCTTGTCGTCGGCCTTGCTCGTGCCGCTCGTGCTCTTGGTCTTCGTCTTCTCCGACGCGCGGCGCACGAGGTCGTCGTAGTAGATGAACTCGTCGCAGCTCTTCACGAGGAGGTTCGACGTCGAGCTCTTCACCCCACAACCGATGACGCGCTTGTTCGACTCCTTGAGCTTGTAGACCAACGGCGAGAAATCACTGTCACCGCTCAGGAGCGCGAAGGTGGAGATGTGGTTCTTCGAGTAACAGAGGTCCATCGCGTCCACCACCATGTGGATGTCGGCGCTGTTCTTCCCGCTCATCCCCGTCTGCGGGATGTCGACCATGATCACGCCGTGCTTGTGCAGCGTGGCGGTGGCCTTGCGGTAGTTGCCCCAGTCGCAGTAGGCGCGCTTGAAGACGATCCGCCCTTTCTCGAGCAGCCGGTTCAGCACCAAGCCGATCTCGAGCGGCTGCTTGCCCTTCAGGTCTTGTACCCCGATGGCGAGGTTCTCGTAGTCGATGAATACGGCGATCAGCGGTTCTTCGGACACGCCGCTCTCTTTACTCCCTTTACGCCCCCGACCCTAGACCCCAGACTCGGCGGGGCCCGGTCACGTCGCACGGGCGCATGCGCACACCCCCTCTCGCCTCATGAGCACACCTCTGTTCGTCGTGGGGGCCGGCTCGGCCGGCGCCGTGATCGCAGCGCGGGTCACCGAGGACGCGTCGCGGGAGGTGGTGCTGCTCGAGGCCGGTCCCGACTACCCGGGCGAGGTTCCCGCCGATCTCCAAGACGGCACCCACAACTCCGTCGACGCGCACGACTGGCGCTATCGGTTCCAGCCGAACACGGTCCAAGACGCCGTGCACCTGCCGCGAGGGCGCGTGGTGGGCGGCTCCTCGGCGGTGAACACCTGCATCGCGCTCCGCGGACAGCCGTACGACTACGACGAGTGGGCGGCCCTCGGCGCCCCTCACTGGAGCTTCGAGGCGTGTCTGCCCGCGTTCAAGCGGCTCGAGCGCGATCTCGACTTCGTGGGCGGCTGGCACGGCAACGAGGGCCCCATCCCTATCCGCCGCCATCGCCCCGACGAGCTCGTCCCGATGCAGGCCGCCTTCCTCGCTGCGTGCGAGCAGCGCGGCTTCCCCTCCTGCGCCGACCACAACGATCCCACCCAGACCGGCGCCGGTCCCCACGCGATGAACAAGATCGACGGGCGGCGCATCAGCACCGCGCGCGGATACCTCCACGCCGAGGTCCGTCGCCGCGACAACCTGCGCATCGAGCCCCACACCACCGTCGTCCGCGTGTGCATCGAGCGCGGGCGCGTGAGCGGGCTCGACGTGTTGGACCGTGAGGGCCAACCCCGGCGTCACCCCGCCTCGAGGGTCGTGCTCTCGGCGGGGGCCATCGCCACGCCAGGCATCCTCACCCGCTCGGGGATCGCCCCCCGGGCAGTGCTCGACGCCATCGGGGTGCCGGTGGTCCGCGACGCCCCGGTCGGCGAGCGACTCTGGGATCACCCCGGCGCGGCGGTGGTGCTCGCGCCCAAGCCGGGGGTCGCCCATCCGTGCCACCCCGACGTGCAGACCACCATGCGCTACGCGGCCACGGGAGGCCCCGAGAGCGAAATGCAGCTGCAGCCGGTGTCCACCGTTCGGCTGCCGCTGGTGCCGCTCCTCACCGCCCTCACGGTGGTGGTGGGGAAGCCTCGCGGCCACGGCCGGCTGCGCTACACGTCCGCCGATCCCCACCACAAGCCGCGCATCGAGTCGGCGCTCGGCGAGCACCCCGACGACCGGCGCAAGATCGCCGAGGGGCTGCGCATGGGGCTCGAGCTGCTTCAGCAGCCGGCGCTCCGCGAGGTCATCGAGCGGGTCGCGTGGCCCACCTTCGCGCAGCTCGAGCGCGCCGACACCGCCTGGCTGCGCCCGGGGATCGGCTCGGGCTACCATCCCTGTGGAACGGTCCCCATGGGGCCCGAGGACGATCCCCACAGCGTGGTCGACTTCTATGGCCGCGTGCGCGGCGTGGAGGGGCTGTACGTCGCCGACGCGAGCATCATGCCCACCATCCCCACCAGCAACATCAACCTCCCCACCATCATGATCGGGGAGCGCTTCGGGGCCTGGCTCCGCGACGGTGAGATCTGAACGGCGGGCCGGTCAGATCTGCTCGACCGACTTGAACAGCTCGGGGATGAAGTGGGTGCGTGGTCGGATCAGCGTTCGCCGCACCGCCCCTTGCCGCACCTTGATCATGGCCGTCTGGGCCCCCATCATGCCCGCGCTCAAGAGATCGTCCTTGAACTCGTAGCCGTAGTCGTCGCCTTGCTCGCTGACCTTGACGGCGCCCTTGTCGGTCGGGGCGGCCAGCGCCACCGACGACCCCAACACCACCGCCGCCACCGTGAGTGCGCTCACCAGAAACTTGCTCATCGAGAACCTCGCAGGGAAAGGCGCCGACGGCTCGCTCGCGAAGACCTCGGAGCGCTGCCACGCACGGCGCGTTGTGCATCGACCTTGCTCAGACGGAGCGCGGCGTCGTTCGATCTACGAAGACCTGCCTTCGCCGTGGGATCGCGGACCACGCGCCGCGCTCAAAACCGCACCGTCGCCGACGCGCCGAAGGGCGCCGCCTGCACCACGATCACGGGCTCTTCCCCGGCCCCGAGGGGCACGAACAAGAACACGACGCCCGCGGCCGCGCCGAGCCCGGCCACCACCCACGCCGCCGTCGAGACGTTGCCGAGCACCGTGGTGTCGTCGAGGAGGCCCGCTTGGGCCGGCGCGCAGGCTCCCCCGGGGCACGCCTCCTCGAGCTCGTCCACCTTGCGGAGGAAGATGATCCCGGTCACCGTCCCCACCAAGAGGCCCAGACCACCGACGCCGAAGCCGATGATGGAAGGCAAGAGCGACGTGGGGACGTGGGGTGCGTCGACCCCGCCCCCGAGCTCGATCTCGAGCGTTCGTGACTCCTTCTCCGCCAACGTGACGCGCTCGGTCTTCGCGCCCCCCCCCGCGGTGACCACCTGCACGTCGTGGGTGCCGGGGTCCACCGGCGTGGGCTTGCCGGCGGTGACGGTCCGCTCGTCGATGGTGATCGTGGCGTTGGCGGCGCCCACGAGGGTCACGGTCACCGTCGGGATGCGCCCGTCGAGCTCGACGCCGAGGATCGTCGCGTCCTCCACCGCCTTGGTCCACGACGGCTTGGCGTCGGGGGGCAACGGCTTGTCCTCGATCATGGCCACGATCTCGCGCGCCTTCACGAGCTTGCCCCGCAAGAGCTCCGCCTTGGCCCAGTTGAGCGCGATGACCGGCGTGTAATACAGGGTCACCGCGCGCTCGAACGCGGCGGCGGCGCGGTCCACCTCGCCCTGCTCCATCCAATCGAACGCCTTGTCGGCGAGGGCCACCGCGTCCTCCCGGGGCCCCGCCCACGCCGACGTCGCGACGACGTTCGTGACGAGCAGGAGCCCGAGGGGCCACAAGAGCGTTCGCCCGACACGCAGCATGGCGCGCATCGTACCCCGACCACCGCACCGGCGCGAACGCTTCGCCCTGTGTCGCCCAATGCCCACGCCGTCCGAATCGGCTATCCTCGTGTCGATGAGCTGGGACAAGCGGGCAACGCAACGACGTCCCGACGCGCCCGCACCGCGACGCGCAGACGGCATGCACATCGTCTACGTGGGCCTCACCCCCCAGGCCGCCGAGCTCGGGATCGCCGAGCCCACGGATCTGAAGCTCGGCGACGCGTTTCGGTTGCTCCCTGGTGCGGTGATCACGTTCGGACGGAGCGGTCTGTGCGAGGTGACGATCTCGTCGCGGGAGGTGTCCCGCGCGCACGCGATGATCTCGTTCCTCCCTGGCTCGCAGTCGATGCTCGCGCTCGTCGATCTGGGCTCCCGTCGGGGCACCTGGGTGGGCGAGCGGACGGCGCCGGTCCAACAGCTCAGCGCAGGGGCCGAGTTCACGATCGCCAGGACGTTCCGCTTTCGCTGCCAGCCCGCGCCCAACCCCTCGCTGACCAACGCCTGAGTCGGTTCAGCGCTTGCGCTTGAAGCCGCCGTACATGTTGTTACGGAGCTGTTTGGCGGCCTCGGCCTTGCGCTGCGCGTCTTCGCGCGCGCGTCGCTCCTCTTCGGCCTGCGCCAGCTCTTGCTCGCGGCGAAACTTCTCGGCCTCCCGAACCCGGCGAGCCTCGGCCTCGGCCTTCGCGCGCTCGAGCTCCTCGAGCTCCTTGGCCTTCGCGGCCTCCTCGGCCCGCCTCGCCGCCTCCTCGGCGGCGCGCGCCTCGAGCTCCGCCTTCCTCGCTGCTTCTTGCTCGACCCGCTCCGCGGCGGCGCGCTCGGGTGCCTCGCGGGCGTCGTGGGCTGCGCGTCGCGCCTCCACCTCGGCGGCCCGCCGGGCCATCGCGTCGGCCTTGGCGACGAGCTCCGCCCGCGGATCGACGGGCAGCGGCGCGTGGGCGATCGGGAGCGTCCCCGCCGCGCCGGTCGGGCTCGGGATGGGGCGTGGCGACCTCAGCGCCGCCCACGGCGCCCCCGGGAGCGGAGCACGCGGCGCTCCACCGTGCCGACTCGAAGGGACGCCCTCGAAGGGCAGCGCGTCCCCCAGCGGCGACGGGCTCGTGATGGCCATCGTTCCATCGAGGGGCATGTCGGCGGGCGCGCTCCCCAATGGGGGCGCCCCTGGCTCCGAGTCGAGGGCGACGGTGCCGCTGAGAGAGTGCGGCGTCGCGCTCCGGGGCGGCTCGGAAGGGGGCGGCGCGGCCTTGCTGCCCGCGAACGGCAAGGTGCTCGCCGCCTTCGCGAGATCGTTGGGCCCGACGACGGCGGTGCCCGCGAGATCGGGGCGCGGGCGCGGGGCCCCTCCGCTCCCCGCTGGCGGCAAGAACGGCAGGAGCTCCAGCTGCCGCACGTCCGGCAACGCGACCGGCGTGGGGCCGTCGTGGTACCGCGCGGCCACGACCAGATGCTCGAGGCTCGCCTCCGAGGGGATCGGAAAGCTCCCGCGCCACACGAGGGCCACGTGGCTCCGATCGGTGTCGATGTGCAACATGTCGAGCGCGAGGGGCACCTGGTTGGGGGCGCCCGCCGCCTCGAAGCCGAACACGCGGGTCACCACGCCACCGCCGGGCAAGCGGAACCGCACCTGCGGACGCTCCGCGGAGAAGCCGTCGAGGGCGACCCACTCGTTGCCGTGGAGCGCCGCGACCTGCTGATCTGCGGGCGCTGCCTGGAAGTACGACCAGTCGAGGGCGGGCGGGATCTCGATGAGCGGCTTCACCACCTGCTTGCGCGCGTCGCGATCGAGGAGGCCGCGGCGGCGGGGAAACGACGACGGGATGGGCCCAAAGCCGACCGGACGGCTCGTGGTCTCGTCGAGCCCGACCACGTTGGGGAGCTCGCGCGTCGACTCGCCATACCCCGTGCCGATGGGGTTTTCGGCGTGTCCGAGCCCGCCGAAGGTGTGCTCCCAGTCGAGCGGCATGCTGGTGAACGGCTCCGGCTCGCCGCTCGGGCTCCGCTTGCCCAGCACGAGCAACGTCTTGTCGATCACCGCCGTCGCCCCCTGGGCCACGGCGAGCCGCACGTGGTGACGGGCGGTGGGCTGCGTTGGGTGCGCGGTCCCCACCAGCGTGACCTCGGCCCGCTGCAGCTGCGGCGCGATCTCCGACGGCCCCACGAGGCTGCGCATGGGGTGGCCCCCGCGGTGCTCGTCCTGTCTCCGCACCGGCCCCGCGGCCGTGAGCTCGAGCACTTCGGGCGCTTCGAACGAGAAGCCAACCTTGGCGACGACGGTGACCATCAGCTGACCGCCGAGTCGCCACAGCGAAGCCCCCAGGGACACAGCGTCCACCGGTGCCAGCTTCACTGGCCACGCGTCAGTTGCCATGGAACGAGAGGTAGCACGAGCACGCAGGCGACTGAACCGGCACGCAGGCGACCGAACCCGGTACACCGCGGGGGCGGGCCACCGCGTGAGCTGTCGACGTCGCCGGCGCCGCGACTACAATGCCCGCATGCGCGTGGGCGACGTCATCGAGCTGCGAGCGGAGCGGCTCGACGGGCGCGGCGTGGCCTCGGCGATCCACGAGGGCATGCCGCTCTGTGCCGGCGACTGGCTCCCTGGCGAGCTCGCCGCGCTGCGCGTCGCCCACGTCGGACGCCACCGCGCACACGGCCACGTGGTGTCGATCCTCGAGCCCTCCTCGGCCCGACGGTCTGCCCCCTGCGCCCGGCGCGCGCTCTGCGGAGGCTGCCCGCTGATGCACGCCGACGAGTCGTTCGTGACGGCCACGAAGCGGGACGACCTCGCCGCGCTCGGCCTCCCGGTAGACCGCGTCGTCGGCGATGGTCGCCCGCTCGGGTACCGCTGGTCGTCCAAGCGCGTCGTCGGTGGCACCCCCGGCGCGCTGGTCGTGGGCAGCTATCGCGCCGGCACCCACGTGGTCGCGCCGATGGACGGCTGCCTCGTCGACCACCCCGACATCGCCGCGTGCTTCGACGAGCTGTCCGCGGTGGGCTCGCGCCTCGCCGTGATCCCCTTCGATGACGCCACCCAGACCGGAGACCTGCGCTACGCCTGGGCCAAGACCGACGGTCGCGGCAACGTGCTGCTCACGTTGGTCACCGGCTCGACCGCGTCGGACGTGCGCGCCCTCGCCGCGGCGCTGTCGCGGCCAGCCGGGATCGCGTGGTGCGTTCAAGGCGCCGCCGGCAACGCCATGCGCGGCGAACAGGTCGTCTCGCTGCGGGGCGTCGAGACGCTCCACGTCGAGCTCGCGGGGTTCGGGGTCGACGTCGGACCGCTCGGCTTCCTGCAGCCCAATCCAAGCGTCGCGGCGATGGCCTACGAGGATCTCGTCGCGGGGTGCCCCGGCCACGCGCCCCCCCACCCCGGACTGGCCCTCGACCTCTACGCCGGCGCGGGTATCACGTCCCGTATGCTGCAGCAGCGCTTCGAGACGGTGCGCTCCTGCGACGCGTACCCCGAGAGCGCCGCGGCCCTCGGCGTCGCCCCCCAAACCGCCGAGAGCTTCCTCGCGGCGCTCGACCGAGCCCCGCACCTCGTGGTGGCCAACCCTCCTCGAGCCGGTCTCGGCCCCGCGGTCTGCGACGCCCTCCTCGCGCTGCCCCTGCCTCCCGAGCGCTCCACGTTTCTGCACGTGATGAGCTGTGAGCCCCGCGGGCTCGCGAGAGACATCGCGCAGCTGACCGCGACCGGCGCGTTCGCGCTGCTCGGCGCCCGCGCCTACGACACCCTGCCCCAGACCGCGCACGTCGAGGTCGTGGCCTGGCTCGTGAGAAGAGATTTTCGCCCCCCGAGCTGAGGCCCAACACCGCTGGATGACAGCATTATCTGTTTTCGGCACCAATTGCTGGTACAGCTATTTCGCGAGCTCGCGTTGACAAACGCGAGAGCTGTGCCCAGTTTCCCTCCACGATGATTCGCTTTCACCAACAACCCACGCAGCCATATCGCACGCTGCAGATCGGCGCGCTGCAGTGCAGCATGCTGCAGCGCGAGAGCTCCGCACCGAAGCGCGGCGAGCTCGTGCGCGATAGCGGCGTCGTGGTGTTGTGCGGTCTCTCCAAGCCGGGGAGCAGCTGAGGGGCGGCCTTTCGGGTCCTACGACCTTCTCGAGGCCGCTCCCCATCGGGCAGCGGCCTCTCTCGTTTCTGGGTCCCGATTCTCGGTCTCGATTCTCGGTCCCGAGCTCGGCTCCGCCTCCCATCCTCCAACGTCGTCCTCGAAAGGCATCCCCCAACGTCGTCCCCCAGGGCTCCTCGACGATGCTCGTCGTCGTTCTCCACGCTCAACCCTCCACGGAACCCGCCATGACCTCTCCTGCGCGCAACGCTTACGGTGATAGCACCCATATCCGGCGCTCCGAGCGCTCGTGCGACGCGCTGTTCGGGCGCGCGACGTGGAAACCTCGTCCCCACGTCGGCCGCCTCCCTCGGCTCCGCAGCGCGCGAGCACCGAAGACGGGCCACGAAAGGCAGAGCGGTACGCGCTAGGGCGTTCTCGCAGGATCTCCATCCCGCGAAGGCCGCCCTGGGTTCCCAGAGGCGGCCTTCTCCGTTTGTGCTCGCTCTCCTCTCGGAACGTGACTGTGGCGTGGTCGCCACGACCGGCTGTAACCCGGTTGCTTCGGCAAGAGGTTCGACTCCTTCACGTTCCACCGGCGGCTCATCCGTCACCATGAGCGGCACCGCACCACGCGGCGCCAGCGACCGCGGCGCGGCGCGCACCTCGCGCTGCGCCTCGCAGAGGACACCCACCATGAAACTCGGCATCTCCGGCAAACGCCGCCGTCACGCACCCTCTCCGGGCTCGTGGTCCAGGCGGCACGACACTGGCCTTTTAAGCCATGGAACGAGGGTTCGAATCCCTCCGAGCCCACAGTGCCACCACCTCCATCCAGTGGCGCACGGTCCCCCCATGGGAGCGCGAGCGACCGCGGGTCTTCAGCTCCAAGGCGGAGCATCCGGCTCTTAACCGGCAGGGCAAGGTTCGATTCCTTGAAGACCCACCCACACCGCTTCGGGGTCGTCTAGCGGAAGGATATCGGGCGCTGAACCCGATGACGCAGGTTCGAATCCTGCCCCCGAATCCACTCGCTCGTCCTCCGATGAGCGGGCTCTTTGACAACTCGACAGGACTAGATGGCATGCGCTCTGCGCGCATTCCCTCTCTCCTCGGTGGAGCGACCCCGGCCGGGTCGCTTCACGTTGCACGGTAGCCAAGAGGAAAGGCACCCGCCTGTTAAGCGGGCTACCGCAGGTTCGAATCCTGCCCGTGCAGCCAAGACGCGACCGTGTGCCATCGGGACCCTGACGGTGGGGTGCCTCTCTCGTAAGGAGGTCGCAGCTGGTTCGACTCCAGTCGATGGCTCCACCTCGGGCCCGTTCGTCCAACGGTCAGGATCTGAGGCTTTCAATCTCAGGACGGGGGTTCGACTCCCCCACGGGCTGCCATCCTCGGAGCTCTCGACGCTCCGTCCGCCCTCCGGCGGCTGGCCGCAGCTCCTCCGATAGCTGCTCCGATAGCTGCCCTGGTGAAAGCATCCGGTTGAAGCCCGGAGCAGGTTGGTTCGATTCCAACTCGGAGCACCAATGTTCGCCCACCCTCGGGCAACCTTCGTGGCGTAGTACAGCGGCCAGTACGCGTGGTTTGGGACCACGAGATCGCGAGTTCGAGTCTCGCCGCCGCGACCGCAGCACATCTTGGGATCGTAGGCATCTGGAGAGGCCGGTACGTTGTCAGCGTACGCCGAGGCGAGTTCGATTCTCGTCGGTCCCGCTCGTTCGAACGCCACAGGTCGGTGGTGTAATGGAAGCACGGTGAGCTCCAACCTCACCGGTCAGGGTTCGAGTCCTTGCCGGCCTGCCGCTCGCGCCACGCGAGCCACATCCCTCGGGGTGATCGTCCAACATGGGTAAGACGTCGGCGTCGCATGCCGAAGATCCCGGTTCGAACCCGGGTCGCTCCACTCGCCGCTCGTAGGCGAAGACCGCCACCGTCGCGGCCGCGACGCGGCCCGTCGGCGAGCGGAGGGTCATCACGCGGCTCTCCCGTCGTGAGACCACCTCATTGCACGGGGTCGTAGCTCAGAAGGAGAGCGCTTGTCTGGCAGACAAGAGGCCGTGGGTGCGACTCCCACCGGCTCCACCGTGAACTGCACAAAAAAGGGAGATGACGCTGCCGTCGGGACCCTGGAGGCGGGGTACGTGCTTGGTAGGCACGCAGAGGTGGGTTCGACTCCCATCGACGGCTCTGAGTGACAGCCTACGTCACGTGGTCGTGAGCCAGCTGGTGAAGGCACCTGGTTGTGGCCCAGGTTCAGGCGGGTCCGATTCCCGTACGACCACCCACGCGCCCCTCCACGCGGCGCTCTCGCGGGTATAGCTCAAAGGCAGAGCCTCTGGCTTCCAACCAGAAGATGACCAGTTCGAGTCTGGCTATCCGCTCCACGCGCGCGCTTCTCGGCGCCCGCGCAGTCCGCCCGCGGTTACAGCTCTGAGGTAGAGCACCTGGGCGCCATCCAGGAGGTCGGCGTTCGATTCGCCGTAACCGCACCGCGATCCTCGAGGTCGCACCGGCCACGCTCGACGGCTCGGTACGCCGCCTGCAAAGCGGCGGACGTGGGTTCGACTCCCGCCGTGGCCTCCGCCCAAGACCCCTGTGGTCCAACGGAAGGGCACCGGTCTTCTAAACCGGGTGGTGAAGGTTCGAATCCTTCCAGGGGTACCCACGCCGTACACGGCTCGACCAAGACTCCCCGCCGCCAGCGCTCGCCAACGTCCCCATCGTCTAATGGCTCAGGATACGAGGTGGGTGCGGCTCCTTTGCGACACCGAGGTTTCGGTCACTTGACGACCCTCA
>CAYOAL010000105.1:0-36685 GCA_964401935.1 uncultured Polyangiaceae bacterium
CCGCGTCGGAGCCCGAGCCCGCGTCGGAGCCCGAGCCCGCGTCGGAGCCCGAGCCTGCGTCGGAGCCCGAGCCTGCGTCGGAGCCCGAGCCCGCGTCGGAGCGCGAGCCCGCGTCGGAGCCCGAGCCCGCGTCGGAGCGCGAGCCCGCGTCGGAGCGCGAGCCCGCGTCGGAGCCCGAGCCCACGTCGGAGCCCGAGCCCGCGTCGGAGCCTGGACCGACTCCGAGCCCTGCGCCGCAGCCCGCCTCCGAGCCCGCCCCTGATTCCGATCCAGAGCCGACCTCCGGGCGCGGGTGAACGTCGGCGCGTCGTGACGCGGCGCTCCCGTGGGGGCACGTCGCGGCGCGCGTCAGATCCGCCGTCGACTCCAATAGAAGCCGCCGCCTCCGAGCACGAAGAACGCGAAGACGAGCAAGACGATCAGCATGGTGGTACTCATGGGGCGCTTCCTTTCGGATATCGCAATCGCACGTTGACGACGTGCCGTGGTCGGTCGCGCCGATGCGCGACCTGGTTGTTGACGGAGAAAGCAGTCGTCGTGCCACCGAGCGACTGCGACCGCTGTGGGAGCTGAGACCTCTCCAAGCGGTGGTTAACCCGTCCCCGAGTCGTCGGATCGGGCGCCATCGCGAGGGTTGCCAAGCATCGGCTCGCCACGACGCGCTCCACGGGCCGCGAGTTCTGCGCTGCCGCGCCGCGCGATGGCGCTTTCCGAGGAGCTCGACAGCGCACGAGAGCACGAGGCTGCGTCGCCTGTCGTGGCACACGGATCCCTCGACGTGCGCGCCTCGAGAGCGAGCGGCTTGGGGTTGGGGGGGCGCGGGCGGTGGTACGACGCCGCCTGCGCCTCACCGGGCGGTGGCTCACTCGGCGCTGACCAAGAGGACCACGTGGGCAGCGATGGCGAGCACGATCAGCGTGGCCGTGGTCCAGTGCTGGCGCCGGATCTCCGCGCGGCGGCGAAGCTTGGGCTTTCGGAGCTGCAAGCCCAAGCCGGTGTGGGCGAGCAGCACCACGAAGGCGATGGCGCCAGCGAGGAGGGCGAGATCGCCGGCGGCCACGGCGCTCGCCGAGCCCAGGGCGAGCACCGCGGTGAGGGTGTGCGCAAACGCCACCGCCGCCACCATCATCCCGACGATCACGTGCCACTGGGTGGAGGGTGAGCTCGGCAGCGCCCGCTTGCCCTGGCGCAAACGGATCCACAGCGGGATCACCGCCGCGAGCGGCACGAGCGCCGCAGCGATCCAGCCGGTGTAGGTGGCCACGCCGAGAGCCTAGCCCAGCCCCGTCGGGTCCTGAAAGGAGCGCGACGACGCGACGGGGAGGCACGGGGAAGCCCGGCTTCACGTCGAGCTCCACCTCGTCGACGCCGATGCTCGAGCTCTCCCCGATGGAGGCGCTTGGCGGGGCGGAGCGCGAGGGCCACCGCGTGACGGCGATGGTCGCGGGCTCGGGCGCCGTTCGCCGAGCGCTCGGGGGCGCCGGGGATCGCGGTGGTTGAGATGCCGCATGGGACCGGTATTCTGGACGATGGAGGTTTCGATGGTGCGCTCCACGTGGACGATGGCGATGAGCTCGTGCCTGCTGCTCGGGTTCACGAGCGCGTGTTCCGACTCGGACGGTGACGATGGCGGCGGGCGCGTGCTCGTTCCAAATCCGCTCACCGATCCCGTGGACGGGCCTCCCGCCGGCAACCAGAACCCCGAGGCCAGCTGCGACGTGCCCGCCGAGGCTGGCCTCGCCGACGTGTCGAGCCCCACCACCACCGTCGGCGACGGCACGCCCGAGAGCTGCACCGCCGACGCCTTCGTCGCGGCGGTCGCGCGGGGAGGCGTCATCGTGTTCGACTGCGGCGCCGAGCCCCACACCATCATGCTCGATCGCACCGCCAAGATCGTGAACGACACGGGCCCGGAGATCGTGATCGACGGCGGCGGGTTGGTGACCCTCAGCGGCTCGGGCAACCACCGCATCCTCTACATGAACACGTGCGACGAAGCCCAGGTGTGGACCACGTCTCACTGCAACGATCAGGATCACCCCCGCCTCACGCTCCAGAACATCACGTTCGTCGACGGCAACTCCAAGAACGAACCCGATGACATCGCCGGCGGCGGCGCCGTCTTCGTTCGCGGTGGGAGGCTCAAGCTGGTGAACACGCGCTTCTTCAACAACGTGTGCGCCGACGTGGGGCCCGACGTCGGCGGCGCGGGGGTGCGGGTGTTCGATCAGCACGAAGACCGGCCGGTTTACGTGGTGAACACCACCTTCGGCGGTGAGGACGGCTACGGCAACACCTGCTCGAACGGCGGCGGGATCAGCAGTATCGGCGTGTCGTGGACCCTCATCAACAGCCTCTTCTCGCACAATCACGCCATCGGCAGGGGCGGCAACCCGGCCACCGACGGACCGGGAGGCGGGAGCGGCGGCGCCATCTACAACGACGGTAACCTCATGACCCTGAGCCTCTGCGGCACCCGCATCGAGCACAACGAGGTGGTGCAGCACGGGAGCGCGATCTTCTTCGTGTCGAACGACAAGAGCGGCGACGTTCGCATCGAGCGCTCGAACATCACGCGGAACCTGGGTGGCAGCTGGTACACCCAGTACCCGCAGATATCGGCCCACGACGAGACGCCGATCGTGGTGACCGACTCCGTCATCGAGTAGGCGCTCGACCTCGAGAGCCGAACCCCATGGTCGACGACCTCCAGAAGCTCCGCCGAGAGCTCGATGCGGTAGATGACCGCATCCTCGAGCTGTTGAACGAGAGGGCGCGCATCGTGCAGCGCGTGGCCGCCGTGAAGGAAGGCAGCGGGGCGCCGTTCTACGTTCCCGAGCGCGAGCGCGCCATCATCGCCAGGCTGCGCGACAAGAGCGAAGGGCCCTTTCCGAGCGAGGCCATTGGAGTGGTGATGCAGGAGATCATGAGCGCCTGCCTCAGCCTTGAGGAAGGGCAGCGGGTGGCCTACCTCGGTCCGGAGGGCACCTTCACCCACCAGGCCGTGTTGCGGCGCTTCGGCAGCTCGGCGCGCGCCCTGCCCTGCGGCACCATCCAGGCGGTGTTCGACGAGGTGGAGCGCGGCGCGGCGCAGTACGGCGTGGTGCCCGTGGAGAACTCGAGCCAGGGGATCGTGAGCCACACCCTCGACAGCTTCGTGCGGAGCGAGCTCTGCATTGTGGGGGCCGTGCTCGTGCCGGTGGAGCACGCGCTGCTCGCCAAGGTGGGGGTCACCGAGCGCATGCTCGAGCGCGTGTACTCGCATCCACAGGCGCTCGCCCAATGCGCACAGTGGCTGGCCGCCAACTTGCCGCGGGCGGCGCTCATCGAGACGCCGTCCACCGCCGACGCGGCCCGGGCCTGTCACGGCGATGCTGCAGGCGGAGCGATCGCCTCCGAGGCCGCGGCGCGGCTCTACGGCTTGACGGTGTTGCGGCCCGGCGTCCAGGACAGCGCCGACAACACCACGCGCTTTCTGGTGCTCGGCACCCCCGAGCGCGCGCCGCGACCGAGCGGCAACGACACCACCAGCGTGTTGCTCGCGCTCCCTCACCGGGCCGGCGCGCTCTATCACGTGCTCGCGCCGCTCTCGCAGGCGGGCATCAACATCAGCAAGATCGAGAGCCGCCCCTCCCCGGCCGAGGCGTGGCAATACGTGTTCTTCCTGGAGCTCGACGGTCACGCGGAGGACGAGCCGATGGCGCGCGCGTTCCTCGAGCTCGAGCGGATGTGCCCGCTGTTCCGGGTGCTGGGCGCCTTCCCCCGGCCGACGTGACCCTCGGTCGTGGCACCCTTGGCTGCCAGGACCTGGATCGCTTGTCCATCAGGCACGAGAAGCAGGGAATGGAACCCACTGAAATGACGTACTTCGTTCCGGACGGTAGGTTCAATGGTACGGCATGGTGCGTGCATGTCGCACCCCGGACACGTCGCGACCGGTCGACACGAGGAGAGACATGGCTTGGAGACTCCCCAGCCGCTGGCTTGCCGCCGCGGCCCTCACGGTGCTTGGTTTTGGTGCGTGCTCGGACGATCCCCCCGCCCAGGTGCAGGCCACGACCGAGCGCGCGTTCGGTGACGTGAAGGTGGTGCTCTCCGAGCCCTTCTGTGACGTCTGCGACAACAACGACAAGAACTTCCTCGCCGGTCGCTCGCCGATCGCTCACGAGGTGATCGCGCTCATCGATGGCGCTCAGCAGTCGGTCGACGTCGCTCAGTACACGTTCTCGCAGCGTTCGATCAAGGACGCGCTCCAGCGCGCCCACCAGCGAGGGGTGCGGGTGCGGCTCGCGATCGACGACGCCCAAGACAACCCGGGGACCCGCGCCACCGAGCTCAAGCAGGCTGGCGTGCCGGTGCGCTTCGTAGGCGGTCCGCAAGGGGGCCTGCTTCACGCGAAGTTCATGGTGGTGGACGGGAGCATCGCGCTCACCGGCAGCAACAACTTCTCCTCCACGGGCCTGAGCATCAACGAAGAGAACACGATGGTGATCCGCGGCAAGAACGATCTCCGCGTGCAAGGGATGGCCTGCCACTTCGAAGCGATCTGGGCCTCGAACGCGCAGGCCGTCGCCGACTGCACGAACGCGGCGGCCGGCTTCGCCCCCAACAGCAAGGCGCGCAACCTCGTGCGCGACGAGCTCCGCAAAGCCCAAAAGAGCATTGATGTGATCATGCATCACCTCACCCTCGACGACCTCATCGACGAGCTCGTCGCGGCGGCGCGGGACCGCGGCGTCGAGGTGCGCGTGCTCGTCAACGTGGCCGACGTCGCGGAGCACACCACCGGAGACATGGCCCGCCTCCTGTCGGTGGGCGCCAAGATTCGCTTCAAGCGCAACAACGAGAGCGCATTTCAGCTCATGCACCACAAGCTCGCGATCGTCGACGGTCGCGTCCTCGTCAACGGCAGCGGCAACTGGTCGGCGGGGGGCTTCTTTCGCAACTACGAGAACTTCCTCCTCTACGAAGAGCCCCACGTGCTCGCCCGCTTCCGGGCCCTCTATCATCGCCTCTGGACCTGGTCGCTCGACGCGCAGTCGCTCTCCGACGGCGCCACCGCCGCGCAGCAGCACCAGCGGACGATGCGTCATTTCTTTGGCAACCTGCACGCTCACTTCGCCGCGGCGGAAGGGGGCGTCGAGCTCGACGACGGCGAAGCGATCGTCCTCGACGAAAGCGGTGGCAAGCACCCGGTGGAGGTGCCCTCCGACGTGGCCGGAGCGGCGAGCCACGCTTTTTCCTACGCGCGCGACCGCGGCGGTCTCGATTTCATGGCCCTCACCCCGCACGTGCGAGAGGACGTGCAGAACGACCCCGAGGCCAACATGACGCGCGGTGGCTTCGAGCGCGTGAAGGAAGCGGCGACAGCTTCGACGAGCAGCGATTTCCTCGCCCTCGCCGGCATGGAGTGGAGCAGCAACAGCACCGGAAATCACATCGGGATCATCGGCTCGAGTGAGCTCGCGAAGGTAGAGCGCGGGCGTTACGGAGAGCTCTACGGCAAGTACCTCGTGAACCAGGCGCGCGCCGGTGAGCGCGTGTTCGTGATGCTCAACCACCCGCGCACCTTCCGAAGTCACGACGAGTCGCTCGAAGGCGCGTGGGACATGGTGTTCGGCGTGAGCTTGCTCGACGTGCCGAAGAGCGGCGAGCGGCGGCAGAAGTTCAACGACTATGGGCTCGACGACTTCGCCCCCATGCTCGACGTGCGACAGAGCTGGATCGACGGTGCGGCGCTTCCCGATCCCAAGGTGGTCGACGACACGTGGAAGACGATCCTCTACACCGCTGGCGATCATCTTCGGCTCATGGAGGTGCTGCTCAACCGCGGCAACGAGTTCGGGAGCGAGGAGCCTCAGAACCCGAGCCTCGTGCCGAACGTCGACGACCCGATGGTGATCGACCGTCGCACCAAGGTGCACACCGACTACGACTATTTCCTCACCCGAGGCTTCCGCATGGCGCCGGTGGCGTCGCACGACAACCACTACGCCAACTGGGGCACGGGTCACACCAGCCGCACCGTGGTCATCGCCGACGGTCTCCGCGAGCGGTCGTTCTTCGACGCGGTGGAGTTTCGCGAGGTGTATGCCAGCGAGGACGAGAACCTCGCGGTGATGCTGTGGGCCGAGGACCGCGATCCGATGGGCAGCATCCACCGCACTCGGAAGGGCACGGTGAGCGCGACCCTGCACCTCGCCGATCCCGACTATGCGGGGACGTACAGCGTTCAGGTGTATCAGGGCCGCGTGGGGCAGGACGAGGTGCTGCTGCGTCAGGAGCTCCCTGAGCTCGCGGCTGGCTCCCACGAGCTCACGTTCAGCGTGCCCGATGTCGCGATGCACTTCGTCTACCTGCAGATCCACCAGACCGAGACCAACCGCATGGCGTGGACCTCGCCCCTGTGGATCGATCACCTGAGCCCGACCTTCGTGGAGGACGCCTATCCCCACGGCAGCGGCCGTCTCCTCGACGGCGGTGACGACGTGGGCACCGGCGACGGTGGCGCGGGCGCGGGCGGCGACGGCGGTGGAGGCGGCGGCGCCGTCGATCCGGCCGGTCACATCGTCATCAACGAGATCGACTACGACCAGCCTGGCAACGACGGTGGCGAGTTCGTGGAGCTCTTCAACACGGGCAGTCAGCCGATCGATCTCACGAACCTCGTGCTCGTGGGCGTGAACGGCTCGAACGCAACGGAGTATCTGCGGATCGATCTGAGCCAGGCGGGGACGACGCTCGCCGGTGGACAGTACCTGGTGGTGGGCACCAGCTCGGTGCTCTCCGGGGTGCCGAGCGAGGCCCTCACGATCTTGCTGCCCCTCGCTTCCAACAACCTCCAAAATGGCGCGCCCGATGCGCTCGGCGTGTTGGATCTGGTGAGCGGCGCGTTGCTCGACGCGTGTTCCTACGAAGGCGCGGTGCACGCGGGCGCCGTGCACGGGGTGGGCCCGCTCGACTTCGTCGAAGGCACCTTGCTCGCGCTGCTGGACAACGGCACGGGGGCCGCCTCGCTGGCGCGCTCACCGAACGGCAGCGACACCGACGACGCAGCGACCGACTGGGCGCTGCTGACGCCGAGCCCTGGGGCGGCCAACCCCTGACCCCCCGGTGGCGCGGTGGGCGCATGTCCCCTGCGCCCGGAAAACCGTCGGGCCGCGTCCGATCGTCGCTGCATGCCTTCGGGAGGACGGCATATCATCCACTCCATGAGAGAACGCAGCTGGTTCTTGGGTGGGGTCGTGGGCCTCTTCGTCGCGGCGTCCTTGACCGGAGGGTGCGACGAGGAGCTACCGGCCGACGACGGCGGGCAGACCGGAGGGGGAGGCACGATGTCTACCACCACCGGGATCACGATGGTCACCTCGACCACGTCCGGCATGATGGCATTCTCGGAGATCGGCCGCGCTTGCGTGAGCGACGGTGACTGCGGGGCCGACGGACGCTGTATCACCCCCACGAGCGACAGCGCGTTCGTGGGCGGCGCGCCAGACGGTTACTGCACGCGGGACTGCACCGGTGACGCCGACTGCGGCGCCGGCGCTCGCTGCCTCGAGGCCAACGGGATCTCGGAGTGCTACCTCGAGTGCACGATCGGTCCAGATCTCGGCAGCAACCTCGCCGCGGCCCTCGATCCCGCCAAGTGTCACGGGCGCGAAGACGTGCGCTGCACTCCCGTGAACAACAACGCGTTCACGGTGTGCGTGCCCACCTGCGGTCGCGACGACCAGTGCGACGGTCGCTTCTGCGATCTCGCCAGCGGGACGTGTGTCGAGAGCGCCCCGTCCGGTGCGCCCAACGGCGCCACCTGCTCCACCAGCAACGACTGCGCTGGCTTCTGTCAGGGCTTCACCAACGACGTGGACGACATCTGCGTGAGCCCTTGCGTGCTCGGTGGGGCCGTGCAGAGCGACGACTGCGGCGGGCTCCAGAACGGGATCTGCGTCTATCGGCCGAGCGGCTACGGCGCCGGCGACTTCGGGCGCTGCGCGGCAGCGTGTACCGAGCACAGCGACTGCGGAAACCCCGACTGGTGGTGCTTCGGCGTGAACGGAACCGGCGTGTCGAACGGTTTCTGCTTCACCACCGACGACTGCACCCAGGACAGCCAGTGCGGCACCGATCAGCGCTGCTTCGAGACGGTGTACGGCGGCAAGTGCCTCAACATCGTTCTCAACAGCTGTGACATGGGCGGCGGTGGCGGCGCAGGCGGCAGCGGTGGCGCGGGCGGCAGCGGTGGCGCGGGCGGCAGCGGTGGCGCGGGAGGCGCCGGGGGCGCCGGGGGCGGAGCTGGCGGCAGCGGTGGGGCAGGGACGGGCGGCACCGGCACGGGAGGCGCCGGCGGTTCCAACCTCATGAACGCCGACAACTGTTCGCCGATCTATCCGCTCGGCGCGGCCGCGCCTTGAGCGTCCGAGGCTGGAGTTGCGGGAGGGGGTCAACCCCTCCCCGAGTGGGCGTGCCCCGGTGTCTTGCGTCGCGCTGGCGGCGGGACGCACCTCGCGTCACAAGCGGGTGACGACCGCGTCGGTGAAGGCGGTGGTGGTGGCCTCACCGCCGAGGACGATGGGCATCACGCCCGCTTCGAGTGTGTCGGAGGTGGCCTTCATCAGGCGATCTGCGGCTGGGTTCTCGCCGAGCTCGCGCAGCATGAGCACGCACGAGAACAGGAAGTTGACCGGGTTGGCGTTCTCGGTGCCGTTGATGTTCGCTGGATCGCCGTGGCCGGTGGTGAAGACCACCGCATCGGGCGCGACGTTGATGCTCGGGCAGTTGGTGCTGCCACCGACGAGGCCGGCGCACAGGTCGGCCACGATGTCGCCGAAGAGGTTGGCGCACACGACCACGTCGAAGCGCTCGGGGTGCAACACGAGCTTCATGCAGAGCGCATCGACGATGACGTCCTCCACCTCGATGTCGGGGAAGGCGGCGGCCACGCGCTGTCCAGTTCGCAGGAACAAGCCATCCGACTTCTTCATGATGTTCGCCTTGTGAACGATGGTGACCTTCTTGCGACCTCGGCGCCTGGCGAGCTCGAACGCGTAGCGGGTGATGCGCTCGCAGGCGGTATCGGTGGTCACCTTGAACGACTCGTAGACGCCCTCGATCGACTCGTGCTCGAGGTTGGCGTAGATGTCCTCGGTGGTCTCGCGCACGATGATGACGTCGACGTTGGGGTGCCGTGTCTTCAAGCCAGGCACCGTCTCCACGGGGCGGACGTTGCCGTAGACGCCGAGCCTTCGCCGCAGCTCTACGATGGGCGGGACGGCGCCGCGATCGCGATTCACGGGCACGTAGGGCATCAGCGCGCGGCCGGTGCGGCGGATCCGCCGGAGGAGCTCGTCGTCGACCTGCCCGTCACACAGACAGGCGCGCTCCCAGGTGATCTCGACGCCGGTGGCGGCGAGCACGCGGACGATGGCTGCGGTGAGCGGGGTGTCGTCTTCGCTCGAGCCGGGGATGAGAGTGACTGCGTGGGACATGGTTCCCTCGTGCGTTAGAGCTTGTCGATGACGGCCTCGGTGAAGCCGCGGGTGTCGGCGGTGCCGCCGAGATCGCGCGTGAGGTGCTGGCCTTCGGTGAGCACGTCGTCGATGGCGCGCCGAACGCGCTCCGCCACCCGCCGCTCACCCACATAATCCATCATCATGCAGCCCGAGAGCAGCACCGCGAGGGGGTTGGCCACTCCCTTGCCGGCGATGTCCGGGGCGGTGCCGTGCACGGCCTCGAACACGGCCACGCGCTCGCCCACGTTGGCGCCGGGCACCACGCCGAGGCCACCCACGAGGCCTGCGCAGAGATCGCTCACGATGTCGCCGTAGAGGTTCTGAAGGAGCAGCACGTCGTAGCGCGAGGGGTCTTCGGTGAGGCCCATCACCACCTCGTCGAGCGAGCGTTCATCCTGCTCGATGAAGGGATACTCGGCACCCACCCGGAAGAACGCCTCGGTGAACGAGCCGTCGGCGAGGGGCAGCACCGACTTCTTGTGGCAGACGGTGATGCGGCGCCGGCCGGCGCGACACGCGTACTCGAAGGCCCAGCGCGCGATGCGCTCGCCGGCGTCTCGGCTCGACACCTTGAGGCTGACGATGGTGCCGGGGGTGACCTCGTGCTCGATCCCGGAGTAGAGGCCCTGGGTGTTCTCTCGCAACACGACCACGTCGACGTCGCGATAGCGCGAGGAGATCCCGGGCAGCGAGGTCACCGGTCGCCAGCCGGTGTAGAGCTGCAGCTCTTGGCGCAGCGTGACGTTGGCGCTCCGGTAGCCGGTGCCCTTGGGCGTGCCGAGCGGGCCCTTCAGGCCAACACGGTTTCTGCGGATGCTGGTGAGGACCGCGTCGGGCAGCGGGTTGCCGAGCTCCTCGGCGGCTTGCGCGCCGGCGAGGACGGTCTCCCACTCGACGGGGGCTCCCGCCGCCTCGAGGATACGACAGGTGGCGCCGGTCACCTCGGGGCCGATGCCGTCACCGGGGATGAGCGTGATCTTGTAGGCCATCGTTCCGACCCACCATGTGACGCTCTCGCTCGGCCGTCAAACCCCGCCCGCGCCAAGCCGCGGCGAGCTGCGCGTTCGGCCTCGAGGCCCCGTGCAGGCGCGAGGGAGGTTCACGAGGTCATCAGGGCAACCTCGCGCCTGCACTTCCTCCAACGTACGGCATCGCCGCTGCCACGGTTTGAACAAGCTTGTTACAGCCTTGTTTCACGGCCGGCCGCGCTCGTCCGTCGCCGTGCCGTCATCGCGCGGCGTCGCCGCGTGCGGCGCGCTCGAACATCACCGTGACCAGCCCACAGAGTGGTATCCTGAGCGCCGTGATGTGGCCTCTCTTGGGAGCCCGAGCTCACGGCGTTGCGGCCGGGTTCCTGTTGTTTCTCAGCGCCTGTGGCTCGACGGAGCCGGAGCGCTCGGCTCCTGCCGACGCCCCGCCGACGAACGAGCCACAGGCGGCAGAGCGGGTCGTAGCCGCGGTAGCGTGGCCCGAAGCGAGCACCATCGACGTCTCCGCGCTGGGCCGGCTCTCCGAAGCGTCGCGGCGCGTCGTCGAGCGCGCGCCGGTCCCCGCCCTCGTGGTGAGCGACGACGTGCTGCTCGCGAACGCGGTCGTGATGGCACAGCCGAGCTGGTACGCGGTGTCCACCCGCGGTGACGGGATCACGGTGTCGCTCCACGCCAGCAAGGTCGCCCACCGTTATCCCCACATTCCGCCGCTCGAGAGGCCCACCGGCAAGAAGGTGCGCGGCCACGACGCCATCGTCACCGAGAACGAGGCGATCTGGAGCGCGGCTTGGATAGAAGGTGGGGTGGCCTACAGCCTCGAGGTGGAGTGCGCGAGGCTGCCCGATCCACGCTGCGAGAGCGACGCGTTCGTGATGGGCCTGGCCGGCAGGCTGGCGTTCGTGGGCGGCGAGGGGGTCGCGAAGTGAGGCGCTGCCTGCGTAAGCACACGCCCTGGCCCCGCGCCCTCGTGGCGCTCGCCAGCACCGCCGTTGCGGTCGCGGGGGCGGCCCCGGCAGCGGCGCAAGACTTCAGCTTTCACCCGCCCGGCGACCTCATCGCAGGCTCGGGCGACGGGCGGGCCGACGACGTCGTCTACGCGCCGACGATGCTGTTCCCGACGCAGCAGTTCCCCGCCTTCGCGAACTCTCAGGTGTATATGAACGGCGGCTACCTCGGCCCGGGGGGCGGGCAGTGCGACGCCGTCAACTACAGCTATCCGTGGCGCGACAACTACTGCGAGACCCGCTCGTGGGAGATGCCCCTGTGCCCCTCCGGAACCGGCCATCAGGGGCAGGACATCCGCGGCGCCACCTGCGAAAAAGACGTGCACCCGGTGGTGGCGGCGGAGAACGGCACCATCACCAACGTCGGCAGCTACTCGGTGTATCTCACCGCGGCGGATGGAACGCGGTTCGACTACCTCCACATGTCGAACGTGCAGGTGACGGTGGGTCAGAACGTGGCGCGTGGTGACGTGCTCGGCATGGTGTCGAACGAGTTCGGCGGCACCCCGACCACGATCCACCTGCACTTCAACATCCGGCAGAACGTGGTGGGGGTGGGCACCGTGTACGTGCCTCCCTACAGCTCGCTCGTGAACGCCTACCAAGCGTTCCTGGATCGCCCGATCGACGGCGCCCTCGAGGAGGTGAGCTGCGACGCGGTGGTGGGGTGGGCCTACGATCCCGACGACCGGGAGCGCGTGGTGGACGTTCCTCTCGTGTTCGACGACAGCGGCGTGGCCCACGACGTGCGCGCCGACGTCTACCGTGGCGATCTGTGCGAAAATCTAGGCTTCTGCGATCACGGCTTCGACGTGCCGCCGCCCTACAGCCTGTTCGACGGAGCGAGTCACGCGGTGGACGCCCTCCGTGCTGGCACGTCCGGCTCGCTCGCCGGCAGCCCCCTCGCGCTGCAGTGCGCGACGCCGGAGCTCGGCGGGGCGCGTCGTCCGCTCGCCGCCGCCGACTACCAGCGCTGGGGTTTTTCCGCGTTCTGGGACGAGCCTCCGGTGTCGCCAGCGGCGGTGACGTCGGTGCCCGCAGGCGCCGCGTTCCCGTCGGCGCCGACGGTGTGGCGCGTGGAGCAGGGGTGGTTCGTGGTGGATGGCGCCGTCCTCCGGGCAGCCACCGAACGCAGCCTCCGCGCGTGGCGCCTCTCCCCGAGCGACGCCGAGATACACGAGCCGGGCGAGCTCGCGATCGGCGCCGAGTGGCCCGCTCGCCCCCTCGTCGTCCGCGACGGTGACGAGCTCTTCGTGCTCGATGTCGAAGGGCCCTCGAACGGGGGGACAGGGGGCTTCGGGGGCGCCCACGTCGACGACCCCATCGACGCGTCGGCGACCGAGGGCTGCGGCTGCGTCACCCCTGGCGTCGCCCCGCGGCAAGGCGCATGGACCGCGCTGCTCCTCGCCGGAGCCCTCCTCGCGCGCCGCCGCCGTTAGCCGGGAGAGCCATCGCGAGGAGAAGAGGCCCCGTCTCTTCCTCTCGTCCGTGGTCCTCCAGCGTTACGACGTGGGCGGGCCATCGGCATCTCGAGCGGATCGAGCACGTTCCGACGGCTCGTCGAGCACGGCAGCGAAATGCCCCGCCGCCCAGCGCTCACCGGCGCAGTAGCCGCGGCGGAGGATGTCGAGGGTGTCGCCGCTCGCGCCCCAGCCGTCGTGAACGAGGCTCTCGTGGAAGCGGTAGTCGGCGCCGTCGACCGAGGCGGCGCCAGACGCCTGCACCTCGGGGACGGTGTCGTCGTTCGGGTTGCCCACGTGCGCCCACGCGACGATCTTCAGATGCGCCACAAAAGGACGCGAGGCGCGGTCCCCGGGGGGCACGCGCCTCGCGTGGCCAGGTCAGGTGCGGCTGACCGGGCCGTTCGATGTGCGGGTTACTGCTGGAGCAGCTGCACCTTGATCTGGTTGAACTGGCCGCCGCCGCTCTGACACGCCGAGCAGTTGTCGAGCATGCCGGAGCTCTCGTTGCCCAGATCGGCGGCGGTGATGGTGATGCGACCACCGTTGGCCCAGGTGCTCAGCTCCGACTCACCGAGCTCTGCGAAGGTCCCGCCGGAGACGGTGCCCATGGGGCAGGTGGCGGTCGTGCCGTCGTCGCTGAAGGTGCACACGTCTCCGAGGCGCCAGCTGTACGTACCGTCGTCGACCGAGCCGGACGCGCCGGTGTCGAGCAAGATGCCCTGAGGAGCGGCGCAGCTTCCGCCGCCCGCGAGCGACTCGCGGCACCAAGCGCGGAACTCCTGATAGGGGAGATCGGCGGTCTCGTGGCCTTCCCAGTTGGCGGGCACGTGGAGCAGGAAGCGGGTGTCGCCGACGTCGGCGTGGGTGATGCGCACGCTCACGATGCTGTCCGGGCCGAAGTGGGTCGGGCCGGCCACGTCGAAGCGACGGTGGGTGACGTGCCCGCCGTTGGGCAGCGCGAAGTCGGGGTAGGTGCTGGTGTCGGAGGCGCCCTCGCTGAACTCGGTCACGCCGCCGCCGCCGCCGGCGCAGGCGTCGTCGCCGCTGCCGTCCACCGCGGTGAGGATTTCGCAGTTGAGCACGGTGCCCACGTACACGAGGCTCGCGTCATCGCGGTCGGCCTCGTCCATCCAGATTTGCGGCGGGACGAACTTGTTGGCGACCGTCGAGTCTTCCACGGCCTGCAGGACATCCATGGGGGTCATCCCTTCGGAGCTGATGCCCAGCTCGCCGAACGCGCCGGCCAGCTCGGGATCCGCGGCGAGGTAGGCCTCGGTGGCGTCCGCCCCGCGCCCGTAGGCCGCGGCCCAGCGCTTGACGTTGTCGATGGTCCCCGGCTTGAACTGCCCGGCCGACTGCTTCTCCGACGCCTGGTCGTCGCTCCACTCGAGCTGCGAGAAGCCCTGCACGACGCCCTGCTGGAACTCGGGGGTCTGGAAGAGCTGCTGCTTCATCGCGAGCGGCACCGCGCCCCAGTAGTTCTCGATCCAGGCGTTGAGGATGTCGGTCGCGCCGTAGGGCTCGAACACGAGGCGGTTGAGGCCCCTGAGGCCGGCGGTGTCGCCCAGCTCGGACGCGGCGATCGATCCGTTGGCGTCGGAGAAGCGGTAGCTCGCGTTCTTGAACGTGCCCCAGAGGTTGCCCAGCCCTTGCTCGTTGAGCGGGTAGTTGATGGCCAGGTTGAGGTTTGCGTAGGCCAGGCCCGAGCAGTACAGGTTGGGGATCTGCTCGCCGTTGATGGCGGCCTGAGCGAACTGCGGCAGGTCGCCGAGCTTCTGCAGGCGCAGGTCGAAGAAGTTCGCGAAGGGCGAGATGTCGTTGGTGATCATGGCCCAGTTGCGCGCGTTCATGCCGTAGGCGGCGGCCTGGGCCGCGCTGATCGGCGCGCCAGCGGAGCCACCGTCGGCGCCCGAGGCGTCGCGCAGCGTCTTGATGGCGCTCGGACCCACTCGCGGGATGGCGGCGAGGATGTCGAGGCTCGCGATGCTGCCGTTGTTGACGCGATACTGCACGATGGCGGTGGCGGCGTCGGCGCGGAGGCTGAGCTCGAGGTCGAGCTTCTTCTGGAGCTTGGTCTGCCCCTCGGCGGTGGAGACGTCGCCCGCGTTCACGATGGCGAGGACTGCGTCGCGCTGAGCGGCGGTGTAGGGCACGCCGTCGGGGCTCGCCACCGGGCTCGAGGGGGCGCCGCCCACCAGGTCACCCTTCTTCGGCTTGAAGCGGTACACGTGGAACGGCATCTGCCGGTCGGGCCGATGGTTGTAGATCGGGCCGTAGCTGTTCGGGTTGTCGATGTGGTGGACGAGCAGTCGACCGTCGCCGGCCTCGTACTCGTAGTGCATGCCCACGTGCGAAGCGCGTCGCTCCATCGCGCCACGAGCGCCGGTCTGCTCGGGGTGGAAGTACACGATGACGTCGCCGTCGTTCATCATCTTGATGATGTGCTGTTGCTTGCTCGGATCGGTGTCCTTGAGCATCGGGATGATGTTCACGTAGCCCGTCGGATCGATCTTCTTGCCGTCGCGATCGATGACCGCATACTCGGTGCCGGTCTCCTGATGCAGCGCACCGTTCGGCTCGCGCTTGGCGGTCTGATCCCACACCGGGGGCAGCCCTGCTTGAAGGCCGGCCTCTTCCGCGGTCACGCCCAGGAAGTAGGCCGAGCTCTGGCCATACTCCTGATCCACCTTCTTCATGTCGACGGCCCACTTGCCCCGGAAGGCGTGGTTCACCTCGGTGACGTTCGCGGGGTCGGCCGTTTCGATGTTGTCCTCGCCAGCGCAACCTTGCGCGGCGCCGAGCACGGGGATGATGGCCAGGGCAGACAACTTCAAGATGTTCCGGAGCTTCATGGGTTTCCTCTAGTGACCTTTGTCGTGGGGTGGGTAGGTGTAGGTGGCGTAAGCACGGGTCGTGCCACCATGTAGCATCGATTCCTACAGTGTGTGGCGGTCGGAGCCGTTCGCGATCTCGACGAGTTATCGAGAAATTCTGCGAGCGTATGGAATTTCAGGCCCTGGAGGATGCGTGATCCATGGACGCGCTCGTGGATCAGGAGTGAGCCACTTCCCACGCCGGGCGCGTGCTGGCGCAGCGGTGCTCCCGCGGATCCACGCGCTGACCGGTCCGTTGCCGGAGACGGGATCCGCGGTGCTCCCGCGGGGGGGCGGGGATCTCCGTGTCAGTCGGCGGTCGACGAGGGGCCGGCTCCCGTGCGCGGGGGGGCGCCTGCGAGGCACGATCGCAGCACCTCGTACACCGCGGGGTGATTCGCCATGTGCACGTGCGTCATGCCCGGGATGAGGGCGCGCGCGTGGAAGGGGACGTGTCGCTCGGGTGCTCGGGCGAGCCCCGCGCCGCTCGGGGCCCGCACGAGCAGATCGCCGAGGAGCACTCCGGCCGGGTGGTCTGGATCCCGCGTGACGGTGGTGGCCACCGCGTAGTAGCCCACGCCCGGCACCAAGGGGACGTCGTGGCGGTTGTCGTGGAGCACCGCCTCTGTGTTCTCGTCGCGCCACTCGTCCTCGATCGTGTACCCGTGGCGCAGATCGCGGATCCCCGCGCTTCGTGCGTCGAGCACCGCCGCGGGCACGGTGGCCGCGGCGGCGGGGATGCGCGCGAGAAACGTCGCGAGCAGGCGAACCCCCTTCTCGAGGGGGGCGCCGAGGTGAGGCGAGCCGATGCAGAACACGTGACGCAGCTTGGAGACCCAGCGCGTGGCGTGAACGGCCCCGTAGTGCGCGGCGCTTCGCGCCACGAGGCCGCCCATGCTGTGGCCCACGATGGCGAGCTCCTCGATGGGCACCGGGAACGCAGCGCAGAGCTCCGCGAGCAGCGCAGACAGCGCCTGGCCGTTGTCACTCACGTGTCGACCGCTGTTGTAGCGCACGAAGAGCGGCGTGAAGCCGAGGTCGCGCTCGAGCTCGGTGCCGAAGCAGGTGGTCGGATCGCCCCAGAGCTCCGCGGCAAAGAGCACCCAACACCACTCCGTGGTGCTGAGTCCGTGGACGAACACGCACACCTTGGGCTTGGCGGCGGGGAGGGCACGCGCGAGCGCGTCCTGCTCGAGCGGAATGGCGCGACCGTCGACGCGGAGCGTCATCGTGAGGTCGAGCGCGTTGCCCCGCGCCGCCAGGTGATCGCCGAAGAAACCGTTCAGGGTTCCCTCGGCCTGCGACACCCACCACACAAGCGAGCCCTGCGCATCCTGGCGCATGGGCACCACGGCGTCGGGGCCGTCGTGCTCCTCCGGGCTCCCCTCGTCGAGCAGAGGATCGGTCACGCTGCGCACCACCCTGCCCACGCCGCGGCTCACCACCCGGATGGTGGTGTAGGTGATGGCGGCGCTGGTCTTCTGGATGGCGTTCACGCTCCGCGCGATTGGCGCTGCCGGCTCGATGAGCGCCACGCGCTCGGTCCACCGATCCGACACCTCCTCGTGGGTTCGCTGCACGAGCGTGGTGACCACCTCGACGCCATCGAACACGAGATCTCGTATCCCTTTGATGCGTCGCGAAGAGGCCACAACGGCGATGGTACGCGAATGTCAGCGCGGAGGGCGATCGGCGAGCGCTGCGAGCGCTCGCTCGATGGCGCGCAGCACGTCGGGCTCGCGCGGGGCGTTGAAGTGGCGCGCGCCGGCGACGACGGTCACGTGGGCGCCGAGCCGCTCGCGCCAGGCCGCTGTGTTCGCCTCGTGGTCGGCGGTGAAGGGGTCGTCATCGGAGAGGAGCACCGACAGGTTCGGGGTCGCGGCGCGGATCCGCGCGTCGTCGAGCGGCGTGTCCATCCACGGCCGGATCGTGTCCCACGGCGCGTCCACCGCAAACCACCCCGCCACGCAGAGGATGGCGCCCACCGGCACGGCCTCCGGGAGATCGGCCACGAACCGCAGCACCGCCTGACACCCCACCGAGTGGCCTACGAGCAGCGTGTCTTCGAGGTTGGAGCGGCCAGCCACCGTCGCGAGCTCGGCGACGCAGTCGGCGATCGCCGGCGCCTGGGGGGTCGGCAGGAGCCGCGCGCAGGCGACGGGAACGTCGAGCTCGGCGCGGAGCCACGGATACCAGTCGCTGTCGGCGGTCCCCGCCCAGCGGGGCATGAGCACGATACGCACCGCGCCGGTGTACTCGTCCTCGCGGCGCCTGGGAAGACGGCAGCACCCTCCACGAAGCTCAAGACCCGACCGGAGAAGCCCGGAGCTCTCGCGAAGGGCGCTTTTGCGCTGGGGCCCCGAGCGCAACGCGGTGGGTGGGGGCCGCGCGCAGCGAGGGGGGAGGGTGCGGAGCTCCCTCCATGAAATTCAGTGGAGCAGGGTGCTCACGTGCCGTAGCACCGCGCTCATGAGCTCACGGCTCGAGAAGTCGCCCTTCTGGATGATCTGCTGCGTGGCGCCCGCGAGGCGCCGTCGTTCGTCTTGGGTGAGGAGCTTGGCGGTCACCACGACCACGGGGATGTCGCGATGCTCGGCGCGCGCTCGGACGTGATCCAGGAACGTGAACCCGTCCACCTCCGGCATCATCAGATCGAGGAGGATGAGGTCGGGCCGGTCGCGCTCGAGCAGCTCGAGCGCTTCGCGTCCGTTCACCGCTTCGCGCACGCTGTGTCCCGAGCTCATCAACACCCGTCGCATCAGCTCGCGCGTGGCGCTGTCGTCTTCCACCACCATCACCTTGGCGGGGAGCCCACCACAGTGCTTGCGCACCACCTGCACGAGGCGCGAGGTCTCCACCGGCTTCACCAGGAAGTCGGCCGCGCCGAGGGCGAGGCCGGCGCTGCGGCTCTGCAAGAAGGTGAGCATGATCACCGGGATGTCGTGGGTGCTGGGGTCTCGCTTGAGCGCGGTCAGCACCGACCAGCCGTCCATGCCCGGCATCACCACGTCGAGGATGATCGCGTCGGGCAGCTCATCGCGGGCCCGCTCGAGACCTTCTTCGCCTCCGCGTGCGGAGCTGACCTTGAAGCCGGCCGGCTCGAGCGTGCGGAGGAGGAGATCGTGGATGGCCGGATCGTCGTCGATGAGGAGCAGGCGCCGCCCGCCGCTGCCACGTCGCAAGGGCGCGCTCTTGACCTCGCCGCCAGCGACGAGGGGCAGCCGAATGGTGAAGCACGAGCCTTGCCCTTCGTCGCTCTGCACGGCGAGGTGGCCGCCCATCATCTCGCAGAAGCGCTGGCTGATGGTGAGGCCCAGACCGGTGCCGCCGTACCGGCGGGTGGTCGACGCGTCGGCCTGCATGAACGGCTTGAACAGCCGCGCCATCTGCTCGGTGCTCATGCCGATGCCGGTGTCCGTCACCGACACCAGGAACGCGCCGCCGTCGTCGGGATCCACCTTGGTCTCGATCGTGACGGTGCCGTTCTCGGTGAACTTGTTGGCGTTGGACACGAGGTTATAGAGAATCTGCTTGAGGCGGGTGAGGTCGGCCTGCACCGAGCTCTCTTCCAGGTGGTGCTCGACGACGATGGTGTTGCCGCGAAGCCGGGCGAGCGGCGTGATGGTGGTCACCACCTCCTCGAGCAGGTCGGTGAGCACCACGTCCTCGAAGAAGAGCTCGATCTTGCCTGCCTCGATCTTCGAGAGATCGAGGATGTCATTGATGAGGCCGAGCAGGTGGCGGCCTGCCGCGCGGATCTTCTCCGCGTCGCCCTCGAGGCTCTTCGCCTCGAGCTCGACGGCTTCTTCGAGGATGAGCTCGGCGTAGCCGATGATGGCGTTGAGCGGGGTGCGGAGCTCGTGGCTCATGTTGGCGAGGAACTGGCTCTTCACGCGGTTGGCGTCGAGGGCGGCGTCGCGTGCTTGCGCGAGCTCCTCGTTGGCGGCGCGGAGCCGGGCCTCTGCGGCCAGCCGCTCGGTGATATCGCGCTTGACGGCGATGTGGTGTGTGCAGCGTCCCTCCCCGTCGAAGATGGGGGCGACGGTGGCGTCGAAGTGGACGAGCCGGCCGTCTTTGGCCCGCGAGATCAACAGCCCCTTCCACACCAAACCCGCCCGCAAGGTGCGATCGATCTCGGCGAAGTACTCCTTCGGGTGCATGGCAGAGCGCATCACCTGGGCTGGGGTGCGCCCGATCACCTCCTCCGCGGTGTAGCCGAGCGTCTCGGTGAACGCTGGGTTCACGTAGGAGAGCACCGCGTTCGGATCCGCGATCTCCACCACGTCGGCAGCCCCCTCCACCGCGTGGGCGAGCAGCGCGTGACGAGTGGTTCCGGCCACGCCACGGCGCCGTGCCCACAGCGAGAGTCGGGCCGCCACCTCGCCCGGCTGCGCGGGCATCACGACGATCTCGCCGATCTCGGAGGGAATGTCGTGGAGCTGCGAGGCGCGCAGGAGCGCGAGCACGTCGAGTCGTGGGTTCTGGGCCACGGCGGAGCGCAGGCGCTTGAGGAAGTCGGCGCAGCTGCCGTCGATCACCACCACGTCGGTGCGTGAGATGTCGAGAGCGGCGTGGTGACCGTGGTCTTCCACCTCGGCGGCGATGGTCGCGCCGAGCTCGGTGTCGTCGGTGATGATGGCAACCCGCACCCGACCATCAAATGGCGAGCCGCGCCGCGATGCAACCACCTACGGCGCGAGCGCTCGACCGCGCGGGCGCGGTCGGCATCATCGTGGCTTCATTGCAGGCTCGCGGCCACGGCGACGGCCACCGCCGCGAGCACGAGCAAGAGCAGCCACACGCCCCGGTGGGTGGGGGCGCTCGCGTGCTCGTCGCTGACCGCGCTGGGCGCCTCGTCGCGCGTTCGGCGCGCGACTGCCCCCGCTCGCAAGGTGTCGGTGCCGCGGCGGGGCTTGTCGTGGTGGGTGGGCGCGGCGAGCTCCTCCTTGGGGGCCTCGGGGGCCTCGTCGGGGTCGGTCATCATCACCGTCGCGTCGAGAGCGGTCAGCGCGCTCCCCACCGCGAGGGCGCTTCCAGAGGCCGCAGGGAGGGTGTCGGAGTCGGGCATCGTCGCCGACTCCGGCTCCTGCTCGTCGGTCATCAGCTGGGTCGACGCGAGCGGGTTCGGCGTGGAGGCGGGCGCGTCGGGCTCCGCCATGTCGACGGTGGGGCTCTCCGCGCTCGAGGTCGCGCCGGAAACGGCGGGTGCGGGCTTGGCCTTTGCTCGCGACGGGGCCGCGCAGAGATCGTCCCCATAACGTCGCTGGATGCGGGCGCTCGCGTACGGCAGCAGCGCGCGGGCGAAGGCCTCGGCGCTGTCGAAGCGGTGCTCACGATCAGGGGCCAAGGCTCGCAGGAGCACCGCCTCGAAGTCGGCGGGCAGGTGGCACCCCACGTCACGCGGCTGGGGATAGCGGGCGCTCGCGACCGCGTGGATCATGGCGAGAAAGCTCTCCTCGTCGTAGAGCTTCCGACCGGTCAACGCCTGGTAAATGATCGCCCCCACCGAGAACTGGTCGGCGCGGCCGTCGATGTTGCGCTTGCCGCGCCCTTGCTCGGGAGACATGTACTCTGGCGTCCCGATGAAGGAGTCGGTCTGCGTTAGCTCCTCCACCCCGGGCTCGATCACTTTGGCGATGCCGAAGTCGAGCACCTTGGGGAGGCGATGGCCCTGGTGATCGGTCACCAACAGGATGTTGTGAGGCTTCACGTCGCGGTGGATGACGCCGCGCAGGTGCGCCGCGCCGAGGGCGCACAGAATGGGGACGGCGAGATCGCAGATCGCCTCGATGGTGAGCTTCCGCTCGCGCTCGAACAAGCGGGCGAGAGGCTCGCCATGCAGGAACTCCATCACGAGGAAGGGCACGGCGCCGGTCACGGTGGAGGTGTCATTCCCCTCCGAACGCTGGGTGCCGGAGATGCCGCGGGGCCGCTCGGCCACCGTCGCCACCGCATCGGAGCTCGACTTGGGCGGGGCGCCGTAGTCGTCGTGAACCACCTCGAGCTTCCCCGAATCCACGAGCCTCACGACGTGCGGGTGATCGAGCTCGGCGATCACCCGCATCTCGCGCAGGAAGCGCGCGAGCTCAGTCTCCCCGGTCTTGCGACGCGCGCGCGACGGCAAGAGCAGCTTGAACGCCACGGTCTGATCCGTCGACAGCTGCCGGGCGCGATACACCGAGGCGAAGCCGCCCTCGCCCACCTTCTCCAGGATCTCGTAGCGCCCGTCGATCACGGTGCCCGAGGGGATGTCGTCGCGGGCGTCGATGAGCGTCCGCTTCGCCGCCGCCTCGGTGCGCATGGAGAGCTGCGCGTTGATGCGTGCGAGCAGCACCGGAAAGTCGATGGGCTTGCTGACGTAGTCGTTGGCGCCGCGCCGCAGCGCCTCCACCACCGCGTCGCTCTCGGTCTTGGCGGTCGCCATCAACACCGGCAGCTCGGTCTTGCCGAAGCGCTCCCGGATGCGATCGAGCACCTCCAGACCGCTCATCCCGGGCATCATCCAGTCGAGCACGACCACGTCGAAGCGGCCCGTGCGCAAGAGCGCCAACGCGCTCTCGCCGTCTGCGGCCGCCTCGGTCTCGAAGTCTTGGCGGCGGAGGCGGCGGATGAGGATCTCACGGTTGTCCTCGACGTCGTCGACGATCAGCACCCGGGGGCGTTTCTCGGTGTCCGGCGCGGGTTCTGACGAGGCCTGCGTCTCTCCAGTCACTCGGCCTCCGTGCCGGCGAGCAACGCGTCGATCTTGCCGAGCAGGCGCTCGAGGTCGACCGGCTTGGTGTCGTAGTCGTTGGCGCCGGCTTCGAGCGCCCGCTCGCGGTCGCCGCGCATGGCGTGGGCGGTGAGGGCGATCACGGGGACCTTGGCGGTGGCGGCGTCGGCCTTGATGCGCCGGGTCGCCTCCCACCCGTCCACCTCGGGGAGGCTGAGGTCCATGAGCACGATGTCGGGGGCGTCGTCCTTGGCGCGGAGCACGCCCTCGAGCCCGTCCACGGCCACGATGACGTCGTGGCCTCGGCGGCGGAGCCTTCGCGACAGCATGTCGCGATTCATCTCATTGTCTTCCACGAGCAGGATGCGCGCCATGGTTCCGACTCCAACGGGCCCAGTCGATCATCGTACACGGAAACGCCTCAACTTGGATCGATCGTTCGGCATGGGAATTGCTCTTATGGGGGTGGAGGTGACGCCATGAACCCGAGAACCGATGTCACGCCGAACGGCTTTCCGAACGGCATCCCAAAGAAGTCGTTGGGCCCAATCACCGTCGTCGCGCTCGCGGTCCTGGTCCTCGCCGTGTTCCTCTGGACGATGTGGGCCATGTTCGGGGCTCCGGGGACGGGGATCGAGGAGCTGTTCCGCCTCGGCCGTTGAACGCACCTCGTTCGTTGCGCCGCAAGAACGCGCACTCGAGAGGGGCGACCGGTCTCTCGAGGGGCTCGTGAGGGGCCGGGGCGTTTGGACGGGCTCAGCCGTAGCGGAGCGAGGCCAACACGCCGTAGTGGTCGGAGGGGGCGACTCCCTCGTCGAGCTCGCGGAGCACGACCTCGGCGGAGAGGGGGGTGCCGCGGCCGGCAGCGTCGGGTCCGTCGACGAAGATGTAGTCGATCCGGCGTGGCGGTTCCTTCCACGGCTCGGCGAAGGGGTTGTGTCGCCCGTCGAAGGTGAAGCCGTCGCCAACGCCCACCGCGCCGAAGGCGTCGGTGAGGTGGATGCTCCGGCCCTCGAGGCTGAGCTCTCCGGCGAGGAAACGGATTTCGTCGTCGTGCGGCGCGGCGTTGAGGTCGCCCATGAAGAGGGGCGGGAGGAGGTCGCCGTCGAGCTCGTCGAGGGCCGCCGCCACCGCCAGCGCCTGGGCCTCACGCACGTAGCCGTGCGTGAGGCGCCAGGAGAAATGGGTGACGAGCACCGGGAGGCGACCGGCGGGGGTGTCGAGCAACGTGACGAGGAGGCTGCGCGGCTCGTCCACGTCGAGACACGGCAGCGGCACGGTGCGCTCGGAGGCGATGGGCCAGCGCGACGTGACCGCGTTGCCGTAGTCGGCGTGAGCGTCGAGGGGGCGCGCCCGGCCAAACGCCACCTCGTGTCCGAGCCGCGCGCTGAGCTCATGGGCCTGGGTCGCATCGCCGCTGCGGATCACCTCCTGCAGCCCGATGACGTCGGGCCGCAGCGCGTCGAGGCCGGCGACGAGCAGCCGCTTGCGGTGATCCCACGGTCCCTGGCGGTTCCAGATGTTGAGCGTGAGCGCGCGGACCACGAAGGGAGCGGTGCCCATCGCTCGAGCCTACGGTGGGGCGCGGCGGCAACGAAGCCAATTTCCCGAGGCACGGGAGCCCTCAAGGTCACGCGCGCTGGGCCGTAGGTTTGGTCGTGAGAGGTCCCTCGCGGCGCTGTGTCGACGGCGGCACGACCACGCTGCGCCTGGGGCCCGCGGTTCGGACGCGAGGAGGTCCAAACGACATGTGACCGGGTCGATGCGACCGTCGACAGGTCGATTTGACCTCGTCGGAAGGTCTGGGTCACCAGGTTTCAGTAGTTTGCCGCAGCTGCCGATTCGGCACGATCCCTGCTAAGGCTCTCTCCCAGCACGCTCACCACGAGCGACAGAGGGAGAGGGAACGCATGTGTCAGCCGCAACGTGAACGCGACGGTGTCCTCGTCGTCGACGACTGCCCCATCACGCGCCGCGCCATCCGCCGCGTGCTGAACGACTTCATGGTGATGGACGCCGACAACGCTGGGGCGGCGCTCGACGTGCTCGGTCAGGGGCGCAATCACGTGCAGGCGATCCTGTGCGACCTCCACCTCGGCGACGGCGATAGCGGTCTCGGCCTCTTGCGCAGGCTGCGCGACGACGACGTCGATCTGCCCTTCGTGCTGCTCACCGGCGGGCCGGACATGCAGACCGCCATCGAGGCGGTCGAGCTCGGAGCGTTCGGCTACCTCACCAAGCCGTTCGATCACCAACAGCTCGTCGACATCGTGGCCCGCGCGACGCACGAGCGGCGCCTCGTGGAGGCGGAGCGACGCTCCAGCCACTGCGGCAGCCGTCCCGGCACCCTCATTCGTCTCGAGTCGCAGCTCGATCTCGCCCTCGCCTCCCTCACCATGGCCTATCAGCCCATCGTGTCGGTGCCCGAGAAGAAGACCGTGGGCTTCGAGGCGCTCCTCCGCTCCTCGGAGCCGTCGCTCCCGCACCCCGGCGCGGTGCTCGACGCGGCCGAGCGGTTGGACCGGATCTGGGACGTCGGCTCGACGGTGCGCTCCAGGGTGCAGGCCGATCTCGACACGTACCGGCCGCAGGGGCTGTTGTTCCTCAACCTGCACCCGAACGAGCTGATGGATCAGCGTCTCCTCGACGAGAGTGAGCCCATCGTGTCGCGAGCGTCCGGAGTCGTGCTCGAGCTCACCGAGCGCCAGCTCATCGACGATCCGGCGCTCGCGCTGCGTCGGGTGAGCGTGCTGCGCGAGCGCGGTTACGCCATCGCCATCGACGATCTCGGCGCCGGCTACGCGAGCCTCAATGTCTTCGCCGCGCTCCGCCCCGAGTACGTGAAGCTCGACATGGCCCTCGTGCAAGCGGTCAATGAGAACCCGTTCACGCGTGAGCTCATTCGCGCCATCAACCGGCTCTGCGTCGATCAAGGCATCGTGGTGGTGGCCGAAGGCGTCGAGACCAGCGAGCAGCGCGACACGTTGCTCGAGCTCGGCTGCGAAATCATGCAGGGCTACCTCTTCGCGCGGCCGGCCGCGCAGTTCCCACAACCCGAGTGGTCTTGAAGGGAGGACGACCATGAAAGCTAGAGACAGAAAGAGTGACGCCCGAACGATGCGCATGCTGCCAGTGGTGGAGCGCATCGCCCGCAAAGTGGCCCGACGCTTGCCGAAGGGGATCGATGTCGGCGACCTCGTCGGCGCTGGCCATGTGGGCTTGTTGTCGGCGGTCTCGCGCGGCGCGCAGCTCGACGAGTCGAGCTTCGAAGCTTACGCGGTCACGCGAATCCACGGCGAGATCATCGACGAGCTCCGTCGCATGGACCGCCTCTCGCGGCGCGAGCGGGCACGGGTTCGCAAGATGGACCGCGCCCAGGCCGAAATGCGCCAGCAGACCGGTCGCTCCGTGCCGCCGTCGGCGGTGGGAAGCCAGACCGGCTGGACGGCGGAGCAGTGCGCAGAGGCCCAGCTCTTGCGTCTCGCAGGCTCCGCTGCGTCACTCAGCGCCTTCGGCACCGATGAGCCGCTCGACACGCGTGGCGTCAGCATCGACGACACCGTGGACGCGGTGCGTCGCTTTCGTCGCGTTCGCCGCGCCGCGTCGGCGCTGCCCGACCGCCTGCACCACGTCCTCGTGCTCTACGAGCAAGGGGAGACCCTCAAGAACATCGGCGTGCGCCTCGGCGTGACGGAGGCGCGGGTGTGCCAGCTTCGCAAACAGGCCATCGACATCTTGCGCGAGGGCTCCGAGCGCTCGAGTCTGGCACCTCCGGGACACGCGGCCTGAATCCCTCCGCCCGAATCCGCCCTTTTTTCACCAGGTCATCCTGTGCGACGCTGCGCGCGTGTCGCTTCGTGAGCAGCCCAGGATCGTCGCCGTTGACGACGACCCGCAGATTGGCCGGGTGGTGGCGCGGACGCTCGAGCGCGCCGGGATGGAGGTGATCTCGTTCCAGTCGGCCGAGCCGCTCTTCGCGGCTCTCGACGGCGAGCTCGGCGAGCTCGATCTGGTGCTGACCGATCTGCACATGCCGAAGCTCGACGGGATGGCCGTGCTCGAGCACCTCAAGACCCAGCGGCCGCGGGTGCCCGTGCTCTTCCTCACGGGGGAGCAGACGGTAGGGGCGGCGGTGCGCGCGATGCAGCACGGCGCGTACGACTACCTGGTGAAGCCGGCCGATCTGGGTGATCGGCTGGTCGCTTCGGTCCATCGGGCGCTGGAGCACCGCCGGCTGCTCGAGCGCAACCGCGTGCTCGAGGGCAAGCTCACGGTGGCGGAGCGGCACGCGGGTATCGTCGGGCGCTCGCCCGCGATGCGCGAGGTGCACGAGCTGATCGGCAGCGTCGCGAAGGTCGACGTGACCGTGCTGGTGCTCGGGGAGAGCGGCACCGGCAAGGAGCTGGTGGCGCGCGCGATCCACGACGAGAGCCTGCGCGGGGGAAAACCGTTCGTCGCCATCAACTGTGGGGCGCTCACCGAGTCGCTGGTGGAGAGCGAGCTGTTCGGCCACGTGCGCGGTGCGTTCACGGGCGCTGGCGAGGCGCGGCGAGGGCTGTTCGAGGAGGCCTCCGGCTCCACCCTGTTTCTCGACGAAGTGGCGGAGCTTCCGCTCTCCACCCAGGTGAAGCTCTTGCGCGTGTTGCAGGAGGGGGAGGTGCGCCCCATCGGCTCCAACGAGGTGCGTAAGGTAGACGTCCGGGTGATCGCGGCCACGCATCGCGATCTGCCGCAGGCGGTGCGGGACGGCACCTTTCGCGAGGACCTCTTCTATCGGCTCAACGTGGTGTCACTCGTGATCCCGCCGCTGCGGGAGCGCCCCGACGACGTGATCGAGCTCGCCCATCACTTCGCCCGCAAACATGGGGAGCGGCTGGGCAAGACCGAGGTGCGGTTCGAGCAAGCCTGCCTCGAGACGCTCGCGTCCCATGACTGGCGCGGCAACGCGCGAGAGCTCGAGAACCTGGTGGTGCGGGCGCTCGTGCTCGCGAAGTCGGAGCTGCTCACCGTGGACGTGTTGCCGCCGGCGCTGCGAGCGCCAGGCGACCCGCCGCGGCCCGGCCTCGGGGGAGGTGAGCTGGCGAGCGCCCCGTTGGCTGAAGCCCGGGAGACGTTCGAGCGGAGCTACCTCGAGAGCGTGCTTCGCCTCGCCGGCGGGAGCGTGGCCGAGGCGGCGCGTCGCGCCGGGGTCGACGCGTCCAACCTGCGCCGGTCGCTCAAGCGCTTGGAGATCGACCCGAAACAGTTCGGAAAGTGACACGAGGCGCGACGCGTGCGCTGGAGAGGGGCTTGCGCCCATGGGCCGCTTGGCGGACACTTTCCCACGCGCGTGCACGGTCGCAACCGCTGGGGGACCCATGTTCCAGTCGAACAAGCCTCGGATACTTCGTCGCCATCCTGCCCAGACTGGTGCTCGACGAGAGAAGAGCACTCGGTGAGCGTGGAGCAGGTCGGCACGGTGTTGGTGGTGGGCCGCGACGCCGCCGACACCGTCGCCGCGCTCGTGGGGGCGGGGTTCGAGGTTCGCGTCGCGGCGGGGCCCGAGGCGGCGGCGGCTGCCCTCGTCGAGCGCCCCGTCGACGTGATCCTCCTCGAGGGCTCCTCGTCGACGACGGCAGGCGCCGAGCTCCGCGAGCGCATCACGAGCGCTCGCGCCGGAGCGCTCGAGCCTCCCGTGGTCGTCCTCGTCGACCGCCAGGACGAGTCGGTCCTTCGCGGAGCGCTCGCGTCGGGGGCGTACGACGTCTTGGCACGTGGCGCGCCCCCAGCCGAGGTTGTCCTCCGCGTTCGGGCGGCGACGCGGTTCCGTCGCCTGGGCGCGAGCCGAGCGATGGTGACCGGAGCGACCGACACCCCGGGTCGCGAAGCGCTGCACCACGCGATCGTCGACACGACCGCGGACGTGATCATGGTCGTGGACGTGCACGGGACCATCGAGTTCATCAATCACCCAGGCGATGGTGCCGAGGTTGGCGGCAACCTGTTCGACTTGTGGCGCGAGCGAGCGACGGACGTTCGCAGCGCGCTCGAGAGGGCCTGCGCGCGCAGGGAGGTGTGCACCGTGGAGCTCGAGCAGCACACCGACGATGGCGTTCGGTGGCGGGCGGTGCGCGTGCAGTGCTTCGCCGAGGATGGGCCCAGTCCTCGCCTCTTGTTGTTCGTCAGCGACATCACCGCGCGCCGTCAGGCGGAGCTCGAGCTGGTGTCCAAGACCGAGCAGCTGCGCCAAGCGCAGAAGATGGAAGCGCTCGGGGCGCTCGCCGGAGGCATCGCCCACGACCTCAACAACCTCCTCACCGTGATCATCAGCTTCGGGAAGTTTGTGGCTGCGGATCTGGCGGAAGGGAGCGCGAGCCGAGACGACATCGCCGAGGTGCTGCGAGCCGCCGACAGCGCGTCGCGACTGACGAGCCAACTCCTCGCCTTCTCGAAGCGGCGTCCGGTGGAGCCGATCCTCCTCGATCTCGACGCGGAGGTGGCACGGGTGGCCAAGATGCTGCGTCGCACCTTGGGCGAGCCCATCGAGCTCGTGGTGCTCCCGTGTGAGCACGAGGTGGACATCACGTTCGACCCAGGGCAGCTCGATCAGCTGGTGTTCAACCTCGCCGTCAACGCGCGCGACGCCATGCCGGAGGGAGGTACGCTCACGGTGCGGGTGGGGCGCGAGCGGGTCGCCGGGCGCTCACAGCTCGAGCCTGGCGACTATGCGGTGCTCAGCGTCAGCGACACCGGGGTGGGCATGGACGAGGCCACGGTCGGCCGAATCTTCGAGCCCTTCTTCACGACCAAAGGCGAGCGCGGCACCGGCCTCGGGCTCGCGACGTGCTACGGCATCGTGAAGCAGGCGGCGGGCGACATCGTGGTGCAGACGAGCGTGGGCGGAGGGACGACCGTCACGGTGTTCCTGCCCCTCGCCACCGAGTCGCCTCGCCGAGTGATCACGTCGCGCACGGCGCCGCCGCGCGAGCGCTCTGGAAACGTGCTGGTGGTGGAGGACCAGCCAGCGATTCTGCGGATGGTTACCCGGGGCCTCGAGAGCGCAGGCTTCGACGTGCACCAAGCGCGTACCGGTGAAGAGGCGCAGGGCCTCGTCCGCGAGGAACCGTCGAGCATCGAGCTGCTGGTCACCGACGTGGTGTTGCCGGGGATGAGCGGGGTCGCCCTGGCGAAATGGATGCGAGCGCGTCGACCGGATCTCCCGGTGGTGTTCATCTCCGGCTACATGGGCGACGAGCTCGGGATGGATCTCGACATCGGCATGCCGATCGCCTTCTTGCCGAAGCCGTTCTCGGCCGCGGAGCTCGTGGAGCGCGCAGATCTGGTGCTCGAGCTGTCAAGGCCGTCGTCGCGTGGGGGCGAGATCTTGATGGCCACCCCGCACGTGCGGGACGTGGAGGCGCTGCGGCACCTGCTCGGTCGCATCGGGATCAGCCAGCCGGTGGTCGCCTTCGACACCGGCGCCGAGACGGTGCGCTACTTGGTCGACGGGGGGCCAGAGCGGAGTGCGCTCCCGGAGCTGGTCGTGCTCGACGATGGGCTACCCGATCGAAGCGCGCCGGAGGTGCTGGGGCAGCTGAGAGCTCACGCGCCCACCGCGCGCCTCAACATCGTGATCCTGTCCGAGCGCGACCCCGACGCACCGATGGTTCGAGAGGGAGCGAACGTCGCCCGAGTCTCCAAGCCGCTCACCCTCGACAAGCTCAACGATGTGCTCGGCGAGCTCGGCTTCACGTGGCTCGCTCGCGCGTAGCGCTCTGCGCGCTGCTGCCTGCGTGAACGCGGGGTGCGCGAGACCCGTGGAGTTGTCGAGCGATCTGGAGAAACGCCTCGCCGCCTTGGGGATGGCGACGGTGGGAGGAGCTCGGCGGCGAGGCGGTCCAGAAGGGTTTAGGTCAGAGGCAACCTCCTTGTGGTTGTTGGTGCCGGTGAGGGCGCCGGGGGTCGTGGTTCATCGCATTGAGCGTGGTTCATCGTATGGAGAACGTGTGCTCCGTGCGGGGGAGCTCCGCGTCGGCGCGGGGGGGCGGCGGGGCGGCGCCTCCACCGAGGCGCTCACAGCCGCGCGGGTCGCCCCCGACGCAGGCCCGCTCGAAGAGGGCGATGCGCTCGACGACGGAGCCGGCCGCATCTTCGAGCTCGAGCAGGTTTCCGAGGTCGACGCACGAGGGCAGGTGACCGCCGTCGCACGCGCGCCGGAACAGTCCGATGGCGAGGTTGGGCGCAGGCGCCACCCCGCGACCCTGTTGGTAGAGCTCGCCGAGGGCGCCGCACGCCGGCGCGAACTTCTCGCGACAGCCAGCGGCGAACACCGTCACGGCGCGCTCCGGATCGCGCGGAGCCCCGATGCCCTCGAGCAGCGCGAGGCCGAGGTTCAGGCAGCCCCGCGCGTTGCCGCGCTGACAGGCGTGCTCGTAGAGGGTGACGGCGCGTCGGCCATCACGAGGACCTCCGAGGCCCAGCTCGTACATCACGCCGAGCGTGCTGCACGCTCCAGGCTCGGTGGTCTCGCACTGGCGCTCGAAGTGCGCCCGCGCATCCGGCAGCACCTCCTCGAGCGGAGCGTTGCGAAGCGCGCGCTCGACACACTCTTGGGACGGAGAGGTCGCCGCGCCCGCTCCACCGAGGGGAGCGCAGCCCATCCATGCCGTCGCTGCGAGGCTGGCAGCCAAGAGGAGCGGTGCTTTCATCACATTCACCATCGTTTGCGCGGCGCTGGTCATTCTCGCCAGAGTTGCGCCCTCGACTCACGGGAACGGCCCGCGGGGCGCGACCTTGAGGCCCCGATGCGAGAAAGTGTCTCGGCGCTGCGCGCCTCGACGCGTCGCTCGAAATGGCGAATCCCCACCGATGGCAGCGGAAGTGCTATGCGAGAGCAGCGTCGCCACGGTTGCGGCTGCTGGAAACGGAGCAATTCATGACCTATCTCGAATCTTTGGGGCGGCGCCGCCCCTGTCGCCTCGTCCTGGCCACCCTCTGCATCGCGCTCGGCGCGGCGTGCGGGGGGCCGCTGAGCCACACCGTGGGCGACTACGATCCCAGCGCGGTGGGGGACGACAAGCGCGCCGAGGTGGACGCCAAGGAGGCGGCCGCCAAGAAGGCCGAGGAGCAGAAGGAGGCCAAGGCACGCGCGGTGGAGGACGCCGAAGCCAAGGTGGACGCGGCGGAGACCGCCGTGGAGCAGGCGGAGGCCAACCTCGAGGTCGCGAAGGCGTCGCTCAACCTCGCCGAGAAGAAGTCGGCCGCGGGGCAGGACGCCGACGAAGACGCGGCCGAGGGGGAAATCGAGAAGAAGGAGAAAGCGCTCGCGGTGAAGAAGAAGGAGCTCGACCTCGCCCGGCGACAGCTCGAGCTCGCCGAGCGCGAGGCGACCGAAGCCGAGAAGGCGTGGATCGTGGCGCTCGCGGATGCCGAGCTCGCCAAGCTGCTCGCGGTGGGGGGCAAGGGGCCCGAGTTCGACGAGAAGAAGGCCACCTTCGAGAAGCAGCTCGCAGAGGCCCAGGCCGAGCAGGCGGGAGCCAAACAAGAGCGGGCCCGCGCCGCACAAGAGGTGGAGGAGGCCAAGGGCGAGGTCTCCGAAGCGCTCGCCGACTGAGGACGCGTGCGTCGAAGCGGCGCCTGGTGAGGGACGGGCGGGCCATCCCGGCCGAGCCGCGCCGCTTCGAAGCAGCACGGACGGCTCGAGCCCGCGGCAGCGTCGTGCACAGGCCTCTTCAGCCGCGGCTCCGAGAGGACTAGCGTGGTGGGGTGGTCGTGTGGAACGTAGTGGCGATCGCCAGCGCCGTGCTCGTCATGGCCCTGTTGGTGAACAGGTTCGCGCCGCACAAGCGGGGGCGCGTGCGGCGGGCGGTGACCACGCTCGTCTTGTTCCTGGTCGCGCTCGGCGGTTCGCTCTTGCTCGACGCGCTCGGTCAGGCGGAATGGGCGAGGAACCTCGGGGCGCTCTCCGAGCTGTTGGCGGCGTTCAACGTGATCGCGGCGTTGGGGCTGTTGCTCTTCGACTTGTTGTTGCCCGCGGTGCGGGTACACCTGAGCACGCTGCTCAGCGATCTCGCGCTCGGCGCGGCGTACATCGCCGTCACGTTCATCGTGTTGCGCCGAGCGGGCCTCGAGCTCACGGGCCTGGTGACCACCAGCGCGGTGGTGACTGGCGTGCTCGCGCTGTCGCTCCAAGCCACCCTCGGCAACGTGATCGGCGGCGTGGCGCTGCAGATGGACAACTCCATCCGCGTCGGCGACTGGGTGCAGCTCTCGGATGGGCGCCGAGGTCAGGTGAAGGAGGTCGGCTGGCGACACACGGTGCTCGAGACCAACGACTGGGACGCGCTCATCGTGCCCAACAGCCTGCTCCTCGCGTCGACGTTCACCATCCTCGGCAAGCGAGGCGGCGAGACCGTGCCTCATCGCATGTGGGTGTACTTCAACGTCGACTTTCGGTTCAACCCCACCGAGGTGATCCGGATCGTGAGCGAGGCGATCGCGGCCGCGCCGATCGAGGGCGTGATGACGGAGCCCAAGCCGAGCTGCGTGTTGATGAACTTCGCAGAGGTGGGGCGCGACAGCATGGGGTACTACGCGCTCCGCTACTGGATCACCGACATGCGCATCGACGACCCCACCAACTCGCGGGTGCGCGCGCGGATCTACGCCGCGCTCAAGCGGAACCAGATCCCGCTCGCCGTCCCTGCGGCTCACGTCTGGATCGAGAAGGACACGGCCAAGCGTCGCGAGCGCAAGCGTGAGCGCGCGCACCAGCGCCGACTCGACGCGCTCAACACCTTGCCCTTCCTCGCTCCGCTAGACGCCGCCGAGCGGGACATGCTCGCCGAGCACTTGAGCTATGTGCCCTTCGCGCCGGGAGAGATCGTGACGCGCCAGGGTGCAGTGGCCCACTACCTCTACGTGATCGTGGAGGGCGAGGTGGAGGTGAGGGTGTACGACGGCGAGGAGTACGAGACGGTGGCGAAGGTGACGGGCCCCGGCTTCGTGGGCGAGATGGGGCTGATGACCGGCGCCCCGCGCATGGCCACGGTGGTCGCCGTGGGCGACGTGGAGTGCTTTCGGCTCGACAAGACAGCGTTCCAGCGCGTGCTCGGAGCGCGCCCCGAGCTCGCCGATCAGATCTCGGAGATCTTGGCGGAGCGGGCCGTGGAGCTGCAGGCGCGGCGACAAGATCTCGGCCACGCCAAGCCGCGCAAAGACGTCGAGCAGGGTAAGCTCCTCGCGAACATCCGCGCTTTCTTTGGCCTCGATGCCCAGTAGGGAGCGACCAGCGAGGGAGGCCCAGCGAGGGGGCGCCCCAGCAGGGAGCCAGCGAGGGAGCCAGCGCGGGGGCGAGGGGCCGGTGAGGCCCACTGCGTGAGGCCCACGGAGTAAACGGAGCAAGGCAGTGAGCGAGGCATGAGTGTGGCGAGTGTGGCGTGAGTGTGCTCCAGTGCGCGCGGTGTGGGCTGTGAGACGAATGGGTTCCCGTCGGCTGCTTCGTGCTGCCCGAGCTCCGAACCATCGAGGACGCTGAGAACAAGGAGCGCGTGGCCAAGCTGACCAAGATCGCCACGTTCATGGAGCTCGGCTGCGCAGCCGGTGATCCCAAGGCGTGCTCGTTCTTCCGACTCGTGTTCGTCGACGGTCGTGCGGAGCTCAAAGAGGCCGGCCTTGACGCGATGGCCAACTACAAGCGCGCCCTCGAGGTGGGGTGTCGAGGCGGACAAGCCGCCCCCTGCGCCTACCTCGCCTTCGAGCAGACCGCCGGTGAGGTGCTCACCAAGAACGTCCAAGCGGCGCAGAGGAACGCAGAGAAGGCCTGTCTCGGTGACTCCGCCGACGCCTGCCTGCTCGCCGCCGGCCTCGCCAGCGATCCCGGCACCTGCACCGCCAACCTCGAGAAGCTGAGCAAAGAGGCTTCTCAGGCCTTCTTGGGTTCGGAGCTGTGCTCCGAGGAGAACCTCTCCGACGCCAAAGAGGACGCTGCTGCCGCCAAGAAGTCGCGTGAGCGCGCCTGCAAGATGCTCGGTTGCTGAGCGGCCAGCGCAGCATCGGCTTGGGGCTCGCTTCGTTCAGGGCTAACGTGGCGCTTCGATGCTGCGCCACCGGCTCACCTTTTGGCTCGATCGCGCGGGGGTGGTCGATGCCCTGCGCGAGCGGAGGCGTGATCGGGACGCGTTGAGCGTCCTCACGTTTCACCGCGTTTGTGCGCTCCCCGACGGCTACCCGCTCGACCGCGGCGTGTTCGACACCAACCCGGAGCGCTTCGAGGAGCTCTGTGCCTGGCTCGCCGAGCACTGTCACGTGATTGGGCTCGACCGCCTGCGGGAGGCGGTGCTCGAGGGCGCGCCGCTCCCGCCACGAGCGGTGATGCTCACCTTCGACGACGGCTACGCGGACAACCACGCGGTGGCGCTGCCGCTGCTCACGAAGTACGGCCTCGTCGCGACGTTTTTCATCGCGACCCAGTTCATCGAGCAGCGCCGGCTCTTTTGGTGGGACCGGGTGAGCTACGCCCTCCGAGCGACCCGCGCCGACGAGCTCGTGCTCGACTACCCGGCGCCGCTCCGCTTCCGTCTGCCCCAGGAGGTCCCTCAGGCGATGTTCACCCTGAGCGTGTTGATCAAGGAGCTCCACGGGCTGGATCTCGAGCGGCTGCTCGACGCGATCGATGAAGGGGTGGGCCTCGGCTGCGATCCGGCGCGCGAACGCACCCTCGCCGACGAGGTGTTGATGACCTGGGAGCAGATCCGTGAGCTCTCCCGCGCCGGAATGTCGGTGCAGTCGCACACGCGCTGGCACCGCACCATCCACACCCTCGAGACCCCAGCGCTCGCTGCCGAGCTCGAAGGGTCGCGCCGCGATCTCGAGCGAGAGCTCGAGGGGGAGGCGGTGTACGCGCTGGCCTACCCGGTAGGAAAAGACGTGTCGGTGCTCGAGAGCGTGACCCGCGCCGTCGCCGATGCCGGCTATCAGCTCGCGTTCACCAACAACACGGGGGTGGCTTCGCTCGTTCGACACGCGCCGCTCTTTCTCCCCCGCCTGGCGGTGGAGCCCGATGATCCGAGCTGGCACGTGCGCGCGCTGCTCTCGATGCCCGGCCTCGTGGATGGTTTGAGGTGATGGTGACGTGAGAGCTTGGCGGACGGACACGATAGAAGATGCAGCTGGCGCGTGGCGGCGGCTGCTGGTGGCGTGTCGCGCGTCACCCACGTTGGGTCCTGCGTTCGCCGCCGCGCGCTGGGAGCATCGAGTGGATCGCTCTCTGTCGCTCGCGGTGGTGCGCTTCGAGCACGAGGGGGCGCTGCTCGGGGTGTTGCCCCTCGCCGAACGCACGCTGCGACGCGGGGGCATGACCTACCGCGAGGCGGTGGGACTCTGCGACGTGGTGGCCCCCGAGAGCGCGTTCTCCCTCGGTGACAATGGCCCCCTCCTGCTGCCCGGATGCGAACAAGCGGTGACCGCGTGCCTGCGCCAAGCCATCGCCACCCGGAGCCTCGGGGACTGGGACGCGCTCACACTCACCCGCATGCGCTCGAGCTCGCCCACCGCGTCCCTGCTCCGCGCCGGTCTGCGCTCGCTCGGATCTTGTCCGCTGCACGTCAGTGGCAGCGAGCACTATGGTCGTCTCCCCGACGACGCACCGGTGACGGCACCGGTCGATGACCTGCACGTGGCCCCGCTGCGCGAGGCGGGCGACGAGCCGCTGTCCACGCTCATCCGTCGTGCTGGCGTCGCGGACTTGCGGGACGCATGCCGTGCGCTCGACCGCGACGGCGTCGTCGAGCTCGTGTGGCGAGGCGAGCGGGCTACCGCGGAGGCCATCGCGGCGCTCATCGTGGGGCCGGAGCACATCGCGGTGCTCGCGAGCTGGGGAACGGACATCACCGAGGGCGCGCTGCACGCGGCGCGGATGCGCCAGGCCGTCGCCGCTGGCGAGGGCGTGCGCGACTACGAGGTGTGGCACGCCAAGTCGGGGCCTCACCGGATCGGGGGGCGGGAGCGCCCGCTCGTGACGCTCGCGCTGGAGCCACGCACGCCAGCCTCGCGGGTGCGCCTGATGGCCGACGCGCTGCAAGGGATGGTTCGCGCCGTCCTCGAGCGCTGAAGGTCCGACCGACATTGCCTCGCGGGGCTCCTCGAGGCGCGGTCCG
>CAYOAL010000106.1:0-36667 GCA_964401935.1 uncultured Polyangiaceae bacterium
GAGAGCGCCTGACTGGCAGTCAGGAGGTCAGCGGTTCGATCCCGCTCAGGTCCACCGGAGCTCGCGCCCCCGGCAGCGGAGATCTCCCTCGCTGCCCGACGCGCGGTCTGCGTTCGAGACGCGCCTCGTCGAGCGTCCACGCTGGAATGCGCCGCACACGCTGGGGCGTTGGTTGGCTCGCTCATGCAACGCACCGTCTGTCTGCTCGCCGCGCTGGTCCCCTCGGTGGCGGCCTGCGCCCCCGCCGCGCCGCCCCGCCCCGAGCCCGTGGGTACGAGTCTCCCCGACGCGCGGAGCGCCGAGGCAAAAGCCCCGCACGCCGGGGCGCTGCGCGATCGCCGCGGCGAGATCCTCTCCGCCGACGGCAGTGGCCCCACCCCGACGTCGCTGCGTCCTTGGGTCGCCGCCCTGGAGTCGACGGCGGCCGCACCGCCCAGCACGCCCGCTGCCCCCGTGACGCTGGACGCCGCGCTGCATCGGGAGCTCGAGGCTGCGTTCGCCACCGTGGAGGTGGGCTCCGGGGCGGTGATCGACACCGACGGCCGCGTGCGGGCGCTCTTCTCCACGTTGCCTCACCACCCAGCGCCGCACCTCGCCGCGCGCCACCGCGCCACGGGCCATCCCGGCCCGTGCGGCTCGGCGGGCAAGCCGATCACGGCGCTGGCTGCCTTCGCCGCCGGCGTGCTCCACGACCACACGCGCCACACGTGCACCGGCACGCTCACGGCCGGAGCGCGCATGTTTCGCTGCGCCGGCGCGCACGGGGAGGTCGATCTCACGCGTGCTCTCGCCGTCTCCGACAACGTGTTCTTCTTCGAGCTCGCGCTGGCGATGCCGCACGACCACCTCGCCGACGTGCAACACGAGCTCGGTCTCGGCGAGCCGCTCTCCCTCCTCCCCGACGCGCCGCTCGGCTGGGTGCCGCACGCGGCCTACTTCGAGGGGGACGGCGGCACGCTGGACATCGGGCAGACCCTGAGCCAGAGCATCGGCCATGGCCTTCGCGTGACACCGCTCCAGCTCGCGCGGGCCTACGCGGCCCTCGCTTCGGGTGTGGTCCCCGCCCTCTCGTTCACCACGGCCGCACCCGGGACCCCGCTCGACGAGGCGTGGAGCGAGCACCTCCACCGCATTCGCGCCGCCCTCCGCCACGCCGTCACCGACGCGGACGGCACCGCGCATTTCGAGGGCGAGCCGACACCGGACCTCACCGGCAAGACCGGCACCGCGGACGCCCCGCACGTCGACGGGAGCGCGCACATCCAGCACGGGTGGTTCGCGGGCTGGGCTCCCGCCGACGCGCCACGGATCGCGTTCGCGTTCCGCGCCGAGGGCATGACGGGGCGGGAGGTCGCGCGTCGCGTGATCGCTACCCTCGCCGCGGCCGCGCAGCCAGTCGCGCCCTGAACGGCTGCGCTCTCGGGAGCGTCGCCGTCGAACAGGCTCGCCCGCCGAGATCGGTCGCGTCACCACCGCTCGAAGACGAGGCCTTCGAACGCGTCGGTGTCGACCCGGTCGCCGAGGCTACGCACCGCCGCCTCGCACTCCGCGAGGGTTGTGCGCTTGGCGAAGCTGCCGCGGCGACGCGGCGCGGGGATGTCGAGCATCACCGAGCCGTCCTCGTCGAGGACGAACTGGAGCATCGTGCCCTCTCGGTCCATCACGCTCACGTAGCTGCCGGGCGACACCAGCACCTCGCCCATGAGCTGCAAGATCTGGTCGCGGCTCATCTCCACGCCGCCTCCGTCTGCCGCGGCCTGACGCCCCGTGTCGTACTCGCAGAAGGTGACGGTGTACATGACACCCCGGAGTATCCCAGAAGTCGGTCGCCATGGCCTAGAACCTCTCCCCACCGGTTCTCAGCGGCCCCCGCCCACATCGCGGCGCTCGATCCGGCGACGACACCGCGGCGCGCGGGTTCGGTCGCGCCGAAGCTGTGTGTCGGCAGCGCGGAGCTGCTACCTTCTTCCTGGAGGACGACCCCGGTGCTGAGAGTCAGTGACATCATGAGCGGCGACCTGTTCACCATCAGCGAGGACGCCACGCTGCAGGAGGCGGCGTTTCACCTGAACGCCGATCTGGTGAGCGGAGCCCCGGTACACGACGCACAGGGGCGGATCGTAGGGATCCTGTCCAAGACGGACGTGCTCGACATCGAGCGCGACAACAAAACGATGGGGATCACCAAGGTGAGAGACCGCATGCATCGAGGGGTGCGGGCGGTCCGCAGCGACGCCCCGGCGCGGGAGGCGGTCGCGCTGATGGCCGAGCACAGCGTGCATCGTCTGGTCGTGACCGACGGCGCCGGCGCGCCCGTCGGCATGGTGACCGCGATGGACGTCATCCGAGCGCTCGCCGCCGGCCGGGAGCTCGACGGCTGAGCACGGTGGAGCCGCCGTCGCGAGCGCGCCCGCGTCCGTCGGCGCAGGGTCACGGCTGGGTGCTCGACACCGGGGCGACCACCGGAGCCACGATGCGCGCGCCCTCGTCGTTCGACCGCAGCGGGAGCGACGAGGCCGCCGGCACCCACGCCTGGCCCTGGAACCCGATCGCGAGCTCTCGGGCCGCGTCCTCGACGGGCTCGGCCAGCGCTGGGCGCATGCTCTGGATGCTCGTGAGGGACGCGCGCGGCTTGCGCACGATCCACACTCCCGCGCCGAGGGCGAGCACCGCCGCGAGGAGGAGGAGGTTGCCGAGCAGCCGCTCATCGTCGTGTTGGCGCCGCTCCCTGCCATGAAGGCCAGCGAAGAGGGCGTAGCCGGCCACCGCGCCGATCACCGCGAACGGGCCGACGAACAGCGCCCCGGCGACGAGGTAGCTCGGCGCGAGCCCCGGCGAGAACATCGCCACCATGGAGGCCAGGAGCGCCACCAGCGCGCCGAGGAGGCCCACGCTCGCCAACATCAGGCTGTAGGCGATGGTCCTGAGGCCGTAGCTCGCGGTGACGACGAACGCCACCAACACCACCGCCGCCGCCCCGCCATAGGTGGGCAGCGCCGCCCCGCCGAGGGCCGCGCGGGCCGCGGCCATGCCAGCCGGCGTGATGAAGCTCGACCCGTACGCGAGCACGCCCACCACGAGGCCCCCGAGGATGAAGCGCAAGTAGTCGCCGGTGAGCTTCGCCGCCGTGTGCTGACGGAGGTGGATCCGTCGCCGCGAGTCGGGGCCGCGCTCCGCGCCGACCGCGACGCGAGGCTTGAACGAGGGCTCGTGGCCGCGCGTGGCGCGGCTGGGCGGCTCGACCGCGAGGTCCATGCCTGCGTCGTCGTCGTCATCCTCATCGAAGAGGCCGGCCCCGCCGCTCGCCGGGGCTGCTGCCGCCGAAGGCGCGCTGGGCGCCGACCCCGGCGCCCGCGGCGCGGGCCCGCTCGGCGACGGGAGCTCGAGCTCGAGCGCGAACCCCCCGCCGCTCTGCCTCGGCGCTGACGGCTCGCGGGGCTCGGGCTCGCTCCGCGTGGGCGCGCGCGGGCGGCTGGAGACCGGGAGACTGGGATCGGTGCGACCTCCGCTCGAAGGCACGACCAGGTCGAGCTCGAGGGCACCGGGGCTCGAGCCGCCGGGACGCGAGCGGCCCGCACCGGAGCTGCCGGGGGCCGACGCCCCTGGCCCCGAGATCTGCGTCGCCGCGAGCGCCGGATGCTCGTCCCCCGCGACGGACGGTTCGTCGTCGATGTCGTCGAGCGCGCGCTCGAGCGCGCTCGCGAGCACCGCCGCCGAGGCGTAGCGCGACGCGGCCTCCACCCGCAAGCAGCGGTGCACCACCTTCGCGATCGCGCTGGGAACGCTCGGCTCGAGCTTGTCGAGCCGCACCGGCTCCACGGTGTGGATCTTCGCGAACAGCTGGCCCATGTCCTCGGCGTTGAAGGGCATGGTGCCGGAGAGCGCCTCGTAGAGCATCACGCCGAGCGACCACACGTCGGTGCGGCGGTCCACGCCGCCAGGGTCGCGGATCTGCTCCGGCGACATGTAATACGGCGTGCCCATGGCCACCCCCGCCACGGTGATGCGACCTCCGCGCAGGCTCACTGGCGCGCCGCCGGGGCCCGTGCTGCGAAAGTCGGTGAGGGGCATCTTGGAGATCCCGAAGTCGAGCACCTTGGGGACGAGGGTGCCGCCCTCTTCCGCGAGGAACACGTTCTCCGGCTTGAGGTCGCGATGAACGATCCCCTTGTCGTGGGCTGCGCCGACGGCGCGGGCCACGGGGAGCATGACGGCCAGCGTTTCCGCCACCGACAGGTGACGCTCGCGCTTGAGCTTCGTCGCGAAGTCTTCCCCCTCGAGGTACTCCTGAACGATGAACAACATGTCATCGTCTTGATCCACGTCGAGCACGTCGACGATGTTGGGGTGCCGTGCTTGGTTGGCGGCGCGGGCCTCGCGCTTGAAGCGCTGCACGGCCTCCTCGTTGGAGGCGAGCTGCGGGTTGAGCACCTTGATGGCGACCACCCGATCGACGGCGATGTTGCGCGCGCGATACACCACCGCCATCCCCCCCGCGCCAAGGCGGTCTTCGATGCGGTACTTGTCCTTGAGGACGGTCCCTCGTTCGAGTGTTGCGTGCGACATCTGCGCTCAGTCGATGAACTCAAACCCTTTGAGCGCCTGGTCGAGCGCCTCTCCACGGCCGTCGGCCGCCGCCCACGCAAGCAAGAGGTTGCCTCGGCGCGACACCACCACGTCGACGTGCTCGAGCGGCGCCTCCCAGTGCACTCCCCGCGCCTCGTGGCCCGCCACCGGCACCTGCCGCTCGACCGCCGCCCCTCGGGCGAGCCCGCCGAGGCGTCGTCGCAAGCGCTGCTCGGCGTAGCGCAGCGACCACGCGCCATCGGTCCCGTGGGGGAGACACTGCGCGAGCAGCCCCACAAAGCGTCCGTCTCGATCCCAGGTGACCAGCGCGCCATGAGGCTCGAGCTCCGGCGGCGTCTGCACCGCCACCCGCCAACCCACGGGCATCGACGCAGAGATCCCCAGGCGCCGATCGAGATAGCCGCCCGGAGGCGACTCGGTGGCCTTGTCGACGGAGCGCGAGAGGCCGGCGAGGAGCGCAGCCACCGGCTCCGGGTGGGCGTCGACCCGCGAGGTGGGCCCCCAGAGCGAGAGCTGCACGCCGCCCTCGCCCGCCCCCCGCGTCGCCACCACCCAGCTCAAGCCCCCTGCGCCAGCGCCGCGACTCACCCACCCCTCGCCCTCGCGAACCGGCGGCCCCGCCTTCAAGCCGCCGCGCTCGCCGAGCCCCCGCACCACCGCGGCGTGGTAGGCCGCGTCGTCGTCGAGAGGCGTCGAGTCGACCAAGACGGCCGCGGTCAAGCCGAAGCGCCGCGCCTCGAGAACGAGCGAGGCGCCCGCCACCCGCGCGCTGGCCGCCGGCGGCACCACCACGTCCCACACCGGCGGGACCGCGAGCGAGAAGCCATGCTCGAAGCTCGTGTAGCGTCCTGCCCGCAGCGACCAGCCGTCGCCGAGCGCGCAGTCGAGCCGGGGGGCCGCGCTCAGCTCCTCGTCGAGGGCCTTCTGCGCGGGAGCGGCGAGGGTGGTGAGCCCCGAGAGCGCCGCTAACGCCAGCGCCTCCGCCGACGGCTCGTAGCGCAACACGACGCCGTGGCAGCGCGCGAGGTCGCACAGATCGCCGAGCAGCACCACCTGCCCCCCAACGTGCCGGCGAGACAGCGACCGCCGTGTCCCCAACACCGTCACCTCGAGGGGCTCGCCGAGCTCGCCTCCGACGGCGGCCGCCATCTCGGTCGTGAACCAAGGCCGCGTGCCGGGGCCGGTCGCGGGCTCGCTCGCCACCGTGAGCGACAACGGCGCGCTCTGGCCCACGAGCGCCACGTCCGCGAGAGGCTGGTCGACCGCGAGCTCAGCGCCCACCACGAGCCGCGTCCCGACCGGGGCCTCGAGCCGCAGGCCGCTCGCCGCGTTCTCGTACACGCCCCCCGCCACCCGCCAGTCGGCGCCCCGTTGATCGACGGGCGGGAGCGCCGGCGGCTCGCCCTCGCGCTCGAACGACGCCAAGGCCCCGAGGACCGCGTCGAGCGCCTGATCGACGGCTGCTCCGACGCCCCACACGCGCAGCTCGAAGGCGAAGCCGTGGCGCAGCCACACCGCGCCCGCGCGGCGCAGGCCCGCGGCGGAGAAGGCGAAGGCTCGCCCAGCGACCTCACCCACCGTGATGTTCCGGAGCTCGACGCGTTCGCCACCGAGGAGCGCCGCGCGGCGCGCCGCCAGCTCGTCCAGTGTGGCCCCGAGCGCGGGCCGGGGCACGATCACCGCGCTCACTCCGTCCGGTCCCACCGCGCCGAGGACGGCGCCGCTCGCGAGCGCGTGGGCGGCCCCCGCGTCCATCAGCTTGTAGCCGGGGAGGGGGCTGGCGAGAGAGATGCCCCAGCCCGGCTCCCGCACCGGCACGGTGGCGTCCCGCTCGTCGCCGGCCGCCAGGCGCCGCCCCGTCGCCTCGAGCTCGGTGGATTTGTCGGCGCACCCGACACTCTGGCCCACCCACAGCAGGCTCACGAGGACGAGGACGGCGGCGCGGGACACCCCCATGACGTCACGGTGACGCATGCGCCACGAGGCGTAAAGAATCCCGCACCGCGCGACTCGGGTTATGCTGCGGGGCATGCGGGCCTTTCCGTTGGCGGCGCTGATCGCCGTGAGCTTCGTCATCGCGGTGGCGGGCGGCACGGGCTGCGACGATCCCCCCCTCTGTTACGACGGCGAGTTCGAGGCGTGCTTCTGCGCCGCGGAGCGCGGCTACCGGAGCTGCGCGGCCGGCACCTTCGGGGAGTGCGTGTGCAACGGCGACACCCCCGGGCTCCCCGGAGGCCTCGCCGAGGGCGGCGGCGGCGCCGGCGGCGCGGGTGGGCAAGCCCTGCTCCCCTTCTTGAGCCCCTGCGACGACGACGATCAGTGCGAGTCGACGCTTTGCCACAACTTCATCGCGAAGGGCCGAAAGTGCTCCCAACCCTGCGACGACGCCGACGACTGCCCCGCGCCCTCCCCGGGCTGCAACATGATGGGAGTGTGCAAGGCTCCGTGACCGAGCGGGCCGCGCCTCGCAGGGGCGAGACGACGCCCTCCTCGCGCCCGGCGCTCGCGGCTCGCGTGGGCCGGCTCCGACGGCTCGGCGTCACCGCCGCTTGGCTCTCCGTCTCCCTCTTCGCCCCGCGCGCGGTGGCCGACGAGACCCAAGACGCCGCGACCGACGCTGCTCCCGGTGGAGACGCAGCGGTCGACGCCGACGCAGAGGGCGAGCCCGAGGCCCTCCTCGACCCCGAGGCGGACGCACGCGAGGACGAGCCGAGCGACCCGGAGCCGATCGAGGTGCGCGTGATCGGCGAGAAAGCAGACGCGATGCAGAAGGTGCCGGGCTCCGGTACCTTGATCCGTCCCAAAGACATCAAGAGCGCAGATCCGCAAGACGTGGCCGAGATGCTCCGCCGCGTCCCGGGGCTCAACGTCCGCCAGGAGGAGGGCGCCGGCGGCCGCCTCGACATCGGGATCCGAGGGCTCGATCCGGGTCGCAGCCGCCGCGTGCTGATGCTGGAAGACGGCATCCCGCTCGCCATCAACCCCTACGCGGAGCCGGACATGTACTACGCGCCTCCGATCGAGCGCATGCAAGGCATCGAGGTGGTGAAAGGGAGCGGGAGCATCTTGTTCGGCCCGCAAACCACCGGCGGCGTGATCAACTTCCTCACGCGGCCCGCCCCTTATCGGCGTCAGGTGAGCCTCGCAGCCTACGGGGGGCAGCGCGGGTTCTTCCGCGGGGTGGCGAGCTATGGCGACGCCCACGGCGGCGCGCGCCACCTCACGCAGCTCACCTTCCTTCGCGGAGACGGCTTTCGCGGCATCGAGTTCTCGAAGGTGAACGTGCTCGGCAAGGTGGCGTTCGAGACCTCGAGCCGCGGCGAGGCCACGATCAAGGTGGGCTTTCACGACGAGACGGCGGTGGGCGACGACGTGGGCCTCACCGCCGCCATGTTCGCGGCCGACCCCCAGCGCCCCACCCTCCAGCCCGACAACGACCTGCACCTGCGCCGCTACGACGCCTCGATCGTGCACGAGCACCGCTTCGACGATCACATCTCCTTGCGGACGCTGGCCTACGGCTACCACACCGAGCGGGAGTGGCGGCGCCAAGACTACGACCGCTTCCCGGTGCAGGGCGTGCACTACGCCCGCGTGGTGGGCGATCCGCGCGTGCCGCTCGGGGCCATCTACTTCCGCGACGAGGCCACCGTGCTCGATCGCAACTATCAGGTGCTGGGGCTCGAGCCCCGCTTGCAGCTCCGCTTCGACACCGGCGGTGTCGGTCACACCCTCGATTTCGGCGCGCGGGTGCTCGGCGAGGCCGCGCAGTACGAGCAGCGCGCCTCGACGCGCGCCACGAGCTCCGCCGGCGAGCTCGTGCTCGACGAGCGCCGCCACTCGGTCGCGTTCGCGTCCTACGTGCAGGATCGCCTCGCGTTCCTCGACGAGACCGTGTTGGTGACGCCCGGGCTTCGGTTCGAGTACGTGAGCTACGAGCGCGACGTGCTGCGACAGCTCGGCGCCGCCGGCGCCTCCGACGTGAACATCACGGGCACGAGCGACACCGCGGCCCTGGTGCCTGGCATCGGCTTCACCGTGGGCAAGCCCGACATCCACGGCTTCGCAGGCTTCCACGTGGGCTTCGCGCCCCCGCGCGTCACCAGCTCCATCAACGCCAACGGCATCGACGTGGAGCTCGATGCCGAAGAGAGCTTCGCCTACGAGCTCGGGGGGCGCGCCCGCCTTGGGCGCCTCTTCGCTGCCGAGCTCACCGGCTACCTCACCAACTACAACAACCAGATCGTGCCCTCGTCTCAGGGCGCGGTCACAGAGCTCGTCAACGGCGGCGCCACGCGCAACCTCGGCTTCGAGGTGGGCAGCACCGTGGCCATCGGCACCCTCATCGGCCACGGCGTCATCCTCGACGTCGGCGCCAACTACAACTTCGGGCGCGCCGAGTTCCTCACCGGCAACAACGAGGGCAACGAGCTGCCCTACGCGCCCAACCACAAGCTCGCGGCCATCCTCGACGTGGGCCACGAGATCGGCGTGGGCGGCCAGCTCGCCTACACGTTCGTGGGGCCTCAGTTCACCGACGACACCAACACCGTCGCAGAGGACGTGACCGGCCGCTTCGGCAGGATCGACGGCTACCACGTGCTCGACGCCAACCTGCGTTACGCCGACGCGCACACCGGCCTCACCGCCATCGTGAGCGCGAAGAACATCACCGACGACGTGTTCGTGATCGCGCGGCGCCCCGAGGGCATCTTCGCGAGCGGGTTTCGCCAGATCACCGCAGGGCTCCGCTGGGACTACGACGCCCCCGCGACGCCCCCCGATGGCGACTGAGGGCGGCCCCTCGGGGCGGACCGCGGGCCAGAACATCGAAACGAAGTTGGTATTGGATCCACCATTGGATCAACGACAGACCACGTTCCGCAACGTCGATTTTAATAAATTACAAATACTTAAGCAGAATAAGAATCCACCGAGAACGGTACACGTCTTGCTCCGTTACCATCCGGCCAGCCGGCCTAGGTCGATCGTACGACAACCTCACCACGCCAGACCCCAAGACCACGAGAGAACGACATGCGCCTCACCCCGCTCTTCCCCCGCGTCCTCACCGTCCTCACCAGCCTCTGGCTCGCCGCGTGTGGCGGCGACGCACCCGCCCCCTCCACCGACGACCTCGCGGAGTTCCGCGCGCCCGAGTGTTCCTCTCCGGAGGAGCTTTGTCTGGCCGCCCCCGCGCAAGGCTTCCAGATCCAGTCGGTGGGCGCCGAGATCGGGCCCGGAGTCGACACCGAATACTGCGAGGTCGTGGAGCTCCCCGGCACCCGCGACGACGCGTACTTCGTGCGCGCCTTCGAGTCGCAGATGACCGCCGGCAGCCATCACCTCATCGTGGCGGCCATCGAGCCCGACACCGACACCGACCGCAACGCCGAGGTCGGCGCACGCGTGCCGTGCACCGGGCCCGACGTGTTCGGCGGGGAGCTGGTCGCGGTGACCGGTTCGCAGCTCCCCTACGCCAGCGAGAGCTTCCCCGAGGGGGTGGGCCGCGTGTACTACGGCGGCCAGAAGATCGTGTTCGACTATCACTACTTCAACACCTCCACGAGCCCCATCGCGGCGCGGGCAGCGGTGAATTTCCACACCACCGAGCCGGCGAACATCGAGCGCATCTCGCGCACCTTCGGCCTCTACAACCTCGGCATCCAGATCCCGCCGGGGATGGAGCAGCGCTTCACGCGCGAGTGCACGTTCAGCCACGACCTCTACGTGCACAAGCTCACGCGCCACACGCACCAGTGGGGCACCGACTTCAACGTTTGGCGCGCAGGCGGCGAGCGCGACGGCGAGCTCGTCTTCAGCTCGCCCGACTACGAGACGGTCGACTTCCCGATGCGCGAGCCGATGCTCATCCGCGCTGGCGAGGGGCTGCGCTTCGAGTGCGCGTTCCTCAACACCGAGAGCTACACGCTGAAGTTCGGCCTCAAGGCGAGCGACGAGATGTGCATCTTGTTCGGCAACTGGTACCCCGCGAACGACGACGAGAGCGTGCCCGACCAGAGCTGCTTCGTGCTCTGAATCCTGGTAAGCTCGCGGGTGGCGGTTTGCCGTGGCCGACGCCCCCCCACCCAAGCGACCGGCGCGCGAGATCATCCTCGCGCGCCGTCGGATCTTCATCGCGAGCGCGGTCGCCCTCGCGGTGGGCTGCGACAAGCCGCGCCCGGACGTGTGCTTGAAGATCTACGTCGCGCCCCCACCCGACGCGTCGACCCGCTCCGCGCCCAGCGTCGAGCCCCAGGCGTGCCTGAACATCGTGGAGCCCTCCCCTCCGCCCCCCGCGCCCACGACCGCCCCGTCCGTGGCGCCGACGGCGGCGCCCACGGCGACAGCGCCGGCGCCTACCGCCAGCGCACCGGCGCCGCAGCCTCCTCCAGCGCCCACCAAGCCACCTCGACCGCGCATCTGTTTGTTGATGCTCGACGTCGACGACTCGGACTGACGAACGATGAGCGACGAGCCACACGACGAGCAGCAGCCTCCAGACGAGCAGCAGCCTCCAGACGAGCAGCAGCCTCCAGACGAGCAGCAGCCTCCCGACGAGCAGCAGCCTCGCGACACCTCGCGGCGCGGCGACCTCACGAGCTCGCGCCGCGCGCGCGACGTCATCCTCGCGCGCCGACGCGTGTTCGTCGCCACCGCGGTGGCCTCGCTCACGATGGGCTGCGAGGAGACCCGACCGGTGGTGTGCCTCATCGTGGCGACGTCCTCGTCGACCCCCGCCGGCGACCCGAAGCCCACCCCGACGAGCGAGGACGACCTCAAGCCGATCGCGTGCCTGAATGTCTCGAGGCCCGAGCCCTCGGTCACGCCGAGCGCGCAGCCCTCCACCGCAGAGAGCGCCACGCCGCCGGCGACCTCGACGGGCTCGCAGAGACGGCCGCCACCCCGAGCGTGCCTGAAGGTGGCGCCCGCGCCCCGACCGTGCCTCGACGTCGACGTCGAGTGACGCCCTCAGCGCTGCCTGGCCGGCACCCACGCCGTGGTCCGACCGGCGATCTCGAGGTGCTCGATCACACCGCCGCCGAGGGTGACGCCCTCTTTCTTGCCCCAGCGGCGGTGAAAGAGCCACGACCGCGGATACTCGTCCGCGCGGGCGTCGACGGCGACGGCCTGGGTGAGGATGCGGCGGAGCACGCTCCGCAGCTTGCGGCTCTCGAGCTCGGAGAGCGCGCTCGCCGAGCGGCGGGGATCGATCCGCGCCTGGTACAGGGCCTCGTCCGCGATCCAGTTGCCCACGCCCGCCGCGAAGCTCTGATCGAGCAACAGCGCCTTGATCGGGATGCTCCGCCGTCGCACCCGGTCGACGAAGACGGCCGGGGGCGGCATCTCGAGGTGCGGGTCGAAGCCCAGCCCGGCGATGGGCGGCTCCTCGCGCGGCACCTCGCGCAAGCGCACGCGCCCGAGCCGCCGCGCGTTGGTGAACGCCAAGGCGCCCCCGTCGTCGAACGCGAGGTGCAGCTTGGTGAATCGCGGCGGCCAGCTCGGCCCCCCGTCGATCCCCGACGCGAGCGCGAGCGGCGTCGAGCGCGGCGACGAGAGCGTGCCCGTCATCCCGAAGTGAAAGGTCACCCACGGTCGTCTGTCGAGCTCGAGCCACAGGTGCTTGCCGTGACGGCCGGTGCCCGTGACCACGCGGTCACGGAGCGCCCCCGCGACCCGCGCCGGAGCCACCCCTTCGAGGACGATCTCGTCCGGAGCGACGAAGGCCTCGGTCACGCGCCGGCCCACGGCCACCTCGTGGGCGACGCGCCGGTAGTGCTCCACCTCGGGAAGCTCGGGCATGCCTCGTGTGTAGCAGACCCGCCGCCGCCTCGGACGGCTCGCGAGCGGCGTCACCGCGCCGCGCTATTTCGCGGCGGCGCGCTTCTTCTTGCTGCGACGGCCCCGCTGCGGAGTGCCAGCGTGGTGAACACCGAGCTCCGGAGCGGGCCCGCCCTTGAGGAGCTGGCCGAGGCGACCGACGCGATCCCCGAGGATGGTGGCCATCACCTCCGAGACGTCGGTGCGGTAGCGATCCGCGAGCAAGGTGATGTCGAGCGCGATCTGGCCGACCGCGAACTCGGCGATGGCCGGCGCCTCGGAGAGGACGGCGGTGTCGCTGTCTCGCTGCTCGGTGGCGCCGATGAGGGTGCGGGCGTCGTCGGCGACGAGCACGAGCCGGTGCTCCCAGAACTCCTCGAGCCGCTCCTCCGGCAGCGCGTAGCTGAAGTGGTGGCCGCCGATCTCCGGCGACAGCGAGGCGTGCGAGAAGATCACCACGTAGGCACCTCGCGCGTCGGCATCGGACAGCTCCACGGCGAGGTCACCGAGCTCCCGGGGCCAGCCGCTCACCACCAGCGTGCGCTGCGCGCTCCCGATCACGCGCGACGCCTCCTCCATCACGCGCTCGTAGCCCTTGACGCTGAACGCGTCGGGCACCGCCGGCGCGACATCCATGCGCCCGATGGCGTCGACGAGGGTCTTGCCCGAGGCGTCGAACCGCCGCTTCATCAGCTCGAGCAGGGCCTCCGGCGGGGTGGCGATGAAGTGCTCGGGGTTGCCAGCCAACGAGCGCGCCGCGCCCTGCTCCACGAGGCGTCGCAGCACGGCGTACACCGCCGAGCGCGGCACGCCGGCCCGCTGGCTCACCTCGTAGCCGGTGCTCCGGCCGAGACGCAGGAGCGCAGCGTAGGCCCGTCCCTCGTTGAGGTTGAAGCCGAGGGAGACCAGAGCGCTCACGACGTCCGACTGGGTCACCCCAGTCGTTTGCCGCATATTTGCGGCCGAGGAAAGCAGCGCCCCGTTTCCCCGCCCCATCGTGGCTCCGGAGACGGCGGGGGCGGGTCGCGGCGCGCCGCTGGGGCGGCCGGCCTCTCTGCGTCGATCTTGGTGTTGCATGGCTTGGCGCGATAGCGTAACTCAATAATGAGTCACGAGTGTGTCGCGCTTGTTAACACAGGGTAACCCAATGGTCGAGACCGGAGCGGTCACCCCCTCGCTCGTGGCGATGGTGGGTCTGCCCGCACGCGGCAAGACATTCATCGCCAAGAAGCTCTCCCGCTACCTCGCGTGGCGAGGGTGTCGCTGCCGCATCTTCAACGTGGGGGGCTACCGACGCCAACACCTCGGGCGCGACAAGAGCCACGACTTCTTCGACTTCACCGACGAGACGCGCCGCCAGGCCCGCAACGCGGTGGCTCGGCTCGCGCTCGACGAGGCCCTCCGCTGGCTCGGCGAGGGCGGCGAGATCGCCCTCTACGACGCGACGAACGTGACCCGCGAGCGCCGCAACATGCTGCGCGAGGGGTGCGAGCGCGCGGGCGTGAAGATCGTCTTCGTAGAGACCGTGTGCGAAGACCCGGCCCTCATCGAGGCCAACATCCGCAACACCAAGCTCACCTCCCCCGACTACGAGGGCTGGGACCCGGAGGACGCCGCCCGCGACTTCCGCATGCGCATCGCCCACTACCGCCGCGCCTACGAGCCGCTCGACGCCGGCACGAGCTTCATCCGACTCGAGGGCCCGGGGGAGCGGGTGATCATCAACCGCACCGGCGGCTGGCTGGCCAACCGCGCGGTGCCCCTGTTGATGAGCCTGCGCCCGTCGCAGCCCCCGATTTGGCTCACCCGCCACGGCGAGAGCACGTTCAACCTCGAGGGACGCATCGGCGGCGACGCGCCGCTCAGCGAGCGCGGGAGGCGCTTTGCGCGCCAGCTCGGCGCGCACTTCGCGACGGTGACGCCACAACCGGGGGTGGTGCTCACCAGCACCCTCACGCGCACCCGCGAGACGGCCGAGCTCGCCGGCTTCACCGCGGCGGCACGGCGCGACCTCGACGAGATCGACGCTGGGATCTGCGACGGCCTCACCTACGACGAGATCCGCGCGACGATGCCCGACCAGTTCGAGGCCCGGCGCGCCGACAAACTGCGGTATCGCTACCCGCGCGGCGAGTCGTACCTCGACATCATCGCCCGACTCGACGCCCTCGTGCTCGATCTCGAGCGCCGCGAGGAGCCGGTGCTCGTCGTGGGCCATCAGGCGGTGCTGCGCGCGGTGTACGGCTACCTCGCCGGCCACCCCGCCGACGCCTGTCCGTTCCTCGAGGTGCCCCTCCACACCGTGATCGAGCTGCGCGAGCGCCTCGGACAGATCGAAGAGAAGCGCACCGCTCTCCCGGTCTGAGCCCAGGCGCGGCGGCCACCGGACGGCGTGGCGCCGCGGCGCGGCGATGGGCCGACTTTGCGCGTGCCTCGAGCGCTGCGCCCGGTACGATGGAGTAGCCGGTGCCCCCAAAGTCCGCTATCCTCGTGACTCACCTCAGAGTTACGCAGCCCCCGTCGAGCCCATGCTGAGCACGTCGAAAACGGTCCTGTTCGCCGTCATCGCGATCCCCCTCTTGCTCGCGTGCAGCGACGTGCACCGCTACATCGGGGAGGCGCCGCCGGTCACCACCCCGTTCGACCCCGGCGCCGGCGCGGCCGACGGCGGCTACGGTTACGGCGCGAGCTACGGCGGCACCGAGAATCCCCCGCCCCCCATCTGCGACGACGCGTTCAAGCGCTGCCCCCACGAGTTCACCTACCCCGACGGCGGAGAGACCACGGTGGAGCTCCGCGGCGACTTTGCCACCGACGGTTGGGACGTGGGGGTGCCGATGACCCTCGACGGCGACACCTGGCGGGTCACCGTCAACGTGCCCTGGGATCAACCGGTGCAGTACAAGCTGGTGCTCGACGGAGTGTGGGTGCCCGATCCCCAGAACCCGAAGCAGGTGGACGACGGCTTCGGGGGCTTGAACTCCTTGCTCGATCCGACGACCTGCGGCGACGACTTCGTGTGCGAGCCCACCCTCCTCGGCGACTTCGACTGGCGCGACGCCGTGCTCTACTTCGTGTTCGTCGATCGCTTCCTCGACGGCGATCCCACCAACAACGGCGCGAACCCACCGGGCGTAAAGACCGCAGCCGCGTTCCAGGGCGGCGACTGGGCCGGCGTGCTCGCCAAGCTCGAGGAGGGCTACTTCACCGAGCTCGGAGTGAACACGCTCTGGCTCAGCGTGCCCGCCGACAACACCGATCAGAGCGGGCTGGGGACCGACGGCGAGCTCTACAGCGCCTACCACGCCTACTGGCCCGCCGATCTCGAGAGCACCGAGTCGCGCTTCGGCACCCTCGGCGAGCTGCAGGCGCTGGTGGAGGCTGCCCACAGCCGCGACATCAAGGTGATCGTCGACTACGCGATGAACCACGTGCACGAGAGCTCGCCCGTGTTCCAGCAGCACCCCGAGTGGTTCTGGCCGCTCAACAACAGCGGCCAGCACTGCGTCTGCGGCGACGGCTGCAGCTGGGACGGCGACGACGGACGACGCTGCTGGTTCACCGACTACCTCCCCGACTTCAACTTCAACGTGAGCGCCGCGCGCGAGTTCTCGGTGTCGAACGCGATCGCGTGGGTGCAAGACACCGGCATCGACGGCTTCCGCCTCGACGCGGTGAAGCACATCGAGGACAGCTGGATCCTCGACCTGCGGGCGCGCATCCGAAGCGACATCGAGACCGTCACCGGCCAACACTTCTACATGGTGGGCGAGACCTTCACCGGCGACAAAGGCACCATCGCCTATTACGTCAACCCGCACACCATGCTCGACGGTCAGTTCGACTTCCCCCTGCGCAACGCGCTGGTGTCGTCGCTGCTCCTCCGCCAGAGCTCGATGTACGATCTCGAGTCGTTCCTGGCCGAGAACGATGGGTACTACGGGGCAGGCATCATGAGCACGTTCGTCGGCAACCACGACGTGCCTCGCTCGATCCACTTCGCCCAAGACACCCCCCTGTGGAACGACGCCTGGGCCGGCGGCAAAGACCGCGCGTGGAGCAACCAACCCGGGCTCCCCGGCGGCACGAGCGCCTTCGAGAGAGTCGCCAACGGCTTCTCGCTCATCTTCACGCTGCCCGGCGTTCCCCTCATCTACTACGGCGACGAGATCGGCCTCCCTGGTGCCGGCGACCCGGACAACCGCCGCTTCATGCAGTGGTCGGGCTACTCCGCCGGTCAGACCTACCTGAAGAACCACATCGCCAAGCTCGCCACCATCCGCGCCGCCCACCCCGCGCTGCGGCGAGGCACCCGCACGCCGCTCAGCACCACGAACGACACCCTCGCCTTCAGGATGGCGACGGCGGGCGACGAGGTGTGGGTGGCCATCAACCGGAGCGACGCCGCCGTCGAGGTGAGCGGCCTCCCGAGCGCGAGCCTCGTCGATCTCGTGGACGATTCTTCGCACGCCGGGCCGAGCATCTCGGTTCCCGCTCGAAAGACGCGTATTCTCGTCGCACCGTGATCCCTCGCCTCGCCCTCGCTCTCCTCGGCGCCGCGCTCGCGGTCGGCTGCACGAGCGAGCTGCCGCCTCAGCGCGACTGCCTTGGGCGCGTGTGGGTCCACCCCGACGAAGGCCCGGTGCGCATCGTCGGCACCTGGAACGGGTGGGCCCACCCCGGCACCGCCCCCGAGGCCCACGAGAGCGGCTGGCGACTCGCGCGCTTGTCGCTCCCTCCCGGAGAATACGGCTACCTGCTCGACCGCGGCGCCACCCTCGACCTCGATCCTCATCAGGCGCTCACGACCTTCGATCTCGACAACGGCGAGCGCGAGGTCTCGCTCCTGCTCATCGACGACTGCAGCCAGCCGTCGCTGCAGCTCGACCTCACGCACGGCGGCAGCGGGGCCATCACGCTCTCGGCTCAGTTCCTCGCCAACCGCGACGCGGCGGCGCTCGCCTCCGTCACCGCGGTCACCGCGAGCGGGAGGAGCCTGGCGGTAGACGTGCTGAACCCCGACGAGGGGCAGATCGTGATCGACGACACGCTCGAGCGTCCCCGCGAGACCATCCTCCTCGAGGCCCGCGACGTGGATGGGAACGTGGCCAGCGCGCGCATCGCGGCGTGGGACAGCGCGCGGGATCCGCGCGACGAGGTGCTCTACCAGGTGATGATCGATCGCTTCCGCGGCGATGGGGGCGCGCCGCTCGCTCCTCCCGTCCACGCCGGCGCCCGCGCCGGAGGCACCCTCGACGGCGTCCTCGCCTCGCTCGAGGACATCACCGCGCTCGGCGCCACCGCGCTGTGGCTCTCCCCGGTGTATCAGGGGCCCGAGGAGGAGCGGGCTGGCAACGACGGGCGCTCGTACACCGGCTACCACGGCTACTGGGCGCTCGACACGCGCGCGGTGGAGTCGCGCCTCGGGGGCGAGGCGGCCCTCGAGGCCCTCATCGAAGGTGCCCACGACGAGCGCCTCATGGTGCTGCTCGACGTGGTGCCGAACCACATCTACGAGACACACCCCCGCTTCGCCGCGCAGCGCGACGCCGGCTGGTTCCACCCCACGGGCTGCATCTGCGGCACCGAGACCTGCCCCTGGCACCTGTTCATCGAGGAGTGCTGGTTCACCCCCTACTTGCCCGACTACCGCCTCGAGCACCCCGAAGCGCTGCGCGCCTCGGTGGACGACGTGGCCTGGCTGTTCGAGCGCTTCGAGCTCGACGGCGCACGCGTGGACGCGGTGCCCATGATGCGGCGAGCCGCCACGCGTCGCCTCGCGCACCGACTGCGGCGCGACCTCGCCCCGGCGGGCGCCCCCTTCCTGCTCGGAGAGATCTTCACCGGACGAGGGATCGGCCAGCTCCAGCAGCTCAAGCGTCACCTGGGGCCGGCGGGGCTCGAGAGCGTGTTCGACTTCCCGTTGATGTGGGCGATCCACGACGCGGTGGCCACCGGGAGCGGCGGGTTCGACGCGGTGGAGGAGGTGCTCAGCACCGAGGAGGACGAGCTCGAGGGGTCGGGGGCGGTGTTGGCCCGGATCCTCGACAACCACGACACGCCGCGCTTCGTCTCGGTGGCCCACGGCGACGCCTTCGGGGATCCGTGGGCGGCGCCCGCCGAGCAGCCGACGAACGCCGAGCCCTACGAGCGGCTCCGCGTCGCCCTCGCCCTGATCTTCACCATCCCGGGGATTCCCGTGTTGTTTCAAGGAGATGAGATCGGTCTCGCCGGTGCCAACGATCCCGACTGCCGCCGCGTGATGCCCGACGAGGGGGAGCTCAACCCACATCAACTGCGGGTGCGCGAGACAGCGCGCGCGCTCGGCGCGTTGCGCGCTGGCTCGACGGCGCTCCGCCGCGGGACCCGCACCGTGCTCGAGGCGACGCGCGAGCTGTACGTTTTTGTGCGCGAGCACGATCGAGAGCTGGTGATCGTGGCCTTGTCGGTCGCGAACGAGGCGCAAGTGTTCGAAACTTCATACAGCGAGCCCATGGTCGACGCCCTCACCGGGGAGCCGGTCGACCCGCGTGGCGTCACGATCGAGCCGTTGTCGTTCCGCATTCTTGTACCCGCGACCCCACCGTGACCATGATCCTGAGCCGGATCGTTCGGGTCGCGCATCTAATGCTTCGTGCGGCCAATGAGACGGTCCGCAATGAGAGGAAAACAGATGAAGCTTCTGAAGTATTTCGGCATGGCAATGATCGTTCTCACCCCCGCCATCATGGCTTGTGGCGGCGGCGCGAAGGACCCCGAGGTCCCCGCCGCTGAGGGCGAAGGCGAAGGCGAAGGCGAAGGCGAAGGCGAGAAGCCGGCTGCCGAGGGTGAAGGCGAGAAGCCGGCCGAGGGCGAAGGCGAGAAGCCGGCCGAAGGCGAAGGCGAAGGCGAAGGCGAGGGCGAGGGCGAGTAAGTCCTCGAACGAGCTGCGCTGGCCCTCGGGCCCGCCACTCTAGCGGTCGCGTGTAGCAATGACTCGAACGGGAGGGTGCTACACGCGACCGTTGTTGTTTTGTGCCCCCGGCTCGCCTCCACGTCCGTGCGGCGCCGTGTGTGGTGTCGTGCTTTGCCGGCCGCTCGGTTGCCTTCGCGGTCGCCGAGCGTCATGATCCGAAGGTGCGGTGCGTGTCCGCGCCCCGAGCGGCCGCGACAAGCATGAGGTCAACCGCCGCGCGACAAGAATGAAACTCGCGCTCCGCCCCAGGCGTAATAAGCTCACGTTCACATGACTCGACCGACGTCCAGCCGCACGATGTTCTCCTTCGGAGCCCTCCTGCTCGCCACCGCCTTCGGCGCGGGGTGCTCCTCGAGCTCGCCCCCTGCGCCCCCCGCCGCGAAGGAGCCGACGCCCGCCGTCGCGGCAGCCCCCGAGGCCGACGAAGGCCCCGCCCCGTTTGAGGTCGAGGTGCAAGACTGGGAGGGGCCGGCCGGTGAAGAGGCGCAGATCCTCGTGACGGTGAAAGCCACGAGCGGTTTCAAGATCAACGAGCAGTACCCTCACAAGGTGCAGCTCGACGCGCCCCCCGACGGCCTGACGGTGCCGATGACCACCCTCAGGAAAGAAGACGCGCAGCTCAACGGCGACAAATCGATCACCTACACCATCCCTGCGACCGCCGCGAAGGCCGGCCAATATCGGCTCAAGGGTGAGGTGAAGCTGAGCGTGTGCAGCGCCGAGCAGTGCAGGATGGCCAAAGAGAAGGTGGCGGCCAACCTCACCGCCCAGTGAGCTCCTTTGGAGGTCGGCACGGCGCCCTCCAAGCTTCGCGGGGCCGCAGGCGACGACGCATCCATGGCCCATATTAGTAACTCATTATTGAGTTACTATGCCGCGCGGGTTATGCTGTGCCCGTCGTCATGCGGGTCGTCGTTGTTGGATTGTGTTGTGCTTTTTGGGTGTTGGGCTGCTCGGACGACGGTCCGTCGAGAGGCGCCGGGGGGGACGGCGGGGTGGACTGGACCGGTCCGGGGGGCGCCGGTGGCGCCGGCGCGGCGGTGAACGTCGGCGGCGCGGCGAGCGGCGGCGCGGGGGGCAGCGGCGGCTTCACGCCCCTCGACTGCATCCCCGCCGAAGGGCCGGGAGCGAGCGGCACCGACACCTGGCAAGACGGTCCGCACACCGCGACCGTCACCGTTCTGGAGCGCGACACCTGCGCGCGGAGCTACACCCTCGCCACCACCGCGCCGCTGCGCGACAACCAGCCGGAGAACCCGCGCACGTTTGCGGAGGCGGAGGACGGCCCGGTGCTGCGCTCGGGCCACGACATGCTCGACGCGCTCTACGCGCTCGCGCTCGAGGAGACGCGCCAGCTCAGCGTCGCCAGCATCCAAGACGGCGCGTTCAACAACGGACAGCCGGTAGCGTGCCCCACCGGCGGTTGCTTCGAGACCGGGCGTCTGTGGAACTACGTGTGGACCCGTGACACCGCCTACGCGGTGCAGCTCGGGCTCGGCGCGCTCGATCCACTCCGCGCCAAGAACTCGCTCGCGTTCAAGCTCAGCGAGCGGCGCGGGGGCGGCGACCTCCAGATCGTGCAGGACACCGGCACGGGTGGCAGCTATCCGATCTCGACCGACCGCGTGACCTGGGCCTTCGGAGCGTGGGAGCTGCTCAAGTACCTCGACGGCGCCGAGCGCGACGCCTTCCGCGACCTCGCCTTCGAGGCGATGAAGAACACCGCCGAGCACGACCGGGTGGTGGTGTTCGATCCGCGCGACGGCCTCTACCGCGGCGAGCAGTCGTTCCTCGACTGGCGCGAGCAGAGCTACCCGGGCTGGACGAGCGCCGATCCGGTGCAGATCGGGATGAGCAAGGCCCTCAGCACCAACGTCGCTCACCACGCGCTCCTCGAGGCGACGGCGGCGCTGGCCGCCGAGAAGGGCCTCCTCGTCGAGCGCGACAAGTACGCGAGCTGGGCCGCCGCGCTCGCGAGCGCGATCGATGACGAGCTGTGGCTGAGCGACGCCGGCCTCTTCTCCACGTACATCACCACCCTGCTCGATCCGCGGCCCGTGCACCGCTTCGATCTGCTCGGGAGCGCCCTCGTGGCCACCTCGACCATCGCGAGCGAGGCGCAGGCCCAGAGCATCGTGTCGAGCTACCCCCACCTCCCGAAGGGGCCAGCGGTGATGTGGCCGCAGCAGCAGTTCGTGCCCATCTACCACAACCGTGGGATCTGGCCCTTCGTGACCGCGCTGTGGCTGCGCGCCGGCAAACGCGCCGAGAACGCGGCGGCCCTCGCGCACGGCGTACGCTCGCTGATGCGGGGCGCGGCGCTCAACCTCTCCAACATGGAGAACTTCGAAGCGGTGACCGGCGCGGCGTGGCTCGACGACGGCGCCTCTTCGGGGCCGGTGGTCAACTCGCAGCGGCAGCTGTGGTCGGTGGCGGGCTTCGTGTCCATGGTCCACGACGTGCTCTTTGGGCTCGAAGCGAGCCAGACCGGCATCCGCTTCGCGCCGTTTCTTCCCGCCGACCTGCGCGAGACGCTGCTCGGCGGCGCGGAGCGTATCGCCCTCTCGCGCTTCCCCTACAAGGGCAAACGCCTCCACGTGGCGCTCGTCCTCGGCGACGCGGGCGGCAGCGAGGCCCTCACCACGGTGAGCGTGAGGCTCGACGGGCAGGACGTCGGCCTCGGCTTCATCGACGCCGCCGACCTCTCCGACGGGAGCTTCATCGAGGTGACGCTGGGCCCCGCCGCCAGCGCCGCCTCCATCACCGAGCTCGACGCGACCCAGATCGCCGACTTCCGCAACGTGTTCGGCCCGCGCACCCCGGCCGTGACCGCGGTCACCGAGGCGGGAGGCGAGCTCACCGTGCACATCGACGCTGCCGGCGAGGCCACCCAAGACATCACCTTCAACGTGTACCGCGACGGCAGCCTCGTGGCCCAGGGCCTCCCCGGCTCCACCACCACGTTCACGGATCCCACCTCGAGCGGCCAGAGCAGCGCGAGCTACTGCTACACGGTGGAGGCGGTGTTCGCCTCGTCGGGGACGCGCTCTCAACACGCGAAGCCATTCTGTTGGTGGGGACCGAGCGCCAACCGCATTCTCACCTTCGGCACCGCGGCGTTCACCGAGGTGGTGGGAGGCACGCTGGTGAACGAGTATGGCTTCACCCACTTCCAAGGCTGGGGGGATCCGGGCCACACGGTCACGCTCGACGGCGTTGTTCCGAGCTTCACGGGCACCCACTACCTCCAGCTCAACGCCGGGAACGGCGCGGGCTCGGTGACCACCGGCATCACGTGTGCAGTGAAGCGCGTGGAGGTGTTCGAGGGGACGAGCCTCGTGGCGGCGGGTTACCTGATGATGCCGCACCTCGGCACCTGGGACGCGTGGCGCGAGTCGTCGCTGCTCGAGGTGGAGCTCGACACGAGCAAAACCTACAAGATCGTCGTCTCCGAAGACGCGCAGGCGGTGAACATGTCGGAGCGCGAGCACTTCGAGATCTACGGTGGCACCGGCGGGCAGAGCGGCCGCTTCAACCGCGTGAACATCGCGCAGATCAAGCTGCTCGCGACGCGCCTTCAGTGAGCGTGTGGAACGAAAAAACCCGCCGACCGTCGAGGGAAGACGGCCGGCGGGCCACACACACGGAATAAGTCTTCAGCGCTCGAGGGGGTAGGAGCCGAGGTACTGCTGCTTCATCGCCTCGGCGCGATCGAAGGGCGACGCGTAGGGCGCGTCGGCGTAGTGATCGACGATACGGTTGTAGGCCGCCTCCCAGGCCTTGCGCGCCTGCTGCTCGAGCGGACGGCAGGTGCGGTCCTCCTCCGCGTCCCACTGCGCGTTGAGCTGATCGATGCGCGCGCGCGCGGCGGCGCGGGCGAGGATGCCGCGGGAGTTGTCGAGGACCCGGTTCGCCGCGTCGTACTGGCCGTCGAACTGTTTGTGCAGGCGCTCGTAGCAAGCGGCCACCTTGTGCGCCATCGGACTGTGGGCGTGCTTCGCCTCTTTGGGACAGCCCTTGAAGGCCACGTCGGAGTCGAACTTCAGCTTGCCCGGCGGCTTCGAGCTCACCTGCTTGCGCATCAGTCGAGCGTCTCCCCCGCGCGCTGAGTAGGCGGTCATCCACAGCTCGCGGGCGTGACCCACGTCGTAGGTGAGGAAGGGCGCCTCCCCCCCGTACACGATCGAGCCGGGGACGGGGTTCACCCACAGGCTCTCCCAGTTCTCCGCGTCGCAGCTGTCGTTCATCCGCACCTCGAGGTCTACCGCCACGAGCTCGGAGAAGCTGTCGCGCGGCGTGCCGAGCACCACGTAGCGGAGGGCGTTCTGCGTGCCCGCATACTCGAGCTCGGCCGTCGCCGTGACCTTCGCGTCCTTCAGGGCGCAGAAGCCATGGAGGTACGACTTTCCAACCTTGCGGAGCAGACCTGGGCCGCTCGTGCGGCGCCCATCCACCTCGAAGCGCTGCAGCGACGGGCTGTCGTTGCCCGCGTCGTAGCGGAACGAGGTGAGTCGGTCGCCTTCGCCGCCGTCCTTCTTCAGGTGCGAGAGCCCGTAGTAGCAATGTCCGGCCTTGGCGCTGAACGAGAAGCTGACGGGTGTCTTCTTGCCGGTGAGCTCCCCCTGGGTGACCACCTGAGCGTCGAGGAGCTTGGCGAGGGTCGGCGCCGTCGCGTCGGGCGCCACCCGCCACGCGTTCTCGACGCGGTAGTGCTTCGCCACGTAGCGCGCGAACTGCTTGCCGGCGTCGTCGCCGAGCTTGCCGAGCGCCTTGGCCTTCTTCTCGAGGTCGGCGATGTCGCTCTCGAAAACGGGCCCAGGCTGGGTGAGGATGTGCTCGTCGAGCTTGCTCACCTGAGCGAGCATCTGTTGGCGCGCCTCGGCCGCTTGCTTGGCTTGCTCGCGGCTCTGCGCGGCGGGGCTCGCCGAGTTGCCCTGGCCCGTGCCGCGGGTTCCTCCGCGCTGCTCGGCGTTCGCTCCCTCCGACTCGCTCGACGCGTGCGCCGGATCGCCACCGAGCGTCTCCACCTTCCCGTTGACGTTCACCTTCAAGAGGCCGCAGCCGCTGAGCAACAGGGCGCAACCTGCCCCTACCAAGATCCTTCGCATCTGATCGTCCTCGTCGGTCGCCCGCTCGGGCGCCGTGTTGGGTTGTGTGAGGCGCGGCGCGCTGCGCGTCGTTCGCCACCGCGGCGAAAGCCACGCTCGTGCGCTGAGCGGCGACCGCTCTGGCGAGCCCCACGCATCGCGTGATGTTGACCGTGCATACGAGGGAGAACGCGATGTCTTCCCCGCATCGACGACTATTTCGATCCGTAACTATCCGTAACGAAAGCGCAACTTGTCGCGGTTACGAATTCGCAACGCGCGCTCCGGTCGCCCCCCCGGCTCACGGATCGACGGGCTCGGGCGCGGCTGGCTTCGCTTCCGCGCGGGCTCGCCGCCACACCACCGAGAGCGCATAGAGCAGCACACAGCCCAAGGTGAGCTCGATCGCGTAGCCGCGCACCGCGTCGACGAGCGGCGTGACGACCGACGCGATGGCCGCCCCCACCCGATAGATGAGATAGGTGGAGGCCAGATAGCCGACGGTGGCGAAGGCGAGGTACGTGCGGCGCGACACCCCGACGCTTCCCACGAGCAGGCTCGAGATCACGCCCGGAACGATGAGCAACGCGAAGGGGCCGAGCTTCTTCACCGCGCGCTCCATGGCCCGGAGGGAGCGCTCGAGCTTGGGCGCGCGCACCACGAACCAGGCCACCGCGTCCTCGCCGTAGGCGCGACCGATGGAGAAGCTGATGAGGCCGTCGAGGAACCGGCGCCCGAAGACGACGGCCACGAACGGAACCATCGCGGAGAGGGCGGCCACCGCCACCATGTGCCGCCCCACGGGGCTGATCCCCACCAGCCACAACGGCTCGTGGGCCAGGAGCCAGGGTGAGAACACCGCGCCGAGGGTGGTGACCGCCACCAGCACCCCGGCGATGGCCACGAGCTTCGGCGCGCGGGGTCGGTCGATCACACCTTCAGCGTATCTCACCCCCCCACGATCCGCTCGAGGTTTGAGAGCGAGCACCACGAGCGGCGCCTTCGTCTACGAAGTTGGCCCACGACCGTCTGCCTCGGCAGCCTCGAGGCCCCGATGTCCACCGCCGATCAGCTGCTCGTGGCGCTCGCGGTGACGCTGACCCTCATGGTGGTGGTGCTCGCCCTCACCGTGCGCAAGTGGTGGCGGAGCTACAAGGCTCGCCGCCGCGCCCGCCGCGCCGTGAGCGGAGAACGCGAGGCGCTCACGCTGCTCCACGAGGAGGGCTTCACGGTGGAGGAGAGTCAGGCGCGACGCACGTTCACCGTGTGTTGCGATGGAGAGCGCCACCGCATCGAGCTCCGCGCCGACTTCCTCGTCGAGCGTGGGACGCAGCGCTTCGTGGCCGATGTGAAGACCGGCGGGCTCGCGACGCGGATCACCACGGCCGCCACCCGCCGGCAGCTGCTCGAGTACCTCGTGGCCTACGACGTGAGCGGGGTGCTGCTCCTGGACATGGAACGACGGCGGGTGCGCGTCGTGTCGTTCGACTTGGAATGACGCGCGCGCGAGTGTCATGATCTCTCGTGACGATGCTGCTCGAGCTGCTCCTCCTCGCCGCGCCGCACGGCACCCCGCTGCCGAGCGCAGCGCACACCCCCGCCGCCGACGCGCTCGCCACCGTCTGCTTCGTGCATCACTCCACCGAGGTGATACGCCGCGCGTATGGCTTCGACCACATCGTCCACATCAGCAATGGCTGCGAGGTGGCGGTGGCGTGCACCGTCCGCACCAGCGCGAACCAGGCCGAGACGTCGGTGACGGTGCGGGGGGGCACGCGGGTGTCGGTGCTCACCCAGCGCGGCTCCCCCTCGTCCAAGTTCTCCGCCGCGGTGTATTGCAAGAAGGTGTGACGCGGGGCGACGGCGACCATCTTCGTGGCGCGGATGACGCGAGCTTCATGGCGCGGATGACGCGAGCTCCAGATCGATCCACAGCGCGTCGTGATCGGAGGCGGCGAGCTCTCGGACCACACCACCACCGATGACGCGGAACCCCTTCGCGAACACGTAGTCGAGGCGAAAGCCGCCCCTATGGGTGGGCCCGACGTCTCCCACCACGCCCATCGCATCCACGAAGCCGGCGTCACGCAACACCTCGAGCTCGGGGGCGCCACAGTAGGGCGCGTTGAAGTCGCCAGCCATGATCTGCGGGCGCTCGCACGCCAGCACCTGGGCGTCGTCGAGCAGCTCCTTGCTCTGCACCGAGCGGAGATCGCCGAACAGATCGTTGCTCTCGAGGTGCACGGCATACACGCGGACGCTGGTGTCGCCGGCGGGGATCTCGGCGTGGAGGAACACTCGCTGCCCGAGGCGTGGCTCCTCCTCGCTCGCGAACCAGTCGTGCTGGCTCGTGTGGCACGAGAGGCGCGCGTCGCGCAGGGGGCGCCGCGACACGATGGCCTGTCCGGTGTCGCCGCCGACGTCGCGCCCGATGTCGAGCTCCACGAACTCCACGCCGTACACGTAGTCTGCTTCGAGGGCCTCGGCGATGAGCCGCGCCGCGCGACGCACGCCGTTGCGGGAGGAGCAGCGATCCACCTCGCTGAGGAGGTACACGTCGCCCGACGAGAGCTCGGGGTGCGACGTGAGCACCGCGATTTGTTCGTCGAGGTGCGCGGTGTACTCCAGGTTCCAGGTCACCACCCGCAGCGTGGAGGGGTAGCTCGCGGGCGCTTCGCCCCGCGCGAAGCGGCCTGCCTCGCTCACCGGCACTTCGGTGGGAAGCGGCCGTGGATCCGCGCTCGGCAGCTCCCGACCGGACACCGGATCGGTGCGCCGCACGTCGCTCACGGTGGGGCAGATCGCGCTCAGCTCGTCGAGCTCGGGCCAGATCCCGCTCGTGCAGTCGTCTCCGGGGGTGGGCCCGGTGACGAGCGCCCCCGTCGGCTCAACCTCGCCCACACAGCTCCAGTCGTAGACGTACGACGCCGGCCGAGGGAGCGCGTCGAGCCCGTCGAGCCGTGCGCAGTTGTCATCGAGCGCTGGCGCCGGCGGCGGGGTCGTCGCTGCGTCGCTCGAGCACCCCACCCACGCGAGCCACCCCGCGCCGACGACCCACAACGGCCTGCCCGATCTCATGGGTCATGGCTACCCCGTCGTTGCCCCTCCCGTCCATCGCTTCTATGTCTTGGTCATGCAGCGACCCTCCTTCCTCACCGCGCTCGCAGTCGGCCTGAGCACGCTCTCCACCCCCGCCGCCTCCGCCCAACCCTCGATCGCGAAGCACGTGACGCCCAACGGGCTCGAGGTGTTGGTGGCCGAGAGTCACGCCCTGCCCCTCGTCACCATCGAGCTGGCGGTGAAGAACGGCGCGATGACCGAGCCCCCCAAGTACTGGGGGCTCTCGCACCTCTACGAGCACATGTTCTTCAAAGCGAACGCCGTCCTCTCGAGCCAGGAGGCCTACATGGCCCGGGTGCAAGAGCTGGGGATTCGCTTCAACGGCACCACCTCCACCGAGCGCGTGAACTACTTCTTCACCACCACCAGCGATCACAAAGACGACGCCATGGTGTTCATGCGCGACGCGATCATGACGCCCAAGTTCGACGCGGTGGAGCTCGAGAAGGAGCGGGTGGTGGTCACCGGCGAGATGGATCGCGCAGAAGCCAGCCCGTTCTTCTGGTTCGGCCGCGAGATCGACAAGAAGGTCTGGTACCAGCACCCCACCCGCAAAGATCCACTCGGCAGTCGTGAGACGGTGCTCGGCGCCACCCCACAGATGCTGCGGACGATCCAACAGCGGTACTACCTGCCCAACAACTCGGTGCTCGTGGTCACCGGCGACGTGAAGGCCGAGGAGGTGTTCGCGCAGGCCGACACCCTCTACGAGAACTGGAAGAAGGGGCCCGATCCCTTCAAGCAACACCCCCTGGTGAGCCACCCCGCGCTGAAGAAGAGCGAAGTGGTGCTGGTGGAGAAAGACGTGAAGACCTTCGTGGGCAGGGTGGTGTGGCACGGCCCCTCCACGGTCGCCGGAGAGCTCGAGGCCACCTACGCCGCCGATGCGTTCGCGGTGGCCCTCGCCGAGCCCACCTCGCGCTTTCAGAAGGCGCTCGTCGAGTCGGGGAAGTGCGTGGGCGCGGGCTTCAGCTGGTACACCCAACGCAACGTCGGGCCGATCACCCTCTCGTTCAGCGCCACCCCCGACAAGATCGAAGACTGCGTGGCCGCCGCCTTCGCCGAGCTCACGCACATGGCGGAGCCCGGCTACGTCACCGAGGAGGAGCTCGCGAGCGCCGCGAACACCCTCGCCATCGACAAGATCAAGGAGCGCGAGCGCCCGAGCTCCTTCGCGCACGTCATCACCTTCTGGTGGGCCTCGGCGGGTCTGGACTACTACGAGAGCTACGTCGACAACGTGAAGAAGGTGACCCCGGCCGCGACCACCAAGTTCGTGCACGACTACGTCACCGGGAAGCGTTTCGTCTTCGGCGCGCTGGCGTCGCCGGAGATGACCAAGACCGTGACGAGCGCCCGCCTCGCGGAGCTCGCGGGCGTAGGAGGTGGCAAGTGAGCAGCCCACTTTGCCGCTCGCTGTGGCTGTGGGCGGCCTGCCTCGTCCTCGTCGGCTGCCCCGCCGCCGCTCCCCTCCCCGCGCCCGGCCCGGTGCCCGCGCCCACCCCGGCCCCGGTGGTGGATCCGGCCCCGATCGTCTTTGGCGACATCACCGTGGCGTACGAGGGCGGTGTTCGCATCCTCGTCAAGCGCATCGCCTCCGCGGAGCTCGTCTCGACCCAGCTCTACGTGCTCGGCGGCGCCCGCTTCCGCAACGAGAAGAACGCCGGAGTGGAGGCGCTCGCCCTCCGCACCGCCGTCACCGGCGGCACCGTGAGCACCGACAAGGACACGTTCTCCAAGCAGCTGAGCAAGCTCGGCAGCGAGCTCGGGGCCTCGAGCTACCATGGCTACTCCGTCGTGGCCGCCAAGTCGCTCGCCGAGCACTTCGCGCCCACCTACCGCATGCTCGTGGACGCGTTCATGACGCCGGCGATGCCCGACACCGAGATCGAGCTCCACCGCCAGCGCATGCTCGTGAGCATCAAGCGGCGTGACGAGACGCCCGACGGCCGCCTGAGCCTGCTCGTGAACGAGGCGGTCTACGCTGGCCACCCCTACGAGCACCTGTCCGATGGGACGGAGGCCTCCGTGGGGACGGCCACCGCCGAGAGCGTGCGCGCTCACCTCGACGGGTTGCGCCAGACGAGCCGCCTCCAGCTGGTCGTGGCCGGCAACGTCGAGGCCGACACGGTCCGCGAGCTCGTGCGAGACACCCTCGCGAAGCTGCCGCGCGGGAGCTACGCCCACACCCCGATCGCGCCCCCTTCCTTCTCCGCCCCCAAGGCCACGCTGACCTCGGCCGAGCTCCCTACCAACTACATCGAGGCGAGCTTCATCGGCCCCCGCTGGAGCGATCCCGACTTCCCCGCCGCGATCCTCGCCATGCGCGTGCTCCACAGTCGGCTCTTCGAGGAGGTGCGCACCAAGCGCAACCTCTCCTACGCGCCCGCCGCGCGCTTCAGCTGGGGCGGCGACGTCACGCGGGGCGCCCTCTACGTCACCGCGGTGAAGGCCGCCGAGACGATGGAGGTGATGCTCGGCGAAGCGCGGCGGCTCCAGACCGAGCTCGTGCCCGAGAAGGTGCTCACCGGCTCGAAGTCGGTGTTCCTCACCGAGCACCTGATGAGCAACGAGTCCACGGACGGTCAGGCCTCGTGGCTCGCCTTGTGCGACATCATCGGGGGCGACTTCAAGCTCTCGCGCACCTTGCCCGACGCGATCCGAGCGGTCACGACGGAGGACGTCCGCGCCTTCGCCAAGCAACACATCGGCAAGCTCCAGACGGTGTTCCTCGGCGACGCCTCGACGATCGAACGGGAGCTCCTCGAGTCGCTCTGACCCCCCTCGAGCGCGAGCGGTTCAAGCGCGATCCGGGCGAGCGCGGCGCCGCCGCGCGAGCACGACGAGCGCTCCCGCGAGCCACGCCCACGGCGCGCTCTTCGGGCTGCGCGCGCTGCCGAGCTCGCAGGTCGCGCAGCCTCCGCGCTCCGACTCCGCGGGCGGCGATGCAGCGGACGAGTCGCCGCTCTCGTCCCGCGGCAGCTCCTGCGTGACGGGATCCACGCGCTTCGTCCCTGGCGCGGGGGTGGGCTCCGGCGGCTTGGTCGCCGCGCCGGCCGCCGCCATACAGTCGGGGCAGGCGTCCCGCACCTTGCGCCGCGCCGCCTCCACCTTCGCACGCGCCTTCTCGCAGGGCGGGCCCGGATCGAGCTGACACACGCGGTCGGCGCTGCGGATCATCGACTCGAGCGCCTTGCACGCCACGGCGCAGTCGCCAGTGTCGAGCGCCGCGAGCTCGTCGTCGAGCGCCTGCATCAGCGCCTCGACGTCTGCCGCCATCAGCTCCGGCTCGGGATCTTCGATCACCTGGCCCCACGCCGGCGAGGCGATCCCCACGACGAGCGCGAAGGCGAGAAGCTGTGGAAATCCCCCGAGCACCGAACGCACGGCTTAGCAAAGCAGCCCCCCGAGCGGTCTGCAAGCGACCTCTTCGCCGTTCCCGACCGGCTGGGCCGCGCGGAGCGCTGGCGGGCACCCGGACCGGGGTCGGTGCGTGCTAGGGTCGGTTCGAGAGCGAGACGCGTGATCCCCAAGACGTACACGCCCCCGACGGTCCACGCGGCGCTGCCGCTCGTCGCCGACACCCTCGCGTGGAGCGAGCCCGAGCGTGGCAGCTTCGTGACGCTCGCCGCGAAGCTCGAGCTCGCGTGGGTGAACGACGGCCCCTGCACACCGCGCCAGGCCGGCCCCTTCGTGGTGGAAGACCGGCACCACGGGGGGTCGCTCGAGCGCAGCCTCGAGGTCGCCGGCGAGCTGCCTCCCTACCTGCCGCATCCAGAGCTGCTCCTCCTCGGCTCGGCCTGGGTGCCAGGGAGCCACTCCACCGGCTCGATGGCGGTGCAGGTGTCGCTCGCCCGCCACGACATCGTCTTCCGCAAGCACGTCGAGGTGCACGGGCCTCGAGCGCGCCATGGCGAGGTGGCCAGCCCGTTTCGCAGCATGCCGCTCACCTGGGAGCGCGCCCTGCTCGGGGTGGACAACCCGGTGGGCGTGGATCCGCGCCGTGAGCCGCCCAACGTGATCGACCCCCAGAACGGGGAACGCCCCGCCGGGTTTGGGCCGATCTCCCCCACCTGGCGCGAGCGCAGACAGCGCCTCGGCGCCCACGCACCGCCCCTGGGCTTCGAGCCGCAAGAGCTCCCCGCTCGGTTCGACGGCCTGTACTTCCAGGCCGCACCCAGCGATCAGTGGCTCCCCGAGCTGATCGGCGACGAGTGGATCGGTCTCGACGGCCTTCACCCGGTGTTGCCTCGAATCCTCACCCAGCTGCCCGGGCTGCGGGTGATGGCGCGCCTCATGGACGCCGACTGGCGCGTGATGGAGGAGCTTCGACTCACCCCCGATCGATTGGTGCTCGATTCGAACCGTCAGCAGGCCACGCTGTTCTATCGCGTCGTCGCCCCCGTCGAGCTCTCGCAGATGGGCGAGCTCACGGTGCTCGTCGGCGTCGCCGACGCACGGGGGGTGCTCCGCTGGCCCAACCCCGACGACCCCACGACGTTGTGTCCTCACCAGCCGCGGCGCCGTGCCGCCGAGAGCTTGATCCCGGCCGCCGCGCCGGCGCCGGAGGTGGTCGACGAGCTGACCGAGCCGGAGCAACACACGATGGCCCTGCGCGCACACCGCTCGGGCACCGACGTGCTCCCGTTCCACCCCGACGGCAACGTGACCGATCCTCCCACCGCGGACGATGGCGACCCCCTCGAGGGCACGATGAAGCTGGAGCCGCTCAAGCACCTCCCCAAGCCGCTGCCGTTCGTGTCGCCCAAGCGGCGCGAGGAGGCGGCGGCCACGGAGCGCCCGCAGCTCGAGGCCTTCGTCGATGACGAGGTGACGGCGTTCGAGCCTCTCCAAAGAGCGCGCCCCGCCCTGCCCTTCGAGGCCCCCTCCGAGCCGCCTCACGACGACTGACTCCCTGCCGTGCACGTGGCCGGCGCGGACACCTACCGCGCTTCGGTGAGCGCCTCGGGCACGGGGATCGCCTCTCCCTCGGCGGTCATGCGAAACGCATAGCGCTGGGGCCCGATGACGGTGGTGGCCTCGATGCCCGATGCTCCCTCGGAGAACCGCACCACGGCCGTGGCCTGGACGATCGCCGGGTCGTCCACCGCGATGTCGATCTCGACGTCGACCCACGCGACCGTCGCGAGCGACGCCACCACGTCGACGGTCACGAAGGCCTCCTCCACCGCATCCACCGCTTCGGCCCGTGGTGGCCTCGGCCCCCTGCACTTTCCACCGAACAACGAGAGACCGATCAGCACCACCGCGAGTCGACGCATCCCTTCAACACACCTCAGCCGCGACGCTCCTGTCAACGCTCACCCCGGATCGCGGCGCGCAAGCGAGCCATGGAATACTGAACGCAAGTACAGTACACTGTGCTCGCGCGCCCTTCCCGTGGAGGTCTCCGATGCTGCGTCCTCGCATCTGTTGTCTCGATCTCGACACCTTCTTCGTCTCCGTCGAGCGCCTCATCAATCCAGCGCTCGAGGGCAAGCCGGTGGTGGTCGGCGGACGCCGCGGGGGCGGCGGCGTGGTCACCGCCGCGAGCTACGAGGTGCGTGCGTTCGGCGTGCGTTCGGGCATGTCGATCCTCGAGGCCACGCAGCTCGCCCCGCAAGCGGTCTTCCTGCCCGGTCGGCACGAGGCGTACAGCGACTACTCGGCGCGCGCGCGCGCCATCGTCGAGCGCTTCAGCCCGGTGGTCCGCGCCGCGAGCATCGACGAGCACTACATCGATTTTCACGGCTGCGAGCGGCTCTATCGCGCCCCCCACGACGCCGACGACGACGAGACGATCCGGCGGGTCGTCACCGAGATGACGCGGGCGATCCGCGACGAGCTGGGCCTCCCGAGCAGCGCCGGCATCGCCACGAGCAAGTCGCTCGCCAAGGTGGCGAGCGGCCTCGCCAAGCCCGCTGGCGTCTTGTTGGTGCCGTCGGGGGCCGAGGCCAAGACGCTCGCGCCACTGTCCGTGCGCAAGCTCCCCGGCATCGGGCCCGTGAGCGAGCAGAAGCTCCAGCGAGCCGGGATCCACCGGCTCGGCGAGCTCGTGGCGGCCCCCGCCGCGCTCTTGCGGCCGATCTTTGGCGCGAGCACCGAGGCGATCCGGCTCGCGGCGCGCGGCGTCGGGCAGAGCGAGCTCGGGCGCGAGCGCCCCGCGTTTCGCGAGCACGACCCCGACGGTGAGCTCGTGGGCAGCATCTCCAACGAGCGCACTTTCAGCGAGCGCCAGCCGGGCGAGAGCGAGGCCATCCTCTCCGGTCTGTGCGAGCGTGTCGCGTGGCGGGCGCGCAAACGCGGCGTGGTGGCACGAACCATCACCCTCAAGCTGCGCTACACGAGCTTCGACACCGTCTCGCGCTCGCGCACCGTGAACGCGACGAGCTCCGATCTCGAGATCCACCGCGTCGCCCTCGAGCTCTACCGCGAGGCCCGGAGCGGCGCGCTCCCCATCCGCTTGCTGGGAGTCGCCCTCTCCAACCTCGGGAGGCCCGGCGCCCAGCTCGAGCTCTTCGCCCCTCCCCAAGCGAGGTGCCGCGCCATCGACTCGGTGCGCACCAAGTTCGGCTATGACGCGGTGCACCTCGCCACGACGGTCACCGCAGCGGATCCGTTCGCGCCGCTCCCCTCCTCGCGCTGAGGAGGCGGCCCGTCGGCGGACGCGGCCCGCGACACGTCGCCGTCCAAGGCCATCGAATAGCCATCAAACGCTCGTCAAAGGCAACAGTCGCTCGCGCACGAGAGCGGGATCTCGTTGAGGTCCACCGGGGCCCCGTCCGAGCAGCACGTGCTGTCGCAGGCCTTCACCCATACGCCGCTCACGGTGTTGGGGCAGTGCATGCACATGCCCACTTCCATACAGAGCTCCGCGTCGGTGTCAGGGATGGTCGGCGACTGGTAGAGGATGAAGCTGCACTGGTACTCCACCTGGTAGTGCGTCGCGCCGGCGACCGGAGCCCAGGTGACGTCCCACGGAACGCACTCGAAGCTGCAGGCCGCGCAACCCACCACGTTGGTGGGCGGCGCCAGGGGGCAGTTGTTGCCGGTGGCGGTGGTGGCGGCGGCGGCCAGCGTGGTGGACGACGAGGAGCTCGCGCTCGGGCCGCTCGACGTGCTCGGACCGCTCGACGTGCTCGGACCGCTGCCCACGCTCAACGAACCTCCCGCCGCCGCGGTCCCCGTCGACGCGCTCGTTGTGCCCGAGGCCCCGCCGGCGCCCCCCGGATCGACGCAGAATCCGCTCAAGCACAAAAGGCCCGGATCGCACCCACCGCCCAAGGTGCAGTCGCACCCTTCGGCGCCCACGGTGCACTCCTCCGCCGATGTCTCCTCCGCATCCCCTGCCGCGCAGCCGTCGCCCAAGGCGCCGCCCCAGAGCGCCAGCGACAAGGGCAACCAGAGCCTCGGACCACCCATCGCTCCATGGCTATCACATCCCTCGAGACGCGCGGCGCGCGAGCTCGACTGCGAGCCCAATGCGCAGCCGCTGCGCGACGCAACCGCTCGCGACGCTGGCGCGTGACCGTTCGGTGACGGTTGGGCGCGCGGCGTGGCCGCGCCGTCGGCGCTGAAGTACCCTTCGAGGGAGACGACCGCATGGGAGGCATGAGAACGACGCGCCGCGCCCTGTTGCGCGATGGCTTCCTGTCCCTCGGCCTGGTGGTGGCGGGCGGTTCGCTGCTCCGCTGCCGTCCCGAGGCGGCGATCGAGCGTGTGCCCCGCCTGCCGCAACCTCCACTCGGGGTGGCCGCCGACAAGGCGGCTACGCTCGAGAGCCACATCCCGCACGTCGGCCCTCTCCAGGCTCCCGACGCGCTCGGCTTGCGGCTCCCGCGCGGGTTCAAAGGGCGCGTCGTCGCGCGCTCCTCGGAGCTCGTCGCCGGCACCGGCTTCCGTTGGCACACCGCGCCCGATGGCGGCGCCACCTTCCCGCTGCCCGACGGCGGCTTCGTCTACGTGTCCAACTCCGAGGCCCCCGCGAACGGGGGCGCGAGCGCGCTGCGGTTCGACGCGAGCGGCGACCTCGTCGCTGCCTATCCCATCCTGGAAGGCACGGCGGTGAACTGCGCCGGCGGCCCCACGCCGTGGGGCACCTGGCTCTCGTGCGAAGAGCACGAGCGCGGGCGCGTGTGGGAGTGCGACCCCCTCGGCCACGAGCCCGCCATCGTGCGCCCTGCCCTCGGCGTGTTCGAGCACGAGGCGGTGACCGTCGATCCGGTACGCGGCCAGCTCTACCTCACCGAAGACGTCCGCGACGGTCGCCTTTACCGCTTCACCCCCGACGCTCGCAGCGGCGCGCGCCTCGATCTCGCAGCCGGGAGCCTCCACGCGCTGCGGGTCACCTCGGGCCGGGAGGGCGCCGTCACCTGGGTCCCCGTCTCCGATCCACGCGCCGAGCGCGCCGCCACGCGCCGCCAGGCCGCCGACGCGACACGGTTCGACGGTGGCGAAGGGATCTGGTGGCACGAGCACCACGTGTACTTCACCACCAAGGGCGACAACCGCGTATGGGCGCTCGACGTCGCAGCGCAGACGCTGAGCATCGTCTACGACGCAAAGACGGCCACCGATCCGTCGCTCACCGGCGTCGACAACCTCATCGTGAGCGCGAGCGGCGAGCTCATCATCGCCGAAGACGGTGGCGACATGCAGCTCGTCGCGCTCACGAAGAGCGGAGCCCTCGTCCCCCTCGTGCAAGTCGTCGGACACGACGGCTCCGAGATCACGGGCCCCGCCTTCGATCCCAGCGGAACGCGCCTCTACTTCAGCTCTCAGCGCGGCGCGTCCGGCGAGCGCCTCGGGCGCGACGGCGTCACCTACGAGATCAGCGGCCCCTTCGTCGGCTGACGCGCAGATCCGACGGCTCCGACATCACGGGCACCATGGTGCCGAGCTCGGCGGTGTTGTTCGCCTTCGATCCCAGCGGAACCCGGCTCTACTTCAGCTCCCACCGCGGCGCGCTCGTCGCTGACGCCGTCGCCCCGGACACCGCCTTCGATCCCAGCGGAACGCGGCTCTACTTCAGCTCCCAACGCGGCGCGCTCGTCGCTGACGCCGTCGCCCCGGACACCGCCTTCGATCCCAGCGGAAC
>CAYOAL010000107.1:0-36355 GCA_964401935.1 uncultured Polyangiaceae bacterium
TGAGCTTGTTGATCGTCTCGATCATGTGCACCGGGATGCGGATGGTGCGCGCCTGGTCGGCGATCGAGCGCGTGATGGCCTGGCGGATCCACCACGTGGCGTAGGTCGAGAACTTGTAGCCGCGCTTGTACTCGAACTTGTCGACGGCCTTCATGAGGCCGATGTTGCCCTCCTGGATCAGGTCCAAGAACTGCAACCCTCGGTTCGTGTACTTCTTGGCGATCGACACGACGAGGCGGAGGTTGGCCTCCACGAGCTCGGCCTTCGCCTTCTCTGCCATGCGCTCGCCGTTGAGGATGGCGTCGTAGCTCGAGCGCAGCCGGGTGAGCGGGATGGCCAGCTCCTCCTCGATCGCCTTCAGCTCCTTGAGCGTCTCGCGGCACTTCTCCTCGATATCGTCGAGATCGCCCCGGTTGGCGCCGATCTTCTTGGCGAGCCGAGCCTCCGCGTGCCGATTGCCCTTGGTCTTGCCGATGAGCGACTTGAGCCCGGCGGCGTCGACGTCGGCGTTCTTCATGTACTCCTTGATCGGAGCCTCCGCCTTCATCACCCGCGAGATCTCGCGCTTGAGCACCTGGACGATCCGGTCGACCGTCTTCTTGTTCAGGCGCATCTCTTCGAGAGTGGCGAGCATCTCGAGCGCTACCGCCTTGACCGCCTCGTCGGCGTTCTTGCGCTTCTCCTCGATGATCTGCTGCCGCTTGCGCTCGTAGCGCCGCACCTTGTCGACCAGCCGGATGATGCGGCGGTCCGCCTCTTCCTCGTCGAACTCCTGGTCCTCGGCCTCGGCGTCACGGATGAGGTCCTTGACGCGGATCTTGTGCTTGCGGAGCTTCTCGCCGATGTCGATGATCTCGCGCACGGCGATGGGAGAGTCGAGGATCGCCGAGTTCACGGCGAGCTCGCCCACCTCGATGCGCTTGGCGATCTCCACCTCGCCCTCGCGGGTGAGGAGCGAGACGCTCCCCATCTTCCGCAAGTACATGCGCACCGGATCGTTGCTCTTGGAGTAGTAGTCGACGTCCTCCGCGCTCGCCCCGCGCGAGCCCTGCACGGAGAGCTTCTTCGGCTCCTCCTGTGCGATGCGGCTCGGCTGGATCTTCACCTGGGTGGCGCCATCGACGATCTGAATGTCCTCCGCGGTCAGCGCGCCGACCACGTCGTCGATCTGATCGGGAGCCATGTCGGAGGGGATGGCGTCGTTGACCTCGTCGAAGGTGAGATAGCCCTTCGACTTCCCCTGCTCGAAGAGCGACTGGAGCCGATCGCCCCCACGGCTCGACCGCCGCGGTGAGCTGCTGCTCGGCGGGATGTCGGAGTCGCTGTTGCCGATCCGATCGCGCATCGTCGCCGCGACATCCGAGCTGCTCTGCGGGGCCGGCGGCACGCCTCCCGAAGAGGACGACGGATGCGCGCCGCTGCCGTTGGAGCCGTAGCCGCTCGACGAGCGACTCGACGCGGCACCCCGGGAAGAGCGCCCGAAGGACGAGCCTCTCGAGCCTCGCGCCGACGCCTGCCCCCGCACGGAACCCGCCGTGGCCGCCGCCGTCGACTTGGGCGGCTTCTTCGCCGCGCCGTCATCGGTCTTCTTCTTTGGCGCCTCCTTGGTGGCCTTCTTGCTGGCTGCTCCTCGCGACTTGGTCGCTGCCTTCTTGGTCGACGGTCGCGCAGCCGGGCGCTTGGTCGACGTCTTCTTCGTGGAAGCCTTTGTGGCCTTGGTCGCCATCTTCACACTCCATCCAGCGAAACAAGTAGCTGAGACCGCACGTCCTGAAGTGCGGTCGGTGACGCCAGGGGCGCCATGTCAGGTGAGTTCCGGTGCCGTCTCAGGTGAGACGCCTCTTCTCTTTCGCTGCGCGGGCTAGCTCGCGCAACAATTCATCCTCTGCGTCGGTATCACCGAGACCCTGCGCGCGGGCAAGCTCTTGGACTTTGACCGCCTTGTCGGTATCGAAGGCGCGCCACCGAAGTTTCTCAGCATTTTCAGTAAGCTCCGTGCGAGCCTCAGCCACCGTTGAAAAACGCGGGGAGGCAAGCCGGCCAGTTGCGAATGGATGGATCGCTCTTGGCAATAAATCAAGTAATTCTGGGCCAGAAAGCGCCTTTTTTCGGTCCCATTCTTGCCGCAGGGCCGCCACCGCGAGCGCCGCGTCGCCCGACAGCTCGCCGAGCGCCGCGTCGAGCTCCGGGTCGTCGAGGAGCTCGGGGAAGTCGAAGAGCGCGCCCACGACGCTGAGCTCGATGGCCATGTCGCCATGACGGACCTCGCCGCTCATCCCCACCAGCTTGCGGTCCGGTCCGAGGCTGTGGCCGCGGCGCTCTGCCGGCGCCGCCCCGCCGCTCGCGGCCTCGCGCACCATGCGCCCCAGCTCACGCAGGTTGGCGGGCGAGGTGTTCGCGAAGCGCACCTTCGACGCGATCTTGTCGGCGTACGTCTGCGCCATGTTGCGGAGGTTGGGATCGTCCTCATCGGCAATGAAGTCGGCAACTTGCTTAATCCGCGCGTGGGCCTCCTCGGGCGACCAGGAGCCGCGCACCGCGTCGTCCCCGAGGGTCTCCTCGATGAGATACTCGAGCATGCCGGTGGCCCCCGACACCACCCGAGCGATCGCCTCGATCCCCTTCTCGCGGCTGTAGTCGTCGGGATCGACCCCTGCCGGCAGCCGCCCCACGCGCACGTGCAGGCCCGCCTCCTTGGCTGGCGCGCGCACCGCGCTGGCCGCCTTCCTCCCCGCCGCGTCGCCGTCGAAGAGCACCACCAGGTTCGCCGCGTAGCGCTTGATGAGCTTGGCCTGGGCCGCCGTGAACGCCGTACCGAGGGGCGCGACCACCCGCGAGAAGCCGCGGGCGTGCAGGGACAGCACGTCGAAGTTGCCCTCCACGAGCACCGCCTCCTGGGCCTCTCGGATCGCGTGGCGCGCCTGAAAGAGCCCGAACACGGTGTCGCCCTTCACGTAGATCGGCGACTCGGGGCTGTTGATGTACTTCGGTGGCGGTCGCACCGGCTCGTCGGCGCGGGGGCGCGACATCGGCGCGATCTCGAGCCTCCGCAAGAGCTCCTCGGGGGGCTCGTCGAGCGCGCGTCCGCTGAAGGCCACGATCCGCCCCGACTTGTCGACCACCGCGAACATGAGCCGGTGGCGGAACACGTCGTAGTGCCCCTCCCCGCTCTTGCGCGGCACCACCAGCCCGAGCTTCTCGGCCGCGGTCACGCTGATCCCTTGCTCCCCGAGGTAACGAGCCAAGCCGTCCCAGCCGTAGGGCGCGTAGCCGATGTGAAATGACGCGAGGGCCTCGTCGGTGGCGGCGCTCGCCCCGAGGGCGAGACCACGGCGCCCGAGCTCGGCGTGGGCCAGCGAGCGCAGCGGGTGCAGCTCGAGCATGCGCTCGAAGAACACGGCCACCGCCGCCATCACCGCGAAGAGGTCTTCCTTGTCGCGGCGACGCCGGCGCGCGACCTCCTCGTCGGCGGCAGAGCCGGTGGTCTTCACCTCCACGCCGAAGCGCTCCGCGAGCGCGCGCACCGCCTCGGGGAACGGCAGGCCCTCGAGCTCCATCAGGTAGTCGAGCGGTCCCCCGTGCTTGCCGCAACCGAAGCAGTGAAACCAGTTGCGCTCCGGGTTGACGGAGAAGCTCGGGCTCTTCTCCTTGTGGAACGGGCACAGCCCCCAGAAGCTCCGACCGCGGCGCTGGAGCTTCACGTTGTCGGCAATGAGCGCGACGATGTCGCTCCGCTCTTTGACCGCCGCGATCGTCTCGTCGGAGATCACCCGCTTCCCTCAGGCGTCGTCGTTCTCTTTCTCGAAATTGGGCAGGATGTCGCTGAAATCGGGCAGCGGCCCGCGGTCCAACACGCGCGGGGGCGGCGGATCGCCGATGAGCTCGAGCTTGGCGGCGAGCCACTGCTCCTCCGCGATGAGCTCGAGGCGCTCGGGTGCTTCGAGGTCGCCCTCCCACCGCTCGAGCTTGGCATCCACCTTCTTGAGCTGCTCACGCACCTCGAGCACGTTCTCTTTGGCCTCGGCGCGGGTGGTGAACCGCTCGGTGAGCACGATCGCCTTGTCGTAGAGGATCTCGGCGAAGCCGTTGCCCACCGCCACGTCGATCATGTCCTTGCCCTTGCGATAGCGCAACAGGCCCACCTGAAGGCTCGCGAGCATCGGGAGGTGCCCCGGCAAGATGCCGAACTCCCCTTTGCTGCCGGGGGCCACCAGCTCGGTGACCCGCTCCTTCAGCACCACCCCGCGGGGGGTGACGATCTCCAGCTCGAGCGAGTCGCTCGCCATGCTCAGCCGGCCTCCGCCGCCTCCTTCACCTCATCGACGCCGCCCTTCATGTAGAAGTCGACCTCGTTGATGTGATCGAGCTTGCCCTCGAGCAGCTCCTCGAAGCCGTCGATGGTGTCCTTGAGGGGAACGTACTTGCCGGGGAAGCCGGTGAACTGAGTGGCGACGAAGAACGGCTGCGACAGAAACTTCTCGATCTTGCGCGCCCGCTCGACGACGAGCTTGTCGTCCTCGCTGAGCTCGTCCATGCCGAGGATGGCGATGATGTCCTGCAGGTCCTTGTACTTCTGCAGCGTCTGCTGCACGCCGCGCGCGACGCGATAGTGCCGCTCGCCCACGATGCCCGGGTCGAGCATGGTGGAGGTGGAGTCGAGCGGATCCACCGCCGGGTAGATGCCCTTGGCGGAGAGCTGGCGCGAGAGCACCGTCGTCGCGTCGAGATGCGCGAAGGTCGTCGCGGGCGCCGGGTCGGTGAGGTCGTCGGCGGGCACGTAGATCGCCTGCACGCTCGTGATCGAGCCCTTGGTCGTCGACGTGATGCGCTCCTGGAGCTCGCCCATCTCGGTGGCCAGGGTGGGCTGGTAACCCACCGCGCTCGGGATGCGGCCGAGCAACGCCGACACCTCGGAGCCGGCCTGCGTGAAGCGGAAGATGTTGTCGACGAACAGGAGCACGTCCTGCCCCTCTTCGTCGCGGAAGTACTCGGCGCAGGTGAGCGCGGAGAGCGCCACGCGCGCGCGGGCTCCCGGCGGCTCGTTCATCTGGCCATAAATCAGTGCCGTTTTCGAAAGCACGGGGCTCCCGTCCTCCAGCTTCGACTCCTGCATCTCGAGCCAGAGGTCGTTGCCCTCACGCGTGCGCTCACCCACGCCCGCGAAGCACGACACGCCGCCGTGCGCCTTGGCGATGTTGTTGATGAGCTCCATGATGACCACGGTCTTGCCCACCCCGGCGCCACCGAACAGGCCGATCTTGCCGCCCTTGCGGTACGGAGCGAGGAGGTCGACGACCTTGATGCCGGTCTCGAAGATCTCCACCTTCGAGGACTGATCGACGAACGAGGGCGGCTCGCGGTGGATGGGGGCGGTGCGCGCCGCGTTGACTGGACCGCGCTCGTCCACCGGCTGTCCGACGACGTTGAGGATACGCCCCAGCACCTCGGGGCCGATGGGCATCTGGATGGGGGCTCCGGTGGAGCGCACCGTCATGCCACGAACCAGACCGTCGGTGGTGTCCATGGCGACCGCGCGGACGCTCGCCTCGCCGAGATGGGTCGCCACCTCGAGCACCAGGTTGTCCGGCTGGTCCGAGATGGAGGGGTTGCTCATGGTGAGCGCGTCGTAGATTTTGGGCAGCTTACCGGGTGGGAACTCGATGTCCACGACCGGGCCCAGGACCTGGGTGATGGTTCCTTCTGACATGGTCTTCGGCGCAGCCGGTAACACGAACCGCGGGTGGCAACCACACTGTTTCTGTTCGCCGCGCTAGGCCTCATCCAGTAAGACTGAACGTCATGCGGATTGCGGTCATCGGCACCGGTCGGCTGGGGCTCGTCGCCAGCGCTGGGCTCAGCGATTTCGGCAATGACGTCGAATGCATAGGCTTCGACGCGGCCGTCGTGGAGCAGCTCTCCGCGGGCGCGCCCGACGTGTTCGAGCCGGGCTTGTCGGCCATGATGGCCGCCAACATCGGCGAGGGCCGCCTGTCGTTCACCACCGACCTCGAGGGCGCGGTGCGCCGCGCCGAGGTGGTGATCATCGCCGTGCGCATCCCGGTCGGGGCCGACGGCGAGGCCGATCTGAGCGAGCTGTTCGGGGTGGCCGACCGCATCGGCAGGTCGCTCGACAGCTACAAGGTGATCGCGACCAAGAGCACGGTGCCCGTGGGCACCATCGATCGCCTCGGCGTGCGCATCGGGGCCCACGGCTCGGTACCGTTCGGGATGGCCGCCAACCCGGCCTTCCTCAAGGAGGGCGACGCCCTCAACGACTTCATGAAGCCGGCGCGGGTGGTGATCGGCACCGGCGACGCCAGGGCTAGCGAGGTGTTGCGCCGCCTCTATGCCCCGTTCGTACGCACCCGCGACCGCATCCTCGTGGTCGACGTGCGCACCGCCGAGCTCTCCAAGTACGCGGCCAGCGCGCTCTTGGCGTCACGCATCTCGTTCATGAACGAGCTCGCCATGCTCGCGGGTGAGGTTGGGGCCGACATCGAGCAGGTGCGCGGGATCATCGGCGCCGATCCGCGCATCGGCCCCAAATCGCTCTTCGTGGGGCCCGGCTTCGGCGGCACCGACTTCCAGAACGACATCGCCCTCTTGCTCAACACCGCGCGCCACGCGAGCCGAGAGCTGTCGGTGGTGGCCGCCACCCACGCCGCCAACCAGCGCCAGAAGGGCGTGCTCGCGAGCCTCCTCACGAAGGAGCTCGGAGACCTCGAGGGCAAGACCATCGCGGTGTGGGGCCTCGCGTTCAAGCCTCGCACCAACGACATCGGCCAGGCGCCGGCCATCGCGCTCATCGACGCCGTGCTCGATCAGGGCGCCGCCGTGCGGGCCCACGATCCCCAGGCGCTGCGCCGGGCTCGCAATCACTACGGTGACCGGGTGACCTTCGTCGACGCGATGTACGACGCCTGTGACGGGGCCGACGCGCTGGTCCTCGTCACCGAGTGGCACCAGTACCGCCGGCCCGACTTCCAGCGGATCGCGAGCCTCATGCGCGGCAAGCTCCTCCTCGACGGCCGCAACGTGTGGGATCGCGAGGAGCTGCGCGAGAACGGCCTGCGCTATCTCGGCGTCGGCCGCTCCTGAGCGCGCTCCGCTCGGCGCGCGCGTCGTGGCAGCAGCCGCTCGCTGCGCTACGGATGGATGAAGACGATCGTCCCGGTGAGCGCCTTGCTCGCGCCGTGCCAACCCACCGGCACCGGAGGATCGGTCCAGTGGAAGAGGCGGCGCGCGTCCTCGGGGGCGAGGTTGATGCAACCGTGGCTCTTGGGTTGCCCGAAGCTGTCGTGCCAGTAGGCCCCGTGGAGCGCGTAGCCCCCCTCGTAGTACTGGACGTAGGGCACGTCGCGGAGCTCGAACTCCTCGCCGACGACGTCGGAGTCCATCGTGATCGAGACGTGCTTGGTGTGGATGCGGTAGATGCCGGGCTTGGTGGCCGTCTCCTTGTCCACCTCGAGGCCGGCCTCGCCGCTCGAGATGAGCGTCACGAACACCATCTTCTGCCCCTCATAGGCCACGAGCACCTGGCTCGTGAGGCGGACGTCGATCCACTTGCCGCCCTGCTGAGCCCACTTGGGCCAGCGCTTGGCCGGATCCACGCGGCTCGCGTTGCGGGCGTCCACGTAGAAGCCCTCGCTCGTCTCGTAATAGAGCACGCCCTTGTGAAGCTGCTGTTTGCCGGTGAGCGACAGCGCCGAGCGGTATTCCACGCTCCCGCCTTCCTTCGGGTTCTTGCCCTTGCCCTGCCACAGCCACTTCTTCGCCCCAGGCCGTCGAATCAGCGCAAACGGCGGCTTCAGCTCGGTCTCGTCCATGAAGAGACCATGAAAGTCGGAGCCCCGGATCGGGCGAAAGCGATCGGCGGGGATCACCGTGAGATCGGGCGTAACGTTGTAGCGACGGCCTTCATGCAGGAACGACTCGATGAACGCACGGCCCTGGCGGCGATCGACCTGGCCGATCTTCACCGCGTCGCTGGCCGTGATCAGGCCCGAGACGTTGGGGCTCCGTCCATCGTTCTTGAGAAACCACGGGATGAGGTCGTCGTCGGTCACCTTTTGCTTCAGCGCGTCGAGCGCCTTCGGCACCTCGCGCCCCGGCGTGTAGCGCAGCCACACGTCGAGCCCGTAGGTCGCGCCGCTCTTGTCGTCCTTCCGCCACTTGTCGTAGTGAGCGTCGAGGTTCGGCTCGTGCTTCTTCAGCTCCTCGGCGGTGGGGATCTTGGCGTAGACCGGGCCGCCCCGCGTCACCGTGCCGTACATGTACGGCAGACGATGGGCCAGATCGGGCCCCCGAGTGATGGCGCGCAGGATCGGGTGGCCGAGATCCTCGGTCATGTCGTCCATACACACGAAGCCGGCGGGGGCGATGTTGCGCCAGCCCTTGTCACAGCCCTTGGTGGCCGGCGTGTTCGTGGTGCCGGCGGCCTCCACCACCGCCCCCGCGCGCAGGAAGCCGATCACCTTCCCCTCGCGATCGCTGCTCGCGTGCACCCGCGTCACCCACGAGACGACGCCGAGCCGCGGCAGGCCCTCGCGAAGGGGCGCGGGCAGCGTCGTGATCCCGGCGAGATCGACCACCGGCGTGCCGGGCGGCGGCACCTCCGGCTCGGCCGACGCGGAAGCGACCACCTCGGCCGCGGACGGCGTCGGCGGCTCGACGCTCCCCTCGAGCTCCGTCTGCGCCGCCGACGCGTGGGAGAGCGTGGGCTCGTCGCCTCTCGTGCAGCCGAAGCTTCCCAGCGCGAGCACGCACGCGGCGGTCGCGCCGACGACCGTCGGGACCATCCTCACAGCCAGGTCCTGTGGCACGAGTCGCGGTGGTGGGCCAAGTCTCAACTCCGTCCGAAGCGCAGGAGCAGCCCGAGCCACCCCCGCGCCAGATAGAGGCCGTTGATGCTCGCGTACACCCAGAAGAACAGATCGAGGCGCCCGAGGGCCGCGAACACCCAGATGTGGCTCGGGTAGTGGTTCAGGAAGCGGAGGAAGGTCATCACGAGACCCGCCCCCCGCGCCACCAGCCCTGTCGGCGTCCGCGCCACCTCGGTCTCGTAGTGGGCCTCGATGGGCGTCTCCTTGCCGCTGATCTCGGGGCGCCGCACGAAGTTGGTGAGCGACGTCCCCGACGCCACGATGAAGGTGGCCGCCACCCCTGCGAGAAGAAAGCGCGCATCCCCCAACGACCACCAGCTCGCGTCGAGGCCATAGCCGCCGGTGCGCCAGAGCCGTATCGCGAGGGCCCCGACGAGCATCAGCGCCTTGCTCTCATCGGTGAAGAAGTCGAACAGGTGCCCCTCACGACTCGCGATCTTCTTGTGCCTGGCGAGCATGCCGTCGCAGCAGTCGAACAGGTAGCTGAGCTCGAGCACGATCACCCCCAGCCAGGCTCCGTGCGGTGCGACCACCACGATGAACACGGCCGCGGCCGCGGCGAACAAGAGCTGGCTGAGGATGGTGAGCTGGTTGGGCGTGAGCGACGTGCGCGCGAGGAGGGCCACCGCCATCCCCGCGATGGGGCGCATGAAGTACGTGTTGAAGATCTGATCGTGACGCTTGCGCGTCGCGAGATAGATCGCCTTCCCGGAAGCGAACACGCCGAGTCAGGGCGCCTTGGGGGCCTTGGGCGGGGCCCCCTTCGGAGCGTCCGGACCCTTGGGCGGGGCGTCCTTCGGGGCGTCCTTCGGGGCGTCCTTCGGGGCGTCCTTCGGGGCGTCCTTCGGGGCGTCTCCGGGCCCGTCCTGCGGCGCCTCGGGCGCTCCTCCCGGCTCGTCGCCACCCCCGTGACCGTGACCGTGCCCGTCGCCGTCCTCGCCGGGCTCGGGCTTGTCCTTCGTCGGCGGCTCCTCGTCCTTGTGCTGCTCGCTGAAGCCCGCACCGGGGAAGAGCGAGTCGAGGTCGTCCCGCACCTGGTCCGCCACCGATGCGGTCACGGTGGCGGGCATGCGCAGGTTCTCGGTGACGATGAACCACTCGCGCTTCTCGCCTTCCGCCTTGTGCGTGTGGAGCTCGAGGAAGCCGAGCGTCTTGCTCTTCGTCGAGAACTCCACCCGCAAGATGAGCTCGGCGCCGGCGGGCAGGGCCTCCACGAACTTGAGCGGCCGCAACCGCTCGGCCTTCTTCAGCCAATTCTGCGCGGTCTCGTCCGGTGCGTCCGGCGTGTCGGGGCGGGCCCAGAAGCGCCGACCCGCCGTCCCGCTCTGCACGATCTCGTACCGATGCTCGAGCGCCGTGATGACCGTCTTGTCGGCCTCCGTCATCTTCCAGCTGTGCTGCTGTCGCTCCGAGAGCCGGCCCTTGCCGCTCTCGAGATCGCGCGTGATGGCCGCGTCGATCACGTACACGAGGTTGTCGGCGTTCCAGCGCACGTAGGTCTGGCCGCGGCTCGGGGTCTGTCCCCCGATGACGAGCTCTTGGGTCTTGCCGCCCACCACTACCGTGAGGGTGCCCTTGGGCTCCTTGAGCCCATACTCCTCGAGCTGCGCGTCCGTCACCTCACCGATGCGCCGCTGCGCGATGAGCGGGGCGAGCTTGTTGATCACCCCCTCGGCGACGCTCACCGACACGAACTTGCCGGGATCCACCGGCTCCGGCTTGGGCTCGTGCGGGTTGTGGGCGTGATCGTCGCCAGCGTCGGGCGTCTCCTTGAGCGGCTGCGCGCCGGCCTCCTCGAGGCCCACGTAATAGACGCCCGCGTCGTCGGTCTTCTGCTCGAGCGTGACCGTGCGCTGGGCTCCGGTGAACACCACCTTGGTCACGTCCTTGGGGGTTCCCCCCCACATCTTCACCTCGCCTGGCTCGAGCTTGCGATCGGAGGGATCGATGGGCTGCGACTTCCAGATCGCGAGCCCCGCCGCCACGACCACGAGGACGATGTGAAGGGCGAGTCGGCTGACCTCTCTCATGACGCGTCTCCCTCGTCGTCGCTGCGTGCGCTCTTCTTCTTGCGCACCTTCTTCCGCTGCTTCTTCGGCGTGGCCACCGGCGCCGGCTCGGCGTCCTCGCCGTCGTCGGCGCGCGCTGCCTCGTCCTCGCCCTCATCCGGCTCGCGGGTGTCGGCCTCGTCGCCCTCCTCTTCGGCGTCATCCTCTGCACCCACGTCGGTGTCTGCGGGGGTGGCCGCCGCCCCCTCCTCGGCCCCACGCTTCTCTCGCGCTCGCCGGCCACGTTCCTCGGCCGGCGTGCGCACCACCTTGGTCGTCTTCTTGCGCCGCCGGCGGGTGAAGAACACCCCGCCGCCCGCGATGAGGCCCGGCACCCCCACGATGGCGGTGTAGAACCACACTTGGTCCTCCGCCTTGGTGTGGACGATGGCCACGTCCTCCTCGTCGGACATCGTACCGGTGAAGCTCTCTTCCCCTCCGAGCCAGCGCACCACCTCCGCGAAGAGGATCTGGTTCTGCTGCAGCTGCAGGATGACAAGATCCGAGAAGGCCTCCGCGTCGCCCATCACCCAGGCGCGCATCTCGTCGTCCGCCGGTCCGGCCGCGTCCTTCTTCTTGGCGTCGTCCTTGGTGGGATCGATCTTCCGGGTGACGGCGGCGGCGAGGTTGAAGGTGTCCCGCTTCTCCGTGCCCTGGTCGAAGCGCCAGTTGTTGTCCACGTCGATGTAGCTGCCGGGCACGCTCTTGATCGCGAAGTCGATCTGGAACCCGTCACCGTCCGGTGCTTTGTCGAGCGCCGAGCCGCCGAAGACGACCACGTTGGCCCCTCGGGCCACGTTCTTGCCAAGCGTGGACACCGCCGGATGCGACGAGAAACGCTTCGCGACGTGGATCTTCTTGTCCGCCTCGGTGTGGGTGGCACGCAAGAGCACGGTGTCGTGCAACACGAGGTTCGGGTCCCAGGTGAGCCCCACGATGTCCGCGAGCGGCCCGAGGTCTACCTTGGCGTCGGGGTCGAGCGCGAGGAAGAGCTTGCCTCCCCCCTCCGCGTAGCGCCGCAGCGTGTCGACCTCCTCGGCCGAGAAGGGCTTCTGCGGGCCGAGCACGAACACGATGGACGCGTCCGCGGGGATCTCGTTCCCGAGCCCCTGGGCCAGGCCCAGGTTCTTGATGCCGTAGTGCTGCTGCTCGAGGAGCTGCCGCACCGCCTTGGCCGAGCGCCCATCCTTCTGCGACAGCTCCTCCTCGTTGATCTCACCGTGGCCCACGGTGAGGTAGGCGGTGCGCTTGTCGCGCAGCGTCTTGATGAGCACCGTCTGAAACTCGCCGTCGAGGGTCTTGAGCTTCTTGGCGGCGCGCTTCTCGTCCACGCCGATCTTGAGGATCTCGCTCATTTTCTCGCGCACGAGCACGACCGAGCCCTCCTCGCGCACCTTGTACTCCTTGGCGAGACCGGGATCCTTGAGCGTGTCTCGCTGCTCGATCTCGAGCTTGGCCGTGCGCGCTCGCAGGTCCTCGAGGTAGCGGTTCACCTTCATCCCCACCTCATCGGACGGGGGGAAGAACACGAGCACGCGGAGCGGCTCCTCGAGGCTCTCGAGCATGCGCACCGTCGAGTCACTCGGCGCCGCCACCCGGAAGTAGGAAAAATCGGCGAAGACGTCGAGCTTGCCCCCCACGTAGGTAAACAGCGAGCCGTAGGTGGCGGCGAGCGCGACGGCTACCCCGCTCACCACGGCCGCGATCACCCGGCGCGACTCCATCCGCTCCGCCCGCACCATCGAGCGGCGCGCCATCTCCCCGAAGATGCTCGGCAGGATGCTCACGGACATGAACGTCACGTAGGCCGCAGTGGTGATGTCACCGAAGTTGTCGGGCTTGCCGGGCTCCGGTGCCTCGATCGCCAACACGCCGCGGCCCCACTCGGTGTTGGCGAAGTAGAGCGCCACCCCCACGAGGCCCAGCCCGCTCAAGAGCGCGATGGCCTGCGAGGCGCTGCGTCGATCCGAGCTCGCCACGCTCGCCGCCCAAAGCCGCTGGCCAAAGCACACCACGAGGCCGAGGATGGCGAGGCCGGTGAGCAGCTTGGCGAGGCCCTCCTCGGTGTCGAGCACGCGCTGGCCGAGCAAGAGGAACATCCAGCTCGCCATCGTCCCGAGGAACGCGAGCGGGTTGAGCTTGTCGGCCTCGCTCGGCCCCACCCGCTCCGGCTTCTTCGGCAGCGGCCGCTTGGTCTCGTCCTTCACTGCCATCGTCGTGCCTCCAGGGTCTTGGTCGAGGCCAAGAGGAAGAAGTAAGACACCGCGAGGTAGTAGACGACGTTCTCGAGGCGCAGCACCCCGGTCATGAAGTCACGCTGCCGCAAGTGGTGCACCGCGAGCCCCTCGAGGAACTCCTTCACCGGTGGGTCGGCGACCTTCGCGATGAGCCACCACAGCACCATGGTCGCCATCAGCACCGCGCCGAGGACGGCCGCGATGATCTGGTTTTTGGCGATCGCCGACGCGAACAAACCCACGCTCACGGTCACCGCGGCGAGCAAGAGCACCCCGAGGTAGCCCACCGCGATGTGTCCCACGCTCACCTTGCCGTTCACGAAGATGAGGGCCGGCATGTAGGTGGTGAGAGCGGTGATGAGGAACATCACCGCGAGCACCGCGAGATACTTCCCGATCACCACGTCGCGATCTCGAATCGGTGAGGTGCGGAGGAGGATGAGCGAGCCGTGCTCGTGGTCGTAGGCGATGAGGCGCATCGAGAGCACGATGCCCACGAACATGATCACGCCGGTGAGACCGTTGAAGAACTCGGCGAGCACCTGGGCGCTCAGCCGCTTGTCGCCGGTGTCGCCCAGGGCACGGGCCATGAACCAGATGCCGCTCACGAGCAGCGCCGCGGCGGCCGCGATGTAACCCAGCGGCGAGCGGAAATAGGCCTTCAGCTCGCGCTTGGCGATGAGAAGGATGTTGCTCATGCTTCTTCCTCCACCTCGTCGTCGTCCTCGTCTTCGCCGGTGAGCGCCAGGAACACGCTCTCGAGCTCCTTGGCGCTGCGCTCGAGGCGCAGCACCCCCATGTCGGCCCGCACCAGCTCCTTCACCAGGCGCTCGCGGATGTCGGCGGCGGCGGCGACGCGGAGCTTCGCCACGCCATCGCCCGGCTCGTCGGCGGGCAGCAGCTCGGCGCCCGTGACCTCATCGATGGCCTCTACCACCTCGCGCGCGGCCACCCCTGGCGCGTCGCGGTACGAGCCCTCGGGCACCCGCACCGTGATCTCGAACGCGTAGACCGAGCTCATGTGCGCGGAGAGCTCGGCCTCCGTGCCCGACGCCACGATCTCGCCGTCGCGGATCACCAGGAGCCGGTCGCAGGTCTCGCTGATCTCCGAGAGGATGTGACTCGAGAGCACCGTCGTGTGCTCACCGCGAAGCGACCGGATGAGGTTCCGCATCTCCACGATCTGCACCGGATCGAGGCCGCTGATGGGCTCGTCGAGGAGCAGCAGGGTGGGGCGATGCACGATGGCCTGCGCGATCCCGACGCGCTGTTTGTAGCCGTGCGAGAGCGTGTCGATGGGTTCGTCGGCGTACTCGCCGAGATCGGTGAGATCGATCACCTCGTCGACACGCGGCGCCAGGCCCTTGTGGAGGCCCCGGAGCTGCGCGGCGAAGGTGAGGTACTCACGAACCCGCATCTCGTTGTAGAGCGGAGGCTTGTCGGGGAGGTAGCCGATCTTCGGGCGCACCCGCTCGGGCTGCTCGACGAGATCGATCCCGTCGACGGTCATCGTGCCGGAGGTGGGGAGCAGATCGCTCGACAGCATGCGGAGGGTGGTGGTCTTGCCCGCGCCGTTGAGGCCGAGCAAACCGACCACCTCTCCTCGCTCGATGGAGACGCTCAGCGGCCCCACCGCGCGGCGCTCGCCGTAGTACTTCGTCAGCTCGTTGATCTCGATCACGGCTCTCCTCAGGGTAAGAGCGGAAGAGCGAGCGGCCAGAACGCCGTCGCACGGCGTTATTTACCGAGAGGTGCCGAGCTTGCAATCGAAATGCATCGAAATCCAACCAATGGAAAAACCACCGAAATGAGTGGAGCGCGGTCCCCCGCCGGATCGCGGCCGCCCCGGCTGGGGTCGCCAGGGAACGCGCCCGCCCACGCCAATCTGGCCTGCGCGACCGCGCGCCGGCGGCAGGCGCCGGCGCGCACAAAAAAAGTGGGTCCGCTGCCCCTACCGCAGCGGCCCCGTTCCCCGTTTCTGGCTCCCTGCGGCGGGCGCGCCCCACGCCTCGACCCGCTCGGGTGCCTCCGTCTCGTCGCGGCTCAGCCGAAGTCGAGCTCGTTCGCGCCGGTGTTCAGCGGGAAGAGCTTCACCACGTCGTTGTCCTCGATGCCCGCGTAGCTCCGCATCCATTTGTGGACGGTGGCGTTCTTGATCGTGATGTTGCCGCCCACCTGACCGCTCGCGTCGACCTTCTCGTACTGCCCCACCTCGTTGGTGCCGCCGAACACGCGACCCCCAGGCAGCTTCTCCGACGGATCGATGACGATCATGCAGCCGACCGACCAGTGGTCCTTGCCCTGCGCCTCGTTGTAGCGCGGGGTGCGGCCGAAGTCGGAGCCCACCACGGCGATCACGCGGTCGGCGAGGTTGAGCTCGTCGACGCGCTGCAGCCAGCGGATGATGCCCTGGAAGAGGTTGGAGCGGCTGTTGTCTTGCCCCTGGTCGTTGTTGCCGTGGGTGTCGAAGCCGCCCCCGGTGATGGTGGCCGTCTGACAGAGGCCGGCAGCGAACGCGGCGAGCGCGATCTCCGCCTGCCGCTCGATGTTGCTCTGGCTGAGCTGATCGGGCAGAAAGTCGTTGATCTTCTTCAGCTCACCCATGCCCTGACGCGCCGTGTAGAGCAGGTTCATCTTGTTCTTGATGAGGGGCAGGTTCTGGCGCTGCTGCATCTCGTCCAGCCGCGCCTGGCGGGTGGCCATGATGCGGTTGAACGTCTCCTCGGTGTGGAACAGATCGAAGTTCTGCTGCTCGTCGTTCGGGTTCTGCGCGTTGGTGTAGATGAGGGGCATCAGCGCCCCGGTGTCGCCGAGCCGCGTCTTGGACACGGGCACGCCGAAGGTCGAGTCGTAGCCGCCGTTGGTGATGAAGGAGAGCGGCTTGGCCCCCCCATGGGCCGCCGCGATGAGGGCGGGCAGGGCCGGCGAGTTCTGCTGAAGCCGGCCCGACATCATGACCTGCTGGCCGGTGTCGTGGCCGTTGGTCTCGCAGTCGATGCCGTTGATGACGGTCATCAGGTTCCCGTACTGCGAGAACAGGGCCTGGTTGTTGCCGACGGGGGCATACTCGATGTCTCCCACCGACAGGATGTCGCCCTGGGCGAAGTCGCTGTTGACCGCGAAGCCCTCCGAGTTGTTCTGGTTGCCCTTGGGACAGGTGACCCGGAAGATGTCCCAGCCACCCGTCGCGTTGAAGAAGAACCACCCGGTCTTGCCGTCGACCGCTGCGTTGGCATCCAGGTAGGTGCCGGGCAGCTGGCTGCTGGCGAGACCGAGACCGGCCACTGAGCAAAGCTTGATGAAATCTCTACGTTCCATGACCAATCTCCATCACTCGTACAGGAACCGGTAATCCGAGAGCAGGTACGTCATCACGGCCATCCAGGCGCGCACCGTGAACTTCTCGTCGCGCACGACCTCGCGCCCCTCGGGGAGCGGCTGGCCGGTGTAGAAGTCGGTGTCCCGCTGACACGACCATGGCAGGTTCGTGCCGAGCTCGTCGTCCGACATCTTGTCCTTGCCCTCGCGCCAGGTCTCGACGAACAGCGAGTACGTGCGCTCCACCTCGGGGTGGTCGACGTTGAGCTGCTCACCGAGGATCTGGTGGTGCAGGTGCACGATGGTCTGCTTGATGCCCTGCTGCGCCTGCGGCACGGCGAGGCCGCCGCTCTCCGGCTCGAGATTGAGCGGATCGTAGACGACCCCGTCGATCGCGATCTCCGGGAAGAGCTTCCGCTCTTCGGGCGCGCGGGCGAAGTCGACCGGCACCGCCGTGCACGACATCTCCACGCTCATGCGCTCGGCCACCGCGGCCATCAGGCCGTTGGGGTCGGTGATGCGCTTGGTGACCTCGTCGTGATCGAGGCCGCCGTAGTAGAGCTGGAACCGACCGGCGTCGCCCGGATCGCGCGGCTCGAAGCTGAGGTTGGGGTTGGTGTAGCTGCCCCAGGGGATCCCGAGCACGGCCAGGATCTTGAAGTGCAGCTGCTCGGGGGTGAGCAGGTGCGCAGAGCCCACGTCTCCGAACGACACCAGCTCCTCCTGGCTGAGGGGCACGCTGTTGATGGCGCGGAAGTAGGGGCTGAGCACGAGCGCCTTCACCACCTTCTTCACGTTGTAGTCCGAGTCGACGAACTGCTTGGCGATCTTGGCGAAGGTGTTCGACTGCAGGAGGTATCCCTTGAACTTGGCGTCGTAGAACGCGTCCTCGTAGTCGTCCGGCGCCATGAGCGGGGCCCGCCCGGTGAGGCCGGTGTACAGGTTGAGCACCACGCCGAGCGCGAAGCGCTCGTCGCGCGCCACCCGGTCGGCGAGCCACCGCACGCCGTACGCCGCTTGCTCGAGGGGGAGCTTCTCGTCGCCGAAGCCAGCCGGCCACATCTCGGAGAACCACACCGGCTCGGGCGTCCACTCGCCCTGGTCGTCGAAGGCCTGATACGCACCGGCGATGGGGTCGACGACCGCGTGGCACACCACGCAGGCGGGATCGTCCCGCTGCGGGTTGATGGCGGTCACCTTGGTCTGGTCGACGGGCTGGTCGGCGGTGAGCAGGATGTTGCTGCCGAGGAAGAACAACATCGTCACGCGAGCGCGCGCGCGGTTGCGGTTCGTCGGGGTCGTCGGCCACCGATTCAGGAACATCGGAGACGACAGGATGCCCGCGTGCGGGTAGTCGGTGTACTGCGGGTTGCCTTCACCGGCGTAGGCGGGGAGACGGCCCGGCTTGAACTCGAGCGGGTTGTTCGGGTCCTCGAAGTCCTCGATCATCTCCGCGCCGTAGGAGCGCGCCGAGAGCGGCGTGAACATCATGTAGTCGGCCGTCATGATCTCCGTGAACGGGAGGTCGTGCTTGGCCACCCACTTGATGAGCTCGAGCGGCTCGCGCGCGATGCCGACCTGCGTGAAGCGTCGCAGCTCGTCGAGATCGGCGAGACCGTACTGGTCGATCTGCTCTTTCTGGGCCGTCTCGTACCAGAACGCGTCGGCGTAGGTGTCGCCGATGGCGCCGGCCGCGTCGTTGTTGAGGTAGAAGTCGGTCTCGAGGATGTCGCCGTAGGAGGTCTTGAGGAACTCGAAGAAGGCTTCCTCGGTCATCATCTCGTCGAGGATCCGCTCGAGCGCCGGATAGCCGCCCGCCTCCACGCGCTGGAGCTCTTCCGCCGTCGGGAGTCGCCGCGCGAGGATGAGCGCCGCCGAGCGGAGCGTGGACGTCGCGTCCTTCATCTCGACGCCCGTGAACTCACCGAGCTGGTTCGAGTCGCACTGCTCGTCGCTCTTCAGCCGCACGATGAGGCCGAGCATCGCCTTGTAGTCGTCGCTGCTGGGATCGATCACCCGTCCGCCCTCGTGGGCGATCTGCAGCGTCGGCTTGAGGAGCCAGTACGACTTGCCCTCTTGCTCGGTCAGCGCGAGGTCACGGATGACCTCGAGGTTGTGCTGGATGAAGCCGGCCTCGGCGGACGACTTCAGCACGTACCGCGTCTCCCGAGCCACGCCCTGCGCGTTGTGGCACGCCGAGCATTTCGACTCGACGACGCGCCACACGTTCTTCGCGAAGTAGTCGCTGGCGCTCTCGCACTCGACGGCGGTGCCGCCGTCGTCGCCGCTACAACCAGCTCCCAGCGCGGCGGTCGCGGCCAGCGCCACCATCACGCTCAGCGTGAAGAGTCTCACTTTCCAGCTGCTCGTAGTTCCCATCACAAGCCCTCGATGCCTTCTCGGCCGTTCCCATCGGGTCGAGCACATGCACGACCATGTTCAATGACACCGGAAAATACGGGAATCGCAAGGTGCTCGGCGCAAGCGACTGAAAATAGGTGGTAGTTGTGCCCAGGAGTGAGCAGGTGCTCACACGGCGAAGGCGCAGCGTCACCGGATAAATCCGCTGTCAGAGAAATCGAGGACGGTCACGTCGCCCACCTCGCCCCTCAACCGGCGGCGCGGCAAACCACGCCCGAGCGCAGGAGACGCGGATAAAAAAGGGCCCGCGCAGCGGCCCCTCGGTCCACTCACGACCCCATGTGCGGGACGCACCCCAAGACCCGACCGGAAAGACCGACGCTCTCGCGAAGCGCGCTTGGGCGTCCGGGCCCCAAGCGCAACGCGGTGGGCAGGGGGACCCGCGCGAAGCGTGGGGGGAGCCTCGCCGGACCGCGTCTCGAGGGGCCTCGCGAGGCAGTGTCGGTCGGACCTTCAGTTACCGCCGGCGCCGCCTGCGGACGACGTGCCACCAGCGCCTCCGGCCGACGCGGTGCCTCCCGCGCCGCCCGCCGACGTGCCACCGCCTGCCCCCGGACCGGGGCCGGGGCCGGGCCCAGGCCCCCCGCTGCAGAACTCGTGGTTGGTGCAGTCCGCGCACGAGCACCCCTCGGTCGCCGACACACAGACCCCGTTGTCGACACAGTTGTTCTGGCAGAAATCGTCGTTGTTGCAGTCGGGGCAAGTGCACGCCTCGGTGGTCTGACACCCCGGGTCGTCGTCGCAGCCGAACGCCTGCGGCGCACACTGCCGAACCTTGTTGAAGCAGTCCGGGCAGGAGCAGTCCTCCGTCGAGCCGTCCTGTTCGATGGTGCAGTTGCCGTCGTCGTTGCAGCCGTCGTTGCACAGCGCGCGAATCGCGCAGTCCTCGCAGGTGCAGTCTTCGGCGGCCGCTCCCTCGGCGATGCAGTACCCGTCGGGGACGCCGTTCTGGCAGCTGCTCCCCGCGCCCACCCCGGTCGCCGCAGGGCCGCTCCCGCCCACCCCCGTGGTGTCGGTCGGGTTGTTGTCCGAACAGCCCACGTAGGCCACCACCAGAGCCAGCGCACCGAAGATTCCAAAGCGAAGTGACGAAGTGTGCACGCCCGAGATACTCATGGACGCGTAGCTTAACATGGGCGACTCGTTGTAAGGGAAAGTGGAGATCGACGCCTCATGAACAAGCCAATCGACGACAGCATCGAGACGCCCGACACGACGCTCGGTGCGCGCTTCCCCCGCTCCGGCGAAGAGATGGCCGAGCTTCGACGAAAGGGCGCCGCCGCGGCCAAGCGCATGATCGCGTTCATCGACGCGTCGCCTACGCCCTTTCACGCGGCCGAGAACGTGGCCGCCCAGCTGCGCGAGGACGGCTTCCGCGCCCTCGACGAGCGCGACGCGTGGATGCTCGCCCCTGGCGATCGGCGCTACATCATCCGCGACGGGGGCACCCTCATCGCGTTCGTGGTCGGCGCGCGCTCGCCGGCGGAGGCCGGGTTTCGCATCATCGGCGCCCACACCGACTCGCCCAACCTGCGGGTGAAGCCCCAGGCGAGCAGCGAACAGAAGGGCTACCTGCAGGTCGGGGTCGAGATCTACGGCGGCGTGCTCCTCCACACCTGGCTCGACCGCGATCTGTCGCTCGCAGGCCGCGTGTCGCACCGTTCCCAAGGCGGCAACGGCGGGAACAACGGCATCATGACCTCGCTCGTGGATCTGAAGCGGCCGGTGGCGCGGGTGTCGAACCTCGCGATCCACCTCAACCGCAAGGTGAACGAAGGCCTGGTGCTCAACAAGCAGCGCCATATGGTGCCGATGATGGGGATGTCGCGCCGCGAGCGCTTCGACGTGAAGGGCGAGCTCGCGGCCGCCCTCGGGATCGTGGCCGACAACATCCTCGGCTACGACCTGTCGTTCTACGACACCCAAAAGGGCACGCTCGGCGGCCTCGATGAAGAGTTCGTGTTCTCCGCGCGCCTCGACAACCTCGCAAGCTGCTACGCCGCCACCGAGGCGATCTGCGGCGCCCCCGACGACATGGAGAGCACTGCCGTGATCGCGCTCTACGATCACGAGGAGTGTGGGTCGCGCAGCGCGGTAGGGGCGCAGAGCACGGTGCTCGCCGACACGCTGCAGCGCATCTCGCTCGCCTACCCCGAAGGTCAGGTCCAGGCGATGCCGCGCGCGATCGCCAACTCGTTCCTGGTCTCGGCCGACATGGCCCACGCGCTCCACCCGAGCTACGGCGACAAACACGACAGCGACCACGCGCCGATCGTGAACCGCGGGCTCGTGATCAAGACGAACGTCAACCAGAGCTACGCCACCACCGGCGACAGCGCCGCGTTCTTCAAGAGCCTCTGCGAAGACTCGGGGTTCACGCCGCAGCACTTCGTGGCGCGCAACGACATGCCGTGCGGCTCCACCATCGGCCCCATCACCGCGGCCAAGCTCGGCCTGAAGACCGTCGACGTGGGGGCGCCGATGCTCAGCATGCACTCGTGCCGCGAGATGGCGGGTTCGCTCGACGTGCACCTCGCGGTGGTGGCGCTGCAGCAGCTCTTCCGGTGAGCCGCGCGCGAGGAACCCCTCTCCGCCGCGACCGAGCCCTCAGCCCGGCGATTGGGAGGCGAGGGCGCAGCCGATGAGCTTGTAGAGGACACGCGCGCCGACGTTGGCGTCCCACTCGTCGCGGCCGTCGGCGGCCGGTGCGACCTCGCACAGATCGAACCCGACGATGCGACGGCCGGCGCGGACCACCGCCTCCAAGAGGCCCACCGCGTGATGAAAGCCGAGCCCCCCCGGCACCGGCGTCCCCGTGTTGGGGCAGAGCGCGGGATCGAGCCCGTCGATGTCGAACGACACGTACACCTCGTCACCGAGCGCGGCCACGATCTCCGCGCACAGGCTCTGCCAGCTCTCCCCACCCTGCAGGCGCCGCGCGTTGTCGGCGTCGTAGAACGGCACGATGCGCCCCTCGGAGGCCGCCGCCGCGCGATGTTCCTCGACGCTGAGGTCGCGCACCCCGACGCTCACGATGCGCGTCACCCCAGCGAGCCGCGCCGCGACGTTGTGCATGATGGACGCGTGGGAGTCGGTGAACCCTTGGTAGGCCACGCGGAGATCGGCGTGCGCGTCGACGTGGAGGATCGAGAGGTTCGGGTGCTGTGAGGCGGCGGCCGCGATGGCCCCGAACGGGGCGCTGTGATCGCCTCCCAATACCCCCACCACGCGACCTCGCTGGCGCCACTCCCGAGCGATCGTCTCCACCCGAGCGTTGACGAGGCTCGAGAGCTCGTTGACCCGCACCAGATCGCTGTCCGTCGGAGCGACCGGGCGTCCGGCGGCATAGGCGTCGATCACGCGCAGCGCCCGCTCGGAGGCCTCCTCGGAGGCGACGACGACGGTGGGATCGGGCGGGAGGAGCGCGATCCCGGCCGCGCTCGGATCGGGGACGCCGAGGGCCGCGAGCGACGGGTCGAACAGATCGATCTGCACGCTCGCGGCGAGGATCGCCTCCGGTCCTCTGCGGGTGCCCCGCCCGTACGAGGTGGTGGCCTCCCAAGGCACGGGGATGAGGATCACCCGGGCCTCCTCGGGCGAGGCGCCCACTCCATACACACCGTCGAGCGGCGGAGCATCGGTCATGGGGGAGATCCTGCCCTGTCACACGTGGATGTCCACCCGCGAAACGGCAGGTCCCTCTTTCTGGTGGCCCGAGGTTCACCCCGCCGTGGCAGGTCGTCGGCGAGACCACGTGTCCGCCCGCGCCGCGGGTTGTGTCACGCCCGATGTTGTCTCGCCGCGGGCGCGCGATTACTGTGGACGGCGATGTACGCTCGGCGCTCCACGCGTTGGCTCGGTCCTCTCCTCCTCGCCACCACGTTCCTCGTCGCCCAGCCCAGCGTCGCGCAGGACGACGTGGCGCGCGCCGCGGTGCTCGCTCGCGAGGCAGAGAAGCTCATGTCGGCAGGAAAGACCGCGGAGGCGTGCGAGAAGCTCGACGAGAGCTTGCACCTCGACCGCCGCGGCACCACCGCCCTCGATCTGGCCATCTGTCGCGAGAAGCAGGGACGGCTCGGTCAGGCCTACCGGGCGTACGGCGTCGCCGCCGAGCTGTCGCAGAAGGAGAAGCGGCCGGATCGGGAGAAGACCGCGAAGAGCGCGCGCACCAACCTCTTCTTCAAGCTCCCAAAGATCACCGTCAAGCCACCCTCGACCCTCCCCGACGGCTTCAAGGTGACCGTGAACGGCGAGGAGCTGCCGCCGAGCGCGTACAACAAGAGTTGGGAGACCGATCCGGGCGAGGTGGTGGTGGTGGCGTCGGCCCCCAACCACAAGCCTTGGGAGTCGAAGCTCCAGTTCAAGGAGCGAGAGACCAAGACCGTGACCGTACCCGCGCTCGAGGCCGGCGCCGCGCCCGCGCCCACGCCGGTGCCGATCGCGCCGACACCGTCCAGCCAACCGGGCCCCGTCGCCACCCCCGCGCCCCCCGCGCCTCCGCCCGAGACACCGGAGGAGCCGAGCGCACCCCGCGACGACGACGAGGGGGGGAGGCTCGTGGTGGAGCTCGGCTTCATGGGCGGCCTGCTCATCCACACCATCGAGCGGAGCGGCGTCGATGAGCTCAACGGCACCGACTACCAGTACCGAAGCTCGGTCAACGGCGAGACGATCGCGACCTGCGGCGACACCGCGAGCATCCCTGGCGCCGGGGAGTGTGACGCGCTGTTCGGCAACGAGACGGGGGGCATCGTCGGCGGCGAGCTGTTCCTCGGCTGGGCCATCATCCCTCGGTTCCACCTCGGCCTGCGCGGGTTTGGTGCCAAGCGCTTCCGCGACGGCTGGATGTTCGTGGGAGGGCCCTCCTTCTCGGTGCGAGCCGTGGGCCCCTTGTGGCTCGGCGCGTCGTTCCTCATCGGCGGCTCGGAGCACAACGCCGAGATCACCGGCGCCGACGGCAGCGTGCCCGCCGCGTCCCAGGCGTTCAACGCGGGACAGACCCGCGTGAGCATCCCCTTGCGGGACGTGGCCCCCACCGAAGCCACGGTCCCCTCCGGGCTCCTGCTCGGCGCGAGCCTCGAGCTGTCGGTGGCCCTCCTGGGTCCCTCCCCGAACGCGATCGTCAGCACCGATCTCCCCCACGACGTCGTCGCCGGCTCGCTCATGCTGGCGCTGTGGCCCTCGTTGCTCGTGGCCCCCGAAGGCTTCGCGATCGCGGTCCCCGGCGGGCTCGCGTACCGCTTCCACTGACCTCACGGTGGGGGGGTCGTGACGAACCCGTATCAGCCGCCGCTCGTCCACCCGGCGAGCGCGGCGCTGCGCTCCCCTACCCTCTGGATGGTGTTGGCGTGGGGAGCGTTCAGCGGCTCGCGCCTCGCGTTCCGGTTGGCGGAGTCGGTGGGCGGGGGCACCGTGCGGCCCCCAGAGCCGATCGGCGATCCCGCGCTCGTGCACCCGATCACGCTCGCCGCCTTTGTGCTCCTCAGCCTGCTGCTCGACGTGAAGAGGCTCACCCTCGTCGGCGGCAGTATCATGATTTTAGCACAAATTTCCCTGTTCGTCCCGGCGGTGCACCCGTTCGCGAGCGCCGGCGCGCTCGTGGGCTCGACGGTGGCGACGCTCGGCGTGCTGACCCTCGCGCTTCGCCGCGAGGCGGGCGACCACGCGAGCACGGCGCGTTCGCTCGCCCTCATGATCGTCGCGAGCAACCTCGCGAGCTTACTGGTCACCAGCGTGTTCTCCTCGCGGTGGATGAGTCACTCGGCCGACAGCTCCGCGTTGGCCGTGGACGCCCACCTCACGGTGACCCAGGGGATCAGCGTCGCCGTCGCCCTGGCCCTCGCCGTCGTGGGTGGCGGCGCGGTGGCGGCGTGGAGCAGCCGAGACCGCGTCGTGTCCCCCGAGCTCGGTGTCCCGCCACGCCCTGCGCCGTCCCTCTGGCGACGGGTGGGGATTGGCGCGCTCGTGCTCCTTGTTCTCGCCTTCGACGTCTACGCCCCGCGGGTGTTCAACGAGCGGCATATCCCGTGGCCGGGCATCGCGACCACGGTGGTGATGGGGTTCGTGGTGCCGTTGGCGGTGCTCGGGCTGGTTTACTTCGTGCTCGCCGCGCGCTGGCCGCGGCTCACCCGCTTCGTGATCCCGGCGGCGGGCGTCGCCCTCAGCGCCGCCGTCCTCGTCCTCGCGCTGATCCCACTCCCCCAAATGGCGGCCGCGGCCGAGGCGCTCGACTCCACCGCCGAGGTGCTGCTCTGGCCCACGCTCACCGCCACCCTCGCCGGCCTCGTCCCCAGCCGCGCCCACGGTGTCATCGCAGCGCTCACCAGCCAGAACTCCGTAGCCGCCCACCTCGCTTCGCTCGTGCACCGCGGGCTCCGCGGCGGTGGCTGAGCCGTCCGCCCCACGTCGGGGGATCTTTGCGTTCTCTGCCCATCGGCGCTAAACGAGCCATCGGCGGCGTCGAATTTTCGACACCACGCCCCAGGGTCCCCCCTCATGCTGCGTTACAAGGCTGATATCAGGACGCTTTTGTTCATCGCGACCTACTTCGGGCTCGTGGCATTGCAGTGGGTGTGGCGGCCCACCGAGCTCTACATCGCGGCCCCGCTCCTCATCGCGACCTGCTTCTTCTCGTTCTTCGGCGCGGTGATCACCCACAACACGGTGCACGCGCCGATGTTCAAGAGCCGGCCGCTCAACCGCGTGATCCAGGTGGTGCTCACCCTCACCTACGGGCACCCGGTGAGCTCGTTCGTGCCGGGGCACAACCTCAGCCACCACAAACACACCCAGACGCGTCGCGACGTGATGCGCACCTCGAAGGTGCGGTTTCGGTGGAACTTGCTCAATGGCCTGTTCTTCATGCCGGTGATGGCGCCCGCCATCATGCGCGCCGACTCGACGTACACCGCCACGATGCGCAAAGCCAAGCCGGCGTGGTTCCGGCAGATGGTGCTCGAGCTCGCGTGTCTCTACGGCGCCCTCGGCGCGCTGCTCCTCCTGGATTGGAAGGCCTTCCTCCTCTACGTGTTTATCCCTCACCGTTATGCCGGCTGGGGCATCATCACGATGAACCTCCTGCAGCACGACGGCTGCGACCAGGACAGCGACTACAACCACTCGCGCAACTTCGTGGGCACCGTCGTCAACTGGTTCACGTTCAACAACGGCTACCACACCATCCACCACATGAAGCCGGGGCTGCACTGGAGCCTGCTCCCCGCCGCGCACGCGAAGAAGGTCGCGCCGTTCATCCACCCCGCGCTCGATCAGCCCTCGCTCCTCGCGTACATCTGGCGCACGTTCATCTGGCCCGCCAAGCGAGAGATGTACGACGGCTCGCCCTTCGTGCTGCCCGAGGAGGGCCCCGACGAGGACTGGATCCCCCGCCCCGAGGACACCCCCGAAGATCTGGGCGCGGTGGCCTGAGCGCACCCTCCGGGCTGCTCTGGGGGCATGCCAATCGAGTTGTCGCTCTGGCGCTAGCTCGGTCGATATCCTAGTCTGATTGGATGGCTAGGCGCCCGCCACCTGTGTTGGCACCGCTCCCCGAGGCGGCACCCAGCACCCAGGGCGCGGCCTCCGAGGGGGCACCGAGCGCCGTCGAGCCACGTAGCTACACGCTTGTCGAGCACCTCGGGACCGGCGCCACCAGCGAGGTCTGGTCGGCGGTCGGCGACGCATCCGGCCGCCCCGTCGTGCTCAAGCTCGGCAAGCGCCAGGAGCACGCAGCGACCCTCGCCGCCGAGGCGCTGGTGGCCGCGCTCGCCGGCTCGCCGCGACTGCCGGAGCTCGTGGCCCTTGGCACGGTGCGCGTGCACGGTCGGACCGCGGAGCTCGCGAGCGCTGGTCGACCCTTCGTGGCGTTCGCCGAGGAGCCTTCGAGCCACCCTCTCACGGTCCCGCTCTCCGAGGATCCATCGCTCGCGCTTTTGGTGGCGCGCGACGTTGGCGAAGCTCTCGCCGATCTCCATGGACTCGGCTTCGCGCACGGAGACGTCAAGCCCGCCAACGTGCTCACCTCCGGCCGCCACGCCAAGCTGATCGATCTCGGTCTGGCAGGCCCCGCTCACCGCGACGAGCTCGGCGGCGCGACGCCTCGCTACATCGCCCGCGGCGACAAGAGCCTCGGTGACGCCAAGGCGCGCGACCTTCTGGCGCTGGGCCTGTTGCTCGCGGAGCTCGCGAGCCCAGCGGTCGCCGCCGCCGCCGACCCACTGCCCGTGGCCCGAGCCCTCCCCTTGCCCGAACCGCTCTCGGCCCTCACCGCCGCCCTCCTCGCGCCGGAGCCCGGCGCGCGGCCTTCCGCGCGCTGGGTCCATCACTTCGCGGCCAACGCCCTCGGCGCCAGCCTCGAGCGAGGAGGGATGGTGCCGGGCCACGACGGTGAACGCAGAGTGCGCGCCGCGTATTTGCGCGTGCGGCGTCACGAGCTCGGTCGCGCAGCGTCGGTCGGCGCGCACGTGGCGCGCTGGGCGTCTCAGAGCGTCGAGCACCACCGCGCGGCCCGAGCGATGTGCGCAGCGGCGGGCGTCCCGACCCCGGCTGCCTTCACCGAAGACGCTCTCTTCGAGCTCGCTCCGCTCGGGGAGCTCGACCGCCAGCGCTGGCTCGTGAGCCTCGTCGGCAGCGCCGCTTCGAGCTGGCCGCTCGAGCCCTTCGTGCGGCTCGAGGAGCCCGAGCTCGGGGCGGCCCTCTCGGAGCTCGCCCGAACGCTGCGCCCCGAGGTGTGGACGCTCCGCGACGTGGAGGCGGCGCTCGCGCGCGACGCGTCTCCAAGCGCGCGAGCCGTCGACGCGTCGCTCGACGACCCGGCGAGCGCGGCCGCGCTCGCGCTGCGCCTCAGCCGCATTCCCCCCGACTGGAGCGCCGTGGAGGCCGTCGAGCGCGCTGGCGCGGTCGCCCCCGAGCCGCTGCTCTTCGCCGCCGCCCACGCGCTCCGGCTCGCGGGCCAGACGGGGCGCGCGCGCAGCCTGCTCCGCGCCTCGCGCGACGTCGGCGCCGGCGCGCCGATCGTGGCTGACATCCTCCGACGCAGCGGCGACACCGAGCGCGCGGCCGAGATCGCGCTCGCCGCGCTCCGTGACGGCAACGATCGCGACGGCGGAGCCCGCGCCTGCCTCGCGCGCATCCGCTACGACGAAGGCCGTCTCGATGACGCCGCGGCCATCCTCGGGCCGGTCGCCGAACACGCCGCGACCGCCGAGGTGGCGGCGCTCGTTTGCGCGGCCCGGGGCCAGGTGGGCGACGCACGCGCCGTCGCGGAGCGAGGCTACGCCCTCGCGGAGAACGCCGAGGCCCGAGCCCGACTCTCGGCCACCCTCGCCTACGTGGAGCGCGCCGCGGACGCGGAGCGAAGCCTCGCCCTCTATCGCGCCGCCGCCGAGCACGCCGTCCAGGCCGGCGCGGTGCTCGAAGAGGCGAGCTACCGCACCGGCGAGGCCGCGCTCGCGGTCGACCTCGGTGAGCTCGATCGCGCTCTCGACGCCGCGAGGCGCGCAGCCTTGCTCTGGGAGGAGGTGCTCGATCGTCCCGCCATGTCCGCCCGCGCGTGGCTCGCAGAGGCCGCCGCCTACGCCGCCGTGCAGGCATCCCACGAGGCGATCCAGGCCGCCGAGCGCGCCATTGTTCGGGCGCGGGAGTGCGGCGACCCTCGCGCCGAGGCCTACGCCCACTGGGCGATCGCCGACGTGGCCCCACCCGGCTCCACGCTCGGACGCGACGCCGCCACCCGCGCCGCGGCGCTCGTGGGCCCCGCGGAGGACGACGCCATCCAGGCCGCGGCCCGCCTCCTCCGCCACGCCCCCGAGGCGCTCGACGAAGCGAGGCGGCGACGCCTCGACGACGCCTGTCGCCACGCCGCCCCCCGCCCCGCCGGTGCCCACGCTCGCGTGTCGTGGTGGTCGGCTCGCGCCGAGGAGCGCGAGCGGGGCGGCCTCGACCCCACCGACCACGACGATGTCCGGCGTGTCATCGCCGAGCTCTGCGCGCTCGCCGACACCGAGGCCCCAATCGACAGCGTGGGGCGCGCGATGCACGTCGGCCGCCTGCTCGCGGCCGCCCTCGGCGACACCGACGCTTCCGCGCGGCTCGAGGCCCGGCGGGCGCGCGCGGCCGAGCGGGTGATCACCGGCACCCGCCGCCACCTCGCCGACGCCAGAGAGCGCTGCCTCTGGATCCGACGGCACGAGGACGCACGCGGCCTCGAGCCGGCTCACGCCATCGATCTCCGTCAGCTCGTGCTCGCCCTCAGCGAGCGGTCGAGCCTGCGCCGCCTCCTCGACCGCGTGCTCGATGTGCTCATCATGTGGACCGGCGCGGAGCGAGGCCTCCTCCTGCTCCAGGCGAGAGACGCGACCCTCGTGCCTCACGCCGCGCGCAACCTCGGTCGCGCCGATCTACAGCGAGAACAGGTCGTGCTCTCCACGAGCCTCGCCGAACGCGCGCTCTCCACCGGTGAGCCGGTGATCGCGATCGACGCGATGGAGGAGCTCGCGTCGAGCTACGAGAGCGTGCACGCGCTCAAGCTTCGCAGCGTCCTGGTGCTCCCGCTCTCCGCTCACGGGGAGGTGCTCGGCGTGGTGTATCTCGACGACCGCCTGCGCCGCGGCGCCTTCGGTGACCAACAGCTCGCCTGGGCCCAAGCTGTGGCCCCGGTCGCGGCCCTCGCCATCGCCGACGCGCGCCGCCAGCTCGAGCTCGAACGTGCGGTGAAGCGCGCCGAGCACGCGTCCTTCAAACTCGAGGAGGCGCTCGCGCACAAGGAGACCGCCCTCGCGCTCGCGGAGCGCGAGCTCGAGCGCCAGGGGCACGCCGAGCGCCCACACGGCCGTCACCCCGACATCATCGGCGCGTCCGAGCCGATGGCCCAGCTCTTACGACTCACCGAGCGCGTGGCCCAGAGCGACGTCCCCGTGCTCCTCCTCGGTGAGTCGGGCTCCGGAAAGGAGCTCGTCGCCCGGGCCATGCACCGCGAGAGCCCTCGACGCGATCGCCCCTTCGTCAGCGAGAACTGCGGGGCCCTGCCCGAGACGCTCCTCGAGTCGGCGCTGTTCGGCCATGTGAAGGGTGCGTTCACCGGCGCCCACCGCACCCGGGTCGGCCTCTTCGAGGCCGCCGACGAAGGCTCGCTCTTCCTCGACGAAATCGGGGAGATGTCGCTCGGGATGCAGACGAAGCTCCTCAGGGTGCTCGAGGACGGCATGGTGCGCCCCGTCGGCTCCACGCGCTCGCGAAAGGTCGACGTCCGCGTCATCGCCGCCACCCACCGCGACCTCGACGCGATGGTAGCCGCCGGGACGTTTCGCGAAGACCTCTTCTACCGGCTCAACGTGATCTCGCTCTTGGTCCCGCCCCTGCGCGAGCGCCGGAGCGACATCCCCCTGCTCGTGGAGCACCTCCTGGCGAAACACGGCGCCGACCGCGGCGTGCGCGCCACCGATGGCGCCCTCCGCGTGCTCTCGCAGTTCGACTGGCCTGGCAACGTGCGCCAGCTCGAGAACGAGGTGCGGCGCGCGCTCCTCCTCGCCGACGACGTCATCGACGTGCACCACCTGTCCATCGTCGCCACCGCGCCCCCCGAAGAGCCCGACGAGAGCCTCGACGTCAGGACACGGATCGATCGCCTCGAGTGTGACCTCGTGGGGCGCGCGATGGAGCTGACGGGGGGCAACCAGACGCGCGCCGCCAAGCTCCTCGGCGTGTCGCGCTACGGCCTGCACAAAATGATGAAGCGCCTCGGGATCGAACCTGGCGCCCGCCGCTCGGGTTGACAGGTCGTTCGCGAGGCGCTCGTGGGGCGCGCGCGGTCAGGGCTCCGCCAGCGGATCGACGTCCTTCGGGGCGCCCTTCGGCGGCGCTCCCTTCGGCGGGGCTCCCTTCGGCGGCGCTCCCTTCGGCTCGGCCCCCTTCGGCTCGGCCCCCTTCGGCTCGGCCTCCTTGGCGTCGCCCTCCTTGGCGTCGTCACCCTCCTTGGCGTCGTCACCCTCCTTGGCGTCGTCACCGTCCTTGGCGTCGTCCCCCTCGGGCTCGGGCTCGGGCTTCGGCGGCTCCGCCGGCGCAGCCTTGGGCTGGAACGCGGGCTGGTTCGCCAACGTGTCGTGGAGGGCGATGCGCGCCGCCTTGTTCTCCATCAGCCGAAGATCCATCAGCCACTTCACGTAGTGAGAGATCGCCCAAATCTCCTCGTCGGTGATGCTGTCCTTCCAGGACGGCATGCCCGTCGTGCCGATCCCCGCCGCGATGAGGCGCCACAGCTCACGTACCCCGTCGAGCTCCACCCAGTTGCCGTTCGCGTCGCGCTCACGGGGGCGGATCGAGCGCAGCGGATTCATCGTAAAATCCGGCGGCATGATGTTCACCTGGTAGGCGTTGTCCTTCGCCAAGATCACCTTGGAGAAGTACATGTCCTCGCGAAAGCTCGGGTTGTCGCTCTTGAGGAGCGTGGCGAACTCCTGCTTGGTCACGTAGGCGGGGTGACAGTTCACGCACTGCGCCTTGAGGTGATAGAGCTCCTTGCCGACCTGCAGCGCCTGCTCGATCTTACCGGCCCAAGGATCTACCTCGGGCACGTAGATGGGCACCCCCGTAGCCTTCGCCTGCGACACCTTGCCCTTGGCGATCAGCGCCGCATCCTTGACGAAGCGCTCCTGCCACGCGTTCGGCTTGCCGTTCGGATAGAGCGCCGCCTCATCGGCACACTTCTTCTGTCCCTCCTCGGTGGGAGGCGTGCCCGCGTCGCATGGAGGCGGCGGAAACGTCTTCACGAAGTCGATCACCATCGCGAGCTCGGTGTCGGGGATGTCCCACTCGAGCATGGCGGAGCCGTGGAGGCCGCCCTTGACGATGCGCATGAGATCCCAGTCGTTGGGGAGCCCCTCCTTCACCGCCGCGAACTTGTAGTTGTGAATGCGGAAGTCGCGCGGCGGCGGGCGCAGGCCGTAGGACGCTGGGCCGTTGCCATCACCGGCCACTCCGTGACACGCGTAGCAGTAGTGCATGTACGCCTGCCGGCCCGACTCGAGCGAAGCGGCGCTCACGCTCTTACCCTCCGGGATCACGTTGCCCTGCATGTCGCGCGCCGGAAACACGCAGCGGTTGAACGAAGGGAGCTTGTCGTCGTTGGTGGTGACGTCGGCGCAGAAGTCGGCGCCGATCCGCTGCGTCGCCCAGCCGAGATCGGTGTAGGGCTCGCGCAGCGCGTCACAGGAGGTGAGCGCCAGCGCGACGCACATCGACAGCAAGAGCTGCGCGGGGCGGCGCGGCGCCCAGAGGTGGGTGGTGTAAAGCATCGCTTTCATCATTTCTCGATCAGACTGCGAACATTCCCACGAACATGAGGACCCACACCGCATCGACGAAGTGCCAGAACATCCCGCACAGGCGCAGCGACATGGCGCGCTTGTGCATGCGGTCGGCGCCGCGGGCGCTCGAGAGCGCGCGGGCGAGCAGGTAAGCCAACACCACCACCCCCGCCGCGACGTGGAGCGCGTGGAGGATGGTGAGGCCGTAGACGACGGTGCCCACGGTCCCCGCCGAGGCGGTGAGGCCGTCGAGCCACATCCCTCGCCACAAGAGCACCTGGAGCACCACGAAGGTGATCCCGAGCAAGAGCGTCACCGCCATCCACGTGACGGACGGCCGATGACGACCCGCGCGCAGCTCGGCGAGGGCCTTCACGAGCGTGGCGCTCGAGGCGAGGATCACCGCCGTGTTCACCGCCGGGAGCACCACCGGGAGCTCCTGGCCTGGCGGCGGCCAGCTCACGGTGTGGGCCCGGAGCGCGAGGTACATGAAGAACAACGCCCCGAACATCATCGCCCACGAGCCCAACGCCACCATCATCCCGATGGTGGACGTGAGCTCGCGCTGGCGCTGCGCCGCCGCGACCTCCGGACGAAGCTCGACAACCGTTGCCATGCGCTCGTCGTTACTCCGCGGGGACGGCCTCGGCATCCGGTGGGGCGACCTTGCCCTTCGACGTCTTGCCCGGCATCACCTCGGTCTGGCTGATCCAGTCGCGACCGAGCACCTTCAGCACCTCGGGGTGGTTGTACTCGTGGGGTCCGCGAAGCACCGTGGGGATCACGTCGAAGTTGTGATGCACGGGGGGTGAGTCGCACTCGGTCCATTCGAGCGTGCCCACCTCCCACGGGTTCTTCGAGGCCTTCTGGCCGGCGAAGAGGCTGTAGAAGATGTTCACAATGAACGCGAGCTGGCCGATGCCCAGGATGAACGCCGCGTAGCTGGTGAACCTGTTGAGCTCCGCCAGGTTCTGAATGTAGGCGTACTGGAAGGGATCGTAGAGGCGCCGCTGCTGCCCCGCATAGCCAGCGACGAGCTGACCGCAGAACACTGCGGTGACCCCGACGCAGGAGAACCAGAAGTGCACCTTGCCGAGCAGCTCGTTGGTGAGGCGCCCATACATCTTGGGGAACCAGAAGTAGAGCGCGCCGAAGCTGCCGAGGAACGCAGCGGAGGCCATCGTGAGGTGGAAGTGCCCCACCACCCACATCGTGTCGTGGAGGTAGAGGTCGGTCGAGATCGTGCCGAGATAAATCCCGGTGAGACCGCCGAGGCCGAACACGAACACCGTCCCGAGGCCGAAGAGCATCGGCACCGTGAGCCGGATCGAACCCTTCCAGAGCGTGTGCAACCAGTTGAGGAACAGGATCTCGGCCGGCACGCTGATCACGAGGGTGAGCAGCATGAACGCCTGCCCCAAGAGCGGGCTCATGCCGGTGACGAACATGTGGTGCCCGTACACCACCGCGCTGAGCACGGTGACCGTGATCATCGCGTAGACCGAGCCCTTGTACCAGTAGGCCGGCTTGCGCGCGAAGAACGACATGAAGTCGATCACGTAGCCCCAGACGGGCAGGATGAGGATGTACACCTCGGGATGCGCGAAGATCCAGAACAAGTGCTGGAACAGGATCGGGTCGCCGATCCCTCCCGCGGCGCCGGCCACGAAGAACTGGGTTCCGAAGTGGCGGTCGAACAAGAGCAGTAGACCGGCCGAGCCGAGCACCGGCACGAAGAGCGCGTTGAGGATGGCGGTGAGCCACAACCCCCACACCGTGGCCGGCATGCGGAACCAGGTCATGCCCGGCGCGCGGAAGCGGATCACCGTCGTGATGTAGTTCACCGCGCCCATGATCGTGGCCACGCCGGTCACGAAGAGCGCCAACACCACCAGCGACTGGCCCCAGCCCGGCGTCCCCACCTTCCCGGACAGCGGAGGATACGTGGTCCAGCCCGCCGCCGCAGAGCCGAGCTCGACGAAGAAGGAGGCGATGATGAGCCCCTGCGACACGAGGAAGATCCAGAAGCTGTACATGTTGAGCTTCGGGAACGCCATGTCACGGGCGCCGATCATCAGCGGGATGCAGTAGTTGCCGAAACAACCGATCATGATCGGGGTGATCGCGAAGAACACCATGATCAGGCCGTGCATCGTGAAGATGGTGTTGTAGGCCGGCGGCGCGATCACTCCACCGGTGTTCGGGAACAGCATGTTCCCCACGATCGGCACCGGCTGCATCGGGAACGCCCACTGCCAGCGGATGAGCATGGCGAGCAGGCCGCCGAAGAGCAGGAACAGGAGGCCCGCCCACAAGAACTGCTTGCCGATGTACTTGTGATCGATCGAGAACAGGTAGCGCCAGACGAAGCTCTTCGGCTCCTCGTGTGCGTGCTGCAGATGTTGGGCCGCTTCGATGTCGGCCTTCGTCATCACGCCTTCCATGTCAGTTGCTCCTCGCGTCCGCTACCGCGGGCGGCCGGCTGTCGGCGGTGTCCCCCACGCGCTTCCAATCCCACCCCCAGTGCGCGGCCTTGTCGTCCTTGTCGTACGACCGGAGGCCGATGCCACTCATCTTGTCGTGCCAAGCCTTGTACTCGTTCGGCTCGAGGATCGTGATGCGACCCTTCATCTTGTAGTGGTGGACGCCACAGTGCTGCGCGCAGCCGATGTCGAACTCGCCGGTCTCCTCCGCCACGAACCAGAGGCGGTTGATCATCCCCGGCATCGCGTCTTGCTTGATGCGCATGTTGGGCAGATAGAAGCTGTGAATCACGTCCGTCGACGCGATCTGGAACAGGATGGGCACCCCCTTCGGGACGCGCACGTCGTTGAGCGTGACGATGTCGTCGGCGGTGTTGAACTTCTTGTCCGGGCCGGCGTAGCGCGCATCCCACGCCCACTGATGCGCGTTGATCTCGATCCGCACCGCCTCGGGGTGCTTCTCACCTTCCTCGAAGTTCCAGTACACGGTGTTCACGTCCACCGTGGAGTTGAACCAGAGGTTGCCGTCCACCACGAAGAAGATGACCGCGCTGATCCCCATCGCGATCGCGATGTGATGCTTGCTGTCGCCGTGGTCGTACTCGGCCTTGTGGTCCTTGTTGTGCTTGAACACCGCGTACGCCATCCAGACGCACATGATGACGAACAACAAGATGGTGAAGAGGTTGGTGACGTTGATCAGCCAGTCGATGCGGTGACCGTCACGCGAGACGTCGCGCGGCAGCCCCCACCCCGACTCCGGGACGGGATCCGCCCACGCCACGCCGGTGCCCAGGAGGGCGGCGCCCAGAGCGGCGACCATCGCCAAACGCCGCGGCAACGTTGTCCCACGCGACGTGCAGCGCTCGGCTTGCGCAGAGGAGGTGTTCACTCGATGTTCTCCGATGGAAGGGGAAGAGAGCTGCGCTCCGCAGCCATTCCTTTTCTGATGTAGAGCGCGATGGCGCCGGCCACGATCCACGGCGACACGATGAAGACGCCGAGCGCATACCAGCGCAGGTCGCCCGGCTCGTCTCGCGCGCACACCGGACAGGCCGCGGCCACCGAGCCCAGCGTCACCGTTGCCAGGGCAAAGAGCGCGGCCACCGCGCGACGGAACCCCGCGCTCGGGGGCCGCGCGGACGTGGACCGCGCGCTCTCGGACAGAGCTCCGCGTCGGCGCATGCTACCGATCACCATACGTCCACCCAGACCGACCGGTAGATGCCCTCCGCGATCAAGATGAACGCGTAGAGAGCGGGGAACACCATGGGGAAGGCCACGGTGTACTTCATGAACTTCGTCTCGTGGTTGAGGTGCATGTAGTAGATGGCCACCGCCGCCGCCTTGGCGAGGGCGAGGCCCACGAGCGCGGTCACGAGCGCGGTCTTGCCGATCTGCTGCTCGAGGTAGGCCACGCCCACCTCGAGGATGGTGAGCGCGAAGAGGTACACCCAGACCTTCACGTACTGCTTGCGGTCGGGCGCGTGGTGGCCGTGGGCGGCGTGGGCGGCGGGCTTGACGGCGGCCTTGGGCGTGGGCTTCGCGGCGGCCTTGGGGGCAGGCTTCGCCGCCGGTTGGGCGGCCTTCGCCGCCGCCTTCGGCGCAGGCTCGTCCTCGTCCTCGTCCTCGTCCTCGTCCTCGTCCTCGTCCTCGTCCTCGTCC
>CAYOAL010000108.1:0-24247 GCA_964401935.1 uncultured Polyangiaceae bacterium
ACGGTGTGGCCAAAGCGCGAGCCTGCGACCGTAGCGCGCGCACGGTGTGGCCAAAGCGCGAGCCTGCGACCGTAGCGCGCGCACGGTGTGGCCAAAGCGCGAGCCTGCGACCGTAGCGCGCGCACGGTGTGGCCAAAGCGCGAGCCTGCGACCGTAGCGCGCGCACGGTGTGGCCAAAACGCGAGGCGCCGGCGCTGGCGCACGGAGCCCATGGCACGCGCCTGGAGTTAGCCGGGCAGAAGGTCCGTGGGGAGGGGGCCAGGGCCGGCGCGTTGCCAGCCGTGGCGTAGAAGCCAAGTCGCGGGGGCGACCACGGGGCACGTGGGGGTGAGCGGTCGTGCGTCGACGAGCTCGTCGCCTGGGGCGCGCCAGCCGGGGAAATAGGGCGCGGAGCTGCCGCCGCGATCGAGCCAGTCGCGGGGGAGGTGCTTTGGCGCGAGCAGCTCGGCGTTGTGCTTGCGGGTGTTGTTGAGCACGTAGCCGAGGGCCCAACGCACTTCCTTGGGGCTCTTCAAGATGCGGTGGTGGTAGCGATCGTCGAACACCTTCCCTCGGCGGGACAGGTGCCGATTGATGCCCTTCGCCACACGAATGGCCAGGCCCTGAAGCCCCCGCGCAAGCGCTGTCGCGTCGCTCGCTTCGCAGAGCAGGTGGGCATGGTTGCGCTGCACGCTGAAGTGCACCAACCGAAACCCTATGCTCAGGCCGGGCCTCGCAGTCGAGCTCAGCCGCGCGCCTCCGACCCCAACGCCACGGGGATACTGCTTACCGGCCGCGAACCGGCTCCGAAAGATCTGCATCACCTCGGGCGTCCGCAGGTTGGGCAGCGCTGCCCGAAACCGCCACGTCACATGTACCGGATGCGTCGCCGCGAGCGCGGGTCGTGGCCCATGCCGCAGGCGCGCCCCCACCTTCCGCGGACGCCCGGGACGACGACCCCGCCCAAACGTCGCCACCCGCCGCCTCCTCGCCGTCCCTGCCTTCGTGAACAAGCTCGGCTGTCGAGGGTTCGCTGCCGAGCGCCCGCCCCGCGCCCGCCCAGAGCCCCGAACGCCGCTCGACCCGCCAGCGCCGCTCGACCCGCCAGCGCCGCTCGAACGTCGCCGCGCCGTCGTTCCTTTCGACATCATCCACGGTAGTATGGGCATATATACTATTCGGTGCAACCCAAAGCGCGTCTTGCCGGGGTTGTTTGCGTTGGCGTTCGAGCGGCCGCTTCGGCGGGGGGGATCGGGCGAGGCGACAACTGCTCTGACACAGGGGGGCTCTGGCGCGGGCTTTGGCGGTTGGCTGGCGCGGGGGTTGGCGAGTGGCTGGTGCGGGCTTGGCGGGTTGGGGTTTGGGGTTTGGGGTGTGAGGTTGGGTTTGGGGTTTGGGTTGTGAGGTTTGGCGTTTGGGTTGTGAGGTTTGGGGTTTGGGTTGTGAGGTTTGGCGTTTGGGGTGCGGGGCTTGGGGTGCGGGCGGGTTTGGCGTGTGTGGGCGGGTTTGGCGTGCGTGGGCGGGTTTGGCGTGTGTGGGCGGGTTTGGCGTGTGTGGGCGGGTTTGGCGTGTGGGGGCGGGTGTTTGGCGTGTCGGGGGCGGGACGGTGAGGGGGGCCGCGGGGCCGGTGGCGAGGTGAGGCGTCGCGAGGTGCTGGTGGGCGCGATGACGCGTTGCAGCGGGGAGCGCGTGGGCGCAGCGTGGCCGTGATGACCTGGGCGGTGCTGATTTTCGCGGTGAGCTACATCGTGATCTCGGGGCGCCGCTTGCCGCGTGTGAAGCTCGATCGGCCTGCGGCCGCGCTCTGCGGTGCGGTGGCGATGGTGGCCGCCGGCGTGTTGCCGTTCGACCAAGCGCTCGCGGCGGTGGATCTCGAGGTGCTGTCGCTCCTGCTCGGGGTGATGGTGATCGCGGGACACCTCGGGGAGGCGGGGTTCTTTCGTTTTGCGGCGTGGTGGGTGGTCTCGCGTGCGCGCTCGCCGAGGAAGCTCCTCTGGGCGCTGGTGTGGCTCTCGGGCGGGCTCTCGGCGCTCCTCGTGAACGACACGGTGTGCCTGGTGTTCACGCCGATCGTGGTGGCGGTGGTGAGCGAGGCGCGGCTCCCGGCCTTGCCGTATCTCTTGGCGCTGGCCGCGTCGGCGAACGTGGGCGGGGTGGTTTCGTTCACCGGAAATCCCCAGAACATGATCATCGGGACGGCTGCGGCGGGGCGCTTGAGTTACCTCGGCTATCTCGCCCGCGCGTTGCCGGTCGGGGTGGCGTGCCTGGCCGTGACTGGACTCGCGCTCGGGTGGATGTTTCGGCGTGAGCTCGATGGAGAGATCACGCGCGAAGCGACGGTGCCGCGCCCCCACCTCGATCGCGGCGAGACCTATCGGGCGCTGGGCGCGCTCGGCACGTTCGTGGTGTTGGTTGGCGCGGAGGTGGCGCTCGCGGCGGCTGCCCTCACCGCGGCCGCGGTGTCGCTGGTGCTCACGCGGCTCATGCCACGCCGCATCCTCGTGCAGGTGGACTGGGCGCTCATCCTGTTCTTCGGTGGGCTGTTCGTGCTGGTGGCGGGCCTCGTCGAGGCGGGTGCGCTCGCGACGCTCGGCGCCGGGGTGAGCGCGCTGGCGAGCGAGCCGGGCGGGGAGTGGTTGTTCGCGGGCGTGGCCGTGATCGGCTCGAACGTGGTGTCGAACGTGCCTTTCGTGGTGGTGGCGGTGCGCTGGGTGGAGACCCTGCACGACCCGACGTTCGGCTACGTGCTCCTCGCGGTGGCCTCCACCCTCGCCGGAAACCTCACCCTCTTCGGCTCGGTGGCGAACATCATCGTCTTCGAGGCGGCGGGGCCTCGCGGCGAGATCGGCATGTTGCGCTTCATGCGCTATGGGGTGCCGCTCACGTTCCTCACCCTCGCGACGGCGGCGCTCCTCTTGATGACGGAGCGCTCGCTTGGCCTGTGAGCTCGGGGGAGGTGGCCACCACGCGCCCTCCAGCGACGGCGACGATCTGCGCGGGGAGGAGCGCGGGATGCTCCGTGACGCCGAGGAGGTAGGCGACCACGCCGGAAATGGTGGGTTCGTGGCCCACCGCGAGCACGTTCTCGCGCTGTTCGAGGAGCCAGTTGGTGGCGTGACGGGACGAGCCAAGAGGGGTGATGAGCGCTCCCACGACGACCACCCGCTCGAGCCCGAGCACCGCGGCCGCGATCTCCGCCGTTTGCACCGCTCGCACCACCGGGCTCGTGGCGATGAGGGTGGGGCGGTCGGCGCGGCGTGCGAGCCACGCGAGTGTGAGGCGGGCGAGCTCCCGGCCGCTCGCGCTGAGGTAGCGCTCGGCGTCGGGCAGGTCGGCGGCCTCGGGCACGGCGAGGGCGTGCCGCATCGCAAAGACGGTCACGACCCCATGGTACAACCTCCGCTCGGCGCGCAACACCGACGCGCCCGTCCCCCACCACAGGAGCGCTCGCGAGGCACGCTTGGGCGTGGGGGCGAGAAGCGCAACGCGGTAGGAGGGGGCGGAGCACCCTCCTGCAATCTCAAGAGCTGACCGGAAAAGACCGACGCTCTCGCGAAGCGCGCTTGGGCGTTGGGGCGAGAAGCGCAACGCGGTGGGAGGGGGGCCCCACGCGCAGCGTGGGGGGAGGGTGCGGCAGCACCCTCCAAGAGACTCAGGGAGCGACGAAGGCGAGGATGTTGTTGAGCAGCTGCGCGTTGCTCAAGGAGTTGATGTTGTAGTCGGAGCCGTCGCTGTTGTTGAACAAGCTGTCGCTGAGGAAGACGACGTTGCCGCTGCCGCCGGCGCCGGTGACCGCCGCGAGCACCATGCTTCCGCTCGATGTGAGCGGGACGGCGGGTGCGTTGACGGTGGTCATCGGGACGCCGTAGTCGAGGCCGATGGACGTGACGCCGGTGGTGATGGGGTGGGCGACGAGGCTCGAGACGACCAGACCGGAAGGCCACTGGTTGGTGCTCGAGTAGGTGACGCCCCAGTTTTGGGCCAGGAGGTTGAGGTTGGCCTGGTCGCCGCCGCTCCCGCCGTCACCAAACATGACGAGGCCACCACCGCCGTTCACGAAGGCCACGATGGCGGCAACCTCGGTGGCGGTGAACGGGGAGCTGTTGTGGGTGTAGGGCTGCTGAACGAAGAGCGCGCGGAGGCCGATCAGGTTGGCGGCCTCGAGGCTCGCGAGCGCGCTGATGGTCTTGCCCTGGTTCTGGATCGCGGTACGAAACTGCGCGTGGTGGCTGCCGCTGCCGATGCTGGAGATGGCGTCGTAACCGTGGCGGTCGTCGAGGCCGATCACGTTGCTCGAGGTGCAAAGCGTGCCATCTCCGTTCACGTCGGTGGTGCCGTTGGGGCATGGACCGCAGTGGAACCCGGGCGTGTCGTTGATGCACGCGGCGAGCGGGTCGCAGTTGTCGGACTGCTCGGCGCACTCGTCGATGTCGGCGCACTCGGTCCCGTCGCCGTTGACGTCGCTCGTGCCCGTGGGGCAAGAGCCGCACTGATAGCCGGGCTCCTGGTTGACGCAGTCGACGAGAGGATCGCAGTCATCCGACTGCTCGGCGCACTCGTCGATGTCGACGCAGTCGCCGCCGCTCGGTGCGTAGCCTTCGGGGCAGCCGGAGCCACCAGAGCCGCCGCTCAGAGAGGTCGTGCTCGAGCCGCCCACCGAGGTGCCGGTGGTCGCGCCACCGCTGCCGACCGTGGGCCCCGCGCTGGTGCTGCCGTCGTCGTCGGTGCCGCCGGTGCTGCCGGCGCCGGTGGCGCACGCCCCCAGGGGGACGAGGCCGAGGAGAAGGACGAGTCGCAGCTTCATGGGTTTCCTCGTGGAGCGGGGGCTCGCGTGACGACGAGAGGTTACCATGCGGCGGCGCCCGCCCGCCTTCTCCTTGTGCTGCCGCTCCTCCACCGACCGCCTTCTCCTCGTGCTGCCGCTCCTCCACGGCGCAACCGTGTGCGTGCGGGGATGAGCGAGCCGAGGACCGCCGGGAGGAGGACGGCTCGCCAGGGGAGCCCACGAAGCGCCGGGAGCGCTCAAGGCTCGGGCGCGTGGACGCCGAGCGCGCTGCCAAGCGCCTCGAGCTCGTCGAGATCGCGCTCGAGGGTGGGGAACCACACCCGGTCCTCGAAGCGCACGTGGTCGTCGAGCAGGGAAGCGAAGCGCTCGAGGCGGTCGAGGATCGCGGCGTCGGCGGCGCCCGTCGCGTCGCCGGGCCCCATCGCCGACGCGGCCTTCGCGAGCGCATCCTCGGGGGCGGTCGCGTCACCCGCGCCGAGACCGAGCAGGGCACGGAGCGTCTGGTGATCGTGAGCGATGCGGGCCGCCTGCTCGGCGAGCACGCCGCCGTGGGCCCGGCATGGCGGCAACAAGACGTTCTCCTCGGCGAGAAAGTGAGGCTCGAGCTCGCGTGTGAAGCGGTTGCGAACGTGCTCGAGCCGTGCGGACGGGGCCGCGGGGAGTGACTTCGTGAGGCGCTCCGGAGCGCCGGGCTTCAGCGCTTGGGCGAGCACGAGGGCGTGGTGGTGATCGCGGGACAGCGCGGCGAGGCTCGGGTGACGCTTCATGTTCGAAGCGCAGTGTAGGCTCGAGATGGGGTGTCGACGAGCCCGTCGTGGGCGCCAGCGGGGCTCGTGCAGCCGGGCAGCGGCAGCGGCGCTCGCGAGGGTTGCGCCTCGTGACGACCGTGGCATGGTCGAGCCCGCCGTGATGACGAACCATCGCCATCGATACTTCCTCGGCGGGGTGATCCTCGCGACGCTCGGGTGGTCGGAGCCCGCGGCGGCACAGGACACACGCGAGGCGCAGCTCTGGACCGGCGTGTTTCTCACCGGCGCCGTTCCTCCCGCTTCACCCCATGGGCTCGCGGTGTGGGGCGATTTCCAGGTGCGTCGCGGCCCGACCGCGACCTTGGTGCTCGCACGCCCCGGCCTCGGCTATCGCTTCGACGAACGCTTCACGTTGTGGGGTGGCTACGCCTACATCGGCCAACTCCCCGAGGACGACGTACCGTCGTTGCACGAGCACCGCACCTGGCAACAGCTCCTGTTCCAGCAGCGCTTTGGGCCGATGTCGTTTCAGCTGCGTCCTCGGCTCGAGCAGCGGATCCGCGCCGACGAAGACATCGCGTGGCGCGCGCGTGCGTTCGGGCGCGTGAACGTGGCGCTGTGGCACGATGGACCGCTCGCGATCGCCCTCTGGGACGAGGTGTTCGTGGCGCTCCACGACACCTCGTGGGGTGCGCCGGGAGGCTTCGACCAGAACCGCTTCTTTCTGGGTCCGGCCTACACCGCGGGCAACCTGCGCGCCGAGGTAGGCTATCTCGCGGTGATGGTGCGTCGACCGGACGAGTCGCTACAGGTGCAGCACAACCTGGGTGCGATGACCTTAGTGTCGTTCTGACGCCAGCGCGCCGCCGCAGGACACGGGAGCCTCCGTCGTTTTCGAGCGGGGGCCGATGAGTATGCTCATCGCGTGCCGTCTCGCGACCGACTGCCAACCACCCTGCGCGCGATCTCCGAGCGTCGCGCCGCTCCGCGTGCGTTCGGACTGCCGCGCCTCGACGTCGGAGGTGACGCGTGCCCTCCTTTGCGATGGTGTGGCCCGCGCCTCTCTGCTCTAAGGTGACGTGGTGTCCACCGATCCGACGAGCCTCGTCACGCTCGACACCGGAGCGCGGGACTACGCCGATCCTACGGTGTCTGCGCTCTTCGTGTACGGGGCCAACCTGGGGCTGCCGCTCGTCGGGATGACGGTGTTGCTCGTGAGCGCCGCACGCCTGTTGCGTCGGGTGAGCCTCGCCAAGAGGAGCGAGCGGCAGGCCAAGGAGACGGCCGCGACCCCAGTCGCCGGCGACGCGGTGATTCACGGCACCGTCACCGGCGTGGAAGGGGACGCTCGCGTCGCCGTGCGGCTGACCGTCGAGCAGCTCGGCGTGAGCGTGAAGACCAACAAGACCTCTTGGACGACCAAGTGGCGCGAGGTGGAGCGGCGCGTCGAGACGCACCCGTTCTTCGTGCGCACCGACGCCGGCAACGAGCTCCGGGTGGAGCCCGACGACCGGGTGGTGTTGGTCGACGACCTCGAGACGCGGCCTCCCGTGGGCAACCGCCGCGAGAAGGTGGCCGAGCTCACGGTGGGGGAGGAGATCTACGCGCTCGGCGTGCTCACCGAGGTGGCCGATCCGAGGGCAGGCGCCGGCTATCGGGGAGGTGGCGCGTCGTTCGTGCTGCGCCCGCCGTCCAGCGAGCGCCCGATGGAGATCTCCACCAGGCCGCTCCGCGAGCGGTACGCGCAAGCCGCGGGTGCGCGCGTGGTGGCGGTGCTCGCGCTCCTGCTCCTCACCGTCGTCGTGCAGCTCCTGGCGACGCCGTACCACCTCGCGGGGCTCTTTGGGTTCGACGCCGTTGGTGTCGTGCTCTCGCGGCGCCAGCAGCACAGCGACGACGAGCACTACCACCGTGTGACGGTCGGGCTCCCCGAGTCGGACGTGCGGGAGGACATCGACGTGGAGACCCACGAGGACTACGATCGCTTGGCGCCGGGGGCGAGGGTGGCGGTGCACGTGACGACGGTGGGCGGCAGCACGCGGCTCACGCTCGACGCCGGTCCACGCGCGAACAAGGCGGTGGTGTACATCCCGGTGGTGGCCATCGTGCTCGCGCTCGTCGGCTGTGTGGTGCTGCTCGGAAGGAGCCGCCCGTGGTACGAGCGCGAGGCACTGAACGACGAGGAGGACGGGAAGCTCTCGACCTCGGGCAGCTGACGGGCTCGCGTTCTGGCCGTTCGCGCGTTAGAGGAGCACAGTGAGCGGCTCGCCGAGCACCGCAGCGGGGGCACCCGAGGACACGCGCTGGTTACCGCGATGAGCTTCGCGGAGATGTCGACCGCGTTCCCCGAGTCGGGCGGCGCGTACACGTTCGCCAAGAAGGTGCTGAGCGCTCGCCTCGCTTTCGCGGTGGGGTGGCTCCTGTGGTTCGCCTACATCGTGGCCGGTGTGCTCTATGCGCTCGGCTTCGCCGAGTATGTGGTGGTGGTGGCTCGCGTCGCGTGGGCGGGGCTGTTCGACCGTGCTCCCGACTGGCTCGGCCAACGCGCGTCGCTCGCGGCGGTGGCGCTCGCGGCGACCGTCGCCTACACCGTGTCGCTCATCCAGAGCTCGGGGGGCGGCGGGGCGTGGGCCACGTGGGGCAAGGTGGTGGTGTTCGCGGTGCTTATCGCCGGCGGCGTGTGGGGCCTCGCGGCGGGCAGCGGCTCGAGCTTCGGCGAGGGCATGACCCCCTTCTTCGCCGGCGGCACCACCGGCCTGCTCTCGGCGATGGGCTTCACGTTCATCGCGCTCCAGGGGTTCGATCTGGTGGCGGCGGTGGCCGGCGAGGTGCGCGATCCAAAGCGCGTAATCCTGAAGGCGATGCTCTACTCGCTCGGGATCGGCCTCGCCGTCTACCTCCCGCTCTTGGTGGTGGTGTCGACGGCGGGCGTGCCGAGCGGGGACACCATCGGTGCGCTCGCGGCGCGGAGCCCGTCCACGGTGATCGCCGACGCGGTGCGCAACTACATGGGCCCCGCCGGCTACTGGCTGGTGGTGGTGGCTGCGCTGTTGGCGACGCTCTCGGCGCTTCAGGCGAACCTGCTCGCCGCGTCGCGGGTGGCGCTGACGATGGCGCGCGATCGCAACCTGCCCACCGTGCTCGAGACCATGCACAAGGAGCGCGGCACACCCGTGATGGCGGTGTATGCCAGCGCCCTCGCCCTCGCCGCCATCTTGCTCATGCTCCCCGATTTGGCGTCGGCGGGCGCCGCCGCGAGCCTCATCTTCCTGTTGGTGTTCGCGCTCGCGCATGGGACGGCGTACCTGGCGCGGCGCCGCGCGGCGCCGCTCTCGCAGCGGGCGGACGCGGCGACGGAGGTGTACCGCACGCCGTGGTTCCCGCTGTTGCCGGTGGGCGGAGGGGTGGCGTGCACGGCGATGGCCGCGTTCCAGGCGGTGGCGGTGCCTGCGGCAGGGGGCATCGTGGTGGTGTGGCTGGGGCTCGGCGTGCTGCTCTACTTCTCGCTCTTCTCCGCGCGCTCGCAGGCGGTGGACGCCTTCAGCGAGGGAGTCGATCCGGAGGTGATGCGCCTGCGCGGACACAGCCCGTTCGTGCTCGTGCCGGTGGCCAACCCCGAGCAGGCCCCGGGCCTCGTCGGGATCGCGAGCGCTCTCGCTCCACCCGAGGTGGGGCGCGTGCTCTTGCTCAGCGTCATCCAGCGCCATCCGGGCCGGAGGAAAGGCGCGCCGGTGTCGTTCATCTCATCGGGCGAGGCGCTCGCCGAGGACGCCCGAGCGAGGGTGCAGCGCGTGCAGGAGGTTCAGCGACAGGCCCTGCTCGCGTCGCTCTCGCTCGGTCACGAGCCCGAGTGCCTCATCACCCTCGGCAAGACGCCGTGGTCGGAGATCCTGCGCGTCGCCAAGCGCACCAGCTGCACCGGCCTGGTGCTCGGCCTCGGCGAGGCGCGCGAGGGCATCGCGCACCAGAACCTCGAGGAGCTGCTCGACACCGTGGACTGCGACGTGATCTTCCTGAAGGCCCCCAAAGACTTTCGTCTTCGCAACGCGCGGCGCGTCTTGGTGCCGATCGGCGGGCGAGGGGGCCAGCACGAGCTGCGGGCCCGCTTGCTCGGCAGCCTCGGTCGCGCGGCCGAGGCGCCCGAGGTGACGCTCCTCACCATGCTCCCGGCGGAGGCCACCGTCGAGGACGAGAGCGCCGCGCACAAGCGGCTCGAGCGCACGGCCTCCGACAAGGCCAAGAGCCGCGCCGCGACCGCGCTCGTGAAGACCGACGACGCCGTTGGCGCCATCGTGGAGCGCACCGCGGAGCACGACGTGCTCATCCTGGGCCTCCATCGCGCGAGCGGCGGCAAGCGCGTGTTCGGAGAGTTCGTGCTCAAGGTGGCCGAGCGGTCACAGTGCGCGGTGATCATGCTCAGCCAGGCGTGAGCCCAGCGCGTCCGGGCCCGGCCTCACCCGCGTGGGCGAGCGCACCTCGACCGCCCCGCGGTGGGCAGACACCCCGACCGTCACTCGGCGGCGGACGGGGTGGGGGCCGCGGGGGAGGGCTCCGCGGCGCTGCCCAGGGCCACGGGAGCGGCCACCCGCGCCGCGATGAACGCGTACATCGCGGGCACCACGAAGAGCGTGAGCACGGTGCCGAAGGCGAGGCCGCCGACCACCGCGATCCCGAGCGACTGACGGCTGCCGGCCGAAGAGCCGAGCGACAGCGCGATGGGGAGGACGCCGAGGATGGTGGAGAGGGCGGTCATGAGCACCGGTCGGAGCCGCGCCGCCGAGGCGTCGATGACGGCCTCGACGCGATCGAGACCCTCCGCCTTGCGCTGATTGGCGAACTCGACGATGAGGATCCCGTTCTTGGTGACGAGGCCGACCAGCATGATGAGGCCGATCTGGCTGAACACGTTGAGGCTCTGACCGGTGAGCCACAGCGCGATGAAGGCACCCACCATCGAGATGGGCACGGTGAAGAACACGATGAGTGGATCGCGGAAGCTGTCGAACTGGGCGGCGAGCGCGAGGTAGGCGAAGACGAGCGCGAGGAGGAAGGCGAAGCCGAGGCTGGAGGAGCTGTCGGTGAGCTCGCGCGCCTCGCCGGTGAGGGCGGTGCTGAAGCCCTCGGGGAGCGTGGCCGCGGCCACCTCGTCGAGGGCGCGCACGCCGTCGCCGAGGGTGTAGCCCTCCCCCGGGCTGCCGCTGATGGTCGCCGACACGTAGCGGTTGAAGCGGTAGAGCGCGGTGGGGGCGGTGGTCTCGGTGAGAGAGATCAGCTGATCGAGGCTCACCATGGTGCCGTCGTCGGCGCGGAGGTGGAGCTGGGACAGATCGGGGGGCGCGTCGCGATCGGAGCGATCGAGCTGCGCCATCACCTGGAACTGCTCTCCCTTGGTGAAGAAGTAGCCGATGCGCTGCTCGCCGAACGTGAGCTGGAGCGAGCGGCCCACGTCGCGGACGTCGATGCCGAGATCCGACGCTCGAGCGCGATCCACGTGGATCTGCACCTCGGGCCGCTTCACGCGTAGATCGGCGTCGATGAAGCGCAGCTCGCGCCGCGCCCGGGCCTCTTCGAGGAACTTCGGCAGCACCTCGAGGAGGCGCGGGAGGTCGGGCGCCTGCACCACGTACTGCAGCGGCTGTCCGGCGAAGCGGTTGCCGATGGTGGGGGGCTGACCGGGGAACGACCGGAGCGCGGGCACGTCGTCCACCAGGCGCGAGATGTCGGCGAAGATCTCGGCCTGGCTGCGCTCGCGCTCGGCGGGCTCGTGAAGATACACGTTCTGGATGCCCGTGTTCGGCGGCTCGCCCCGGCGGGCGACGATGCTGAACGTCTTGCGCACCTCGGGCACGCGCTCGACGATTCGATCCGCGAGCTCGGTCATGGCGCGCTCGGTGTACTCGAAGGTGGCGCCCTCGGGAGCGCGTACCCCCACCCGGATGTTGGAGCGGTCCTCGAGCGGGGCGAGCTCCTCGGGGAGCTCACGGAACACCCAGACGCCGCCCGCGCAGGCGGCGGCGACGATGACGAGCGCCACCCAGCGCACGCGCATGAAGCGACGCAGCGCCCAGGCGTAGCCGTCGGTGAGCCCGCGAAAGAGCGGCTCGGTGACGCGCTGCAGCCAGTTTTCCTTCTTCGCCTTGAGGAGGTAGCGGCACAACACCGGCGACAGCGAGAGCGCGACGAAGGAGCTGATGCCGACCGACGCCGCGATGAGGATGCCGAACTCGCGGAACAGGCGCCCCGTGAGCCCCTCCAGGAACACCACCGGCATGAACACCGCGACGAGCGCCACGGTGGTGGCGATGACCGCGAAGTACACCTCGCGCGAACCGCTGAGCGCCGCCTCGAGCGGGCTCATCCCGCCCTCGATCTTGGTGTAGACGTTCTCGAGCACCACGATCGCGTCGTCGCACACCAGGCCGATCGCGAGCACGAGGGCGACCAGCGTGAGGATGTTGACGGTGAAGCCGGCGATCCACGCCACGAAGAAGCTCGCCACGATGCTCACCGGGATCACGACCACCGGCACCAAGGTGGTGCGAAAGTCGCGCAGGAACCCAAAGATCACCAGCGCGACGAGCAAGAACGCCACGAGCAGCGTCTCCTGCACCTCCGCGATGGAGCGGCGCACGAAGACGGTGAAGTCGTAGCCGACCTCGAGCTTGTAGGCGTCGGGGAGCACGCTGCGGATGTCGGCCAGGCGCGCGTTGAACTCGTCGGCGATGGCGATCGCGTTGGAGTTGGGCTGCGGGATGACGGCGACGCCGACGAGGGGCACCCCAAGCTCGCGCAAGGCGGTGCGACGGTCTTCGGGGGCGAGCTCGGCGCGCCCGACATCTTCGAAGATGATGGGCCGCGCGCCGCCCGTCTTGACGATCATGCGGTGGAACGCGTCGGGGGTGTTGAGGCGCGAGTCGGCGCGCATGCCCACCTCGGTGGAGGTGCCCTCGAGCCGCCCCGCCGGGAGATCGACGTTCTCGCGCTCGACGGCGGAGGCGATGTCGCTCGGGGTGATCCCGTGGGCAGCCATCCGCCTTGGATCGAGGACGAGGCGCATCGAATAGCGCTTCTCGCCGAAGATCCGCACGCTCGCCACGCCGGGGATGGTCTCGAGCCGCGTCTTCACCATGCTGTCGGCGGTGTGGGTGACATCGAGGATGCTCTCGCGCTCGCTCGAGAGCGTGACGAACATGATCGGAGTCGCGTTGGCGTCGGCCTTCTCGACCACGGGTGGGTCGGCGTCGACCGGGAGCACGCGTCGCGCCTGCGAGACCTTGTCGCGGACGTCGTTGGCGGCCTCCGACAGATCCGCGTCGAGCTCGAACTCCACGGTGATGATGCTCTGGCCTTCGCGCGAGGTGCTGGCGATGGAGCGAATCCCTTGCACGCCGTTGATGGCTTGCTCGAGGGGCTGGGTGACGGTGGCGTCGACGACCTCCGGCGCGGCGCCGGGATAGGCGGTGGAGACGGTGACGATGGGAGGGTCGACGGCCGGGTACTCGCGCACGCCGATCGAGCGCAGGCTCACGAGGCCGAGCACGACCAGCGTGAGCGACAGCACGACGGCGAGGACCGGTCGCCGGAGGGTGAGCTCCGAGAGGGTCATGGGGCGGTGCGCACCGGGACGCCGTCCTTGAGGCGCAAGAGGTTGGTGATGATCACTGCGTCGCCCGCGGCGACGCCCTCGGTCACCTCCATGCGCTCGGGGGTGCGCTCGCCGATCGTGACGGAGCGCCGCTCGGCCTTGCCGTCCCGCAGCAGCCACAGCGAGTGTCCTTGGGGCGAGGCCTCCACCGCGATCGACGGGGCGAAGATCGCCTGCCTCGGAGCGAGGGTGAGCTTCACCGACGCGAAGCTGCCGGCGACGAGCGTGCCGGTGGCGGCCCCCGCGTCGATCAGCCCGCGCACGCGGAGGCTGCGCGTGCCGGTGTCGGTGGAGGGCTCGATGACGGCGATCTTGCCCTGCCCGCGCTGCCCGCTCGAGGTCGCGAAGGTGAAGGTGCCCCCCACCACGAGGTGGGCCGCGTGATGCTCGGAGAGGGTGAAGTCGAGCTTGAACCGCGAGGTGTCGTAGAGCGTGGTGAGCACGTAGCTGGCGGTGACCCACGCGCCCACGCTCACGTTCCTCGTGCCGAGCACTCCGTCGAACGGCGCGCGGATCCGGGTCTTGTCGAGCTCCACGTCGACCTCTCGGATCTCGGCCTCCACCGCCGCGACCTCGGTGCGGCCCACGTCGAGCTCGTGGGCGGTGATGGCGCCGCCGTGCGCGTGGGCCTCACGCCGGGCGAGGATGCGCTTGTTGAGATCGCGGGCCACCACGAGGCGCGCCCGGCGCGCGTACAGATCGCTGGCGTCCACCTCGAAGAGCACGTCTCCCTTCGCGACCCGCGCGCCCTCCTCCGCTCGCACCCGCACGAGCCGGCGCGACAGCTCGCTCACCACGTCGACCGCCTCCGCCGGCAAGAGCTCGCCGGTGGCGGCCACCGAGACCGTGTGCGTCTCGGCCGCTAGCGTGACCACGTCGACGAGGAGCGGCGCGGCCTTGTCGCCGCCTTTGCCGCCGCCAGACTTGGCCGCGGGGGGCTTCGCCGAGGCTGGCGACTCCAAGAGGTGAGCGGCGAGACCGACCCCGCCGACGAGCAGCACCAAGGCCGCCCAGCGCGCCCAGCGACGTTTTCTTGGACGCTTGTCTATCACGACGCCCTCCGGCTCGGGGAGGCCGCCCCGAGCATGTCGAGGGCCGCCCCACGCAGGCGTGCGATGCGCTCGAAGTCGTCGTGGACACGCGCCTGGGCGAGCACTCCGAGAACGAAGGCGAAGATGTCGCGGCCCCGCCGCTCCGGATCGCTCACCGCGAGCTGTCCCCGCGCCGCCGCCTCGCACACCGCCGACACGTAGTAGCGCTGGTAGGTGTCGAGGGCGTTCTGCACGCGCGCGGCGATGACGGGATCGGCGCCGTCGAGCTGACTCCCGAGCGAGGTGAAGAAGCAGCCGACCACGCGCCCATGTCGCTGCATCAGCTCGCGCTGGCGGCGCTCGATGGTGTCGAAGTAGCTCTCGAGGCGGGCGAGCGGATCCTTGCGCGGAGAGAAGATCTGATCGAGGAGCGGCTCGCGCTCCCGCCACGCCGCCTCGATGGCCTCGAGCACCAGCTCGTCCTTGGTCTTGAAGAAGTAGTGGAAGCTGCCCCGGCGCGTGCGCGACGCCTCGCAGATCCTCTCGACGGTGGCGCCGTGGTAGCCAAAGCGCCAGAGCACTTCGATCGCGGCCTCCACGAGCCGCTCGCGAGCGTCGCTACGTCGTCCCACCCACGATGCTTAGTTGGACGTGCGTCTATCGTCAACCGAGAGGCCCGGAGAGCTGCGCGGGCGTGCGCCGGTTGTTGGCCCGCTCGCTCAGCGCGACCGCTCGGCCTCCTCGCCCGCCGTCGCGCGCGCCGTGGCGAGCTCCTCGGCGGCGCGCTCGTCCTCGCTCATCGCGAGCTCCTGCTCCCTGGCGGTGAGCTCGTCGTCGTCGAGGGCGGAGGTGTCGATGCGCGCGCTCCCTCTCTCGGGCGACCGATGCTCACGGGCAAGCGCGAGGGCGGCCTCGGTGACACCTCGGAGCAGGGCGTTCTCTTCCAGGATGCCGTGGCGGATGCGCGAGCGGAGCCAGGCCCAGGTGGCGAGGATGCCCAGCACCACCGCCACCACGGTGACGGCGGTGGGCGCGCCGAGGCTTACGAAGGGCGCCGCGGAGAAGATGCCGGCGAGGAGGGCGAGGCCTGGCATGCCGGCGAGGAGGCCGATGCGCCGGTGCCCGTGCGACGCGGTGACGTGGAGGGTGGTGCGTCCGTCGTCGGTGGCGGCGACGCGCAGATCGGCGCTCGCCGAGCGGTAGCTGACGGTTCGGCCCACCGACGAGAGCTGGCCGGTAGGCATCCGCGCGCGGAGCAGATCGGCGATCGCTTCGAGGCCGGCGGTCGACACGGCGAACGGGAGCTCGTGGTCGATGACGAGCCCGCTCGGCGCGCCGGTGACCCAGTCGTGGCCCTCGTTCACGCCCTCCGCCGAGCGCACGCGGCCTTCGAGGCGGGCGATCGTCTCTTTGGCCTCGGTGAGCTCGCGTTCGAGCGTCTCGATACGACGTTCTACGCTGCGCCGCTCGTCGCGGTACTCCACGGTGAGAGCCTATCCGAGCGTGTCGCGCGAGGCAGCGTTCATGGCGTCACTGCGGCGTCATGGTCCACGCGCCGCGGTCGCTGGCGGAGCCGAACAAACCCCAGGTGCCGCTCAGGCCGCGATCGCTGATGCTCTGGCGCCGGAGGAGGGCCCGACCGGTCGCCGGTCGCGGGAAGAAGGTGGCCCAGGTGCAGGTGAGCTCCACGCCGGTGGTGTTGTTCCAGCAGTCGAGGCGACCGCTGGTGCCGTTCTCGGTGAAGGTGCAGCTCAGGCCTGCGCCCTTCTCGTCGCAGGTCATCGGCCCGCGGGTGCTGCTGAAGTTGCCGCTCAGCGACGCTGGAGCACCCGGCTGCGTCGGGGGCTGGGTCGGCGGCTGCGTGGGCGGCTGCGTGGGCGGTTGCGTGGGGGGCTGGGTCGGTGGCTGCGTGGGGGGCTGGGGCGAGGCGCCGGTGGGCACCAGATCCCACTCGCCGCGGCTCGTGTTGGAGAAGAGGTCGCCGTAGGTGCCGTCGAGGACGCCGTCGCCGCGACGCACGAAGACCGCGCGGCCCGCTCCTCCGCCGCTCCAGCCGCAGTCGAGCGTGGCACCGTTGGCGGTGCAGAACATCACGCCGCCCGGATACTGGCACGTCACCGAGGTGCCGCTCTCGGTGCAGGTGACATCGCCTCGCACCGAGGTGTAGGAGCCGGCAAACGAGCCCTGGCTCGGCGGTGGCGTCGGCCCCGGCAGGGGCGTCGGCGTGGGAGGCACCGGCGCGACCCCGCCGTAGAGGCGAGAGATGGCGGCGCGATCGAGCTGAGACAAGCCTTCGCGCTGGCCGATCGTGACCCCGGGGGTCTTGGGCACGATGGTGGGGCGGCCGGTGCGGCTGAACGCGCGCGCGGAGTAATGCATGATGCTGCCGTAGTCGTACTGGCCAACGTCGAGGCTGCCGCTGTTCTGCATGAAGTTGTCTTCGTAGCCGGGGCTGATTTCGTTCCACACGATGGTCACGAACTGGTCCCGATCGTCGCGCGACTGCTCGTGATAAAAGCCCGCCGCGTGGAGGATCTCGTGCACGATGCTCCCCCTCACGCCGCAGCCACCCACCTCGAGCGTCTGGCCCCCTCCCACCCGCCCGACGTAGGAGCTGCAGTCGGAGCCGCTGTCGCGGAACACCACGTAGTCGGTGTCGGTGGCGGTGCGGGGGCGCACGGTGAGCTCGGTGGCGTTCAGGTGCTCCACGGCCCACGCGATGTTGGCCCGCGTGGAGGCATCCACCGAGCCGTCGATGAGGTACGGGATCTCGCCCCGTGGCCACAGATGCGACGTGCCGGAGACGGCGTTGGCGTAGGACGTCGAGGGATCCCCGAGCCAGGCCTGGTTGTAACGGAGGAGGAGGGTCGCCGGATCTCCGAGCAGGATGTCGCCCTGCATCACCGCCATGCCGTTGACGATCTCGAACGCGACGAGCTGCCGCACGGCGCTTCCGGGGAGGAACAACCAGGCGGTGCCCGGGTAGCGCGGGGCCGAGGGCTGATAGGCCTCCACCACGTTGGCATCCATGGGAGGGGGCGCGATGGTTCGAGGGGAGGGGCGGTCGGTGGTGCACCCGACGAGGAGGCAGCCGGCGGCGAGCGCGCCGAGCGCGACGCCAGGGAAGGGAGGGGGCGGCGGGGTGAGTCGTGGCATCGATCGGCTCCTGTTCGGTCTCCACGGTGAGACGAACCGAGCTCGCCTTGTAGTACGCGCCGGGCACGATGTCGCCAGCGGGGACGCAGGCCTCGGCGCGGAGATGGGCTACGGTCCGTGTATGACGAGGAAAGAACGCAGCTTCTGGCGGCGGTCGGTGCGCTCGCGCTCGAGGGCGCGCGGGCTCGGTGCGGTCGCGATCGTGCTCGTCGCGGGGCTCGCGGCGGGGCTCGTGGCGGCCTGCTGCCGAGCGCCCGGGCCGAGTCCCGAGGTGCCGGAGCCCGTGGGCACGGCGACGGTCCCGCCGGCGGCGCCGGTGCCGGGCCCCACCGCGGCGCCCAGCGCCGGCTCGCCGAGCGAAGAGCTGAAGGTCGTGTTCGTGCGCGACGCGCTGATCGACTGCGAAGGCGTGGGGCCGCGCCAGTGCCTTCAGGTGCGGAGCGACGAGGCGGCGCCGTGGGAGCTGTTCTACGACGACATCGAGGGCTTCTCGTTCGAGGCGGGGCGTGGCTACGAGCTGCGGGTGCGGGTGCGACGTGACGGGGAGAGGGTTCGCTACGAGCTCGTCGAGGTGATCGCCGAGCAGCCTGCCTCCCCGTGACGTCGTCCTCGCGCCGGTGAGGCTGGACGGGCGGCGCCGACGTTCGTAGGCTCCGCGCCGATGGCCAGGGTGGAGCTCACGCGACATCTTCACAGCTACTTCCCGCAGCTCGAGGGCGAGGCGCTCGAGGTGGAGGCGACCACGGTGGCGGAGGTGGTCGAGAAGCTGGACGCGCTGGCCCCGGGGTTCGCCTTCTACGTCTGTGATGAGCTCGGTCGCCTGCGACGCCACGTGAACATCTTCGTGGAGGACGAGCGGGTCGCCGATCGCAACCGCCTCACCGATCGCGTGGGGCCGTCGTCACGTCTGTTCATCGTTCAAGCCCTGAGCGGCGGTTGAGGCTCTCGCCTCGAGGAGCATCCATGTCCGAGCACGTTTCCGATCGCATTCTGGTGGGTACCCGCAAAGGCACGTTCGTGGTGCAACGCGCGGGCGGCGCCGTCGCGCGTTGGACGCCGCGGCTCTCCGGCCACGCCGGCGTCGGGGTCAACTTCGTGGCGCGCGACCCACACACCGGCACGCTGTGGGCCGCGCTCGGGCACGGTCACTGGGGGGCCAAGCTCTCGCGCTCGACCGACGGCGGCGCCACCTGGGCGGACGCGACCCAGATCAAGTACCCCGAGGGAGCGCGCTATCTCGCGCCCCCGGATCCGGGCGAGGAGAGTGAAGACGGCGCGCCCAAGCCGGCCACCCTCAAGCCGGCCACCCTCCTCAAGCTCTGGGTCCTGGCCTTCGGGCCTGGGGGGCGCATCTACGTGGGCACGATCCCGGGGGGCCTGTTCGAGAGTCGCGACGGCGGCGAGAGCTTCGCGCTCAACCTCGGTCTCTGGAACCACGACTCGCGCGGCGGCGACCTGTTCGCGGGCGAGGGCTCGGGCCACACTCACTGGTTCGGCACCCCCGCCTCCGAGGGGGAGTTCGCGCCCGGGATCCACTCCATCGTGGTGGATCCACGCGATCCCGAGCGCATGCTCGTGGCCGTGTCCACCGCGGGGGTGCTCGAGACCACCGATGGCGGGCGCACGTGGCGCGGCCGCAACCAAGGCATGCTGATGGATTACCTCCCCGATCCGGCGGCGGCGTGGGGGCACGATCCGCACTACATCGAGCTCTCCACCCACCACCCCGAGCACGTGTGGCAGCAGAACCACTGCGGCGTGTTCTACAGCGCCGACGGGGCCGCGACGTGGAAGAAGGTGTCGCGCCCGGAGCAGGGGGTGCACTTCGGCTTCCCCGTGGCTGCCGACGCCAACGACGGGAGGACGGCGTGGGTGGTGCCGGGCCGGGCCGACTCCGAGCGCATGGCCATCGACGGTGGGCTGTTCGTGGCCCGCACCGAGGACGGGGGCGAGAGCTGGACCGAGCTGCGCGAGGGCCTGCCTCAGGAGCACGCCTACGACGTGGTGTACCGCCACGCGCTCGCGGCGAGCGGCGACCGCGTCGCGTTCGGCAGCACCACCGGCAACCTCTACGTGAGCGAGGATCGCGGCGACAGCTGGCGCGCCGTCGCTCACAACCTACCGCCGATCTACAGCGTGCGCTTCGGCTGACGCGAGCTCGGCGGCGCGGCTCTCCGCGCCACGTGCAGAAGCTGCTCGCCGTCGCGCGCGCGAGGCGCGACGATGGGGCATGGACGAACTGCCGACGCGCCGGATGCCCCCCGCCGCCCATCGCGACACGGCCATGCCCTCGACGCTGCCGTGGGCCAAGTCGGAGCCCTCCCACCCCTCGGTGCGTTTGTCGGAGGCGCCGTTCGCGGGGCTCGGCTTCGGCGAGCGCTACGAAGCGTTGGCGCTGCTGGGTGAAGGGGGGATGGGGGTGGTGCGGCTGTGCGCGGATCGGCAGATCGGTCGTCGCGTCGCCATGAAGCTCCTGCGCCCCGAGGTGGAGGGAGACGAGACGCGGGTGCGGTTTCTGCGGGAGGCGCGGGTCCAAGGGCAGCTCGAGCATCCCGCGGTGGTGCCGGTCTACGATCTGGGGGTCGATCCGGACGGCACGGTGTACTTCACGATGAAGCGCGTGCACGGCGCGACGCTCGAGGAGGTGCGGGAGGGCGCGGGAGACGGATACTCGCGACGTCGCCTCCTCACCGCCTTCAGCAACGTGTGTCTGGCCGTGCACTTTGCGCACGAGTGCGGCGTGCTCCACCGCGATCTCAAGCCAGCCAACATCATGCTTGGCGACTTCGGCGAGGTGTACGTGCTCGACTGGGGCCTCGCGCGGATCCAAGGCGCGAGCGACCTCGCGGAGACGGCGCGGATCAAGCTCCCCGAGGGGGGCGCGGCCGATCGCACGCACGCGGGCGCGGTGTTCGGCACGCCCGGGTACATGGCTCCCGAGCAGGTGGCGGGGGAGATGGACCTGGTGGGGCCGGCCACCGACGTGTATGCGCTCGGCGCCATCCTCTTCGAGCTGCTCACCGACCAGAGGCTGCACGCGGGCGTGTCGGTGAAGGAGGTGTTCGCCGAGACGGTGGCAGGGGTGGAGGCGCGCCCCTCGGTGCGGGCACCCGACGCCGAGGTGCCGCCCGAGCTCGAGGCCCTGCTCGTGCGCGCGACGGCCCACGATCCGTCCGAGCGGCTCTCGAGCGCGAAGGAGCTTCACCTGGCGGTGGAGCGCTATCTCGACGGCGAGCGCGACGAGGCGCTGCGCAAGGAGATGGCGAGCGCTCACGCGCAACGGGCGGCCGAGGCGGCCGAGCTCGCGCAGCGTGAGACCAGCCCGCAGTTCACCGAGCGCCGCCGCGCGATGCGCGAGATCGGGCGCGCGCTCGCCCTCGACCCCGACAACCCGCAGGCGATGGAGGTGCTCGTGACGATGCTCCAACACCCGCCGCTCGCGACGCCGCGCGAGGTGAAGCTCGAGGCGGCCTCCAACGAGCGCCACCGGATGCGCTGGGCGGCGAAGACGGGGATGGTGGCCTACGGCTCGTTGTTCCTCTTTCTGCCGTTGTTTCTCTACTGCGGGGTGCGCCGCGTGGAGATGGTGGTGTTGTTCTACGGGCTGGTGGGCGCGGCGGCGCTCACGAGCTGGATGGCCGCCCGACGGCGCGATGAGCTCTTGGGCCTCACCCTCGTGACGCTCGTGCTGAGCAACCTCGCCTTCGCCGCCACCGCGACGCTGTTCGGGCCGCTCTTGGTCACCCCCACCTTGATCGCGCTCAACGCGACCGTGTTTACGGTGTACCTGCCTCCGCGGGTGCGGTGGGCGGCGGCGGCGTGCGGCTGTGCGGCGGTGCTCGGCACCCTGGCCTTGACGGGGACCTCCTTGATCCCGAGCTACGGCTTCGACGGCGGGGGGATGCTCGTGTACCCCAACGCCATCGAGCTCCCCCAAGGGGCGACGGTCGTCATGCTCGCGTGCATCGCCGTCGCCGGGGTGGTGATCGGCGCGATCTCGGTCACGCGCGTCCGCGACGCCCTCGACGCCACCGAGCGCCAGCTCTTTCTCTACGTGTGGCACTTGCGGGAGCTGCTCCCGGAGGCGGCCCGCGCCCCCACCGATCCCACCGCCGCGCGCCGCGCGCGGGCACGGAAGATCTCGGGCATGTGAGGCGCGCTCACGTTGGCTCGCGACGCGCGCTCAGCCCCCGCGCCGCGACGAGCGTTCGCCGCGCTGGACACGCCCGTCCGTGCTCCCTGTTCACAGTGTCCTGTGCCACCTGTGTCACAGCGGACGGGAGAGCTGCGCGATTCTCGCTCTCTCGGCTCGGCATCAACCTTGCTTGGGCCGCATCGGCCGCATCGGCCGCATCGGCCGCATCGGCCGCATCGGCCGCATCGGCCGCATCGGGCCAGCTCGGGTCGATTGTCGTGTGGCGAGCTAAAGACACGGCGCCCGATGGCTAACCAGCAGGGGAAGGGGAGAGCGTTCCCCTCGCACAAGGAGAATCACGATGACACGACACACCATCCACCGATCGGCCCGCGGCGAGCACCGCGGCGCCGCCTTCGTCCTCACGCTCTGCCTCTTGCCTTGCGTCGCCGGCGGCTGCGACGACGAGGTCACCTCTTCGGGCACCCACGGCACGGGCGGTGGCGCCGGGGTCGGGGGGAGCACGACCAGCAACGGGCCGGGCGCCGGAGCGGGCGGAGGTGGGGCCCAGGGGGTTGGAGGTCAGGGGGTCGGGGGCAGCCAGACGATGGGCGCCTCGGAGGCGTGCATGGCGTGCGTGGCGGGCGTGTACGGCGAAGACGCCGACTGCATGGCCACCATCCAGGCGTGCGACGCCGATCCCGGCTGCGACGCCTGGAAGAACTGCAACGAGGCCTGTTTCACCAGCGATGATCGCCCGGGGTGCTACGACGCCTGCGATCAGGAGTTCCCGCACGACGGCTCGCTCAGCGCGCCCCTGCTCGCCTGCACCTGCGACAGCTGCGCCGAGCTCTGCGTCGCCAGCTGCAGCTGAGCGTGGTGACGAGCGGCGGCGTTCCTCGCGCGTCTCGCGCGCCGCCGTGATCGCGTGTAGCTGCTTTGCGGAGGTGACCGGAGAGGAGCCGATGAGGCGCTCGCCAGACCGGGGAGGCGGTGTCCCGAGCGGTGCGAGCTCGTGGCGTGGCGCTGCGATCCCGTGGTTGCGCCGCGCCCCCCGCGTGCCATGATCAGGGCGCGTGGCGCGCGCGTGGCGTGCGCCAGCTTCGCCTCTCGAGCTTGCCTCTCCCGTCATGCAGCGCCGGCACCTCCTTCAGGCCTTCACCTCGCTCGGCGCCGCCTCCCTCGCCGGTTGCTCGCGCGACCCGGGGCCAGCTCCACCCTCCCCGCCCGTCACCCTCACCAAGGCGCCGTGGGTTCAGCTCGTGGGGCCGCGCGCGGTGCGCCTCCGCTTCGAGACGCGGGTGGCGACGGCGGTGCCGGTGGTGTTGTCCACCGCCGATGGGGACCTGTCGCTGACGCCGGAGCTGTTCACCCGCGAGATCAGCTACGAGCGCACCGCCTTCGAAGGCAGCGACGACTATTACCCCGACGAGGCCGGCTCCCACACCGTGCAAGAGGTGGTCGTCGACGACCTCGAGCCGGGCACGCTCTACAACTACCGCGTAGCCGCCGACGAGGCGGTGGAGGGCTCCTTCAAGGCGCCCCCTCGGCCGGGGGAGTCGGTGCGGGTTGGGTGGCTCGCAGACACGAGCTGGCCGTTCTCCAAAGAAGCCGTGAGCCTGCTCACCACCGAGCCGCCCGACCTCTTCGTTCACGGCGGCGATCTGCAATATCAGACGAGCCCCCTCGACACGTGGAACGGGATGTCGCGCTCGCTCGCCGGCGTCACCTCGCGCGCCCTCGCCCACATGATCGTGGGCAACCACGAAAACGAAGACAACGACGAGCTCGAGCAAATGTACGATCGGCTCTTCGGCGGCCAAGGCGACCCTCACGGCGCAGGGGCGAGCGGTGGGCTGCGCTACTTTGCCTTCACCTACGGAGCCATGCGCTGGCTGTGCCTCGACAGCGAGACGCTCGGCCTCGGTGACGATCCGGCGCAGCTCGCGTGGTTCGAGGAGGCGCTCGGGGCGGCGGCGTCGGAGAGCGACATCCAGCAGATCGTCGTGGCCTTTCATCGGCCGGTGTACAGCTTGTCGAAACACTTCTCTGCGAGCACGAGCGCCCGTGACGCGGTGCACCCCCTGCTGCTCGAGCACGGGGTGAAGCTGGTGTTGTGCGGGCACGCGCACTGCTACGAGCGCTTCCTGGTCGACGGGGTGAGCTACGTCGTCGATGGCGGGGGCGGCGCCCTCCTCTACGATCCCAACGAGGGGCTGAGCGAGGCGGAGCGCGTTCGCCCCGGGGACGTGCCGCTGCGCGTGGCGGTGAGCGAGACGCACGGCGCCACCCGTCTCACGCTGGCCGCAGACGGCACCCTCGGCCTCGAGCGGCGCGACACGAGCGGCGCCGTCACCGACGCGTTCGAGCTCGCGCCCAAGGGCTGAGCGTCCCAGAGGGCCGTCGAACGGTTCCAACGGGCGTGGCGGGGGCGGGCGCGGTTCGGCGGTTGACCCGCGGCGGCTCGCGTGAGAGCGATCGCCGCCCATGGCGAAGCTCACCCCGCGACGACGTGCCCGCAGCGTGGCGACGGCGCTCGGCTGTCTCGCGGCGGTGTGGCTGATCGTCGCGCCACCCTCCTTCGCCGCCGCCGCCGAGCCCGAGGGCGACGATGCCCACCAGCCGGACGAGGGCAAGGAGGCCGACGACGGCAAGAAGGCCGACGAGCCGAAGCCGGACGACGGCAAGAAGGCCGACGAGCCGAAGGCGGACGACGGCAAGAAGGCGGACCCGAAGAAGCCGGACGACGGCAAGAAGCCGGACGAC
>CAYOAL010000108.1:24347-35998 GCA_964401935.1 uncultured Polyangiaceae bacterium
GGCAAGAAGGCCGTGGAGCCGAAGCCGGACGACGGCAAGAAGGCGGACGAGCCGAAGCCGGACGACGGCAAGGAGGCCGACGAGGCGAAGCCGGACGACGGCAAGAAGGCCGTGGAGCCGAAGCCGGACGACGGCAAGAAGGCGGACGAGCCGAAGGCGGACGACGGCAAGAAGGCGGACCCGAAGAAGCCGGACGACGGCAAGAAGCCGGACGACACGAAGAAGCCCAACAACGCGACGTCCCACGATCCGAAGGGAGATCCCAAAAAGGGGGACACCAAGAAGCGGGACGCCAAGAAGCGGGACGCCAAGAAGCGGGACGCCAAGAAGCGCGACGCGGCGAAGAAGGGAGGGGGCGGGAAGAACACGACCACGGCCGATGCGGGCTCGGAGGCGCGGGAAGAGGTGCTCCGTCAGGTGCGACCGAGTCGCCACATCACCATTCGCGCCCGCAGCGTGAAGCTCAAGGCGAGCTCCCACGAGCGGCTGCTCAACATCGCGCGGCGCTATCACGAGGCCACGGGGCGGAAGCTCGTGATCACCGGCGGCGACCGCACCCCGCTGCGTCAGGCGCAGCTCATGGTTCGCAAGCTCGCGCAGGGCGACGACCTGCTGAAGCTCTACACCCAGGTGCGCCTGGTGCTCGAGATCCAGAAGACGTATGAGCAGGGCAAGCGCGACAAGAAGGGGGAGCGGCAGATCATCCGCGCGGTCGCCGACGTGATCGCCAAGCAGGTGAAGCGCGGCCAGTATGTCTCGCACCACCTCGCCTACACCGCGGCCGACGTGCGCTCACGGGGTCTCAAGGACAGCGACGTGGCCGCCCTCCGCGCGGCCGTCAAGGCGGAGCCGGGCGCGACGCTCGTCGACGAGCGCAACACCGAGGCCCCCCACTTCCACCTCGGCCTCTGACACCGCGCGGCCGCGAGCGCCTCGCCGTTCTGCTCACGGCTCGAGGGCGCGCGGGAGGTAGAGCGCGTGCGCGGAGTAGCCACCGCTCGCGTGGTAGCTCATCCAGGCGATGGCCACGTCACCGTCCGGGCTGGAAGCGATGTCGTAGCGCGCCACGCAGGTGCCGCTTGGCGCTTGGAACAGCACTTCGGGCAGGGCCACCGGCGTGACCGTCTCGTCGAACACGCGCCCGATGAGCGAGCACGTCGACGACGCCTCGTACTCGTACCACACGAGGAAGAACCGCCCGCCCGGGCCCCCCGCGAGCTTGGCGCGCGCGGTCTGGGGGGTGCCGATCGAGCGCACGTTCGTCGCGTCGAGCTGCCCGCTCGCGTGGTAGGGATACCACGTGACGTCGCCCGCGCGCGACACGGCGACCCCGAAGGTGCCGTCGGGGCGCACGACGCCGCCGCTGGCGTAGGCGTTGGCGTCGACCCCGGCGAGGGGGATCTCCTCGCTCTGTTGCGCGCCGGTGGGATCGAGCGCCACGACGCGGAACTCCGACTCGTTGATCGAGGGCCCGTCGGTGACGTAGCTCGCGATCACGCCGTCGCCCACCGCGAGGAGGTGCGCGCTGAGCACCGCCGAGTCGCTCACGAAGGCGGGCGGCAGGAGCGCGCCGCTCGCGCTCGTGCAACGCACCTCGCCCCCATGGCCCATGGCGCAGAACGTCCCCGTCGACGTGCCGAAGAGCTTGCCGTTGGGGATCCCGGCGGGGAAGAAGCTCAGCGGCGCGGTCTCCGTTGTCGCGGGCGTGGATGGGGGCGCGCCGTTCGGCGCGACGAAGCGCCACGACAGCTCGCCGTTCGGGTTGCCGTAGAGCGCCTGGAGCAGCATCACGCGACCGGTCTCGTCGTTCCCGGCCGTGACGTAGGCGGCGTTGGCGCCGCCGCCGAGGCTCGTCGGCGGTGTGATCCCGTTCACCCCGAGCGCGGCGTACTGGAACGTCACGTTGGAAGCTCCTCCCGTCCACACCACGGAGAAGGGCCCGCCGTTGTACGCGACCGCGACCGCGACCGAGATCGTCGAGATGCCCGGCTCGAGCGCCACGATCGAGGGCTGACAGGTGGCGCTGCAGGCGTCGCCGTCTTCATTGTTGCCGTCGTCACAGCCCTCGCCGGCCGCGCGGTTGTGTTGTCCGTCGCCACACGACACGGGCGTGCAGTCGGCGTCGCACGAGGCCGTCTCGCCCCCGTCGTCACAGGCCTCGTCGGGATCCACGGTGCCGTCGCCGCACGCCGGCCCGCCGCCCGCACCGCCGGTGCCGCCCCCACCGCCGGCGCCGGTGCCGGTCGTCTGGGCGCCGACCGCGCCGACGGCGCCCGTCGCGAGCTCGTCGTCCCCACACGCGGTGTGCCCGAGGGCAGCCAACAGCGCGAGCATCACCCAACCGTCACGAGGAGCTTGCATGACCGACCATGGTACCGCGCCTCGCGACTCCGCGCACTGCGGTCGATCGGCTTGTTGGCGTCGTGCGATCGGCATCATGGGATCGGCATCGTGCGATCGGCATCGTGCGATCGGCGGGGTGCGATCGGCATCGTGCGATCGGCGCGGTGCGATCGGCATCGTGCGATCGGCAGGGGGGGCTCGGCGACCGCAGCGAGCGCGCCCCGAACGAGGGGAGGGGAGCGGAGGATTGCGGCGTGGGGGCGGCTCGGGTTTGCTCCTTCGGTGACGGTCGTGTGGATCTTGCTCGCGCCGCTGATCCTCGTGGTCGGTGTAGGGGCGCTCGCGGCGAGCGCGGTGCTCGTGGTCGCGCTCGGCGCGGTCTTCGGAGGGCCCTTCGAGGTTGGGGCGGGCAAGCTCCGCTACCTCCGGCGACTCTGGCGAGAGCGCGGCGAGCTCGCCAGCGGGCGCTGGGCGGTGATCGAGGCAGCCGCGGCGCGCGGGCTCGTCGCGCGCTACCGCGAGGTCGTCACGCTCGGGCCGGTTCGTGCTCAGGGGAAAGGGCGCTTCTGGGTGGCCACCGAGGGGGGAGCGCCGGTCGTCCTCTGCCACCGCGGCTTGCGGCGGGTGGTGGATGTGGGTGGGCGCGAGCGCGACGTGCGCGGGTGGCTGCGTCACCTCCACGAGCAGCTCGTGGCGCGCTTCGTGGCGCCCCTCCTCGCGCACCCCGTCGCCGACATGGAGGCGCTCGCCACCGTGCTCGCCCACACGAACAAGCTCCTGCCGACGCCTGTCGCGCTCGATCTCACCGCGGAGAGCCCGCGCGAGGTGCTCGCCGCCGCCCGCGGGCACACCCCCTACGCGGTGGTCCCCGTCCCCGAGAAGGCGGTGCTGAGGGAGCGGTTCGCCGCCTACTGTGCGTTCCACGGGGTGAAGGAGGCGCTCGAAGACATGGAGCACCTGTTCCCCGAGGCCAGCGAGGCCGACACCTGGTTGGCCGCGTCACGCCTCGCCGCGCGAGACCGCGACGTCGACGAAGAGCCGCTGCAGCTCTACCTCGCTGGCGAGCGCTACGTGCACGTGCGGTTCTCGCTCTCGGAGCCGTGGGTGGTGGGGAGCTATCCTCACGCCGCGGCGTATCTGTTCGAGGTGGTGGTGAAGCCTGCCCTCGACGAGTTTGTGCGATCGTCGGCGCTGGCTATCGATCCTTTCGAGGCCTGGTGACGAGAGCCCTCTCGCAGACGACCCTCGAGCTGCTCGCCGACGTGCGCGGCGCGGCCCTCTTGCGACCGCTCCTCCGCTTCGAGCTCGACGCCGAGCCCGCGGCCGCGGCGGGAGGCTTTCGGGTGGGCACCCTCCGCGACGGCACGCCGCTCCTCGTGACCCCCGGGCGGCGCGCGTGGGTGCTCGAGGGCGAGGGACGGGTGCGCCTCGGCGACTGGCTCGTGGGCGAGCTCGAGACCGCCGAGCGCGCGATCGAGGCGATGGACGCTGCCCAGGCGCTGGAGCTCTTGGGGAACCCCTCCACGGCCGACGAGCTCGTCGCGAAGCTGCCCCTGTCGCCGATCGTCCTCGGCTCCGAGGACGAGCTGCTCGCGCTCCTCGGGGCGTACGACGAGCACGACGAACACCTCGACGAAGCGCCGAAGCTCGAAGACTGGCTCCCCGAGGGGGTGTCCGCCGCGGAGCTGCGGGCCGCGACGCTGCTGGAGGACGACGAGCACGTCACGCGTTGGCGCGTGGGCGACGGCTTCTTGGAGCTCTCGCGCGGCGAGGCGCGGCGCCTGAACCTCTTGGAGGCGTCGGTCGCGTGGCTCGGCGCTCCACACCTCGAGGCGCTGCGCTCTGAGGGCCGCGGTCTGCGCGGGCGCATCCACGCGCCGTGGAATGCTTGGACCCTCGTCGGCGCATGCCTCGTGGCCTCACCGTTTTCCGGTCTCGGGAGCGTCGTCGCTGGCGTCGCCGTGGCTGGGCTCATCGCGGTGGTCGGCTTCGCGCTCTCCACCGCCGGCGTCGCCATCCCCGAGCCTCCCTCGGTGTCGTGGCTCATCGGAGCGCCGTCCGTCGCCCTCTTCGTGGTCGCCAACGTCGTGATCGCGGAGGGCGTCGCCCGCGACTAGGGCAAAGGCACCCTCGTCGCCGGGCGCCGCCGTGTGGCCGGGCACGCGCGCTTTTCGCAGCGTGCCCTCGTGGGGCGCTCCGTCTTCGTCGAGCAGCGTGTCGGGCCGAGGCGGCGTGTCGTCGACCGGCACCCCGAGGTCGGTCGCGCCAACCTCGTCCGCGATCGGGCTGGGAGAGCGCGCTTGGTTGCCGTAGACGCTCAGCCGCAGGGTGAGCACGTAGGTCACTCCGCACGCGAGGATCGCCGGCGGTCCGTACGGCGTGCCGAAGATCTCGAGGACGAGCGCGATGGCCGCCATCGGCACGCCCACCATCGCCACCAGCGCGCAGGCGATGCCCACCACCACGAACACCGCCGTGTCCTGGCCGTTGAAGACGCCGAGCACCTCGAGCAAGCGGCCCATCGCCGCCCCCGACACGCCGCCGAGGAACATCGACGGGATGAGCAGCCCCGCCGAGCCGCCCGACTGCACGGTGAGGCCGGTCGTGAGCATCTTGCCCACGAGCGCCAAGATGAGAAACCACCAGAGCGTGAGCTCGTGGGCAGGCTGCTCCACCAGCAATGCGCGGAGGGTGTAGTCGCCCATCCCGAGGGTGTGGCGCACGTCGAGCCCGAGCCCGAACGAGAAGGCGAGGGCCACCGCCGCCGTGCCGACGCCACCCACCACCCCCCGCGCCAGCGGCGGCACCCGCTCCACCAGCGCTTGCGCGTGGCGCATCGTGAGGCCGAAGCCGAGCGCGATCGGTGCCGACACCGCGATGGCGACGATGGCGGTGATGCCGTACTCCCACAGCTCGTAGGTGTGCGCGTGGGGAGGGGCCTGGAACACCGGGGTGTAGCCGAGGAACTTGTTGTTGAGCACGTAGGCGATCGTCCCCGCGAGCAAGCCGTAGGCGAGCTTTCGGTAAATGATGCGATCGCCGTAGACCACCTCGATGGCGAAGAGCGCGGAGGCGAACGGCGCGTTGAGGAGCGTGGCCACCGCGGCGGCGATGCCCGCGAGCTGGTAGGTGCGGAGCTCGTGCTCGGAGCGGGCCGCCATCACCCGCGACACGCCCGCGCCCGTCGCCTCGCCGAGGAGCACCACCGGCCCCTCGAGGCCCCCCGAGCCGCCGGTCCCGAGCGTCACCAGCGTGGCCAGCGCCTTGCGCAACACCAGGCCGAACGCGGGGAGATCGTAGCGCGGCTGCGGGTCGTCTTCGGGGTGGCGGTAGGTGATGTGGTAGTTCCTGAGGGCGACGTCGATGCCGTCGCCGGCCGCGTCGCGGAAGCTCGGGATCGCGTTCAGCACCCCACGGATCACCCCGCCGGCGGTGAGTGCCCCCACGAGCACGAGCGCGCCCCACACCGAGTCGCCCTCCGCCACGTAGGCGAGAAGCCCGTCCCCCACCGCGTGCACCAGCTTCTTGAGGCCGGCGCAGATGGCCCAGATGACGCTCGCGGTGAGCGACACGAGGAGCACCACCCGCCCGAGATCGTCCCACGACTCATGCAGCGCTCGCTGCTCCTCGGAGAGGTTCTTGAAGCGATCCTTGGCCACGGCCTGCGCGCAGCATGCCCCAACTCGCGCCGAGGGTCGCCCGTGTTGTCCCCCGGTGTCGTGGCGTGCGTCGGCAGGTCGGGGGTAGACGGCGCTCGCGCCCGAGGCGTAGACTAAAAATGGTGCCGGGGGTTCGAAGACAGCTGCGTTGAAGGCTTGGTGAACATGAAACGGCTCGCTTGGTATGGACTGTTCGTGGTGGTGTTGGCGTGTGGCGCGGGCGGCGACACTCCGCCGGTGACGACTGGCTCGGGCGGGAGCGGTGGCGGGGGCGGTGAGGCCCCGCGGACGCTCGAGTCGATCTCGGTCACCCCGCTCAACCTGCTCGTCGAGCTCGACGTGAACGCCACGTCGACGCAGGCCTACACCGCCTTCGCCAACTACTCCGACGGGAGCAGCGAGGAGGTCACCGATCAGGTGACGTGGTCGCTCAGCAACGACGCCGTCGGCTCGTTCAGCGGCGCCACCCTCAACCTCGCCTCCTTCAGCGCCGCTGCCGCCGAGGTGTCGCTCGTGCACGCGACCCTCGACGACCTGCAGGGCACCGGACAGATCACGGTGGTCGCCTACCGCCAGAGCGGCCCCGTGCAAGACTTCTTCTTCATCCTCCCCTTCGAGGACGACGCCGGCGATCAGGAGAAGCCGCTCGATTTTTCCACCGAGATCCCCGCCCTCGACGCCTTCTTCATGATGGACGTCACCGGCTCGATGGGCGGCGCCATCAACAACCTCCAGAACGGCCTCACGAGCACGGTGATCCCCGGCATCACCGCTGCCGTCGCCAACAGCCAGTTCGGCGTGGGCGCCTACGCCGACTTCCCGGTCGATCCGTACGGCGGCCTCGCCAACGGCTGCGGCAACGGCCTCCCGAACGGGGTGTTCGATCAACCGTTCTACCTGATGCAGACCATCACCGACAACCTGGCCAACGTGACCGCCGGCGTGGCGGCGCTCTCGGTGAGCCCGGGCGGGCCACCCATCGGCTGCGGCTACGATGGGCCCGAGTCGATGGTCGAGGGGCTCTTTCAGGCCGCCACCGGCCAAGGGCTGAGCGGGCTCGCGTCGGCCCCCGAGACGCTCGTCCCACCGAACAACACCGGGATCGGAGGGGTTGGCTTCCGCGAGGGCACGATGCCGGTCGTGGTGGCGATCACCGACATCGTGACCCACGCGAACGGCGAGAGCGGAAATTGCGGCGGCGAGATCCCCTACGAGTCGCCGCCGATCCCCGAGGCCCACACGCGTCAGGACGCGAAAGACGCGCTCAACGCGATCTGCGCCCGCGTCGTGGGCATCTCCAACGGGTCGTTCTGTAGCGGACGCCCGGATCTCGAGGACTTCGCCACCGCTACGGGGGCCCGTGTGCCGCCGGTGGCGTGGGACGTCCCGATGCGTCCCGCCGGCTGCGAGGCCGGTCAGTGCTGCACCGGCATCGACGGCACCGGCCTCCCTCCCGACGTCGACGGGCTCTGCCCGGTGGTGTTCGACACGGTGTTTTCCGGCACCGGACTCGGCGGCCACGTCGTCACCGGCGTGCAGATGCTCACCCGCTACGCCACCTTCGACGTGGTCACCGAGACCGACGGGGAGACCACCAGCATCGACGGCTTCCCCCTGCCGGGCGGCACCACCACCGCCGACTTCATCAAGGCCATCACGCCCTCCGGGTTCCAGCTCCCACCGCCGCCGCCGGTGCTCCCGAACCCCACCTTCGACGCGACCGCGTTCTACGGCGTGACACCGGGCACCACCGTCAGCTTCGACGTGGTGGGTTTCAACGACTTCGTGGAGGCCACCGATCAGGCGCTGCTCTTCCGCGCCGTCATCCGCGTGCGAGCCGGTGGCTGCACCGATCTCGATCAGCGCGAGGTGTTCATCCTCGTGCCGCCCACCGGCATCGCCGCTCCGAAGTAGAGCGCCCGCTCACCTCGCACACGGCAGCGACCACTCGGGGGGGGCTCTGCTTGCTCTGCTCTCTGGCGGGGCGGCAGGGCCGCACGTCGCGGAGACGCCCACGTGCGCTCACGGGATGCCGCCTGCAGCTCGGTCACGGGATGTGGAACACCACGCGCTCGTACGTGGCGCCCGGGAAGTTGTTGCCACAGCGGTAGCCCGAGGCGATGTTTCCGCCGTTGGTGTGCCAGCACATGCGCAAGTCAGCCTGCGACGTCTCCGTGTCGCAGCTGCAGCGGTTGAGGGGTTCCCCTTCCGGCACGAAGCCTATCGACCAGCTGTCGTGGAAGTACCACCCAACGCCGTTCGCGTCGTGGGTGCAGTTGGACGCACCACCACAGTTGGCCGCGCCGTTCGCGCAGTCGGTGAGCACGTCGGCGCGCGGGGCCATGGCTGCGATTTGGAGCGTGGCGGCGCCGGTCGGTCGGCAGCCGATGAGGAGCTGACTCCCCGAGCACTGGGAGAGCATGGTGGCGACCGGCGTCGACGCGAGGTCGAAGGTCTCGACGAAGCACTGCGTCCAGCCGTTGCTGGTCAGGGTTGCGACGGGCAGATCCTCCTGGACCCCTGGTTCCCAATAGTAGTCGACGCAGGTCCCGTCGTTGCAGCCGCCGTCGGTACACGCGTTTCCGCACTGGCCGCAATGGGCGGCGTTGAACCGCACAGCGGTCTCGCAGCCCGTCTCCGCGAACCCGTCGCAGTTGTCGAAGTTCGTCTGGCAGGCGCCGAGTCCGCACATCCCGGCGTTGCACGCCGGCGCCGCGTTGGCGTAGGCCACGCACACGTTGCCGCAGGCCCCACAGTTGCCAGTGTCCCCGTCGATGTTCGTCTCGCAGTCCGACGGGTCCGCGTCGCAGTCGTCGAAGCCGGCGGCGCAGGTGCGGCCGCACTCTCCAGCCACGCAGGTGGCCTCCGCGTTGGCGCCCGCCGTGCAGGCGTTGTCGCACGCGCCGCAGTGCGCGAGCTCGCTGTCGAGCGCCACGCAGGAGCCGCCGCAGCTGGTGAGCCCGTCCGGGCAGTCGCTCAGGCACTGGCTGAGGCCGCACACCTCACCGTCGCCGCAGGTCTGCCCGCACGCGCCGCAGTGGCTCGGGTCGTTCAGCGTGCGAACACAGGCGTTGTCGCAGAGCTCGAAGCCCTCGGGGCAGCCCACCGGCGTGCCGTTCCCGTCGTCTTTGGTGGCGGGTTGCGGGTCGTCCACCTTGTTGACCACCGAACAGGCAGCCAGAGCCGCGATCACACCGAGCGGGACGAAGCGAACCATGCGCATGTTGGGTATACTCGCGCAAACTCTGCCCGGTGGAAAGGCAGAACATTCGATGTAAGATGACCCCACGCGGGCCGCTTTTTCCATGGCTCGCGGGCATGAGGTTCACTTGGAGCTCCGCAACATCACTGTGCTCTTGCAACGGTTCTCGCGACAGATCTCGCGACGGCTCTCGCGACGCTGGGTCGTCCCCTTCGGTCTCGTCGTGGCGGGCGGGTGCAGCACGCCGACGGCCGGGCCCTGCGCCGACGGGCTCGTCCTCAAGGACGGCTTCTGCACGCCGGTGGTCTGTGACGCGGGGCAGCGCGTGGTCGACGGCGCCTGCGTGCCCGTCACCTGTGGGCCCAACACCACCCTCGAGGGCGAAGAGTGCGTCTCGAGCGACACCACGGCGCCCATCACCGCGGCCGCGCCCGCGAGCGGCACCTACTCGGGGAGCGTCCGGGTCACGCTCACCGCCAATGAGCCCGCCGTCGTCTTCTACACCATCGACGGCAGCACGCCCAACCAGGGCTCCACCTCCGGCCCGAGCCCGGTGACCCTCGATCTCGACGCGACCGCCGACGTCCGCTTCTTCGCCGTCGACGCGGCGGGCAACGAGGAGAGCGCGCTCAGCGTGAGCTACACCGTCGACGCGGCAGGCCCCGAGCCCGTCACCGGCCTCACCGCCGCCGACATCTCCCCCGCCGTCGACCTCACGTGGACCAACCCCAGCGACGCCGATCTCAGCTCGGTGCTCATCGTGCGCGGTCGCGCGGAGCCGCTCGGCTGGCAGCCCGCCAACGGCACCGCCTACGCCGTCGGCGACGAGGTGGCGCCGGGGGTGGTGGTGGTCGCCAACGCCAACGGCGAGAGCCACACCGACAACACGCCCTGGGGCGACCGCAACGTCTACGCGGCGTGGGGGGTGGACGCCGTGAACAACTACAGCGCCGCGCCGGCCACCGCCGAGCTCGCGCTCCCCGTCCCTCACCAGCCGATCACCCTCGACGTCGATCTCGATGACGTGGTGGCGACGCTCGGACCTCAGCCCCCCGACCTGCACGTGGCGGTGGCGAGCGCCGAGCTCAGCCCCAACCGCGATGAGCTCACGGTCACGCTGCGGGCCGAGAACCGCATGTCGCGCCCGATCTACAACCTCAAGGTGGCGGTGCGCTCGCTCAGCGTGGGCACTGTCGATCCCGACGGCACCTACGACGGCGACGACGCCTTCTACTTCGGCCCCAACGCCGTCCCTCCCGGCGACTCCCGCACCGTGGAGCTCCGCGTCACCGGTCTCCCCCTCGGCACGAGCGCGGTCGCGCTCGAGCTCGACCTCGCGACGCACCCCCTCATCATCGCGAGCATGTCACGCACCTCGTCCAATCGAGTGACGTTCCTCGATCCAGGCTCGACCTTCAATGGCGGCGTCGTGCAAGCCATCCCCGGCTACGCCCTCAGCCTGAACGGGGCGAACTCGAAGCTCACCACCCTCGATCTCTCGGCGGATGGCCTTCAGCTCTACGGGGGGCAGCACAACGTTCCCAAGGTGACCAAGCTCGATCTGGTCACGCTCACGCCGGTGATGTCCGTCGACCTCGGCGGCCCCGCGACGCCACCGGTCGGTCACGTGGAGACTGCGCTCTCCCCCGACGGAGCGCACGTCTACGCGGTGCTCACCACGTCGATCCACGGGCGCAACAGCGGAGGCGGCATTCAAGGCAACGGGGGCAACCCCACCGACATCGAGCTTGTCAAGCTCGACGCCGACACCCTGGCCGAGGTGGGTCGCGTCAGCCTCATGACGGCCCTCGCCAACGGCAGCGCCCTCGGCCTTCGCCCCGCCATCTCCGCCGACGGCACCCGCGTCGCGGTGCCGATCATCGGTCCGGGGCGTCTCGCGTGGGTCAACGCCGACACGATGAGCCTGCTCTTCAACGCGGTGCTGTCCAACGCGGAGCCGCGGGCCGCGGTGGTCGCGCCCGGCAACGCGATGGTGTTTGTTTCCTACCTCAGCGCCGAGGTGGCTCGCGTCAGCACGCTCAACCAGGTGGAGACGCCGGTGAACACCGGCTACACCTCGGGGACGTGCCGACCGGCGACCTTCGAGCGCGGCCCCGGCGACATGCTCTTCCTCGCGCGCTCGGCGGCGCCGGCGGGGTTGGGTGGCATCGTGCGGATCCACCCCACCACCTTCGCGTTCGAGAACCTCGCCATCGGCACCACCTTCACGGGCCTCGCGTTCCAGGGCGACGACTTCGCCGTCGCCGTGCGCCGAAGCACGCAGCTGATGCACCTCATCGACGCCACGACCTTCACCCAGCTCGACACCGGCCCCATCACGGTCTCCACGCGCGGCCACGGCGTGGTCATCACCCCAACGCCGCTCTTGTCGCGCTGAAGGTCCGACCGACATGGCCTCGCGGGGCCCCTCGAGGCGCGGTCCGGCG
>CAYOAL010000109.1:0-35039 GCA_964401935.1 uncultured Polyangiaceae bacterium
CCCCGAAGAAGAAGGCCGCCCCGAAGAAGAAGGCCGCCCCGAAGAAGAAGGCCGCGCCGAAGAAGAAGGCCGCGCCGAAGAAGAAGGCCGCGGCCCGGGTCGGCGGTCGCACCGTCGAGGGCTACATCGCTGGCCTGTCCGGGTGGCAGCGTGACGCCGCCTCGCGGCTCCGTGACCTCGTGAAGCGCGCGGCTCCGAGCGCCACCGAGGCGATCAAGTGGTCGCAACCGGTGTTCGAGTCGGGCGGTCCGTTCTGTTATCTGAAGGCGTTCGCCGGCCACGTAAACTTCGGGTTTTGGCGCGGCGCGTCGCTTCGGGATCCCAACGGTCTGCTCCAGGGCGCGGGGGACCACATGAGCCACGTGCGCATCACGGAGTCGGCTCCCATCGACGAAGAGTCGCTCGCCGACTTCGTCCGCCAAGCCGTCGCGCTCAACGCCGAGCTCGGCAACCCTGCCGCCCGAAAGAGGTGATCCGATGGCCCGCTACGTCGTCGAGTCGTACGATCATCAGGTGTTCCACGAGGGCCGCTACAGCGACGGCGTCGTGGGCCAAGGACCGGGTCGCGAGAAGATCTACCTGCACGTGCTCGACGTGTCGGACGCGGACATCGCGCGCCTCACCGCTCGCGAAGACGAGCACGGCAACAAGCAGTCCGATCGTCGCAGCTTGCCCATGAACGAGGAGTGGTGGATCGCGGTCGAGGGAGACAAGGTGTGGCCCAAGACGCTGCGCCCCAAGGTGGTGTCCCGCTGCCGCATCGAAGGCGGCGTGCCGCGCCCCGTCCCGCTCGGCGACGACGAGCTCGAGGCGCTCCGAAGAGCCGGCGCGACGCTCCCCTGAGGCGGCCCCCGGCGGTGCAGTTCGAGGGAGAGGCAGCCCGCGACTTGCTGTAACCTCCACAGCGAGACGTTTTCACGATGGAGAGCGACGCCAGCACCGACACCGCCACCGAACCGAACGCTTCGGGCAATGGCTCCGACGGCAGCGGGGAGGGCGACGGCTCGGGGGCGCCGGGGGCGGTGCCCGAGGCGAGCCTCGCGCCCGCGCCGGCTCCCCTCTTGGCGTCGCGCCCCGATCCGAACGCGCCGGCTCCGTTCTCGCTCGACGAGATCGCGGAGGAGACCGAGTCGTCCGTCATCGACGAGATCATGGCCACGTGCTCGCTCGAGCCGAAGTCGGATCAGTTCGCGCTGGTGGCCGACGGCGTGCGTGCGCTGCTCCGCTTCCTCATCCGCACCGAGCTCCACGAGGTGGACGTGCCGGTGTGCGATCTGGTGATCGCCGAGCTCACCCAGAAAATGTCGCGGCAGATCGACACGATCCTCCACCACGAGCGGTTCCAGGAGCTCGAGTCGGCCTGGCGTGCCCTCAAGTTCGTGGTCGACCGCGTGCAGTTCCGCGAGAACATCCGCTTGGAGATGCTCAACATCTCCAAGCGCGACCTCCTCGAAGACTTTCAGGACTCGCCCGAGATCCCGAAGAGTGGGATGTTCCGCATCGTCTACTCCACCGAGTACGGCCAGTTCGGTGGGCGCCCTTACGGCGTCATCATTGGCAACTACAGCTTCGGACCGATGCCGCAAGACATCGCGTTGCTCGGAGACATCGCGGCGGTGGCGTCGATGTCTCATGCCCCCTTCATCGCCGCCGCCTCGCCCAAGTTCTTCGGTCTCGACGACTTCTTGCGGCTGCCGCACCTCAACGAGCTGCACGCGCTGTTCTCGGGGCCGCAATACACCAAGTGGCAGGCGTTTCGCGACGGCGAAGACTCGCGTTACGTGGGGTTGGTGCTGCCGCGCTTCCTCCTGCGGCTGCCGTATGGGCCCAACGCCAACCGGGTGAAGGCCTTCGAGTACGAGGAGGACGTGGTGGGCAAGCACGAGGCCTACCTCTGGGGCAACCCTGCCTTCGCGATGGCCACGCGGATCGCCGAGAGCTTCGCGCGGTACCGCTGGTGTCCTCACATCATCGGGCCCTCGTCGGGCGGCACGGTGGAGGATCTGCCGCTTCACCAGTACGAGGCGATGGGGCACATCCAGACGAAGATCCCCACCGAGATCGTGGTCTCGGAGCGACGTGAGTTCGCCATCGCCGAGGAGGGCTTCATCTCTTTCACCTATCGGCCCGACACCGCGAACGCGTGCTTCTTCTCCGCCAACTCGGTGCAGAAGCCGAAGTACTTCGGCATCAGCAAGGACGGGCGCGAGGCCGAGCTCAGCTTCCGTCTCGGCACGCAGCTTCCCTACTTGTTCATCGTGTCGAGGCTCGCGCACTACATCAAGGTCATCCAACGCGAGAACATCGGCAGCTGGAAAGAGCGCAACGATCTCGAGCACGAGCTCCAGAAGTGGTTGCGCCAGTACGTCGCCGATCAGGACGTCGTGTCGGCGTCGGTGCGCGCTCGCCGTCCGCTGCGCAAGGCGCAGATCACGATCAGCGACGTGGCCGGGAACGCGGGTTGGTACAAGATCGATCTGCAGGTGCAGCCGCACTTCCGTTACATGGGCGCGGTGTTCCATCTCGGGCTCGTCGGTCGGATGGAACAAGACTGACGCGCGGCGTCGAAAAAGTGTTCTTGGCGGGTTGACCCGCGCCGCCATCGTGCCCAAATCGGAGCAACTGAGGTCGTTCATGATTTCCATGCCGCAGCAGATCTTCCAGCTCGAGGGCGCCACGTGCGCTGCCGCCTTCTTCGCGGCCGCGGACCCGCGTCGCCGGTGGGTGGGCGACGTCGGCGTGATCTCCTGCTGGGAGGCTGTGGCCCGGGAGCCGAATCGGTGAGCTAGCACCCCACCGTCCGGCGCCGTCCCAAGGCCGCAGCGTGACCCACGCCGCGGCCTTCGTCGTTTGTCCCTCTCCGTTCGTCGTTCGTTCCTTCGTCCACCCGAGCTCACCGAGGACCCCGTGCTCGAGCAACTCTCCCCCGAGAAGGCCTTACCCTGGCGACACAAACCCTTCCCCGAGCTGGTGCGGCTCGCGTGGCCCATCGCCGTCTCGATGCTGTCCTACAGCACGATGACCCTGGTGGACACGCTGTTCGTCGGCCGGCTCGGGGCCAACGCGCTCGCTGGCGTGAGCGTCGGCGGCGTCTTCTGTTTCACGCTCCTCTGCTTCGGCTTCGGCGGCCTTCGCGCGGTCAAGCTCGCGGTCAGCCAGGCGGTCGGCGCCGGTCGCGGCGAGCGGATCCCCGCCTTCCTCGCGGCGGGCCTCGCCATCGCGGTCGTGCTCGGCCTCGTCAACATCGTGCTCGGCTTGGGGCTCTCTTCGCACGTCGTGCGGATCAGCGCCTCGGTGGAGGCGGCGACGCAGGCCGAGGGCTACATCGACGCGCGCGTGCTCGGCGCACCGTTCGCCCTCGCCGCGGTCGCGCTCCGCGAAGCCCGCTACGGCACCGGCGACTCGACCTCGCCCATGCGCGCCGCGCTCGCGGCCAACCTCGCCAACATCGGCCTCGACTACCTGCTCATCGTCGTGCTCGGCTGGGGCGTGGCGGGGGCAGGCTGGGCGTCGGCGCTGGCCGCGGTGGTGGAGCTCGGCATGTTGGGCTTGGCGCTCGTCGCCGATGGCGAGCACCGCCGCCTCGTGGCCCGCGGAGCGTGGGGGCGCCTCGTGAAGGCGATCCCACGCGTCACCCGGCTCGGCTTCCCGATGGGCCTGCAGATGTTCCTCGAGGTGAGCTGCTTCGCCCTCCTCACCGCGATCTTCGCCTCGATGAGCGCGATCGACGTGGCCGCCCACCAGATCGGCATCCAGGTGATCCACTTCTCGTTCCTGCCCGCTTACGCGATCGGCGAGGCCGCGTCGGTGCTCGCGGGTCAGGCGGTGGGAGCCCGTGAGCCGGGCCTCGTCCGCCGCGTGAGCCACCTCACGCTCGCGCTCGCGGTGGCCTACACCGGCCTGTGCGGGCTGGTCATGGCGCTCTTTGGCGAGACGATCGCGCGCGCGTTCACCGACGAGCCCGTGCTCGTGGCTACCGCCCGTCGTCTCCTCGTGGTGGCGGCCGTGTTCCAGGTGTTCGACGGCGCCAACATCGTGGCTCGAAGCGTGCTTCGGGGCACGGGCGACGTGCGCTTCACCGCCGTCGTGTCGGTGGGCATCGCGTGGGTCTTCACGCCCCCGTTGGCCATCGGTCTGGGCTACGGCCTCGGCTACGGCGTCTTCGGCGGCTGGCTGGGATTCTGCGCCGAAATCATCGTTGGCGCTGGGGTCCTCTGGTGGCGTCTCGAACGCGGGGGCTGGATGAGCGCGGCCGCCCGTGAGCGCGACGCCCTCGAGCGGCTCGACGAGCCCCCACCCAGCTCGCGGACGGGCCCACCGCTCCACGAGCCGCCGGGAAAACGCGGTACAGTGGCGGCGTGAGGTACGCGCCGATCCTCGTCGCCATCGTTCTTCTGTCGCCCACATCGGCTCGGGCGCAAGGTCTGGATGCGGAGTATGCGCCCGAGCGCCAGATCCGCGTGCCCGAGCTGGTGGCGCCCGAGCCGGAGCCCGACATGGACCGCGCGCGCCCGTATCGTGAGGGGCAGCTCGTCCCTCCCGGACACGAGGTGGTCACCACCTACCACGGCCCGCTCCTCGGTTCGGGCGTGGCGCTGCTCGCCTTTCACTGGGTGTTGAGCCTCGTGCTCGCGCGCACGGACCTGTCGTTCGCGGAAGACGGCGTGGAGCGCGCGGAGGGACGCAACAACCCGCTGATGGCGCCGCTCATCGGTCCGTTCGTGGCGCTCGGCACCGACGCGGAGCGTCCTGGGGCCGAGTATGCGTTGCTCGCGGTGGACGGGATCGCGCAGCTCGGTGGCCTCACGATGGCGATGATCGGCCTCACCTTGCGCCAGCGCTGGCTCGTGCCCTTGGCGCCGGCCGAGCTCGGCGTGCGCGCGGGACCCGGCGGCGCTCGGCTCGAGCTGCGGTTCTGACGGCGCGGCTCACGGCGTGACGAGCACCACCGTGCCGGGCTCGGCGGCGGTGGCGCGCACTCCGTACCAACCGCGGGGGAGGCTCGGCTCGAGCCAGGCGAACAACACCGCCGCGTCCCCGGGGGTGAGGTTGATGCAGCCGTGGCTCTTGGGGCGCCCGAAGGCGTCGTGCCACCACGCGCCGTGGAGGGCGAAGCCGTCGTCGTAGTACGCCACCCACGGCACCGCGCGGCTCCGCCACGAGCCCGCGCCGAGAGGGCCTCCCATGTCGCTGGTCTTGTGCTTCGAGCTCACCCGAAAGCGCCCGGTGGGCGTGTGGTACGCGCCGGCTGGGTTGGCGCCGTGCATCCCTGGGGAGACGACGGCCGCGAACACGGGGGCGTCGCCCTCGTAGGCGATGAGGGCGCCCTCGTTGATGCGAACGTGCACCCACTTCTCGTGGGGCCCGACGCCGGCCGGTCGGGGGCGCAGGTTGAACACGCTGAGGGCCGCCTTCTCGACGAAGTCGCCGTCGGCGGTGCGGGCCAGCTCACGGCCCCCGCGTCGCGACAGGGCCACCCCCGCGCGGTGGCGGCCTGGTGCGAGGGCGACCCGTTCGGTCTTCAGGAAGGTGCCGATCGGCTCGCCCGCGGCGTCGCGTGCGGGGGTGTCGTGCAGGGGCAGAGCGAACGGGAACGACACCCCGTCGGTGAGGTGCAGGCTCCGGCGGAGCGGGGCGCTCGCCGGCTCGACGTAGCGCTTGTCGATGAGCTGGAGGTCCGGCGTCACCACCCAGTGTTTGCCGTCGAGCACGAGCTCGCGGGCCCACGCGAGCTTCATGCCCGGATACGCGGGCTGGGGATCGCGGAGGGGCTCGGAGGGCGCTCTCTGCCGCACGAACCAGGCGGCGAGCGGCTCTTCGCCGACGTCGGCGGGCGGCGACAGGTGGAGGTGGCGCGGGGTGAGCGCCGTCACCCGACCGTACTGGAAGGGGTAGCCGTCGTCGCTGGGGAGCACGAGACGGGCGGCGACGGCGCGCTCGTGTTGCGGGTCGAAGGTCGTGTCGGCGCTCGCGCAGACGAAGCCGCGCGGTGCCACCGCGTACCAGCCCCTCGAGCAGCCGAGGAGGCTCACCGGCGCCGGCTCGCGGAGGGCAAGCGTCTGGCCGGCGCGGAACAGCCCCAGCGGCTCGGCGTCGTGGCGCGCGGCCTCGAGGATCTTCACCGTACCTGCGATGGCGGTGATGCTGGTCGCGGCCGCCGCTCCCTGAGCGAGCGATGTAAGCGCGGTCGCGAGCGCGATTGTGGCAACCTCTCGCATGAGCCTCGACGGGGCCGTACACGATCTCATCTTTCGGTGACGATGTCCCTCCGCGTCGTTCATCGCAGCGCGCTTTCGAGGGGCCCGCCCGAGGCGCGTCTCCTACCCCCCCCGCCGCCGAGCTTGCGGGGCCAACCACCGAGTCCATGCGCCGGTTCTACGTGTTCCTCTATGGCGTCACCGCCCTCGCCGAGGTGCCCTTCGCGCTCGCGCTCGCCGAGCTCCTCGGGCCGCCGTGGGGCGGGTGGGTCGCAGCGGCGTTGGCGTCCGTGCTCGTCGCCGTTTTCTACGGACGCGTGAAGATCGCGCAGTGGGATCGACCGATCAGCCGCTGGCAGCGGTATCTGGTGGAGGAGCCGTACTTCGTGCACTGGTGTGCCTCGCTCCTCGCGCTCGTGCTCGCGGTGGTGGCGGTGCCGGTGGCCTGGCTCGCGGCGGCGTCGGTGCCCTACACGTGCCTCGCCTGTCATCTCTCGGCGCTGCCGTTTGCGGTGTGGGGCGTAGTCATTCGGCGGCGCTGGGTGCGGGTCACACCGCTCGAGATCCGGCTGCGCGGGCTCGACCCTGCCTTCGACGGCTACCGCATCGCCCAGCTCTCCGACCTGCACCTTGGCTCGCACTGCCCCCGCGAGCGGGTGGAGCGCTGGGTTCGGCGGGTGAACGCGCTCGAGCTCGACCTGGTCGCGCTCACCGGCGACTACGTCACCAGCGGGGTGCGCTTCCACGAGGACATCGCGGCCGCGCTCGGCGGTCTGCGGGCCCGCGACGGCGTGTTCGCGGTGATGGGCAACCATGACTACTTCGGCGAGGGAGAGCCGCTCATGTCGCTGCTCGCCGCGCGCGGCGTCCGCTGGCTCGCGAACGAGCACACCACGGTGACGCGGGGCGAGGCGGTGCTCCACGTGGCCGGCGTCGACGACGTCTACACCCGTCGCATCGACATCGCCAGAGCGACCGACGGCCTCCCCCCCGGCGCGCCGGTGCTCATGCTCGCCCACGATCCGCGGAGCTTCCCCGAGCTCTCGGCGCGCGGCGCTTCGCTGGTGCTCAGCGGTCACACGCACTGGGGACAGATCGCGGTGCCGTGGCTCGCGTCGCGCTTCAACTACGCGCGCCTGATGACCGACTACGCGTCCGGCCTCTACGAGCGCGACGGGGCCACGCTCTACGTCCACCCTGGTCTCGGGACCACCGGGCCCCCGGTGCGACTCGGGACCTGGCCCGAGATCACCGTGATCACCCTGCGCGCGGCGTGAGCGCGGCGCGGCGATGGCCGCGGCGTTGGGGTCAGGCCCGCGGCGACTTGCTGAGCACGAGGGCCACGTTGGTGCCGCCGAAGCCGAACGAGTTGGAGATCGCGTGGCGCAACGCGGCGTCGGTGGGCGCGAGCACGGGGGGGTAGTCCTCGAGCTCGGGATCGAGCGGCGTCGCGTTGACCGAAGGGGCCACCCAGCCCTCTGCGAGCATCATGAGCGTGAAGATGGCCTCGATGGCGCCGGCGCCGCTGATGGTGTGGCCCGTGTACCCTTTGGTGGAGGAGTAGCGCACGTGACGTCCCTCGAAGAAGCGGCGCAGGGCCTTCACCTCGGAGGTGTCGCCGATCGGGGTGGAGGTGCCGTGAGTGTTCACGTAGTCGATGTCGGCGGGCGACAGCTCGGCGTGCTCGAGCGCCTTCCGGAGCGCACGATGCGCGCCGTCCTGCGAGGGCGCTACCATCTCGCCCTCGCCGTCGGACGACATCCCCCAGCCGGTGAGCGCGCCGAGGATGGGGGCCCCCCGCCGCTCGGCGGAAGCCCGGGTCTCGAGCACCACCACGCCGCCTCCCTCGCCGAAGATGAACCCACCTCGGTCTGCCGCGTAGGGCCGCGACGCTCGCTCGGGGTGATCGTTGTCGTCGCCGTTGTACGCCCGCATCGCGTCGAAGCCGGCGTGAAAGTGGATGTCGGTTCCCTCCACGCCACCGGCGATGGCCGCGTCCATATGGCCGCTCTCGATCATCATCGCCGCGAACAGGATGTTGTACGCCCCCCCCGCGCACGCCGCGGTGGCGGTGACGCTGGGGCCTTTGGTCTTGAGCACGTTGACCAGGTTGGCCGACACCGTCGAGGCCATGATCTTGGGGATCACGGTCGGGCTCACCTTCTTGGTGTCGTGAGACTTCTCGAGCTTGCTCTGGATCTCTTCGTGGGTGCGCACGTCACCGGTGCCGCTCCCCACCACCACGCCGAGCTCATCCGGTGCGATGCCGGCCTCTCTGAGCGCGATCCTGCTCGCCTTGAGCGCGAGGCGCGCTGCGCGGCCGAAGAAGCGCGCCTGCTTCTTGTCGAGCTCGAGGGCCGCGTCGGACAGATCGCCGAAATACTCGCCGATCACACGGCAACGAGCGTTGTGCGCCACGGCCGGCGGCCACTCGGTGAAGGGCTGATTGTCGCCGGCGCGCAAGCGCGCGCCCATCGCGCGCAGATCGTCGCCGAGGTTGCACACGACGCCGGCTCCGGTGACCACGACCTGTCGGCTCCAGTCTCGCATGTCGCCCGTCTAGCACGGAAAATGGCGTTCTTCACCGGTTGATGTCGACGGCTGGGGGGGCTCGGCGTGGCGCCGCGAGCGGCGGTCAGATCCCGAGGAGCTGTGAGGCCCAGGCGGCGCCGAAGGTGTCGCGAATGAACTGCCGCAGCCCCTCCGCGTCGGCCGCGGTCTGAAACTTGGTGAAGTAGCTGCCCACGCTCTGCGACGTGAACTCGCTCATGCTCTGGTGTTTCTCGAAGAGTGCCATGGCCCGCTCGGTGTTCCACTGCAAAAACTCGCGAAACTGAAGGTGCTCCTCGAAATAGGTGGGGTCGAGCTCGCTCACGGCGTGGGCGACGGCCATCGCATAGACGACGAACTCGAAGTTGCCCGACTGATCGCGCCAGCCCTCGCTCCACAACCCTTCCTCCACCCGGCTCACCCCCACCTCGGCGCCGTTCACGTAGGCGTTCCACTCGTCCCAGATGTAGAGCGGCGTGTCGTCCCAGCTCGGGGCTCCCGACACGTAGGTGCCGAAGCGGAAGTCACGCAGGCTCGCGGGCACGTAGGGCACCACCTCGCTCTTGCGGATGTCGGGCTCCTTCACCAGCGCCGCCTTGTCTCCGAGCACGTAGAACGCGTTGGCCCGCGCGCCGGTGTTGTTCTGGTAGTTGCGCAGGTGGGCGTGAATGCCGTGCGACGTCTCGTGGCCGAAGGTGACCAGATCCGGATCGTCGTACGTGCTCCCGTAGGAGGCGGGGAGGTGGTTGGCGATGTCGGTGAGGGCGCTCCCCCACGCGGCCCCCCCGCGTGACTGCTGCGACGGCCAGCTGATCCAGGCGACCTGAGGGGTGGGCAGCCCGCCCCCGGCGCCGCCCGCGCTCGCGCTGCTCGAGGTGTCGCCGCTGCTCGCGGTGGTCCCCCCGGTGCCGGCCCCTGGGCCGGTGCTCCCTGGGTCGCCCGCGCCCGTCCCGGTGCCGCTGGGGCCGCCGGCGCCGCCGTCATCGTCGCTCGCGAGGGGTCCCGTCACCCCGCAGGCCCAGCTCCCCAGCGCCACCGCTCCCAGCCCGATCCACCGCCACGCTCTCGTCTTCGTGCTCATCTCTCTCACTCCCGTTTCCCCGCGGTTGCTCTCCTGCGCCGGCGGGCGCTGCGATGGCCCCCGATCGTGCTCCCGCGGGGCGACCCCCGGGAGCGGCCCCCCGCTCACGCTGGGAATTGACCGGTCGGCCGGTTGATTGTCGCGATGCGGGACGACTTGTCAAGTCCCCGAGGTTCGGAGATATATGAGACATGCAAGAGCGACGCGGCCCTGACCGCGCGGGTCGGCGGTTGCCCCATGAGCCCTCGGTGTCGGCGCCGGGGGTGGTGCGGGCCACCCTCTGGATGTGGTCGCTCACCGGTGGGATCGCGCTCGTGCTGGGCTCCGCCTACGGCTGCTTTCAGCCCGGCGACACCTTCGTCAACTACGAGCGCACGAGCACGGTGTCCACCACCGGACCCGGCGGCGGCGCGGGAGGCAACCCCAACCTCTCCCCGCGCGAGTTCTTCGAGGCGAACGTCAAAGAGAAGCTCATCAACACCTGCTCGGGCTCCGACTGCCACTCGTCGGGGGTGCGGGCGTTCCTGCTCCTCGGCCAGGAGTATGCGAGCATCACCACCTACCGCACCTCGGTGGGGGTGCCGCTGATCGTCGATCCTCCGGGGAACAGCCAGCTCATCGTGTATCCCGACGACGAGGACCACCCCGGCCGCAGCTGGAACGGGATCGAGGACGTGCGCGACGTGACCCTCGAGTGGCTGACGATGGAGGCGGTCAACATCGACGTCGAGCCGTTCCTTCAGGTGGGCCCCGTGACGCCGGAGGGCTTCACGGTGCTGCCGCTCGACGCGCTCGGGCCCAACCTCGCCGGCTACACGCTCACCTTCTACGCCATCGTCTACAACGAGTCGGTGCTCGAGCTCACCAACATCAGCGTCTGGACCCCCAACGGCCGTGGGCTCAGGATGGTGGATCCCACCTGGGTGATCGTGCGCCCCGGCGGCGGGGAGCCGCTGCTCGACGCCAGCCACCACGGCGACCACGTGTTCGTGGCGCCGACGACCGTGAGGCTCGCCTCCGGTGAGCTCCTCGTGGCCGGCTGGGGGCCGGGTTACCAGCTGGCGGTCCGCTTCGCGAGCCTCTCGCCGCTGTTCGCCGACGATGACGGCAAGACCTACGTGCCGTGCACCCAGCCCTCGCTGTTCACCGCCGCCGTCGACGCGCTCCCCGTCCAGAGCTCACCGGCGGCCAACAACGGGCTGCTTTACTGCGCCGCGCAGTGCCACGGCGGGGCCGCGGGGAGCCAGCCGACGGCCACGATGAGCCTGGATGGGCTCTTGTCCGAGCCGCGCGACGATCTGCTCGCCTGCGCCAAGGTGCGCGAGCACATCACGGCCACCTCGCCGGCCACCAGCCGCATCGTCACGATCACCGATCCGGCGCAAGGCACCGGCGGCCACCCCTTCATCTTCGGGGGCAACGCGAGCGCCCATCAGAACTTCCGCGACACCATGTCCGCGTGGATCAACGCGGAAGGTGCGGAATAGTCAGCGCTTCGAGGGGCTCGATCCAGGTCTCCGGCCCGAAGTGGGGCACGGTGGGGCGCTCGTACGCGTCGGGGCGGTCGCTGTCCGCCCGCGCGTCGCGCTCGGCCAGCATCTTGAGCTCGAGCGCGGTGTTGGCCTCGTCGAACGCCACCGCCAAGCCGAAGCCTACCTTGCCCGCGCGGCCGTCGAGCGCGTGCTCGGCCTCGCACAAGAGGCGCAGCAGCTCGGCCTCCGCGCCGGTGCGGTTGGTGCATGGCAAGATCACGCAGAACGACGCCGCCGACGTGCGGCACACCACGTCGACGGGACGACAGGTGCGGATGAGCCAGCGGCCCACCTCGGCCTTGGACCACGCGTCGGAGAGGCCGGAGGCGTCCACGGCGATGAGGCTCAGCGGGGTCCAGAAGTGCTCTGCGCGCGCCCACTCGTAGACGAGCCGATCGTGGTCTCGGAGCTCTTCGACGGAGGTGGCTCTGTGCATCACGCCCCGCGTTAGCCCACCGCGCGCGGGCGGGCCAAAATCCTCGTCGGTCGCCCTTCGGGCTCCCTCCTGCGGGTTGTTCGCCACCGCTCTCGGCGCTTCGCGCCTCGACGCGTGGCTCGAAATCCTCGTCGGTCGCCCTTCGGGCTCCCTCCTGCGGGTTGTTCGCCACCGCTCTCGGCGCTTCGCGCCTCGACGCGTGGCTCGAAATCCTCGTCGGTCGCCCTTCCTCGGGGCGAGCAGGTCAGCGGCGGCGCGTGGTGAGCACTTCGGAGAGCTGCTGCGACAGCGGCATCAGGTCGCGCGGGCCCTTGGTGCGCATGCGCAGCAGGCCGAGGAGGGTCGCCCCCGTGGCCCCTGCCGCCCCGCTCCAGAGGATCGCGTTGTCCGGCCGCACGAGGATGCCGGCGAGCCCTACGAGCAGACTCGCGCCCCAGGCCAAGAGCCGGCGGTCGACCGCCACCGCCCCCGCCATCCACATGAGCCCCCCAATGAACAGGCACAGCGCGAAGGTGCTCGCCATGGTGATCTCGAGCACGGCGGCGATGGGCCACACCGCGGCCATCGCCGCGTAACAGAGCGTCACCGTGAGCTGCGTTTGTACCCCCGAGGCGGCGCGGATGAGCAACGTGTCGCGCGCGTAGAGGGCCACCCCCACCGACGCGACGACGTAGAGCCCATAGGCGAGGGCGACCTGATGGTGTCCCACCAGATACTCGGTGTGTCGATCGACGTAGAACATGCCGGCGTGGAGGATGGCCCAGCTCACCGCCACCACGAACGACAAGATCGCCCGTGGACGGTCGGCGCGGGTGGGATCGAGCCGCTCCTTGAGGTGCGTCAGCTCCTCCTTGGCCCGGTTCTCGGCGCCCCGCTTCTTCTCCACGCGCTCGCGCAGGCGACCGCTGGGGGAGGGGAGGTCGCCGAGGAGCGCAGCCGCGGCGCCGGCCGAGCCGTGCTCGAGCTCGTAGGCGATCATCAGCTCGAGGGCGTGTTGGAGCTGCTCCTGTGCGCGTCGGTTGGCCTCCCAGATCCGGAGGGCGTGGGTGAAGCCGAAGCGACACTCGTTGAAGAGATGGTAGAGCGAGTCTTTGTCGCGGTGCCCGGCCGCGATCGACTCCCGGAGCTCCTCGAGCTTGGCCTCTGCTTCGTCGGCGAGCAGCGTGCTGTCGCGGTGCTTGAGGTGGCGCTGCAGCGCGGCCGCGAAGGCGGCAGCGCTCGGGAAGCGCTCGTCGGGGCCGCGGGCCATGGCGGTGTGGCAGATCTCGACGAGATCCGACGGCACGCTCGGATCGTAGCGCTGCGGCGCCGACGCGTAGGCGTTGGTGAGCATCCGGATGGTGTCGGCGGCGGCGTGCGGCGGGCGGCCGGTGATGATCTCGTGGAGCGTCGCGCCGAGGAGGTACACGTCGGTCCGCTCGTCGATGTGGGGCCCATCGCCGATGGCCATCTCGGGGGCCATGTACGCGGGGGAGCCGGTCACGAGCCGCACGTCTTTGGCGAGGGGCATGTCGAGATCGGTCGAGTGGAGGTGCACCGCGATCCCCCAGTCGACCACGTACACCTCGCCGAAGCCGCCGATCATCACGTTGTCCGGCTTGATGTCGCGGTGGATGATCCCGCGCGAGTGCGCAAAGTGGACGGCCTTGGCCACGTCGATCAACACCTCGATGTGGTACTCGAGGTGGCTCATCACCGCGCCCGGGCCGTGGCGGCTCTGCTCCACCAACAGATCGCTCCAGGTGGTGCCCTCGATGCGCTTCATGACGATGATCGGGCGCCCGTCCTTGTCTTTGCCGATGGCGTGGATGGGCACCACGTTCGGGTGCTCGAGCTGACCGGTGATGCGAGCCTCCCGGAGCAGGGCCTGGGTGGCCTCGGGCTGGGGAGCCTGCGGGTGCACACGCTTGACGGCCACGTCGCGGCGGAGCGGGGTCTGGCGGGCCTCCCACACGATCCCCATCCCCCCTTCGCCGATCATCGCCCCGAGCTCCACCTCGGCGCCGCTCGTCTCCCCGACGATGAGCTCGGGGAGGTTGCGGACGCCGCTCATTTCGCGGGCCATCGGCTCGGTGCCCGGGCTCCGCATCACGCGCATCGGCACGATGGTGCCCCGCTCGTCGATTTGGAGGGTGGCCATGTCGATGCCGCGCACGTCCCACTGGCGGGTGAGCGCAGACCGAGTGTCCTCCTCCTCCTCGTCCTTCATCATCGGAGCACTCGTGTTAGAAGTCCCTGCGAGATGTCACAGGGTGGCCCCACAGATCCGGGTGGCCGGCGTCCTCCGCAAGAGGTCGATCCGGACGCGACGATCCCGGTCCATCGACCGTCGCAGCCCGCCCCGCCGGCCGCGGCCTCGGGGCCGGGCGTGTCGCTCCCCGACTCGTGGGACCTCCGGATGAGCGCGCAGGGCATGCCCATGCCCCCCTCGGTGCGCGCCGCCGCGAGCGCCCCGCGCCCACCCGCGGTCCCCACGCTGCGCCCCGTGCCCGCGCGGCGGCGGGGGCGACGCACGGTGATGGTGCTCGGGGTGATGGCGATGGTGGCAGTCACGGCAGCTTCAGCGGCGATCGCCTGGAAGCTGACCACGCCCGAGGCTTCGGGAAAAGCCTCCTCCGCCCCGAGCGCGTCGGGGCCGGCGGGGGCGAGCGCGCCCACCCCCGCGTCGGCGAGCGGCGCCGCCCCGCCACAGACCCCGCCGAGCGCGGCGCCGTCGGCGCGATCTTCCGCTCCGCCCCCCGCCCCGCCCCCCGCCCCGCCGGCGCCGCCGCCCAAAGACACCGCCGCCTGCTTCGCCGCCATGTTGCCCGAGCAGGCGTTCGGCCGTTACGAGCCCAAGCTCGACCGCCTCTGCACCGACACGCGCGCCTATCAGGGCATGCTGGAGATCAAGACGGCCATCGTGCGGGCCGGCGGCTCGTACACCATCACTCCCGCGATGGCCGAGTGGTCGAAGCTCGGCTGGTTCGAGACGGCTGCCTACGCCGCGATGCGGGCCCATTGCTGCCCCGACGGCAAGGCGCTCAAGGCCGGTGGCAGCCTCGGCCGCTGCAAGATGGACGAGGCCCTCGCCTACGTGGCCAACGCCATCGACGACGAGGCCAAGCTCGAGCAGGCGCTCGGCGCCTACCGCGAGGCGGCGCGCTGCATCGCGCTCGCCGGGGGGGGCTACGCCTGGGGACGCCTCGACGCGCCCTACGGTGGCGAAGAGGTGTATTTCAAGCGGATCTACGCCCGCATGAAGCAGGCGCGCGGGCGGTAGCAGCGCGACCTGCGACGCGCGCCTCGGGCCCGCGCCTCAGCCGTCGAGCTCGCGGCTGAGCAGCCGGTTGACGAGCGCGGCGTCGGCGCGACCGCTCGTCGCGCGCATCACCTGCCCGACGAAAAACCCCAAGAGCTTCTTGTTGCCTGCTCGGTAGCGCTCCACCGGCTCCGGGTTCTCGGCGAGCACCTTCGCCACCACCGGTGCGAGCGCGTCCTCGGTGCCGAGCTGCTCGAGTCCGCGCCGGCTCACGATGGCCGCCGCGCTGCCCCCCGAGGCGAGCATCTCGCCGAGGACGTCCTTGCCCGCGGTGGCGGTGATGGTGCCCGCCTCGACCAGCTCGACCAGGTCCGCGAGGGCGGCGCCGGAAAGCTCGAACGACGGCTGTCGCGCCACCTCGTTCACGATCCACCGCGCGATCGCGGCGGCGCGCTCGCTGTGCTCGAGGGTGGCGTCGAAGAGGGCGGCGGCCGCCTCGTTCTGGGCGAGGCGCCGGGCGTCGGCGTCGGCCACCCCCTTCGCGACGTAGCCCGAGACGCGCGCCTGCACCGCCGCGGAGAGCGGCTCGTCGCGCTTCGGTGACTTCCCCTTCGGTCGGCTCGCCGTCGGCTCGAGGGGACGAGCGGCCGCGCGATCGGGCGCGCTCTTGGGGGTCTTCTGCTGCAGCTTGGCCCACGTGTCGCGCAGCGTCACGGTGCGGTTAAACACCAACGCGTCGGGCCGGGAGTCGACGCTGTCGGTGCAGAAGTAGCCCTGCCGCTCGAACTGCATCCGCTCCCCCGCCTCGCCCCGGGCCGCCGCCGGCTCGATCACCGCGGTGGTGAGCTCGATCAGCGACGTTGGGTTGAGCTCCGACAGCTCGGTGGGGGCCTCGGCGTCGAAGAGGCGATCGTAGAGCCGCACCGTGCAGGGCACGCCGTGTTCCGCGCTCACCCAGTGGATGGTGCCCTTCACCTTCGCCTCGCCCTCGTCGTCGAGCCGCGAGCAACGCAGCTCGATCACGCGGCCCGCGTCGTCTTCGATCACCTCGTCGCAGCGGATGACGTGGGCGTAGCGCAGCCGCACCGCGGCCCCCGGCGAGAGGCGGTGAAACGACCGCGCCGGCGTCTTCATGAAGTCGGTCTCTTCGATGAAGAGCTCGCGGGTGAACGGCACCTCCCGCGCCCCCGGCTTGCCCACGTCGGCGGGGAAGAAGGGGGCGGTGAGCGTGTCGGTGCGTCCCTCGGGGAAATCGTCGATGACGACCCTGAGCGGCCGCAGCACGCACATCACGCGGGGTGCGCGCTGGTTGAGGTCGTCGCGGATGCAATACTCGAGCTTGCCCACGTCGACGGTGCTGTTGGCCTTGGCCACGCCGATCATGTCGCAGAACGCGCGAATCGCCTCCGGGGTGATGCCGCGGCGGCGAAGGCCGGCGATGGTGGGCATGCGCGGATCGTCCCAGCCGCTCACGTGGCCCTCGTTCACCAGCTGGAGCAGCTTGCGCTTGCTCATCAAGGTGTAGCTGAGGTTGAGCCGCGCGAACTCGTGCTGCCGGGGGAGTGGCTCGCAGTCGAGCGTCACGTTGTTCACCACCCAGTCGTAGAGCTCGCGGTTGTTCTCGAACTCGAGGGTGCAGATCGAGTGGGTGATGCGCTCGTAGGCGTCGGACAGCGCGTGGGTGAAGTCGTAGAGCGGATAGACGCACCAGGCGTCGCCGGTGCGGTAGTGGTGGGCCTTCTTGATGCGATAGATCGGCGGGTCTCGCAGCTTCATGTTCGGCGAGGCCATGTCGATCTTGGCTCGCAACACCGCCGCCCCCTCGTCGAGCTCGCCGTCGCGCATCCGCTGGAACAAGGCGAGGTTCTCCGCCACGTCGCGGTCGCGGTAGGGGCTGTTCTTGCCCGGCTCGGTGACGGTGCCGCGGTAGGCCCGAACGTCTTGCTCGGAGAGCTCGCACACGTAAGCGAGGCCGCGCTCGATGAGCTCCACCGCGTGCTGGTAGAGGCGCTCGTAGTAGTCGGAGGCGAAGTAGAGGTGCTCACCCCAGTCGAAGCCGAGCCACCGCACGTCGCGTTGGATCGAGGCGACGTACTCCGGCTTCTCGGTGGTGGGGTTGGTGTCGTCGAAGCGCAGGTGGCACTTGCCGCCGTACTTTCGAGCGAGGCCGAAGTTGAGGCATATCGACTTGGCGTGGCCGATGTGGAGGTAGCCGTTGGGCTCGGGCGGGAAGCGGGTGGTGACGGTGGTGTGCCTGCCGCTCGCGAGATCGGCGTCGATGATGTCGGCGATGAAGTTCTGCATCGTCATGCTCCCTGGAGCCGGCGGCGGGCCGCCGGTCGGGTCACGAACGTGTCGTCATAGTCGATGGATCGCGCGGACTCGATGGGTATCGTGGTGGCGCGGGGGGGGGACGCGGGCGCGCGCGCGTCAGGCGGTCTTGTCGAGCGCGGGGACGACCCCGCGGGAGGTGACCACCCGATCCTCGTGGTCGGCACGAGCTCCCCAGCGACCGCGCTTGTCGCCGCTGGCCTCCGGACAGAGCTCGAAGAGGGGACAGGCGGGGCAGGCGGGCTTCTGGCTGGTGCACACGTAGCGCCCGTGGAGCACCAGGCGGTGTCCCATGTCGATCCACGCGCGCCGGGGCCACAGCGCCATCAGCTCCTCTTCGACCTTCTGCGGATCGTTCGCGGTGGTGAGGCCGAGGCGCCGCGCCACGCGCCCCGCGTGGGTGTCGATCGTGATCCCGGTGGGGATACGATACGCGGTGCCGAGCACCACGTTGGCCGTCTTGCGGGCCACCCCGGGGAGGGTGAGCATGGCCGCCATCGTGCGGGGCACCTCGCCGCCGTGCTCGTCGGCCACGCGCCGGCTCGCGCCGCGAATGGCCTTGGCCTTGTTGCGGAAGAACCCCGTCGACTTGATGAGCTCCTCCACCGTCTCGATCGGCGCGTCGGCGAGCGCGGCCGGGGTGGGGAACCGGCGGAACAGCTCTGGCGTCACGGTGTTGACCATCTTGTCGGTGCTCTGCGCGCTGAGGATGGTGGCGATGAGCAGCTCCCACGCGCTCCGGTGCTCGAGCTCGCACTGCGGCGCGGGGATGGCTCGGGTGAGGCGCTTGCGGATCTCTTGGGCGCGGCGTTTCAGCTCGTCACTCACCCTTGGAGGGCTATTGCACTTCTCTCGCCGCGTCAGCAGCGCGTCGAAGCGATGCCCCTAAGGTGCCTTGAGACCACGAGAAATCGTCATACGTTCGGTTGCTTGAGGCGCGTCGCGGGGGCGGACCGACGTCGCGCACGTGCTTGTTGCGCCCGCGCGGGTCAGGATTGGGTAAAGTGACGTCATGAGGCACGTGATCGTGCTGCTGCTTGCCTTGTCCTCGTGGACACTGTCCGGGTGCGTGACCAAGCCCGCCATGAAGCTATGGGGGACGCAGGTCTCGAACGCCGGTGCGCCTGGCTTGAGCATGAACATGATCATGCGCGTCGAGAACGATAACGGGTTCGACATCCAGATCCGGAACGTGCGCGCGACGGTGGTGCTCGACGGACGTCACGTGTTGCCACCCATCGTGGCGAGCCCCAACACGTGGCTCCGCTCCGGTCAGGTCACCAACGTCACGGTCCCCGTCATGGTTCCGTGGAACATGGTGCCCACCCTCACCGCGTCCGCGGCGCGTGGCCCCTATGTGCGTTTCCACGTGCGCGGCTTCGCCGACGTCACCGGGACCCGCGCCCTCAAGATCGACAAGGACGACTGGTACGTGGATGAGTACGGCACGGTGTCGAGCGGCGAGATCTTGGCCGCCGCCGGTCGCGGCCACCTCCCGATGCTCCCCGGCATGGCCCCGATCAACCTGTTCCCCACGCGTTGACGTGGACGGGTGCACACGGAGGGCGGCGCTGACCGCGGTCGCAGCCGTCGTCCTTGGCTGCACGGGTCGGTCGTCTCCCACCGAGCGCTATGTTGGCCTGGCGAGCGGCTACCGCCACCCCCGCGGCGCTGGCGCGGCCGAGGACGTCCAGGTCGTGATGTACATGACCACCTGGTGTCCTCACTGTCGACGCGCGCAGCGCTGGCTCGACGAGCGCGGGCACCGCTACGTCATGCGCGACGTGGATCGGGACGCCGCCGCGGCGGCCCGGCTCGAGAGCCTCAACCCACGGGGCGCCGTGCCGACGTTCGAGGTAGGGGGCCGCGTGCTCATCGGTTTCGACGAAGAGCGCCTCGAGGCGGCGCTCCGCCACGCCGCCGCGACCCGACGCAAAGATGCCCGGTGACGCAGCGCTGCGCGCCCGAGCCTCGCGCGCGCCACCGTGCCGCGGGTGACACTAAACAATCAGTCTTGACTGTTTGTTTGTGGAGGCCCATGCTGTCTCCGTGGCTCGGCAGACGAACGAGGCGAGGAGCGCGGCTACGCGGGCAGCGCTCCTCCACGCGACCGTGACGTGCCTCGTCGAGCGCGGCTACGCCAACACCAGCACCACCGAGATCGCGCGGCGGGCGGGGGTGTCGCGCGGGGCCCAGCTGCACCACTTCCCCACCAAGGCGGAGCTGGTGCTGGCCGCGGTCGAGCACCTCTTCGAGCTGCGCAGGAGCGAGTTTCGCGCCGCCCTCGCCGCCATCCCCGAGGGGCCGGATCGGGGGGACCGCTGCATCGATCTGTTGTGGACCACGTTCACCGGACCGACCTACGCGGCGTGGCTCGAGCTCGCGGTGGCGGCGCGCACCGACGACGAGCTGCGCGAGCCGGTGCGGCGCCTCGTGCTGCGCGTCGATCAGGCAATCGACGAGCTGTTCGTCGAGCTCTTCGAGCCCCCCGAGGGGCTGCAAGTGCTCATGCGCACCGCCGGCTATCTCACCTTCGCGGCGGTGGCCGGCCTCGCCGTCGACCGCATGCTCGTGAAGGAAGAGGAGCTGCCCTTCGCGGCGGTGCTCGACCTCATCAAGACGCTGATGCGCGGCCTCGACGAGCGCGTATCCCCTGCGACGAGCCCCCGCTCGTGAGGAGACCCTGATGTTCGATCTCGCAACCTTCGACCGAGCGACGTCCCGCTTCGCTCACGCCATCGCCCGCACCGAGAGAGGGCTCCCCAAGGGCCCACCGCTGCCCCCCGTCGTTCAGCTGCTGCGCTGGGCCCACGACCCCATCGGCGTGCTCGAGCACGGAGCGCGGCGGTATGGTGACCTCTTCACCCTCCACAGCCTGGGCCTCCCGCAGGAGGTGATGGTCTCTCGGCCCGATCACGTGCGCGAGGTGTTCACCGCCCAGGCCACGAAGCTCTGCGCGGGCGAGGCCAACGCGCCGTTCCTCGGGCCGATCCTGGGGCCTCACTCGCTGCTCCTCCTCGACGGCGAGCGCCACCTGGCCCAGCGGCGGCTGATGCTGCCCCCGTTTCACGGCGACCGCATGCGCGCTTACGCCGACTGCATGCGCGACATCACCCACGCGGTGCTCGCGCGCTGGGCGGTGGGAGACGAGGTCAAGCTCCACGCAGAGATGCAGGAGCTCACCCTCGACGTGATCATGCGCACCGTGTTCGGCATCGAGGATGCGGCTCGCTTCGCGGAGCTGCGGGGCAAGCTGCTCGCGCTCCTCTCGGACATCACCAACCCGCTGTGGTTCGTGGAGGCGCTCCGGGTGGATCTGGGCCCGCTCACGTCGTTCGCGCGGCTCTCGCGGACGCTGGGCGAGGTGGACGCGCTTTTGTTCGACGAGATCCGCCGGCGGCGGGCTCGCGGCGCTCAGCGCCGCAACGACATCCTCTCGATGCTGGTCGACGCGCGCGACGAGCGAGGGTTGGCGATGAGCGACGTGGAGCTGCGCGACGAGCTCGTGACGTTGTTGCTCGCAGGGCACGAGACCACCGCGACCCTGCTCGGCTGGGCGCTCTACCACGTGCTCTCACGGCCGGCGCTCTTGGCGCGGCTGTGCGGCGAGCTCGACGACGTGGTGGGCGACGCGCGCCTCACCGACGCGCACCTACCGAAGCTCGGCTACCTCGACGCGACGCTCAAGGAGACGCTGCGGCTCACCCCCGTCGTCCCCATGGTGGGCCGCAAGCTGAGCGAGCCGATGCACATCTTGGGCTACGACATGCCGGCGGGCGCGGTGCTGGTCCCCTGCGCCTACCTCACCCATCGCCGGGCCGACGTGTGGCCCGAGCCGGAGCGCTTCGAGCCGGAGCGCTTCCTCGACGCGCGGATCGATCCGTATGCCTTCTACCCGTTCGGCGGCGGCACCCGCCGCTGCATCGGCGCCGCATTCGCCCTGTTCGAGGCGAAGATCGTGCTCGCCGAGGTGCTGCGCCACGTCGAGCTCGAGCTTGTGCCGGGCTACGTGGGCCACGTCGAGTCGCGCGGCGTCACCTTCGCGCCGCGGGGCGGGGTGCCGGCGCGGGTGAAGGCCCGTCGCGCGGCGCTCGCCGCGCCCGACGGGGGGTGAGGGTGAGCGGCTGAGACGAGGCGTCGGCTGGGGGAGCGCTCGGGTGAGGCTCTCGTCGCTCCCCCCCACCGCTGCCCTCAGAGCACCTCGACCATCCACTCCTCGTGCCCGAGGTGCTTGAGCACCGCGTTCAGCACCTCGGCGTCGTCGTCGAGGCCGAGGATGGAGTCGAGGTCGCTGTCTGCGTCGTCCTCGATGACGAAGTACCGCACCGCGGCCTGGATGGCGAGGCGACGGTCGTCGGGGGTGTCGTCCTTGATCGTGGTGAGCAGCTTCATCGAGGCGTCGGCGAGGGCGTTGGCGAGGGTGGGATCGACGTCGGCGTTGCGCACGCTCGACCGCTGCGCGATCGTCTGTTGGTACCCCTTCACCTGCTTGACGAGCTCGTGAACCGGGCGCAGCTCCTCGGCGAGGAGCTTCGACCACAGATCCTTCGACGCGTCAGGGATCCCATCCAGATTCTTCAGCTCGTCACTCATGGTTGCTCCTTGCAGACGTAGACGTGGCAGGTGTGCCACAACGTGACGCAGGGTGCTATCTTCCAGCCGCCCCATGGTCGCGGTTACGGGCAAGCTGGTCGCCAATCGTTACCGCCTGGAGCACCAGGTGGGGGAAGGCGGCATGGCCACCGTGTGGGTGGCCGAGGACGAGAAGCTCGAGCGCTGGGTCGCGCTCAAGCTGCTCGGTCGCAACTATCTGTCCTCCCGGAGCGTCCGCGAGCGGTTCGCGCGGGAGGCGATGGCCATCGCCAAGCTGCGCAGCCCCCACATCGTCGAGATCTACGACTACGGCACCGACGTCGACGAGGCGGGGAACGAGATCGCCTTCATTGCGATGGAGCTCCTCAGCGGCGAGGATCTCTACGACTGGCTCAAGAACAACCGCCCGGTCGCCCTCGAGCAGGTCGCGCGCATCGTCGGTCAGGTCGCGCGGGGGCTCGCTGCCGCGCATCGGGCGGGGATCGTCCACCGCGATCTGAAGCCCGCCAACATCTTCGTCGTTCGAGATCACGAGGAGGAGATCGTCAAGGTGTTCGATTTCGGGCTGGCGCGCGGGTTTCGCGACCACAGCCAGCTGCGCGAGCTGCGGGATCGCACCGGCGAGGGGGTGTTGCTCGGCACGCCGCGCTACATGAGCCCGGAGCAGGCGCACGGGGCGCGAGAGGTCGATCACCGCGCCGATCTCTGGTCGCTGGCGGTGATCGCCTACCTCGCCGTGACCGGTCGGTTGCCCTTCGAGGGCACCGGGGTGGGGGAGGTGGTCACGAAGATCGCGACCCAGGGGGTGACCGCTCCGAGCACGCTCGTGAAGGGGGTGGGGCCCGAGCTCGACGCGTTCTTCGCGAAGGCCTTGGCCAAAGATCCCGACGACCGCTTCCAGAGCGCCACCGAGCTCGCGCTGGCCTTGCAGGAGGTGGTCGGCGGCTCGCGCAGCTCGCGCGACCTCATCCCGCTCGGCGACGGCGACACCGAGGTGGAGCTGACTCGGGCCGACACCGAGGTGAGCGGTCCGGCCTCGGAGGACGCGCCCACGCTCGAGCAGCGCAAGGGCGACCCCCTCGTCGAGCCCCCGGCGGAGCCGCCCGCGCGACCAGCGGCGCTCGACGGGGCCTCCCCCGACGCCACCCGGGCGGCGCGAACGTCGCGACGGTGGCGTCTTCCCGCCGCGGTCACCGTCGTGGCGGGGCTCGTCGTGCTCGCTGTCACGTTCGCGCTCGATCGGGGCGGCCCGCAGCGCGAAACCTCGGTGCGGGTGCCGGCTCGCAACCAGCAGACCGCGCTCGAGCCGCCCCCGGCCCGCTCGGTCGCCGTGGCCGACTCGAGCTCAACGCCCTCGGTCACGGCCTCCGCGGGCGACGTCGCGGCCTCGAGCCCGAGCGTGACGCGTCCTCCACCCTCCACGTCGGCGTCGGCCGCGGTGTCCGAGCGCGGGCTCGAGCTGTTCGATGACCGACACTGACTCGAAGCGGCGGCGGAGACCGAGCAGGCTCGGAGGGTGGCTCCAGCTCGTGGCGCTGACGCTGACGCTCTTGTGGGCGGGGACGGCGTGGGCCCAGCCGAGCACCAACCCCGAGGCGCGCATGATGGCCCAGACCCTCTTCGAGGAGGGACGCAAGCTGATGGACGCGGGCGACCACGCGGAGGCGTGCACGAAGTTCGAAGAGAGCGACCGCCTCGATCCGGCCATCGGCACGCAGTTTCATCTGGCCGACTGCTACGAGCACGTGGGGCGCCTCGCCAGCGCGTGGATCCTCTTCGTCGACGTGGCGGCGGCGGCCAAGGCGCGCGGGCAAGGCGACCGCGAAGCGGCGGCGCGCAAGCGCTCGAGCGACCTCGAGCCGCGCCTCAATCGCCTGATCATCGACGTGAAGAAGCCGACCGCGGGCCTCGTGGTGCACCGCAACGCGACGCCGGTGGGCGCGGGACAGTTTGGGACGGCGGTGCCCGTCGACGCGGGCGAGCACGTGATCGAGGCCAGCGCGCCGCGCCGCGAGCCCTTCCGCAAGACGGTGCGCATCAAGGGCGAGGGCAAGACGGTGCGGGTGCTCATCCCCGCCCTCCGCGCTCGGGCCACAACTCCGCCCCCGTCGCCGGAGCCGGCGCCGCCCGCGCCCAAGGGAAAAGAGAAGAAGCGCGACGACCGTCACGACGCGGTCACGGTGCGGGGCGCCGCCGCGCTGGCCATGGGTGTGCTCGGGCTGGTGGCCGTCGGCATCGGCGCCGCGGCGGGGATCGTGGCGATCAACAAGACGTCCGAGTCGGAGAAGTTCTGCCCCGAGTCGGACGCCTGCTTCGATCGGGGGCTCTCGCTCCGGCAGGAGGCCCGCCGCGCAGCGTCGGCCTCCACCGTGAGCTTCGCGGTGGGGGCGAGCGCGCTCGTGGGGGGCCTCATCCTCTGGCTCACCATCCCCGACGACCCGACCGATCCGGCGGCGGCGTGGGGCGTGACGGTGGGCGGCCGGTTCTGAGCCGGCGCGCGCGTCGCCCGCGCTCCGTTGGGTCGGCGCGGAGGCCAAGGTGAAGACGTGGTGACGAGTAAGTGACTGTACGCCTTTCTCGGTGACCGACTTCGTGCTATTCCATGCGCGCAGAAAGGTCCCGTCCTGGGGTTTCACGGTTCTTACGTGGGGCGACGCCACCCAACCCTCGCTCGCACCCGACGCGTCCTCGCGCTCGGGGGCTTCGTCGTGGCCGCGGGCGGGGCGCTCGGCTGTGAGCAGCTCCTCGGCCTCGACGAGGATCGGTCGCGCATCGCGGACGACGGCGGCGGCTCGGTGGTGTGCGCTTGTGACGACGGGAACCCCTGCACCGTCGACTCCTGCACGGCCGACGGCTGTGCCCACGTCGCGACGCCGAACGGCGTCGCCCCCGAGCAGGTGACGGGTGACTGTCAGCGGCTCGTGTGCGAGGACGGTGTGCCGACGAGCGTCGCCGACGATCGCGACGTTGCCGAAGCCGAGGCGTGCCGGGTGTGGAGCTGCGTCGGCGGCACGCCGCTCGCGGCGCCGCGAGCGCGCGGCGAGCGTTGTGAGCTCGAGGAGCTCGAGGGGGCGTATTGCGACGGCGCGGGCGCCTGCGTCGAGTGCGTCGAAGACGACCACTGCGGCGCCAGCGACACCTGCGGTGGCGGCGGGACGCCGGGCGTCTGCGGCTGCGCGCCGCTCGGCTGTGACGACATGGGCCTCACCTGCGGCGCGGTGAGCGACGGCTGCGACGGTACGCTCGTCTGCGACAACGCACAGCTCGACGGCACCGAGACGGACGTCGACTGTGGTGGCTCGGTGAGCACGTGCGGGCGCCGCTGCGCGCTCGGCCTCACCTGCGCCGAGGGCGACGACTGCCAGAGCGGCTTCTGCGGCGGCGCGCGCTGCGACGAGGCGTGGTCGACGCCGCTCGCTGGTGGCGGCACCACGTCGATCCGCGCGGTGGCGACGCACGCCGACGGCGCGGTGGTGCTGGTGGGCGATTTCGTGGGGAGCGCGACCCTCGGAGGCAACACCCTTCAGACCGCGACGAGCGCCGCGTTCCTCGCGCTGTTGGAGCCGAACGGCGCCGCGCGCGCGAGCCTCTCGCTCGGCGACGGCACCAGCGCGTTCGACGCTGCCTTCGACCCTGCCGGAAACGTCGTCATCGTGGGCTCGCGCGGTGGGCGTCCTCACGTGGAGAAGCGCGACGCGAACGGCCACGCGTTGTGGACGATGCCGCTCGCGATCGAGGGCACCGCGGTGGCCACGTCGGTGGCGACCGCCGCTGGCCGCATCTTCGTCTTGGGGGTGCTCGACGGCGCGCTGAGCGTGGGCAGCGAGGTCATCGTCGGCGCCGACGATCTGTTCCTGCTCGAGCTCGACAGCACCGGCGCGACGCTCGACGCGACCACGATCCCCTCCATCGGTCTGCAGCGGGCGGTGGACGTGGCGGTGGGGCCGGCGGGACAGCTCGCGATCGCGGCCGAGTTCATCGGGACCGTCGACATCGGGGAGCAGAGCTACACCAGCACCGGCGACTGGGACGGCTACCTCACGGTGCTCGACGTCCAGGGGGCGGTCAAACACACGCTGCTGTTCACCGGCTCCGCCGCGCAGCAGCTCGCGGGGGTCGTCTACGACGGGGCGGGGAACCTCTTCGTGGCCGGCACCTTCTTCGGGGCCATGCAGCTCGAGAAGAGCGTGGGCTCCACGCGACTTCTCTCCGGCGAGCTCTCGTCCATGGGCGCGGGAGACGTCTTCGTCGCGCGCCTCGGCGAGGCGCTCGGCGTCGATTGGCTCAACCGCTACGGCGACGTGCAGCACCAAGAGGTCGTGGGGCTCGCGCCCGATGCGCGCGGAGGGGTGGCGATCGGCGGCAGCTTCAACGGGAGCCTCGCCTTCGGTGGCTCACCGCTCACGAGCGCGGGGGGGACCGACGTCTTCTTCGCGACCCTCGACGCGGGAGGCGGCACCACGCGCAGCCAGCGCTTCGGCGACCAGCAGGCCCAACACGCGTCGGCGATCGCCATGAGCGCGTTCGGCGCGGTGTTCCTCACCGGCAGCTTCCGGGGCACCGTCGACTTCGGCCAAGGGCCGATGACGAGCGCCGCCGCAGATCAGTCGTTCGTCGCCGCGTTCTGACGCTCGGCGGGTCGGCTCGCTGGCTGGGCCGGGGTCGCGGGTCCGGGGGTCGCGGGGCCGGGCTCGCGGGGGCGGGCTCGGTGGGGCGCAGCCCCCGTTATGCGGAGAAGCGCAGGCGACGGTCGAGCTCCACGAGCCGCTCGACGCGCTCGCGGGTGGACGGGTGGCTGCGCAGCCACTCGGGGGCCTCGGGGACCACGAGGCGCCGCAGCCAGCCGTGATGGTGGTGCTCGAGCTTGGCGAGGGCGCTCGCGAGGGCGAGGGGGCGTCCGGTGAGGGCGGCGGCGTCTTGGTCGGCGACGAGCTCGCGGGTGCGAGAGAGCGCGGAGTGCAGCGCGCCGACCACGGGGGGGACGAGGAGGGCGAGCAGCGCGATGAGGCCGGCGCGGGCCACTCCGCCCCCGGTGACGAGCACGCCGAGGACGGCCACCCAGGTGCCGACGCGCAGGAGCGAGAGGGCGGCGCGCGACACCATGGCGGTGAGCTGCAAGAACTCGGTGTCGCCGTTCTTGAGGTGCGCCACCTCGTGGGCGAGCACCGCCTCGAGCTCGGCCGGGCCGAGGAGACGCAGCGCACCGCGGGTGACCGCGAGCGCGCCGTCGCCCTGGGTGCGCACGGCCATCGCGTTCGCGCCGGGGCTCGGGGCGAGGAAGAGGGCGGGGGGGCGGATCCCGGCGCGCCGAGCGAGGAGGTCGACGACGTGGAACAGCTCGGGCGCGTGGTGGCGCTTGAGCGGGACCGCGCCCAAAAGGCGCATCACGAGGGCCTCGGACGCGCTGGGCCCCACCGTGGCGAGCATCGCGATCAGCGCGCCGCCGATGAGCAGGCCTGCGCTGCCGGCCACGACGAAGCCGACGAGGGCGGTGAGCGCGGCGATGGTCGCGAAGAGGAGCCAGCTCTTGAGGGTGGAGATCATCGTGGTGGTGGGGGCGTGGCCGCGCCGCAGCTCGTCAGCGCCTGGAGCGGAGCGCGCCGCCGGTGCGTCGAGGGCGCCGGCATCGAGCAGCCACAGCCAACAAACTGCGTCGTCGCCGAGGGGTGTCAACCCAGCCATCCGAGGGGCGCGGCCGCCAGCGAGGCGAGCGCTGCCCAGCTGCTCACCGGTCTGCGCAGGCCCGTGTCCGCGCGCGGTCGTTTCCCCGACACCGCCGTGTCCGCGGCGGTCGCGTCAGCGCTCGGGCTGGGGAGCGTCGTTCACCGCGCGCGCCGCGGTCTGTGCGATCGCGGTCACCGCGTCTCCGAGCGACTTCGCGACCGCCGGGGTGTTCGGTGGGATGGTCTGGTGCGCGAGCGTCCCGCCGAGCGAGAGCACGACCAGCGCGGCGGCGACGAGCCAGCCGCGCGACGCCGTCGGCGCGAGGGGAGGCGGCTCGATCCCGATCACCGCCGGCGGGGGTTGGTACCGCCCGCTCTGACCGAGCCGCGGGGGAGGCGTCGTGTCCTCGAGCGGCGGTGGCGGCGTCGTGTCGTGCGCGCTGTCGAGCGCCGTGTCGTGCGCGGCCGAAAGCACCGAATACGTAAGGGAAGCCTGCGGCGTCGGGGCGGCGTAGGCGGACGAGTCCGGCGGGAGCGGCGCGATGTGGGCGTCGTCGCTGTGGTGGGCCATCGGCCCGACCGGCCGCTTGGCGAAGGCGACGTCGGGGAGCTCCTGCGTCTCGAGCAGCGGGCGCGGCCTCGGGGGCTCGAGGGCGAGCCACGAGGCGTTGATGACGTTCTGCGACGGGGCGGGGGGGCGCGGCACGCGCGGGGGGGCGAGGGTTGCCGAGAGCTCGAGCATCGGTGGCGGGGGTGTGGTCTCGGGGAGCGAGGTGTCGCGCTCGAACGGGAGCTCGCAGGCGGGTGGCGGCGCCACGCGTCGGCTCCACGCGGGCGCGCGCGCGCTCGCCCGCGTGCGCGCCAGGGGGTCGTGGTGGGGGCGTGTCGACGCGACCTGGGGAGCGGCGCGGAACGGGACGGCAGGGGTGGGCGCGAACACCTCCGAGCGCGTCACGCAGGTCTCCTTCGACTCCTCGGGCTCGGACACGGGGGCGGTCCGGCGAGAGGCGGGCTCGACGCGCGTCAGGCCGGTCGGCTCCTCGTCCTCGTCCCCGTGCTCGTCCTCTTCGGTCAGCGCGAGGGCCTCCATCGACTCGCGCGTCCTGGCCGCCAGCTGCCGGCGCACGTAGGCGTCGAGCTCGCTCTCCTCGAGGGTGGGGAGCTCGTCGCGGGCGGCGGGCCGCTCGGGGACGCGCGCGCCAGCGAGCAGGGCCTGGAGACGTTCGCGTTGTCGCGGGCTCGCCGGCGCGAGCTCCAACAACACCCCGTCGGGGGTCTCGATCCCGAGGCAGGTCGCCACCAGCACGAGCGGCTCCTCGAGGGTGTCCACCACCACCTCGCAGGCGCGGGTCGTGCCGGCGCGCGGCAGCCAGTCGAGGGGCGCGGGAACCGGCTCGCCGGAGAGGATCGCCTGGGCGACGCCTCGCCCTGCGGCGAGATCGAGATCGAAGTAGAGCAGCTCGGGCACGTCGGGCTGCTCGTGTTGCGCGGCCCGCAGCTCGGCCTGTACCGGTCGCCAGCTCCCGGTGTCGAGGAACGCGGCGTGGGCGGCGGTGTTGGCGTGCGCGATCACGCCGAGGATGGTGGCGGCCGCGTCCTCCCGAACGGAGCGCGACGGGGGGTGGGCGAGCCACTGGGCCACGCGCTGGCGGTGATGTGTGACCGACGCCATCACCTGCTCGATGTGCGCGGAGGGACCCACCTGCGCCAGCCGATCCGCCACCTCGTCGAGCAGCTTGAGGAGCTCACCGAGCTGGGGACGAGGGGCGTGAGGAGCGAAGGGATCGGTGCGTACGCACATGGTGCCGTGGGTCACCAAGCAGGTTGCGTGCCGTTGCCCTCCCGGTGTCTCGCGGGGGTGAGACCACCCACAGCGTGCGTCGTCAGCGGAGCGTTCTGCTTCGACTGGAAAGGCGCACCCGGGCGCACATGGAGGTGGCGAGCCCCAATTGGATCACGCCTGCTTCTGCGATGAACTGGGCCGGTCTCGGTCGATGTACGACAATCTGCGCATGGATGTCAGCGCCGTTCCGGTCGGCTCGCGCCGTGGGATTCGTCGGGCCGTGACGCTCCCCTGTGAGCTCATTTCCAACCGCGCCGATCACCCGGTGGGGTGTCGCGCCACCGACTTGTCGACCACCGGGCTCTGGCTGGCGACGGCCGAGCCGGTGCGCGCGGGGGACCACGTGGTGGTGTGCTTCGAGCCGAGCGAGGGGTGGCACGCGGGAGAGCTCAGCGTGTTCGCGGAGGTGACGCGGGTGGTCACGACGCGCGCTGGTGGCGGCGGGATGGGCCTCGAGTTCATGGATCTGGAGGCCGGGGAGCAGGCCCTCCTCGACCGCTGGCTGTCGGAGCGCAAGATGCCGGTGCCGCGGCGCCGCCGCCCGGTCCCGCGGGCGCCGCTCGTGCCGCCCGAGCCGTGCGTCTTTCGACCGGCTGGCGTGTGGCGCTGACCGGCGTCGGGCGTTAGTGTCCTGCCCATGAGAGCGCGTTCGGCGATGAGTTCGTGGTGGGCGGGGATGACGGCGCTCGCGGTGAGCGCGTGCACCGGCGCCAAGCCCCCTGAGCCACCGGCGGGCGGCCCCTCCCCGAGCGGGCTCGATCCGGCCACGGTGGCCGAAGGCGAGGCGCTGTACGACAAGTACTGCAAGCTCTGCCATGGCGAGCGCGGTGTGGGCTACGCCGCCGACAACGCCAACGCTCTCGGCAACCCGGAGTTCTTGGCGACGGCGAGCGATCCGTTCTTGTACACCGCCATCGAGCGCGGTCGGCCGGGGACCGCGATGGCCGCCTACAGCGACGAGCTCGGCGGGCCGCTCTCCCAGAAGGCGATGCGCACGATCATCACCTACCTCCGGAGCCTACGAGCGGTGGACGAGGTGAAGGTGGACGAGCTCTCGGTGCGAGGCGATCCGGCCGCGGGCGCGCCGATATATGCCGAAAAATGTGCCTCGTGCCACGGCGACAAAGGGCAGGGGACCGAGGCGCTGAGCCTCAGCAACCCGCTGTTCCTGGCGAGCGCGAGCGACGGCTACATCCGCTACGCCATCGACAAGGGGAGGAGCGGCACGCCGATGCCGGCCTTTGGGGGAACCCTGTCCGCGAGCGACATCGACAACCTCACGCGCTTCATCCGCAGCTGGGCGCGCAACGTCGAGGACGGCCCGGCGCTCGGGGAGGTGCCGCCGAGCTTCGAGAACGCGGTGATCCATCCCGACGGCCCCGCTCCCGCCTTCGGTGACCTGCGCGAGGGACGCTACGTGCCGGTCGACCTGGTAAAGGCCGAGCTCGAGCGGGGAGCCCGGATGGTGCTCCTCGACGCGCGCCCCACCTCCGACTGGCTCAAGTCGCACATCCCCGGAGCGCTGCCGTTTCCGTATTACGATACCGACAAGATGGTCGAGTCCCTCCCTCGCGACGGTACCTGGATCATCGCCTATTGCGCCTGTCCCCACGCCGCGTCGGGAAAGGTGATGGATGCCCTCCGAGAGCAAGGCTTCGCGAACACTGCGGTGCTCGACGAGGGCATCCTGGTGTGGTCGGCGCGCGGTTACCCCCTGACCTTTGGAGCAAACCCATGATGGAGCTGAGGGACTCACTCGCCGCGCAGATCGCGGCTTCCCTAACCCACTCGACGCTGTCGCCACGCGACATCGCGCGGCGCGCCTACGCGGTGGCCGATGCCATGCTCGTGGAGCGCGCGGAGCCGTGCTTCCTCGACGAGGACGACGACACCGAGCGCCTCGCGATCGAGGCGGAGGCCTACGTCGAGCCCTCCCACGACCCACGCTGGGAGCTGTCGCCGCGCTGGTCGCGCGAGGACCTCGCGGCGCTCGAGGCGCGCCGCCGCGGCCCGGGTCTGGTGAAGTCGCAGCGAGCCGTCGAGGAGCTCGACGCGGCAGAGCACGAAGCGAACACGGGCTGACGCGAAGCCGACTGGTCAACCGTCGCGGTCCTTTCTAAGATAGAGGGAAGTGGCCCCCAAGCTGCTCCTCATGTGTGTCGCCGTCGTCCTCGGCGCGTGCCGTCCCCCAGGCACCGACGAGCCGGCGGAGACGGCGTCCGCCGGCGCGCAGGCCCCCTGCGTCGTCCGTCGCGCTGCGTACGACATCGGCTCTGCCACCACGAAGGTGAAGGTGGCCGAGATCGACCGCTGCGCCGGCCGCACCCTGAAGATCCTGCTCTCCGACGACGCCCCGGTGTTCTACCGCGACGAGGTGAGCGGAACGTTGCCCGCCTTCTCTCCGCAGACGATGGACCGCGGCGTGGCCGTGCTGCGCGACTTCGCGGAGCGAGCCGCCGCGTTTCATCCGGTCGAGAGCGCGGCGGTGGCCACGTCGGCGTTTCGTCGCGCCGACAACGCCTCGAAGATGATCCAGCGCATCCGCGCCGAGCTCGGTATTCCGGTCTCGATCATCAGCCAGGCGCAGGAGGCCCGCATCGGCTTCATCGGCGCGGTGCTCACCGCCGCCATCGAGCCGCAGCACGCGGTGGTGTGGGACGTCGGTGGACGCAGCATGCAGCTGACCACGTTGCAGGACAACGGCCGGCTCTTCATCTTCGAGGGCAAGCTCGCGTCCGGGCAGATGCGCGACTTCCTCATCCGCGACGTGAAGGGCTTGCCCGCGACGGTGCGCTCGCCCAACCCGGTGTCGGAGGCGGAGGTGGACAAGGCGCGGACGTTCGCCGAAGCCTACGCCAACGAGCACGTGCCGGCGTGGCTGCGGCAGAAGCTCACGGCGCCGGAGACGGTGGTGGTAGGGATCGGGGCCCTCAAATACTACGGCGATCGTCCGGCGTCGGAGCCCGGCGCGAGCTGCTCGCGCGGCGGGCTCATGCTCACGGTGTCGGCGTTGCTCGGCAAGACGGACGAGGAGATCGGGGGGAGCTACGCGTCGACCGCCATCAGCGATCGGTTGCTCATCGCAGCGTTCATGGAGGCGCTCCAGATCGAGAGCGTCCGCCTCGCCGAGGTGGATCTCACCGACGGCCTGTTGTTCGAGTCGGAGTACTGGCCGTCACGGCGCACGGTTCAGGGCTGGAGCTTTTGGCGTGACCGGTGGGGTACGCGGGTGGCGTCGTCGCCGTCCTTCGCGTTGGGGCCGAGCAGCGTTCCGCACATGGTCTTGCAGAGGTAGCTCGGGCCCTTGAGCTTCAGCCCAGGGAGCGTGTTGCCCTGGCAGTCGCAGGCGCCTTTCTCCTTGAGCTCGAGCACCGTCTTCATCTGCTCGGTGGTGAAGCCCGCGAGGCGCTCCACGCGGCTCATGTCCCACTTCTGTTGCTTCTGCTGCTTGGTGAGCGGATCGTTCGCTGCGCCGTCCGGCGCCGCGCAGCAGCGGAAGCCCAGGAAGTAGTAATAGAAGCCCTCTTCGTGGGTGTAGATCTTCGGACGACACTGGTTGCGCACGCCGCTGTACCAGGGACCGCCGGTGTTCACGCTCGAGAACTTCGCCTTGTGCGACTCGCCGGCGACCACCTCGTCGTTGTTGGCGGGTAGGTCGTGGACCCCGAAGTCGCTGACGCACTCCGGCTGCGAACCGCTCGGAACGCCGCGCCACAAGCGCGCGAGCTCGGCCGCGTCGCGTCGCGCCACCTTCTTCATGTTGGGGCTGTCCCACTCGTGGTCGCCGTTGCACTTCTTGGGATCGCGCACCCAGCCATAGGGGAACGGTTTCGCCTCGGGGCCCTCGCACGCGAACGTCCACTCCGACTCGGTGCACATGCGCTTGCCCATCGCCGCGCACTTCACCTGGGCCTGGTAGAACGTGTTCATCACCTCGGGCCGCACCCCGGCCACGTTGGGCCAGCTGTACTTGTCGATGCAGAAGCGCTTCTTCACCTTCGCGCCGACGCACTTGGCCTCCTCCTTGAACTGCTCGCACACCCGCTTGTTGTTCTGCGGTGCGAACCACTCCACGCGGCAGGTGTGCTGCACGTCGGTGCAATAGTCGCCTTCGACGAGCACCATGCCGTCCGGGCACGCGTCGGGGCCGGCGGGGGCTGGCGCGGGGGCGGTCGCGGCTCCGCTCGAGGCGGGGGCGGGCGCGGAGGGTGAGGGCTCGATGGGGACCGGAGGCGTCGGCTCGGGCGCGGTGGCGTTCGGACCCGCTGGCTCGTGGCTCGGCGGAGGTCCGTCGTGGGGCGCGGGGGTGGTCTGGCACGACGCGGCGATGCCCGCCCACAGGAGGCCGGCGTAGCCCGCGGCGGTGGCTCTCTTCTGGCCGATCGACATGGGCGTACAGGTAGTGGGCGGCTCGAGCCGTTGCAAGTCGCGTCCACGGCAAAGGGCACGGCGGCGCGTTTGCGGTACACTGCGGGAATGGGACCGATAGCCGAGGACCACTGGGCGCGCCGCATGCCGTGGTCGTTGATCGGCTTCGGGAGCCTGTTCATCGGGGCGCTCTTCGCGTGGCAGCTCGCGGGGGGAGGGCGCGTCGCGCTCGTGCACACGCCGTCGTCGCGCTCGGCGGTGATCGCGGCGCTCCCCGGCGTGTCGACCCTGGGGGTGTCCTCGAGGCGGCCAGCGACGCCCACGTTTGGCGGCGACAATCCTCGCCCGTCGCGTGGGTCGACGGTGGTGATCGACAGCTCGTCGCTGCAGCTCGAGAGCGAGACGAACACGTGGCTGGGGGACGCGCCGGCGCCGCCGGCGAACGTGATCGTCGTCGTTCAGGCCGCGCCCCCGGCGATCGAAGAGCCCACCTACGGCCGCGGGGTGGCGTCGGGGATCGGCGTTGGCGTGCCCCACGAGCCGGTGCGGCGCGTGGTGGTGCGACCACGGCCTGGCGCGATAACGCCGCGGAGCGCGTCGCTCCCGCCGCGCGCCGCCAAGCCGCCCGCGCCGTCGCGGGCAGGTCGCCCGAGCGGCGGGGGTGGCCTGCGTCGGCCGTCGTCGGGCGGCCCGGGGCACCGCTTGCGCTGAAGAGCCGACCGGAAAGACCTGGGCGCTCGCGATGCGCGCTTGGGTATTGGGGCCTCAAGCGCAACGCGGTGGGTGGGGGAGGGTGCAGACCACCCGACGCGCGCGAGCGCGCTGCGTCGAAACTGTGGGTTCGTCCAGGCCTTGAAGTGCCTTGAACGAGTGTGCAGTGAACCGACCGCAAGCGCTCGGTTGTTCACGGCCAGAGCCTGGCGCTCCGTGAAGCGGCGGCCCCAGAGGCACACATCATGAGTCGCTCGACGAGCGCCCCATCGAGGACTGGGGCGACGGCGCGCGGACATTTCCCTCGATGGGGCCACGTCGGCGAGGTCTGCTGGCTGCACGTGCCCACGCGCGCGTCTTCGTGTCGCATTCGTGCTCGGCGAGGCGAGGGCGGCAACATCCGCGCCGCTTGTGCCGATAGGGCGCATGGCTCGCCCCCGCCCCGTCTTGCCCGATCGGATCTACCTCGGCACGCGCCGCTGCCTGCAGCGGA
>CAYOAL010000110.1:0-34712 GCA_964401935.1 uncultured Polyangiaceae bacterium
GAAGTTGGCGTCGTTGGGACACACCGGCACGCACTTGTCGCAGCTGATGCAGTCGAACAACACGAGGTGGGAGCCGATTTTTCGCGGAATGGCGGCATTCTTCTTGCGCGTGTAGCGCGCGTCGTCGAGCACGCGCGCCACCACCTTGCGCATGTTGAAGAGCGAGGCCTCTCGCACGTCGCCGATGCCAGCGTCTTTTGCGCCCTCCACGGCGAGGATGTAGTCGGAGAGGTTGTCGACCCCGAGCTCGTGCATGCGCGCCTCGAGGTTCGTGAGATACTTGAAGAGGCGGCCGTAGCCCCCCGGCCGCAGCAGATCGGTGCAGGTGGTGATGGGAGTGAGGCCGGCCGCCACCGCGTCGGGGAAGTTCTTGGCGTCGATGCCTGCCGAGAAGCTGATGGGGAGCTCGGCGCCGACCGCCTCTCTGAAGCGCAGGGCGAGGCTGAGGCTGATGGGATAGAGCGGCGCTCCCGACATGTACATCCGGTCTTCGCCGGGAAAGAAGCGCCGGTGGTTGTGCACCACGAGGGTGTTGGTGAATTTGGCGCCCAGGGTGAGCTCGTGGGCCGCCGCCACCGCGCGGAGCCGCGCCATCATCGCGAGCGCTTGGTCCCACTGTAGGTCGCTCTCGAACTCCCGCTCGATGGGCGCGATCTCGGTGAAGCCGAGCCGCCGGTGGAGGAGGTCGCACACGTCGGCGTAGCCGAGCAGCGTCGGGTTCATCTTCACGACGACGTGGATGCCCACCTCCGACAAGAGGTAGTTGCAGATCGACTCGATCTCGTCGGCCGGGCAGCCGTGAAAGGTGGAGAGGGTGAGGCAGTCGGCGATGCGGCTCTGAAAGTCGAGGTCGCGGAACCGAGCGAGGTCGCCGGTGAGCCCCTCGCGCAGCTGCTCCACGATCGCGCTCGCGTCCATCATGCCGCGGATGAAGCCCGTCACCTTCTCGCTGCGGATCCCGGCCAGGTCGTAACCCACCGACAGGTCGAAGAGGGTGTGGGGCCGCGCCGCCTCGAGCTCACGGGTGACGCCCGCCTCGGCGAGGATGCGGACGAGCATGGCGGCCTTCACGTACTCGGTGAGGCTCTGCGGCACCGCGAGCTCCTGCGACCACTCCACGTTGTAGCCCACGTTGGTCGCGTCGATGCAGGGGCGCGGGATCTCGAGCGCGTCGTTCACCTGCACCGTCTTCAGCTCGATGATGCGGCTGCCGCCGAGCCAGCTCAGCGCCACGTTCTGGGCGAGCTGGCTCTGGGGCCCCGCCGCGGGGCCGAGCGGCGTGGACGCGCGCTCGCCGTGGAACGCCACCGACAGATCGAGGCTCCGGTCACCCTGGTACCACTTGGCGCTCGGGAGGTCGAAGACGTTGCCGGTGGCGCGGTGCTCCGCGATGGCGCGGCGCACCAGATCTGGGAGCGACATGGGGACGAGCTCACTCATTCGCCTCCATTTAGCCTCGTCCGAACGCGGGCGTCAGCACACGTGTTAAAGTTGGCGCGATGACCGCGCAACCCGCCGAGGTGCCGCTCTCCGTCTCTTTCGAGCTGAACGGCCAACCCGTCACCGTCGAGGTCGCCCCCGGCGAGTCGCTGCTCGAGACGCTGCGCGACCGGCTCGGGATCGTGAGCCCCAAGGATGGCTGCAGCCCGCAGGGACAGTGCGGCTGCTGCGTCGTGCGCATCAACGATCAGGGCGTCGTGTCGTGCGCCACCAAGACCGAGAAGGTGGCTGGCAAGGTGGTGGTCACCAACGAGGGGCTCGCGGAGCCGGAGCGCGCGCTCATCGCGCGCTGTTTCTCGGCCGCCGGCGGCGTGCAGTGTGGCTTCTGCATCCCCGGCTTCGTGGCCCGCACCTCGGTGTTGCTCGAGAAGAACGAGAGCCCCACCCGCGACGAGATCCGACGCGCCTTCGGCATCCACCTCTGCCGCTGCACCGGCTACGTGAAGATCCTCGACGCGGTCGAGCTCGCGGCGAAGGTCAAGCGGGGAGAGGCCGAGCTCCCCGCGCCCGTCACCTACGTGGGCAAAGGAGACGCGGGGCCGGTGGGGCGGCGACTGCCGCGCTACCGCGGAGAGGGCTACGCCCTCGGCGACGAGCCCTACGTGGAGGACATGTCGGTGGCGGGGATGTTGCACGGCGCGCTCCGGCTCAGCGATCACCCGCGGGCGGTCGTGAAGCGGCTCGACGTGGCGAGGGCGGCCGCGCTGCCTGGTGTGGTGCGGATCGCCACCGCGCGCGACGTGCGCGGCACGCGCCGCTATGGCCTCATCGAGCAGGACTGGCCGTCCTTCGTGGCAGAAGGGGAGACGACGTGCATGGTGGGAGACGTGCTCGCCGCGGTGGCGGCGGTGGATCGTCGCACGGCGCGGCGCGCCGCCGAGCTCATCGAGGTGGAGTACGAGGTGCTCGCGCCGGTGACCGATCCCGAGCGCGCGATGGCCGCGGAGAGCCCTCGGGTGCACCCCCACAAGCACAACCTGCTCTCCACCACGCGCTATCGGCGCGGCGAGGTGGAGGACGCGCTCGCGAAGAGCGCCCACGTGGTGAAGGAGACGTTCTACACGCAGACCATCGAGCACCTCTACATGGAGCCCGAGGCGTGTCTGGTCGTGCCCGAGGCCGACGGGAAGGTGAGCGTGTTCAGCCAGGGGCAGGGGGTGTACGACGACAAGCGCCAGCTCTGTCGCGCGCTCGACCTCCCCGAGTCGAAGGTGAAGGTGACGCTCGTGAGCAACGGCGGCGCCTTCGGCGGCAAGGAAGACCTGAGCGTGCAGGTGCAGACGGCGCTCCTCGCCCAGCTCACCGGCAAGCCGGTGAAGCTCACCCTCAGCCGCGACGAGTCGATCCGCATCCACCCCAAGCGCCATCCGTTCAAGCTGGAGTACGAGGTAGGCTGCGACTCGAGCGGCAAGCTCACCGCGCTCCGTACGCGCATGGTGGCCGACACGGGCGCTTACGCCAGCGTGGGCGCCAAGGTGACCGAGCGCGCGGCGGGCCACGCCTGTGGCCCGTACCACGTGCCGACGGTGGCGGTGGAGGCGCACTGCGTCTACACCAACAACCCGCCCAACGGGGCGATGCGCGGGTTCGGCGTCAACCAGAGCGCGTTCGCGATCGAGCAGCTCCTCGACATGTTGGGCGAGCGCTGCGGGCTCGATCCCTATCAGATGCGCGAGCGGAACCTCCTCCGCGAAGGCGAGCGTTTCGGTCCTGGCCAGAAGCTCACCAACTGCGCGGGCCTGTTGCGGACGCTCGAGGCGGTCAAAGACGTGTACTACGGCGCCGCGGTGGCCGGCATCGCCTGTGGGATCAAGAACGTGGGCATCGGCAACGGCATGATCGACGTGGGGCGGGCCCGCATCGACGTGCTCGACGGGGGTGGGTTGCGCGTCGCGCATGGCATGACGGAGATGGGTCAGGGCCTGCACACGGTGGCGCTCATGATGGCCTGCGAGACCGCGGGGCTCCCCTACGGCGAGCAGATCGCGGTGGAGGTGACCACCGACGACGACCTCGACTGCGGCATGACGACCGCGTCTCGCGCCACGGTGCTGGTGGGCAACGCGGTGATCGACGCGGCCAAGAAGCTCGCAGCGGATCTGGACGCGGCGGGCGGCGAGCGGCTGGCCGCGCTGAAGACGCTGGCCGGCAAGCGCTACCGCGGCGAGTTCCTCTGCGACTGGACGGTGAAGCCGGGGACCGAGTCGGACAACCCCATCACGCACCTCTCGTTTGGCTTCGCGACCCAGGTGGTGCTCGCGAACCCCGACACCGGCAAGATCGAGCGTGTGGTCGCCGCGCACGACGTGGGCCGCGCGATCAACCCCACCCTGTGCGAGGGCCAGATCGAGGGCTCGGTGCATATGGGGCTCGGCTACGCCCTCTCCGAGGAGCTCCAGCTCGAGGGGGGCTTCCCGGTGAACGCGACCATGCGCAAGATCGGCGTCCTGCGGGCCCACGAGACGCCCGACATCGAGGTGATCCTCGTCGAGCAGCCCGAGCCGATGGGCCCCTTCGGGGCGCGCGGCGTCGGCGAGATCGGCCTCGTGCCCACCGCCGCCGCGGTGGCGGGCGCGCTCTACAAGTTCGACGGCAAACGACGGACCCGCTTGCCGATGCGCGACAACTACGAGAAGCCGCGCAGGCAGTAAGCTTTCGCGCGAGCGAGGTTCCCCGTGAAGCAACACGCGCCCGCCGCCGACCGCAACAAGCGGCCCATCCTCGAGCAGCTCGTTGCGCTGCTGCCGGAGCGCGGCCTGCTCTTGGAGATCGCGAGCGGCACCGGGCAGCACGTCGTCTTCTTCGCGCAGCACCTGCCCACCTGGGAGTTTCAGCCGAGCGATCTCGACGCGGCCGCGCTCGCGAGCATCCGCGCCCACCTCGAGGAGGCGGGCCTGCCCAACACCCGTCCTCCGCTCCGCATCGACGTCACCACGCCATCGTGGGGAATCGACACCGCGGACGCCATCGTCTGCACGAACATGATCCACATCTCGCCTTGGGCCTCTACCGAGGGCTTGTTCCGTGGCGCGTCCGCGCGGCTCTCGTCGGGGGGCTTGCTCGTCACCTACGGCCCCTACCGCTTCGACGGTGCGTTCACGTCTCCGAGCAACGCAGACTTCGACGCCTCGCTGCGCGCGCGTGACCCGAGCTGGGGCGTCCGCGACGTGACGGAGCTCGCGCGAGCCGCGCTCGAGCACGGCTTGTTGCACGAGCAGGTGATCGCCATGCCCGCCAACAATCACCTCCTCGTCTTCCGCCGCTGCTGACGCCGACCGGCGCCTCGCTGGCGCCGCGCCGCCTCGCCTTCAGTGCAGACAGCGTTGGGGACACTCGCGCCGGAGGTTGACCTGAAAGCGCCGGAGGCCGAGGAGCACCGGTTCGGGGAGCGGCCAGCCGTCGCTCGCGCAGAGGTCGTCGGTGGCGAACGAGCGGCCGCGGTAGCGACCCTGGGCGGGCAGCGGCTCGTCGTGGATTTCGCACCAGCGCGCTCTCGCCTCGAAGAGCGCGCCGAGCTCCCAGAGGCGGGCCTCGAAGGCGGCGCGGGTCTCGGGCTCGGCCCGGTGGGGGGCGAAGTGGATCGCGTCGAGGCGAACGTAGGGATCGGTCGCGAGGGCGGCGGGGAAGACGAGGCTGTTGTGGCAGCCCTCGTCGATCCGCAGGTTGCTGAGCATGGCTGCGGTGTGGTGGAGCTGGAGGCCGAAGTAGGGGGTGAGGCCGTTCGCGAGATAGCCGCCCACCAACAGGCCCGCGGCGGGGCCGGGAAAGCGCTGCCGTCGCGGGCGGGAGGCGCGGCGCGCCGAGATCGCGGCGACGAGGAGCCACGCCGCGACCAGCCACACGAGCACTTCCTTGACGCACCAGTCGGGGTCGGTGGACCAGCGCCCCGGGAACAAGAACGCCCGGCTGAGCGCGGCGGGCACGCCGCCGAGCGCGACCACCACGGGCCACCGTCTGCGGAGGAGCGCGACGAGCTCGGTGAGCTCGTCGAAGGTGAAGAAGGCGACCCAGCCCGACATCATCGTGAACGCGAAGCCAGGCGCGAAGATGATGGTGAGCGGCACGTGCATGAGCGCGGCGAGGGTGACGCCGAGGCGTGGGCGGCCCAAGAGGAGGACGACGATGGCCACCTCCACGCCGAGGTGCACGACAGGCCACGCGCCATGATCGAAGGCGCGCAGCAGCTCGGGGGAGGCGAGGGAAGGCGTGCGCTCGACGAGCACGCGCAAACCCTCGTTGGCGCAGCTGTAGCTCGGATCGAGGTAGTCGCGGTTGACCTTGTGGAGCGCTGCCAGGCCGTACACGCCGATGGTGAGCCAGCGCACGGCGGACGCGAGCTCCACCGCGAGGCGCCTCTGGAACGAGGCCAAGGCGGCGAGCGCGACCACGGCGAGGTAGAGCGACTGGCTCAGCTGGTCCTGCAGCGCCACGATGGGCCAGAGGGCGCCGAGCGCGCAGGCGAGCCAGCCGACGAACGAACCGTTGACCGCGACCACGATCGCGCCGACGGCGTGGAGGAGCACGGGCCCGAGCCAGTCGGGCTGGGTCGCGTCGGGGAGCGTGAGGCGAAGCGCGGAGGCCGCCGCGTAGGCCCGGCAATAGACACGGTAGTGGGGCTCGGCGCTGGGCGCACCGAGCCACCACGGGAGCACGCTGCCGAAGCGCTCGGTGTCGCTCACCCCTCCATCCTAGTCCGAGACGCCCGCAGCGCGTGGGCCAGGAGCGGGTTGCACTCGGCGCTCCGCTGCGAGCGCGGGGCCACGTGTCTCCCGCGCGTACGAGATGTGCGGCGGCGCCCCACATCGAGCTGTGGTTGCTTACGATGGCGCACGTTCTCGACGCGCGATGAGCTCCGAAGGCCTTTCCCGAGGTGCAGTCGAGCGCTATCTTTTCAATGTGAACGGTCGAGTGAGTGCATACATGCTGTTATCAAACTACGCATGTCATGTGGCTCAGGCCGGCGCACGGCACCTCTACTTTCGGTGTCGCGGGCTCGTGGTCACGAGCTTCTTTCTGATCTGGGCGGCGGTGGCCGCGCTCTCGCTCGTGGCCTTCGTGCTGCTGGTGCGGGTCGGGGGCGACGCGGATCAGGGCCTGATCGGCTGCCTCATGGCGATCTCGCTCGGGGTCTGGTCGACGCACCTCGCGGTGTCCCGCTATCGGCGGCACGGGCGCTTCGAGCTCGACGGCGAGGCGGGGGTGCTCCGTCTGTATCGGGGCGGTCGCATGGTGAGCGAGTTTGGGTTCAACGACATCACGCGGGTGTGGCTCGCGCTCGACGCGACCGACACCGTTCGGCTCGAGCAGCCACCGTCGTGGCTTCAGGTGGGCCTCAAGAGCGGCGAGGTGTTTCGGCTCGCCAAGGGCACCCGGGTCGAGCTCGAGCCGGTGTGCGACGTGATGCGCGAGATGGGCCTCGCCCCCAGCTGACGCGCACGTCGGCGTGAGCCCGCCGACGGCCCGAGGTCAGCCTCGTGTCGACGTGCCGCTCGGGCGCCGTCGACGTCGGCGCCCCTTCTCGAGCCCCTTCATGTACCGCGGCAGGGCGCCCTTGCCGGTCGCGGGAGGGACGAGGGCGTGGGGGCCGGTGCCGATGAGATCGGAGCGGCCCGCGAGGCGGAGCGCCTCGCGCGCTTCGTCGTGATGGGCGGGATCCCAGTAGAGCAGGAGCGACTTCTGCAGGCGCTTGTCCTTCAGCGACTTGGCGGTGAACACCGGCTCCTGCGTGAACGGATCGAGGCCGGTGTGGTACATCGAGGTCGCCATCGACATCGGGGTCGGGATGAAGTCTTGCACCTGTCGGGGACGGACGTTGCGCTTCTTCAGATAGAGCGCCAAGTCGACCATGTCTTTCAGGGTGGAGCCCGGGTGTCCGGAGATGAAGTACGGCACCAGGTGCTGGTCTTTGCCGGCCTCCTCGGTCGCGCACTGGAACTCGGCGACGAAGCGCTCGTAGCTCTCGATGCCGGGCTTCTTCATCTTGTCGAGCACCTCGTCTTTGGTGTGCTCTGGCGCCACCGACAGCTGACCGGGGGTGTGGTGCCGGGCCAGCTCCCGAATGAACTCGGGGGAGCGTTCGGCGAGGTCGTAGCGAACGCCCGAGGCCACGTAGGCGTGCTTCACGCCCTCGGCCCGGCGCACCTTCGTGAGCAGCGCCACGAGCGGCGCGTGATCGGTGACGAGGTTGTCGCAGATCTTCGGGTGCACGCAGGAGAGCAAGCGGCACTTCGACTCGATCTCCTCCGACTTGCACCGCATCTGATACATGTTCGCGGTGGGCCCACCGACGTCGCTGATGGTGCCGCGGAAGTCGTCCATCCGGCGCAGCGCCCGAATCTCGCGCAGCACGCTCTCGGCGGAGCGCGACTGGATGATGCGCCCCTCGTGCTCGGTGATCGAGCAGAACGTGCAGCCCCCAAAGCAGCCACGCATCGTCACGATGGAGTGCTTCACGGTCTCGTAGGCCGGGATGCGCTCGTGGTAGGACGGGTGGGGCACGCGGCGGAACGGCAGATCGTAGAGCGCGTCCATGTCGTCGGTGGACAGCGGGTGCGCGGGAGGGTTGAAGTACACCGCCTCGTCGCCGTGGGGCTGCAACAGCGGGCGTGCGTTGCCGGGGTTGGTCTCGAGCTGGAAGGCGCGGCTCATCTTGCTGAACGCGGCTTTGTCCTCCCGCACGCGCTCGTAGCTCGGGAGGATCACCGCCTTGCCATCGGGCACGTGGCGCGACGACTCGATGTGCTCCCAGGCGCCCTTGCGGAGCGCAAAGCCCGTGCCCCGCACGTCGCGGATCGAGGCGATGGGCTCTCCCTTGGCGAGCCGCTCGGCCACCTCCCACACCGGGCGCTCGCCCATCCCGAAGATCAGCAGATCGGCCTTCGCGTCGAGGAGGATCGAGCGCCGCACCTTGTCGGACCAGTAGTCGAAGTGGGCGATGCGGCGGAGCGAGGCCTCGATGCCCCCGAGCACGATGGGCACGTCCGCCCACGCCTGTCGGCACAGGTTGGCGTAGACGATGCTCGCCCGGTTGGGGCGCGCGTTGGTCCGCCCTCCGGGGGAGTATTGATCTTCGCCCCGCACCTTCTTCTGAGCGGTGAGCTTGTTGAGCATCGAGTCGAGGTTGCCCGCGGTCACGCCCACGAACAGGCGCGGCTTGCCGAGTCGGGTGATGTCGTCCGGGCTCTGCCAACGCGGCTGCGCGACCATCCCCACGCGGAAGCCCCGTCCCTCGAGGAAGCGCCCGATGAGCGCCACCCCGAACGCGGGATGATCCACGTACGCGTCCCCGCTCACGAGCAGCACGTCGAGCTCGTCCCAGCCCCGCTGCTCCATCTCCTCGCGGCTCGTGGGGAGGAAGCCGCGCAAGTCGCGCGGTGCTGCGTGTCGGTTGCGACGGAGGGCTACGACCATGGACCGGCTTCGAGGAGAGGGCGTCGCGCCGAGCTCACGCTCGGGAGGGCGCCGCGAAAGAGCTTACGCAGCTCGTGGGCGTGATTTCGCAGTTCGAGCGACGCGTCGAAGCGCGAAGCGCGGCGAGGAGTCGCGAACAACCCGCAGGAGGGAGCCCGCAGGGCGACCGACGAGGAATTTGTGCCGATTCGAGGAGGGCATGGGCCTTGCTTTGGAAGTGGGGATGGCGGTGGAGATCGTCGAGCAGTTGGCCCAGGTTCGCAGCGAGCTGCAGAGTCGGCGGCTCCGTCGAGGGGAGGGCCCTCTCGGCCCTCTATTGTTGCTCAAGGTGGAGGTCGCGTCATGAGCTATCGCTGGTTCGTTCAAGAGGTGGCGCGTCGCGCCGAGCTCACCGACATGGAGGCGGCCGAGCGCGCCGTGGTCGAGACGCTGCGGGGGCTCGGCTGGCGTCTGTCCGAGCTCGACGCTCGCGCCGTGGCCTCGCAGCTCCCGCCCAGCCTCGCCGACGTGTTCCTGTCGGCGGGCAAGTCGGCGCCCGAGCTCGAGCGCGCGACCGCGGTGTTGAGCCAGCGGGCCAACGACCGGGCGGTGCGAGCCGCGTGTCGGCTGCTCGCGGAGACGCTCGACGAGCAGGCCCGAGCCCAGCTGCGAATGCAGCCGCTGACCGCGCTCTTCGTCTGACGCTCGGGCGCTCGCACCCTCGGGGGGCGCACCCTCGGGGCGCCGGACATGCTCCATCGCGCCGCTGCGTGGGGGGGGCCGCGACAAAGCCCGCCGCGCACGGAACGAGCCGAAACTGCTCGCGTCAAGTCACCCCCTTGTCACAGAATCATGATACGTGCTCACCATGTCGAGCATGATCCTCATCGTCGAGGACGAACCCGACCTCCTCAGCACGATCGACTACAGTCTGCAGAAGGAAGGGTATCGCACCCGCTGCGCGGAGACCGGCGCCGACGCGCTGAAGCTCGCGAACGAGCAGCCCGTTCCAGACTTGGTCGTGCTCGATCTGATGCTCCCCGACATGAGCGGCACGGAGGTGTGTCGCAAGCTGCGTGCCGCCGACGCGACGCGAACGGTGCCGGTGTTGATGCTCACCGCCAAGGGCGAGGAGATCGATCGGGTGGTTGGCTTCGAGGTCGGCGCCGACGACTACGTGGTCAAGCCCTTCAGCACGCGCGAGCTGGCGCTGCGGATTCGCGCCATCCTGCGTCGCCTCACCAGCGTGGAGGAGCCGGCGGATCAGCTCCAGTTCGGGCGGCTGCGGGTGGATCCCTCGGCCCACCGCACGTGGGTGGACGACGCTGAGGTGAGCCTCACCGCCCTCGAGTTCAAGCTGCTCACCACGCTCCTCGAGCGACGCGGTCGGGTGCAGACCCGCGAGGTGCTGCTCACCGACGTGTGGGGCTTCTCCTCCGAGGTGACGACGCGAACCGTCGACACCCACGTCAAGCGCTTGCGTCAGAAGATCGGCGACGCAGGCGCCTACATCGAGACGCTGCGAGGCGTTGGTTACCGGTTCCGGTCGGAGCCGGACGAGGACGCTGCTTGAGCCTGAGCCTGCGAGGGAAGCTGTTCGTCATCTCCCTCCTCCTCATCGGTGGAGTGGGCGTCACCGTCCTCGTCTTCTTCGAGACCCGCTTGCGCCACGACCTCGACGAGCGCGCCGAGCAAGACCTGTTGAAACGGGTGAGGGCGACGGCCGCCGCGGTGGCCCTCCTCGGCGACCAGGACCACGAGGCGCTGCAGCGCTTCGTGGACGACGTCGCCACGAGCTACGAGGCGGAGGTGGTGCTGCTCGACGCGGCCGGGGAGCGGCTCGCCGACTCGACGGGGCGAAACGCCGCGGTGGGGGACGAAGAGGTGACGCGCGCCCTCGCGGGAGCGGAGACGTTGCTCCGGCGCGAGCAGCGAGGGGTGACGGTGGCCGCCGCCGCGGCGCCCTTCGCGACCGCGCAGGGACAGAAGGGCGCGGTGTGGATGAGCGTGGCCCTCGGCGCCGCCGACGACTCGGTGCGAGAGCTGAGAGCGCTCTTGGCGCTCGCGGGCTTGGTGGGCCTCGCCGTCGCCGTGTTCATGAGCGGCATCGCCAGCGAGCTGATGGCCCGCACCATGCGTGCGATGGTGGACGAGGCGGTGGAGGAGGCCACCGGCGAGCCCCCCGCGAAGGCGACCGAGTCGGGCGCCGAGGCCTCTCCGTCGAGCTCCACGTCGTTCTCGAGCATCGCCAAGGACTTGCACGACGCGCTCTCGGATCTGGCCGAGGAGCGCGACCGCCTCGAGACCATCCTCGAGCAGATGCACGACGCAGTGCTGGTGCTCGACCCCGACAGCCGCGTGTCGTTGACCAACGACGCCGCCAACCGCCTGCTCTCGATGGACGACGACGACGTCGGCCGGCCGCTGCTCGAGGCGGTGCGGGCCCCCGCGCTGGCCGAGATCGCGAGCGCCTGCGAGCGCGGCGAGAGCATGACGGCGGAGTTCGAGATGAACCGCCCGAAGTATCGGCAGGTGTTGGCCCACGCCGCACAGCTGCGGAGCGACGGGGGGGTGGTGATCGTGATGCACGACATCACGGAGCTCCGCCGCCTCGAGGGCATGCGGCGCGACTTCGTGGCCAACGTGTCTCATGAGCTCCGCACGCCGGTCGCCGTGATCCGCGCCAACGCCGAGACCTTGCTCGACGGCGCGCTCGAGGACCGCGAGCGGGCGCGGGGCTTCGTCGAGGGGATCGGGCGCAGCGCCGAGCGGCTCACCGCCCTCATCAGCGACCTGCTCGATCTCTCACGGATCGAGGCCGGGCAATATCCCACCCAGATCCGTCGCGTGCCGATTCGGGGGGCGGTGGACGCCATCGTCGATGGCCTCGTGTCGCGGGTGGGCAACCGGGTGGAGGTGGTCAACGAGGTAGACGACGAGGCGACGGTGCTCGCCGACACCACCGGGCTGAACCAGATCCTCCAGAACCTCCTCGACAACGCGCTCAAATACACGCCGGCGAAGGGCCACGTGTGGGTGCGGGCGCGCCCATCGAACGACGTGCTGCGCATCGAGGTGCAGGATGACGGCCCGGGGATCGAGCCCCATCATCGGCAGCGCGTGTTCGAGCGCTTCTATCGGGTGGATCGGGGCCGGAGCCGCGCGGTGGGCGGCACGGGCCTCGGCCTCGCCATCGTGAAGCACCTCGCCGAGCAGATGGGCGGCACGGTGGGGGTGGAGGCGGCGCCGGAGCGAGGCTCGCTGTTCTGGGTGGAGCTGCCGCGAGCGAGCTGAAGCTCGGGGCCCCGACGCAGGCCGCCGACGCGGTCGCCTCTCGCCGCCCGCAGGGGTTCGGCGCGCGCCGCTCGTCGTGGCCGGCTCACGTTTGCTTCGAGCCACTCCCCGCACGTGGGCTCGCGAAGCGGTAGCCCACCCCGCGTACGGTCTCGATGTGCCGGCCGGCCGGTCCGAGCTTCTGACGCAGGCGCTTCACGCAGGCGTCGACGGTGCGCTCCGAGATCCGCTCGGCCGCGTCCCACACGTCCTCGAGCAGGTGCTGGCGGCTGAGCACGTGGTTCTGCCCGTCGTAGAGCGCAGCGAGCAGCTTGAACTCGAGCGCCGAGAGGGACACGGTGTCTCCGTTCACCGACACGCGGAGCGCGGCGGGGTCGAGCACCAACGCGCCCACCCGCGTCGTGCTGCTCAGGGAGACACCGCGGCGGCGGCGCCTTCGACGGAGCACGGCGCGTACTCGGAGGCCGAGCTCGCGCACCGAGTATGGCTTCACCACCACGTCGTCGGCCCCCACCTCGAAGCCCACCACCCGATCGATCTCGTCGTCGACGCTGCTGAGCAGGATCACGGGCAGGCCACGCGTCGACCCATCCGACCTGAGCTCGCGGCACAGCTCCGTGCCCGACATGTCGGGCAGCGCGGTGGCGATGACGGCGAGCTCGGGCATCGACGTCCGCACGGCCAGCAATCCGTCGTGTGCGCGCGCCACGACGGTCACGTCGTGGCGCTCTCGTTGCAGCCACTCGGCGAGCGCTCTCGCGTCTTCCGCGTCTGACTCGACCACCAAAAGCTTGCCCATCATCCACCCGAATACACGGTCGTCGTGTCCATCCGGTGACGGGTGGGTATCACTTGCGTTCATTGCGTGACGCGATCGTGTTCGGTCACGCTTTCTTTCCTGCGTCGCCACCAGCCTGTCACGACGGGGGCCTACATTCCGCCTGCTCATGGACGTGGCGCAATGGACCGAGTCGGGGTTCGACCCCATTCGAGCACGGAGGCTCGGCGTGGGCTTCTTCTTGGGAGCGGCCGTGCTCGCGAGCGCGGTGGCCGTGCTCGCCTCGAGCGGGACGCCGGCGGCCGAGCAGGAAGAGGAGCCGCTCGAGGTGGTGTTTGGCGAGCTGCCCCCCGAAGAGGAAGAGCTCGCGCCCGAGCCCGAGCCCGAGCCCGAGCCCGAGCCCCCTCCCGTCGTCGATGACCCCGAGCCAGCCGTCCATGGACCGCTGAAGGCCGGACCGCGCGCAGTGGAGATCGACGCGGCGCCGACCGCCGTCTCCACCAACGCCGCCGAGGAGTCGGACGCCCCAAGCGGACCCATCGGCAGCGGGAGCGACCCCAACCAGGATCCAGGCGGTGGCGGCAAGGCGCGCACGGGCTCCACCGCCCCCGCGCCGCTGCCGGTGCCTGCTCCCGAGCCCCCGCCGCCGCCCCGCACGCAGCCGCCGCCGAAGAAGAACAAGCCCGCGCGTATCACCGAGGGGATGACGCCGCCCAAGCGGATCGCTGGCGGCGCGCCTGGATACCCGGCGGCCGCGAAGAGCCAGGGCATCGAGGGCGTGGTGGTGGTCACCTACGTGGTCACCGAGACCGGCGCAGTCACGAGCGTGCAGGCCGTGCGTGGGCCGGCAGAGCTTCAAGCCGCCTGCGTGGCCGCCGTGTCGTCCTGGCGGTTCGAGCCCGCGCGCGACCAGAACGGTAATCCGGTGTCGGCGCGCCGGGTCGCCAAGTTTCCATTCCGTATCACCACCAAGTGAGTCGTGACCGCAGACCGCAGCATTGAACAGGGAGCATTGACGTGAATTTCGATCTCACCCACATCTGGGCCGAAATGGGGCCGCTGGCGCGATCCATCGCCGGCGTCCTCGTCATCATGGCCATCGCGTCCATCGGGGTCGTCATCGAGCGCCTCTGGGCCTTCCGGCGCTCGGCGCAGGAGTCGCGGCGCTTCGTCAAGAAGATCAAGCCTCACCTCGCGGAGTGGAACATGGCCGCCATCGTGGCTGCGTCCGAGGAACATCGAGCCTCGGCCCTGGCCAGGCTGTTCGGGGCCATCGTGCGCCGTTATCAGGGGGCACACGACCAAGGCGCCGACGGTGGGCTCACCCCGGTGGAGCTGGCGAAGAACGAGGCCGAGCGGGCCAAGGAGGCCATCGGCGCCGATCTCCGCAAGGGGATGACGGTGCTCGCCTCGGTGGGCAGCGTGGCGCCCTTCGTAGGGCTGCTCGGCACGGTGGTCGGGATCATCGGCGCCTTCCAGGGGATCGCGTCGAAGGGGGCCGGGGGCCTCGGGGCGGTGTCGGCGGGCATCGCCGAGGCGCTCATCGAGACGGCCTTCGGGCTGATGGTCGCCATCCCCGCGGTGCTCGCCTTCAACTATCTCTCGGGTCGGGTGCAGCGCCTCGAGCTCCAGCTCGGCCGCTCGGCGGGAGAGCTCCTCGACGACATGGAGAATCAAGATGGGCGCACGAGTCACAGCCGGCTCCGGCAAGCAGCCTGAGCCCGAGATCAACGTCACGCCCCTCGTCGACGTGGTGTTGGTGCTCCTCATCATCTTCATGGTGGTGACCCCCGCCATCTCCGAGGGCGAGAACGTGGAGCTGCCGTCGATCTTCAACGTCGACAAGAAGAAGGAGGTCGATCCCCTGGAGGTGACGCTCGCCCCAGGCGGCGTCGTGGTGGTCGACAAGGAGCGTGTGGCCCTCGCCGCGCTCGAGTCGAAGCTGCGCAGCGCGTATCAGGCAGACCCCGAGCGGAAGGTCATGCTCAAGGCGGATCACGCGATGCCCTACGCGGAGGTGCGCGGTGCCTTCGCGATGGCTCAGAACATCGGGTTCAAGGGAATTTCGCTGAAGGTGATTCAGCGCAAGCCGGCCGAGGCCAGCTGACGAGCAGGAGACCAAGCGATGGGGATGTCGGCAGGATCGGGGAGCGGGAAGAACCCGCAGCCACAGGTGAACGTGACGCCGCTCGTCGACGTGGCCCTCGTGGTGCTCATCATCTTCATGGTCGTCACGCCGATGATGGCCAAGACCTTTTGGCTCAACCTACCCAAGAAGTCGGACGCCGAGGCGGCGGCGCCCCCGCCGAACGAAGACACGAAGAGCGCGCCGCTGGTGATGACCATCGCCGGAGATGGAACCATTCGCGTCGACAACACTGTCGTCCGACGCGAGGAGATCGGCGAGCGGCTTCCTAGGATGCTCGCCGCCAAGGCGGAGGACAAGCGCGTGCTCTATTTCGACGCACATGATGGCGTTCCTTATGGTACCGCCGTGGAGGTGCTGGACCTCGCGCGGGCCGGAGGTGCGCGCACGATCGCCATACTCACCAAGTCTGTCGCCCCCGCCACCGTGGCGCGCTGACCGCGCGGCACGGCCTCGCTGCGTCGTCACGCAGTGTAGGGAGACGTTTGTCCGCACCATTGTACGAGAGTGCACCCATGCTTCGTTTCAATCGCTTGGCCTTCGTGCTGGCTCTGCTCGCAGCGCCCGAGGCGCTTCACGCTCAGGATTCGTCGGAGGGAGACGAGGGGGAGGAGGTGGTCGCCGTCGAGGAGGAGGAGGAGGGCGCAGACGATGACGGTGGCGACGATGACGGTGGCGACGAGCTGGTGCTCGAGGACCCGTCTCGCCCGCCGCCGAAGGGCAAGGCGGTGATCTGGGGCACGCTGAAGGATGAGCAGGGGGAGCCCCTCATCGAGGCCGAGGTGAGCGTGGTCGGGACGAAGATCTCGACGGTGACCGATCTCGACGGCAACTACCGGCTCGAGCTCCCTCCCGGCACGTACAACGTCCGGTTCTGGTACGAGCTCCACGACCCGACGCAGCTGCAGGGGCTGGAGGTGAGGGCGGGGGACGTGGTGCGGGTGGACGAGAGCCTCAAGGCGCAGAAGGGCGCGGTCGAGGTGATCGAGGTGGAGACCAAGACGGAGAGCAGCTCGGCCGAGGGGCAGATCCTCGAGCGCAAGCGCTCCGCGGCTGTGGGGGACGCGGTGGGGCGGGCCGATATGTCGAAGCAGGGCGATCGGAGCGCGGCCGACGCGGCGAAGCGGGTGGTGGGGATCACGGTCGAGGGGAGCCGGTTCGTGTTCATCCGCGGCCTCGGGGAGCGCTACACCAACTCGCTGCTCGACGGCGCCCCCCTCCCGAGCCCGGAGCCGGACCGTCAGGCGGTGCCCTTCGACCTCTTCCCGTCGCTCATGCTCGACGGCCTCACGGTGGTGAAGACGTTCACGCCGGACTATCCGGGCGACTTCGCCGGTGGCTCGGTGCGCATCAACACGCGCCGCGTGCCCGACGACCTCTTGTTCTCCGTGAGCCTTGGCGCGGGCCTCAACACCCAGTCGACGTTTCGCCAGAACCTCACCTATCGCGGGGGCAGCCTCGACTGGCTGGGGATCGACGACGGCAAGCGCGCCCTGCCGGACACCATCCCCGACTACAAGCTCGGCCGGGGGCTGCCGACGCCCACCGACCGCTTCATCCGCCCCGAGGAGCTTACGCGGCACGGCCGCGCCATCAACACGTACATGTCGACGCAGCGCACGATGCGCCCCGTCGATCACAGCGGCAACGTGGTCGTGGGTCAGAGCTGGGACCTCGGGGGTGAGTCGCGCATCGGGGTGATGGCGGCGCTCACCTACAGCCGCAAGTTCCAGCTCATCGACGACGAGATCGTACGCACCTTTGGCGTAGACACGGAGACCGGGGGGCTTCGCCTCCTCAACGATCTGGGCGTCGAGCGCGGCGTCGACCAGGTGCGCTGGGGTGGCCTCGGCGGGATCACCTACGAGCTCGACGAGCACCACCGGCTGCACCTCACCGGCCTCCACAGCCGCTCCTCCGACAACGAGGCGATCGAGCTCGAGGGCCGGCACGAGGAGCGCAGCGCGCTCCTGCACGAGACGCGGCTGCGCTTCGTGTCGCGGGTGCTCACCTTCGGTCAGCTCCGCGGAGAGCACGAGATCCCTGGCATGAACGACGCGGAGGTCGACTGGAACCTGTCGCTCTCGCGCGCCGATCGGAGTGAGCCGAACACGCGGAGCACCGTGTTTCAGTACACGACGGGCTTCGGCTACGCGTTCGAGGACAGCTCTCAGAGCGGCCTCCACTTCTTCTCGGACCAGAGCGAAGACACTTTCGGGGGAGGCCTCAACTGGCGCCAGCCGCTCAACGACCGCACCGGCTCCCATCCGACGTTCGTGAAGTGGGGCAGCCTCGTGAGTCTGCGCTCCCGCGAGTTCGACGCGCGGCGGTTTCGCTATCGACCCACCGGCGGCGGCAGCCCCGGCGACCTCGTGTGCGCGATCGAGCGCTGGGACGCGACCTGTCCCGACCACATCTTCGACACGCGACACATCGGCACCTCGCTCGAGCTCGAGGAGAACACGCGGCCGAACGACGCCTACACCGCTAGCCTGCGGGTGTTCGCCGGCTACGCCATGCTCGACACCGTGATCGTGCCGAGTCTGCGCCTCATCGCCGGCGAGCGCATCGAGGTGTCGGAGCAGAGCATCAACTCCTTCGATCCGCACAACCCCGACGTCGGACGTGTGGATACCGGCTACGACAGCACCGATTTTCTGCCCGCCGCCGCCCTCGTCTGGTCGGTGCTCCCGACCGCGAACCTCCGGCTCGGCGCCACGCGCACGGTGGCGCGCCCGCAGCTGCGCGAGGTGGCACCCTTCTCCTTCACGGACTACTTCGGTGGTCGCGAGGTGCAGGGAAACCCGGCGCTCCGGCCGACGCAGATCTACAACCTCGATCTGCGGTTCGAATGGTTCCCGTCGTTGCAAGAGGTGCTGGCAGCGAGCGTGTTCTACAAGCGCTTCGCGGATCCCATCGAGAGCGTGATCCAGTCGGCGGGGGCCCGCGGGATCGTCACGTTTCAGAACGCGATGAGCGCAGAGCTGTTCGGGGTGGAGCTCGAGGCGCGTAAGAGCTTCGGCTTCATCGCAGCGCCCCTCGCCGACCTGTCGATCGTGGCCAACATCACCTTCGCGCAATCGAGAGTGGAGCTCGATCCGACGACCGCGGCGTTCGTGACCAACCCCGACCGTCCGCTGTCACGCCAGGCGCCGTACATCATCAACGCGGCGCTCGACTACACCAACGAGGAGAGCGGCACGCAGGCTCGCGTTGGCTACAACGTGGCCGGCAAGCGCATCACGGCGGTGGGGACCCAGGGGTTGCCGGACGTGTTCGCGCAGCCACGTCATCAGCTCGACGTAGTGTTCTCGCAAGAGGTGATCGAGGGCCTCCGGTTGAGCGCGTCGGGGAAGAACCTCATCAACGACGACTATCGTGAGACGCAGGGTGGCGACGACGTCGACGAGGCGCTCGTGAGTCGGTTCCGGACCGGCATCGAGGTCGGCCTCGGCGCCACCTACACGTACTGATGCACGCGCGGCGCCACCGCAAAGTCACAGAGCGCCGCCGAAACGTTTCTCGACCAACACCGCGTGTTCACCTTGGGGGTGCATAAAGGCGCAGGCTTACTCAACGCCTTGGAGGAACCGTTCGAAATGAAATCACTTCACAAGCTGATCTTCGCGTCCATTCTCACCATTCCAACGTTCATGTTCGCCTGCGGCGACGACGAGCCACTCCAGCCGAGCGGCGGCGTCGGCGGTATGGGCAGCGGCGGCTCGTCGACCTCGTCGTCGATGGGCGGATCGGGCGGGATGATCGATCCTGGCGACGCCATCGAGATCAGCGGCGCGATCACCGAGGACATGACGCTCTCCGCGGACGAGTCGTACATCCTCATCGGCGTGGTCACGGTAGAGAGCGGGGCCACGCTCACCATCCCCGCCGGGACCACCATCTTCGGCGACAAGGCCACCACCGGGACGCTCGTCGTCAAGCAGGGGGCGCAGCTCGACGCCCAGGGCACCAAGGACGCGCCGATCGTGTTCACCAGCGCGCTCCCCGTCGGTCAGCGCGCGGCCGGCGACTGGGGCGGAGTCATCCTGCTCGGCCGGGCGCCCATCAACGAGGCAGGGGGCACGGCCAGCATCGAGGGCTTGTCGACCGACGAGGTCTACGGGGGCAGCGATCCCGCCGACTCGAGCGGCATCCTGCGGTACGTTCGCATCGAGTTCTCGGGGATCGAGATTTCGCCCGACAACGAGATCAACGGGCTCACGATGGGCGGCGTGGGTCACGGCACGACAATCGATCACGTGCAGGTGCGCCATACGCTCGACGACTGCTTCGAGTTCTTCGGCGGGACGGTGAACGCGAGTCACCTCGTGTGTTATCGGAACGGGGATGACGCGTTCGACTTCGACGAGGGCTACGTGGGCCACCTGCAGTTCCTGTTCGCGCAGGCGCGCCCGGGCGAACCGAACGACGCCAATGGATTCGAGTCGGACAACGACGCCACCAACCCGGCCGCCACGCCGCGGACGAACCCGACGATCTACAACGTGACCCTCTGCGGGCAGAACGGCGACAGCCCGGATCAGCAGTATGGCTTCCTGTTCCGTCGCGGCTTCCGCGCGACGATCGGCAACGCGATCGTGATGGGCTGGGAGGCAGGGGTCGACTTTCGCGACGCACCGGACACGGAGGTGACCCTCAGCGACGCGGTGTTCTTCGGGAACACGGCCGCGAACATCGCCTATGCGGAGGACGGGTCGAACCAAGACACCGAGGCCGACGACGACGGCGGCTTCGACGAGGTGGCGTGGTTCAACGGCTCGACCAACACCTCGGAGGCGGATCCGGGCCTCGCGGACTGCTTCGGGGCGACGCCGGATCCGCGGCCGGCGGCCACGATCGCGGGCGGGACGCCGAGCGGCGACGCCTTCTTCGACGCGACGGCGACCTACATCGGCGCGTTCCGCGACGCGGACGACGACTGGATGACCGGCGCCTGGCTCAGCTGGTCGCAGAACTGACGAGCGAGCGCGACGAGCCGCTCTCGGAGTGTGACGAGCCAAGGTCGCCGCCATCCATCGCCGACGCCGACCGCGGCGTCACTCCTCGAGGCAGGCGCACCAAGCCGCGCGGGCAGGTCCCGCGCGGCTCTCTTTTGTGTAGGGTGCGGCGATGACTGTTTCGATCGAGGGGGCGCGCTGGTTCCACGGGTCGCCGGTAGCGGAGGGGCGTGGGGCGCTCACCGTCGACGGAGAGAGCGGCGTGGTGGTGGCGAGCGCGGCGAGTGACACCGTGCTCGACGCGACGGGCTGCGTCGTCCTGCCCGGCCTCGTGATCGCCCATCACCACCTCTACTCCACGCTGGCCCGAGGGATGCCGGGGCCGGCGTCGAGCCCGCGCTCGTTCGTGGAGGTGCTCGAGAAGGTGTGGTGGCGGCTCGATCGCGCGCTCGACGCCGAGCTCAACGAGCTGAGCGCCTGCGCCGGCGCCGTGGACGGCTTGCTCGCGGGGGTGACCGGCGTGATCGATCATCACGCGTCGCCGGAGGCCATCGAGGGCAGCCTCGACCGCGTCGCGGCGGGGGTGCGCGCGGCGGGGGGCCGCGCGGTGCTGTGTTACGAGGCGACCGATCGGCACGGGCCGGAGGGCTTCGTGGCGGGCCTCGAGGAGAGCCGGCGAGCGCTCGTCTCGCTGCGCGACCCTCGGATCCGCGTGATGGTGGGAGGCCACGCCCCGTTCACGCTCGCGGATCGTCACCTTGAGCGGCTCGCGGAGCTCGCGGCCGCCCACGACACGCACGTGCATCTTCACGTGGCGGAGGCGGCCGACGATCAGCACGACGCGCGGGCGCGCGGGGCGGCCAACGTGACCGAGCGGCTGCGTCGCGCGGGCGTGCTCGACGGCAAGGCGGTGCTCGCGCATGGCGTGCATCTCGCCGAGGAGGAGCTCGCCGAGCTCGAGGGGAGGGGGGCGTGGCTCACCCACCAGCCGCGCTCGAACATGAACAATCACGTGGGCTACCTCGGCAGGGCGCGCTCGCTGTCGCGCGTGGCCCTCGGCACCGACGGGATCGACAGCGACCTCTTCGCGGAGGCGCAGGCCGCGTTCTTTCGACTGCGCGAGCACGACGCTTCGGGCGCGGCGGAGACGGTGTGGGGGTGGCTCGGCGGGGGCTGGCGCCTCGCGAGCGAGGCGTTCGGGTTGCCGCCCGAGCGGGGCTTCGGGCGCCTCGATCCCGGCTGTCCTGCGGATCTGGTGGTGCTCGACTACGACGCCCCGACGCCCATCAACGCGCAGAACCTCCCCTGGCACCTCGCGTTCGGGATGAGCGCTCGCCATGTGCGCGACGTGATCGTGGCGGGGGAGGTGGTGGTGCGCGACCGACAGCCCACGCGCCTCGACGCGATGGCGCTCCGTGTGCGCGCGCGCGAAGGCGCGGAGCGGCTCTGGGCGCGCATGGCCGAGCTCGGCTGAGCTGGGCGTGGCTGCTGCGGTTACCAGGAGCCGGTGTTGGGCATCGAGGCCCAGGGCTCCCGCGCCGGCAGCGCCTCGCCGCGCTGCAGGAGCTCGACGGAGTGCTCGTCGGGCGAGCGCACGAAGGCCATGCGCCCGTCGCGCGGGGGGCGGAGGATGGTGACGCCGCTCTCTTTCAGCGCGGCGCAGACGGCGTAGATGTCGTCCACCTCGAACGCGAGGTGTCCGAACGAGCGCCCAACGCTGTAAGGCTCCTGTTGATCCCAGTTGTGGGTGAGCTCGAGCTCGGCCGAGTCGCCGGGGGCCCCCGTGGCGAGGAACACCAACGTGAACCTCCCGCTCTCCGAGTCGCGGCGGCGCACCTCTCTCAGGCCGAGCTTGTCGACGAAGAAGTCGAGCGCCGCGTCGAGGTCGCGCACGCGCAGCATCGTGTGCAAAAAGAGCATGGGGCGAGCTTAGCCCATCCCCGCGCTCCGGGCTCAGTGGCGCAGGACGTCGGCCGGGATCACGGGATCGGCGTGGACCTCGCCGCCGAGGTAGCGATCGAAGACCCGGTTCTCCTTGGCTTCGGCGAGCGCCCGCAACGCCGTGCCGTAGCCGCGCAAGATGAGCGGGCGCGCGGAGAAGCGATTGAGGTAGCCGTACTTCCCGAGATCGGGGGCGATGTCGATGAAGGTGACGTGCGGATAGCGCTGACTCAGAAGCTCCACGCCCCGGCGCTCCTTCTCGGTGAGCAGGGTGCTCAGCGACTGCCGCAACACGCGGTGCAGGCCGCTCCGAGCCACCGAGCGCTTCGGCTCGAGCTCCCGCTGCGGGCGATAGATGTTGGAGATGATGACCACGTTGGCCCCCGCCTCCACGGCGATGTCGGCCGAGAGGGTGCGCGCCACCTCGCCGTCTACGTAGTACTTGCCGCCGATGCACACCGGCCGGAACAGGCCAGGAACGCAGCAGCTCGCGGACACCGCCTCGCTGATGGCGACGTCGTCGTTGTAACCCGGACCGAAGATCTCGCGTTCGGCGGTGTCGATGTTCACCGCGGTCACGAACACTGGCTTGTTCAGGCGTCGGAAGCTGTTGATGGGCAGGTAGTCGCGCAGGTAGCGCTCGAGCTTCGCGACGGAGAACACGCCGGCGAAGAGGTGACCGAAGTCGAGCAGCTCCCTCCGCGTGGGTGCGCCCATGAACGTCGACAGGTGCAGGCGCGGTCCTTGGTGGCGGCGACGCCAGGGGAGGCGATAGCCGTCGAGGAGCACGTCGAGCGGGATGTCCTGGCCGTACATCGCGCCGACCACCGCCCCCGCGCTCGTGCCGACGTAGATTTCCGGCAACAGCCCGAGCTCCTCGCATGCACGAAGCACCCCGAGATGTGCCAACCCGCGAGCCGCCCCCCCCGAAGCAACGAAGGCGATCTTGACGCGGTTCATTTCCACAAACATGCCGGATGCAGCGCCCCACGGCAAAGATCCACAGCGATTTATCATACAGCTGAACGGTTCATCAGGTGGGCGCATCCGCCTCGACGTCGGAGCCGACCCCACCTGTGCTTGGAGCTGTGTGAAGCGTGGGGGAGTGTGTGGCAGCACCCTCCAAGAAACTCGAGACCTGACCGGAGGAGACCGACGCTCTCGCCCCAAGCGCGTGGAGCACGCTCCAGCAGCTCAGGGGGCGAGCTTGGCCACGAGCAGATCGGCGCCGCCGAGCGGAGCGAGCGGGCCGTCTCCGAGGTCGATCGAGCCCTGCACGAACCCACCGATGGCGATGAAGTCGCCGGGGAGCACCGCCACCGAGCGCGCGCCGCGCTCCGCACCGGCGACGGCTTGATTGCCATCGACGGCGACGCCGCGGGCCCAGACCGGGTCGCCATTCGGCTCGAGCTTCGCGACCAGGATGTTGGGCTCGCGGAGACCGCTTGGGGGCAGGGTCGCCACGCCGAACGGCACGTCGCCCTCGTAGTAGCCGGTGAGCACCGCGCGACCTCGTGCGTCGAGCGCGAGATCGGTCACGCCTTGCTCGGACGCGCCGCCGATGCGCTGCGCCCAGAGCTGCTCCCCTTTCGTGTCGACCCTGGCGACGAAGATGGCGCCGGCGGCGTCGGCTCGCAGCAGCGCTCCTCCGAACCGCACCTCGGCCTCGAAGCGCCCGGCGACCACCGCCTCCCCGTCTGCAGCCGCAGCCACCGCCCACGCCTGGTCGTTCCCGCTGCCGCCCCACCGCTCGCTGTGGAGGTGCTCGCCGTCCGCGCCCAACGCCACGAGGAACGCGTCGGTCGTGGTGCCCTCGGCCACGAGGGGCCCTCCCCCGAAGTCGACCGTGCCGGAGAAGCCGCCCGCGATCCACACCGTGCCGTCGGGGCCAACGGCGAGCGCGCGCGCGAGCTGATCGAGCGGGGCGTTGAAGGCGCGGCTCCAGAGCTCGTCGCCGTCGGGATCGAGCTTGACCACGAAGACATCACGGTTGAAGCCCGCGCTGGTGAGGGGCTCCGGTCCGCCGAAGTCGAGCTCGCCGTCGAAGTAGCCGGTGACCACCACGTTTCCGGCCGCGTCGAACGCCACCGCGGTTGGGACCTGCTCCGCCTCGTCGCCGAAGCGACGCGTCCACGCGACCGTCCCGTCACCGTGGAGCTTGACCAGGAGCACGTCGGCCGCGCCTCGAGGGGGGTCGATGGTCGCGCCGTCGGTGAGCACCTCGCCGCTCACGTTGGCGATGATGACGATCGCGTCGCCGGCGCCGGTGGCCGCGACGCCGCGTGGTTGGTGGTGGGTGTTGCCGTAGAGACCGCGGCTCCACACGTGCCCCCCGTCGGCATCGAGCTTGGCCACGAACAGGTCGCGCGTGCCGTTCTCGACGGGGAGCTCGGCCCCCCCGAGCTCGATCGGATCGCGGTAATAGCCGGTGATGAAGACGCTGCCCGCGGCGTCGGCGGCGAGGTCCGACACCACCTCGTCGCGCTCGGCGCCAAGCCGCGCGGCCCACAGGGTCTGACCGCAGCTCGCGAGCCCGTCGCAGTTGTCGTCGTCGGAGGTGTCGCAGTTCTCTTGCTGCGGCAACACCTGGCCTGCGCACGCGCCCCAGCCGCGCCCGTGTTGCAGGCACGCCTGCACGCCGGAGCGACAGCTGCCCACGCCGGCGGTGTCTTCGGGGCCTTCGTAACAAGCGCGGGTCTGCCCCGGATTGCAGGCGAGCGTGGGTGGCGTCGGCACCGGCTCCGGCGCCGACTCGTCTACGCAGGCCACCAAGAACAAGGCGAGGCCACACCCGAGCAACACGCGGCGAGGGCGGGATCGGTGGCTCGGCACGACGGCGCTCGCGGGGCCAGCTACATGCCGGCGACGATCTTGAACGACTCTTGCTCCCGCACCAGCTCGAGGCGGTTCTCCTCGACGGTGCGCTGCCAGCGCTCGCCTTCTTCGGAGGGGAGCCGGAAGCTGCCGCTGTAGGTGTAGTCGATGTAGATGTAGTCTTCTTCGCGGACCACCCGCCGATAGCGGATCTCGTAGCGAATGGCGGTGGCGTCTTGGAACTTGTCGGTGAGGTACTCCCGCACCCCGGCGTAGTCGATGTCGTCCGACGCATCGACGTTGCCGCCGTCCTCGTAGTAGTGCGGCGACACCAGCTCGATGAGCGAGGGGATGTCCTTGCGCTCCACCGCCCGGCGATAGAGCTCGCAGAACGCGATGATTTCCCGGTTCTCGTCGGTGTCCTCGACGTCGGTGTTCGGGATGTAATACTTGTTGCAGCCGAGCCCGCCGAGCCCTCCGAGGGAGGCAGCGAGCATCGAGGCCAGAGAGAGCGCGCGGACCAGCTTCATGGTCTTCCTCGAACAGGCATATCTCTCTCGCTATTCCGCGTAAAGGGAGCGCAGCGCCTCGCGGGGCTCGAGCCCGCGCTCAAGTCTCGAGTTTGAGCCAGCTCGCCAGGGCGAGGTGACCGACGGGGCCGCGCTCGTGGGGGATCGGTCGATCGAGCTCGATCGCGCGGCCGAGCCCGTGCGCGACGGTGTCGAGCAGCACCGCCACCGCGCCGCGTCGATGGGGGCGACCATGGTCTGTGGCGCGGTGCCAGGCGGCGGCGGCCGGGCCCTCGTCGTCGGCGGCGACCACGATCATGCGGTCGGCGTCGCCCGCGGCGACGAGCTCGGCGCCGGCCGCGAGCGCCTCCAGGCTCCCCGCGAGGCCGCCGTTGACCGCGAAGTTGGGGCCAGTGAGTCCGAAGGCGATCGCACATTGACCCGCGCCGGCGTTGGGGGAGGTGGCTGGGAACAGGCGCGGATCCACCCAGCGGGGACCTTTGTCGCGCAGCCGCGCGGAGAACCGGTCGTTGGTGTCGAGCGTGGCGAGCCCGTAACCGGCGACGACGCCGGCCCCTGCGAGCGCGTCCCTCCCCACCTCCTGCGCGAGGGCCGCGACCGCCGCGAGGGCGAGCTGGCCGAGGTCGTCGATGCGGGCGAGCTTGTCGCGCGACACGCCGGTCTGCTCCGCGAGCGCCGTCCGATCGACGTCGGTGATCCGCGCCGCGGCCACCGCGAACACCGGGCGCGTCGAGGGTGACGGCGCCGCGGTGGGGGGCTCGCGCTCGAGGACCAACGCAGCGGTGACGCCCCCGAACGCGGCGGAGAGCTTGAGGGCCGCGTCGAGGCTCCGCGGTTCGGCGCGCTCGAGCAGCGTCACGCGGGCCTCGGGATCGATCGGCCCCTCGCCGGCTGCCGCCGGAGCGAGCTGGGTGCGGAGCGCGTGGGCCGCCGCGAGGAGCTCGAGCACCCCGGCGGCCCCGAGGGTGTGGCCGATCTGGGCCTTGAACGGGTGCACCACGGGGTCGCCGGCGAGCGCGGCGATGGCCTTGGCTTCGGCGGCGTCGTTGTACGGCGTGGCGGTGCCGTGCGCGCTCACCAGGCCGAGTCGCTGTGGGGGGATGCCAGCCTCGCCGATGGCTCGACGACCGGCCCGGACGAGCCCGCCCCCGTCGCGGTCGGGCGCCGTGATGTGGACCGCGTCGGCGGAGGCGCCGAAGCCCGTGATCGCGAACTGGGCGGCGCCGTCGCGTGCGAGGGCGACCACGCCCGCGCCCTCGCCGAGGTGCATGCCATCGCGACCCGCGCGGAAGGGTCGGGTGCTGCTCGCCGAGGTCGCGCGCAGGGCCTCGAAGCCAGAGGCCACGAAGAGGCTCACGCCGTCGTACCCGCCCGCAAGCACCACGTCGCAGGCGCCGCGCCCGAGCCACCGCATCGCGAGCCCAATCGCGATGGTGGAGGAGGCGCAGGCGGCCACCACCTGACAGGTCTTCACCGGGGTGAGGTCGAGCGCGGCGAGCGCGCTCGTGAGCGGCGCGAAGTAGGTGGCGCGCGCGGCGAGCGTCGCGTCGGGGGCTCCGCTGGCCGAGGCTTCGAAGAAGCGCTCCGCGCCGAGCATGCCCCCGCTCGAGGTGCCGATGCACAGGCCCACGCGCTCGTTGCGCCAGCCGGGGCGCACCGCGTCGAGCTCGGCGAGCGTCTGCTCGAGGGCGTCGACGAGCAGATCCGTGGCGCGGTCGTCGAAGCGCCGCGGTGCCGCCGCGGCTCGGCTCGCGCGCGGGCGGCCGAGCCCGGCCGCCGCGAGGAGGTCGTCGTCCCCGATGGCGACAGGCGCCGGCTCCCCGAGGGGGCCGGCGTCGTAGGCGCGTGGGCCCCGGCCGAGCCCGGAGACGGCCCCGATCGCGATCACCCGTGTCATGACGCCTCGTCCTCTCTGCTGGGCTCCTCGATGCAAGCCTCGTCGGGGTCGTCCGGATCGGCGAAGGCGCGGGCAGGGGGCGCGCCCTCGTTCACCTTCTCGCACGTCACGTCGAGATCGATCGAGGTGGAGCGCTGCGCGTAGTGCACGTGACCACACCTTTCGGCGGTGGTCTCGATGCGCTCTTCGTCGCCCACCGAGAGCCGACGCACGGCGATGGGGGTTGGGCTCGTGCGCCCCACGTCGAGGTGCACCGCGCTCTCCCCGTCGCGGAGGATGAAGGCGTGCGACGCGCCGCGGTCGAACGCGGCGAGCAGGCGACCGCCGAGAGGCTCGAGAAACCACCAGCGCAGAAACTCGACCGGCAGGCCGCGCAGCTCGTCGGGGGGCGTGTTCCCGTCACCGCGGCGCACCAGATCCACGGCGGGCACCGCGAAGCGGAAGCGGTCGCGGCAGATCCACAGGTCCATCGCGGTGGTGCCCCCTGGCCCGAGCATGATCATGCGAACGCCGTGAGGCGGGTGGACGGCCACCGCGCCGCGCCCGCGGGTGCGCATCCCGAGCCGCTCCACCCAGAGCTCGAGGGTGACGTTCATGCTGTAGGGGCGGCCGGGCGCGAGCGACGCGCGCACGCCCTGGAGGTCGGCGCGATGCTGTCGCCACGCGGCGGTCGCCTGAGGTCCGGGCGGCAGGGCCGGCTCCGGGGGCGGTGCGCCGCAACCCGACGCGAGGGCGGCGACGAGGGCACAAGGCGCGAGACAAGCGAGCGGCTGGGGGGCGCCCTGCGAGCGCACGTGCGCGGCGTCCTGGGTGATCATGGCGAAGAGACCGCGCGTCGGAGCACGAACGCATAGCCGCGGTCGGGCGCGAGCCCGAGCGCCAGCAGCTCGTCGAGCCTCCCTGCCGCGAGCAAGGCCACTCCCGCCGCCACCGCGAAGCCCCCCGCACCTTCATGGGCGCCGGCGCGCGGGCCAGCGGCCAGCCGCTGGGCGTGCGCCCAGGGCGAGTCGGTCAGTGCGTGCGCCACCCCGGCGCCGAGATGCGCGACCACCACCGCCGCGCGCCCGACGTCCGCGGGCGGGGGAGCGTTCGCGAGCTCGGTCTCGAGCGCTCCACGCCAGCTCGCGCTCCACGTGAGCTCGGCGATCGGCGGGCGCTGTCCGCGATCTGCGTCTTCCAACAACAGCACCATAGCGCCCTCGCTGCGGGGGATCTCCGTGTCGTGCCGGGCCGAGCACAAGGGCCCGAGCACCGCCTCGGTGATGGCGCTGATCTCCTCCACGCCCCCTGCGAACATGGCGAGCGCCTCTCCCGACGCGATGAGCTCCGCCCCGGTCACGATGGCGCTCACGCTGGTCGCGTCGAGATCGGCGCTGGAGAACACGGGGCCTTGCAGGCGGTGATAGATCGACGCGTGCGCTACCGGCGACGACGGGAGCAGGTTGGGGAACACCGCGGGGCTCGCGAACTTCGCGCCCTTCTCGTAGACCCGATGGATGAACGCCGAGCAGGCGTCGACCGAGCCGTAGGCGGCGCCCATGATCGCTCCCACGCGGTGGCGATCCTCTTCGCGGTCGGTGACGCCGGTGCGAAGCGCCACGTGGATGGCCGCGGTCGCGAGCCGTCCCGCCCGGTCGAGCCGGCGCGCGCGCTCGAGATCGAGGTGGGCCTCCGCGGAGAACGCGATCTGTCCGCTCGCGGGGCCGCCGCCGGCCTCGAGGTACAGGCTCGCGCTCGTGTGATCGTGCACCCCTTGCGCGCCGATCGTCGCGGCGGCCGTCACCACCACGCGCCGCGCTGGGGTCTCCGGGAGCGGCTCGAATGCGTCGGGAGCGGTGAGCACGATGGAGGCGTCGCTGCCCCCGAAGCCGAACGAGTTGCTGATGGCGGCCCGAAGCGTCGCGCGGCGCGTGCTCGTCACGTGGAGCAGCTCACACTCCGGATCGACGGACGACAGCCCCATCGTCGGCGGGACCTCGCCGCGCTGGATCGCCAGGGCGCAGATCACCGCCTCGACGGCGCCGGCGGCGCCGAGGGTGTGGCCGAGCTGGCCCTTCGAGGAAGACACCGGGACCCGCATCGTCTCCGCGCCGAGCGCGTGACGGATGGCGGCCGCCTCCATCTTGTCGTTGAGCTTGGTGGCGGTGCCATGCGCGTTCACATAGTCGACGTCGCGCGCTGCGAGCCCCGCCCGCGCGAGCGCCGCTCGCATGACCCGACCCGCGATCTCTCCCGACGCCTCGGGGTTGGTGATGTGGTGGGCCTCGGCCGCCACCGCCCAGCCCCGCAGCTCCGCGATCGGCTCCGCGCCGCGCGCGCGGGCTGCCGCCTCCGTCTCGAGCAGCAAGAAGGCCGCACCTTCGCCGAGGTTCAACCCGTTGCGGGCGACGTCGAAGGGTTGGCAGGGCTCGGGGGAGAGGGCGCCGAGGCAGCTGAACCCGGTGTAGGTGAGGCGGCATAACCCGTCCGCCCCACCCGCGAGCACGCGGGGGGTCTTGCCGAGGCGCAGCCACGACGCGCCGAGCATGAGCGCGTTGGCCCCGCTCGAGCAGGCGCTGCAGATGGTGCGGGCGTGGCGAAAAGGCCGCACGGTGCCGCGGAGTCGGTCGACCGTCGCCGACAGAGGGTGGGAGAGCATGCGCTCGAGAGGCTGTCGCGCGGTCGGATCGCGGTGCATCTCTGCGAGCAGATCTTCGGTCTCGTACATACCGGCGGTGGTCCCCCCGAGCACGAGATCGATCGGCTCGCGGTCGGAGAGGCCAGCGAGCGCTTCGCGCGCCGCCAACACCGACATCGCGTCGGTGCGCGACCATCCATCCGCCCCCGTGCTCGGCGCCACGTCGCTCACCCGCAGCCCCGCGATCTCCGCCCCGATGCTCGAGCGGCAGCCGGTCGTGTCGAACAGCGTGACGGGTGCGATCGCGCGCGTGCCGGAGACGAGCGCGTCCATGGTCGACCGCGCGGTGCGCCCGAGCGGCGTGACCGCACCGACACCCGTGATCCAGATCCGCATCGCGTGGGCGCGTCGCTCGTCGGGTCAGGCGGCCGACTGCTTGACGATGTGCTCGGCGAGCGCGTTCACGGAAGCAAAGATGGGGCGAGCCTCGTCCCCCTCGGGGACCTGCACCCCGAAGTTCTCCTCCACCGCCATCGCCAGCTGAAGCGCATCGAGAGAGTCGAGCCCGAGCCCTTCGCCGAACAGCGGCGCCGCGTCGTCGATATCGGAAGGGGCTTTCCCCTCCAGGTTCAGCTCGGAAATGATGATCTCCTTGAGCTTGGCTTTCACCTCGTTTGACATATGAACCTTCCCTCCGGGTTAGCACGACCGACGAGCGGTGGGGAGACGGGAGCAGGACATCGACCTGCAGAAACGGTGCCAGCGGTCCCTTTAGGAAGTTCGGTGCTTTAGCGCAACCTCGTGAATGTGGGTACACAGGCCGGTGGGTGCAGGCGTTTTTTCTCTTTCCGTCGATCCATGTGGGCCGCGCGCGCGTATGATTCGGTTTGGGACGTCGTCGAAGGGACGGCGGAGAGGGGAGGTCGAGTGTGAGCGTCTTCGAAGTCTGGCATCAGTTGGGACGCACCCGCCGGGTGGTGGCGCGGTTTCGCCTCCTGAGCGACGCGCGGAAGTATCTCGAGCAGCACCAGGGCGAAGGCACGCTGGAGATCCTCCCCGAAGGGGCGCCCTCGCGCTCCACCGCGCCGCGGACGAGTCGCGCGCCGAGCAGCTCGGTGCCCCCCGCGAGCGAGGGGGGGCGTCGTCGCTCGGGGGTTCAGGGCAAGTACGCCATCGCCGTCGAGCATCCAGACGAGTTCATCGCCGATCGCGCCGGCAACGGCGACTCCGAGCCCGGCGACTGAGTTTCTGGAGGGTGCTCCGCACCCTCCCCCCACGCTTCGCGCGGGTCCCCCCACCCACCGGGTTGCGCTTGGGGCCCCAACACCCAAGCGCGCTTTGCGAGAGCCCGGTCCTTTCCGGTGGGCTCTTGAGTTTCTTGGGCCGACAGCAGGTGCGTCACGGGGGGGGGGCGCAGGGAATGGTGGCGCCCCGGTTCAAGTCTCTCTAGAACCCTTCCCCCATGGCGATTGTCGAGCACGAGGTCAACGATGGGGTGGCGCTGCTCACCCTGAACGATCCACCGGTCAACGGTTACAGCTACGAGATGATGAAGGCGCTCGACGCCCTCGTCCTCGAGCTGCGCATGGACGCTTCGGTGCAGGTGATCGTGCTCACCGGCTGCGGAGAGAAGTTCTTCTGCGCCGGCGCCGACATCAAGATGCTCGAGCGGGCCGATCCCACGTTCAAGTACTACTTCTGTCTGCACGCCAACGAGACGTTGAACCGGCTGGAGCACACCCCGAAGCTCACCATCGCGGCCATCAACGGGCACTGCGTCGGCGGCGGGCTCGAGGTTGCGATGGCGTGCGACTTGCGGGTGGCCCGCCGAGGGACATCGAAGTTGGGCCTCCCCGAGGTGAACCTCGGCGTCCTGCCCGGGACCGGCGGCACCCAACGACTCGCCCGTCTGGTAGGAAAGAGCCGCGCGATCCAGCTGATGTGCGAGGGCGCGACCTTCGACGTCGATCGCGCCGAAGCGCTCGGCCTCGTGAACCGCGTGGTGGATGCGGAGACGCACGCGGCGTTCATGGCACAGGTGCACGGCTACGCGCGGAGCTTCTGCCACCCAGACCGCGCGTCGCTGGCGGTAGGGCGCATCAAGCGCGCGGTGCAGTCGGGGTTGGAGATGAGCTTCGAGCAAGGCCTCGCGCTCGAGCGGGAGCTCCAGGCCGAGCTCTTCGCTTCCGAGGATGCGCGCGAGGGGTTATCGGCGTACACCGAGAAACGCAAGCCCACGTTTCGGGGCAGCTGAGCCCCTAGGTGGCGAGCGAGGAATCTCCCATGGCGCAACGATTCGAGTCTTTCGACGAGTTCTGGACCTTCTACGTGAGAGCCCACAGCAAGAAGAGCACTCGGGTGCTCCACTTCGTCGGCACCAGCCTGGGCGTGGGCAGCGCCGCGCTGGGCCTGATGTCCGGTCGGCTCGCGCTGCTCGCGGCCGCGCCGGTGCTCGGCTACCTCCCGGCGTGGGTGGGCCACTTCGTGTTCGAGGGCAACATCCCCGCCACCTTCGGCAACCCGCTGTGGTCGCTGAAGGCCGACTTCGTCATGTTCTCCAAGATGGTGAACGGCACGATGGACGCCGAGGTGGAGCGGGTGATGCGGGCCGCCCGAGAAGGCAACGGGACCCACCAGCCCGACGGCGACTCGATCCCTCCCATCAACGTGTCGTACGAGCCCTCCGACCCGCTGAACTGAAGAACCATCTCGTGACCACCGACTCTGCCGCCCACACCAACACCGCCGAGGCAGCCTCCGACGTCGAGCTGCTCGAGCTCGCCGCCGACGCCGCGGCCCGGCTCCGCAAGGAGGTGGCGAAGGCCGTCGTGGGACAGGATGAGGTGCTCGAGGGCATGCTCATCGCGCTCGCCGCGGGTGGTCACGCGTTGCTCGTGGGCGTGCCCGGTCTGGCCAAGACGCTGCTCGTCTCCTCGCTCGCGAAGGCGCTCAACCTCTCGTTCGGGCGGGTGCAGTTCACGCCCGACCTGCTGCCGGCCGATATCACCGGGACCGACGTGCTGCAGGAGGAGGACGGCAAGCGCCTGCTGAAGTTCTTGCCCGGGCCGATCTTCCACAACCTCGTGCTCGCCGACGAGATCAACCGCACGCCCCCGAAGACCCAGGCCGCGCTCCTGCAGGCGATGCAGGAGCGTGAGGTGACGGTGGGCAACAAGACGCACGATCTGCCCAACCCGTTTCAGGTGTTCGCCACCCGGAACCCGATCGAGCAGGAGGGAACCTATCCGCTGCCGGAGGCGCAGCGCGACCGGTTCCTCCTCGAGATCATGGTGAGCTACCCCAGCGAGCAAGAGGAGCGCGAGGTGGCCTTGCGGACCACGTCGGCGGCGCCGGTCAACATCGAACCGGTGGTGACCGAGGCTCAGCTCCGGAGCATCATCCGGCTCGTGCCGCGGGTGCCGGTCACCGACGAGGCGGTGTCGCTCGCGGTCGGTCTCGTGCGCGCCAGCCGACCCGGGGCCGCCAACGCAGCCAAGGAGGTGACCGAATACGTGCGGTACGGTGCGGGGCCTCGCGGCAGCCAGGCGCTGGTGCTCGCCGCGAAGGCGCGGGCTGCGCTGCGCGGCGAAGCGGCCGCCGACGTCGACGACGTGCGGGCGGTGCTCGTACCGACGCTCCAACACCGCTTGGTGCTGAGCTACCGCGCCGACGCCGACGGGGTGGACGCTACCCACGTGCTCGCGGCGATCCAGCGAGGCCTCCGGTGAGGCTCGCTCGGCGCCGGGGGGCTGGCGCCGAGCGGCAATGTCCGCCATGATCGGTGGCACATGAGGATGGTTTCGTTGCTCGCCTTCGCGGGCCTCTTCGCGATCAGCATGGCCACCCACGCCCACCCGGATCATGGGGGCGAGGAAGCGCACGACCACGAGCATCCGGCGGACAAGCGCGCCGAGCCCACCGAAGCGCAGAAGACCAAGCGCCTCGAGCGGGTGCTGCGCCAGGCCGAGGCGCGCGACCGCAACAAGGTGCAGCGCACCAAAGATCGGCGCCGCCACCTCGCGAAGCGTCTCGCGCGGCATCTGATGGGGGCGCCGGTCACGCCCGAGCTCGTGAAGGAGCTCAGGGCGCACGCCGAACGGACCGCGCTCCTGCGGCAGATCCGCTTGGTGGCTGCGCAGGAGAACGACTACGACTCGGTGGTGACGGCAGATCGCGTGCTCGCTCACGAGAACACCCGCCACGAGCGCTGGTGGCGGACCGTGCTCCGCCAGGCGAGGCACAAGCAGTGAGAGGGGTGCTGTGGGCGGCCCTCGTCACCTTGGGGTGCGCCGGCTGCGAGTCGAACCCCACGGCGCCCGCGGGGTCGTCGGCCACCGCCTCCGCGTCGGCGGCGGGGGTTGGGTCGGCCACCGCGACGGCGAGCCCCGCCGGTTCGTCGTTCGAAGACACGTACACCGATGACCAGCTCCCCGTGCCCGGTGACTTCGAGGACGCGGCGGCCAAGGCGGTCACGAAGGACAACTACAAGGCGAAGCTCGCCGAGCTCGAGGCGGCCGTCGGCGGCCCTCCGGCCGCGAGCGCCTCGGCGCCGGCCGCGAGCGCCTCGGCGCCGGCCGCGAGCGCCTCGGCGCCAGCCGCGAGCGGGGCACCCCCGCCGAGCGCTGTCCCCGCGCCGACCCGCTGAAGGTCCGACCGACATGGCCTCGCGGGGCCCCTCGAGGCGCGGTCCGGCGAGGCTCGGCAGAGCGGGCCGCGTGGGCGAGCGGTCCCCGAGGGCTGTCGGGGTCGCGGTCACTCTTTTCGTGAGGTGCGAAAGCGCGGCGGTGCCCTCCGCGCGGGCCTTGGCCTCTCGAGCGCGCTGCACGCGACGGTCCTCCACGTCGTTCT
>CAYOAL010000111.1:0-34197 GCA_964401935.1 uncultured Polyangiaceae bacterium
GCGGTCGTGCCAAGCCCCGCCGGAGCGCCATCCGCTCGAGCCCCCGCCCCGCCGGCGCCCGCCCCACCCCCGCCGTCGGCACCCCCACCTCCGGCCCCCCCCCCGCCCCCCGAGAGCCCGCGCGTTCAGGACTGGGACTGAAGCATGCGCCGCTCCCTCGCTCGCTGCGCGGCCGGGCCGTGCGTCGCTTGGCTCCTGACCGTGGTCGCCGCTCCGAGCCTCGCAGACGACGCCGGGGAGCCAGCCGTCGTCGACGAGGCCACGCTGCCCGCCCCAGAGCCTGCCCCCGAGCCCGCAGACGACGCCGAGCCGCCGCAGCCGCCGGCGCCGTCGCCACCGCCGCCGGCGCCGGCCGAGTCCCCCGAGCTCGAGCGCGCGAAGGAGCTCCATCGACGCGGCCTCGCGCTCTTGCGCGCAGGCGACGTGGAGCGCGCCCTCGACTACTTCCAGCGCTCGCGCGCGGTGTTCCCCTCCGCGCCCAACGTCACCAACGTCGCCATCTGCCTCGAGCGCCTGGAGCGCTTCGACGAGGCCCTCGAGGCCTACGAGGTGTTGCTCACCGACCACGCCGACGCGCTGGCGGCGGAGGACCGCGCGGCCATCGCGCCGGCCATGCTGCGCTTGCGCGGGAAGGTCGCGAGCCTGTGGATCACGGCGAGCGAGGCAGGGAGCGTTTTGGTGGACGGGCGCGAGCGCGGGAAGCTGCCGCTCGCCGTTCCCCTCCGCGTCCTTGGGGGGAAGCACGTCGTGCGCATCCAGAAGCCGGGGTTCGAGCCGTGGGAGCAGACGGTCACGGCCGCGGTCGGCGAGACGGTCACGCTCGACGCGCGGCTCGTGGCGCTCGCCAACGTGGGGATCTTGCGGATCGAGTCGTCCGAGGTCGCGAGCGTGATCGTCGACGGCGCCGACGTGGGCCAGACGCCGTGGGAGGGGCCTCTCTCGCCGGGGAGACACCTGGTGTGGCTGCGCGCGGGCGAGCGCGGCTCGGCGCCGCAAGAGCTCATCCTCGTCGAAGGCCAGATCGTGCTCGCCCGTCCCGCGCTCGTCGCGCTCGGCCCCGAGGTGCGGCTCGCGGTCACGCCAGCCACCGCCGCCATCTTCATCGACGACCTGCGGCTGGGCACCGGCACGTGGACGGGGCGCCTCACCGAGGGCGAGCACCTGCTCCGGGTGAGCGAGCGCGGCTACGTCGAGCAGCGCCGAACGTTGGTCGCGAGCCCGGGGGCCGCGCCAGAGCAGCTCTCGGTGCGGCTCGCCGTGGATCACGAGCATCCCCGATGGCCAAGACCGGTCGCTCCCGGACAGGTCTGGGTGGACGCGCTCGTCGGCTACGCGGGGAGCCACACGATGGGCGCCGGCGCCGAGGCCTCCTGCCCTGCGCAGTGCACCGGCGACCCCGTCACCCACGGGGTCATGGGCGCGCTCCGCGTCGGCTATCGCTTTCCGCCCCAGCTCTCAATCGAGCTCGGGGTTGGGTATGCCTTCTTCGGAACGGCGCTCCGGCGCCTCTACCGCGAGCCGTTCGCGGGCGGGGAGCACCTCGTCAGCTACCAGCTCGACGATCGCCCGCTGGTACGTGGACCTTTCCTCGCGCCCGGCCTCGGCTACCGCTACCGCGTCACCGACTGGCTGGCGTTGGAGGGTCGGGCGGCGCTCGGGATCCTGTTCGCTGCCGCGAGCAACGACGTCACCGCCGTCGTCGCCACCACCGGCGCAGTGGTCGACGCCGGTGTGGCGCAGCGCGACCTCCAGCGCACGGTGACGATCTTCGTGATGCCTTCGCTCGGCGCCGAGCTCACCTTCGGCGCGGTGAGCGTCGGCGCCGGCCTCGGCGCGGCGATGTTCCCCTTGGAAGGGCCAGCCCTCGCCAACGGCCCCCTGTTCGCGAGGGCCTCGCCCGATCCGGCGGAGCGGGGCGCGGTGGGGAACGCGCCGGCCAGCGACGCCATCGCCGGCGAGCGGGCGTGGGGACCGCTCGTGTTGTGGGTGCCGCACCTGCGCGGGGGCTACGCGTTCTGATGGGGCGCCCGACACGCTCGGTGGTGGCCTCCCTCGCCACCGTGCTCGCGCTCGTGGCGCTCGGCCTCGCCGCGGGCGGCCTCGCCGCGTGCAGCGCCACCGACGACCCGCGGGGCGAGCCGAGCGGCGACATCGCGACAGACGCGCTCGCCGCGCTCGCGGAGCGCTTCCCAGCTGCCCGCAGCCTGCTCGAGGACGCCCAACCGGCCGCGATCGAGCGCCGAGGCGCGGGGTGGCGCCTCGCCGAGACGCTCGCCGTGGCCGATGGCCCGTGGCGCTTCACGCGCGGGGCCCTCGCGCTCGACGCTTCGCCGGGGGAGCTACTCGTGCAGAGCGCGCGGGGGGCACGGGTCGGGGTGGTGCGAGAGGGCATCGCCGCCGTCGAGGGCGGCGGGCACCACCTGGCCCTCCGCGACCCCGAGGGGGCGCTCGCCGGCGCGATCTTCGCCACCCCGCGCGGGCTCGAGGAGGTGGTGGTGAGCGCGGGACCGCTCCGCTACCGGCTCGAGCTCCCGCGCGGGTGGCGCCTGCACCAGCCGGCGCGCCGCCACGAGCTCGTCGAAGTGCGCGACGGCGCCGACGCGCCGCAGCTGCGGTTCGTGGCCCGCTGGGCGTTCGACGAGCGCGGCGAGCGGCACCACCTCGCGGTGCGGGTGGAGCCGGGCAACGTGGTGGTGCTCGAGGTACCGGGCGACGGGCGCCGGTGGCTGATCGATCCGGAGTGGCTCGACGCCGGCACGCTGAGCGACAATCGCGGGGGGGCCGCGGTCACCGCGCTCGGCGACGGGCGCGTGCTGGTCGTGGGCGGTGGCAACGCGATCTCCAGCAACCCCACGCTCGATCGGTTCGATCCGGCGAGCCGCACGTTCGAGGCCCTCTCGGCGCTCACGGCGCCGCGCGCCTTCCCCACCTGCACGCTGCTCGGCGACGGGCGGGTGCTCATCGCGGGGGGCACGGCCGTGGCGATGGCTCCGCCCGAGCTCGAGCTCTTCGATCCAGCGACCGGCGAGCTCACGGTGCTCGAGAGCGTGAGGCACCCGGTGGGTGTGGTCCACACCGCCACGCGCCTCACCACCGGCCCCCACGCCGGCAAGGTGCTCCTCGCGGGAGGCTTCACGAGCCTCGATCTCGAGACCGGCCCGGCGACCGCGGAGCTCTCGCTGTTCGATCCGTCGACGAACACGTTGGCGGCGGCGGGGACCCTGCTCGAGGCGCGCGGCTCACACCGGGCGGTGCTGTTGCCGAGCGGCGCGGTGCTCTTCGTAGGCGGCTTCGACGGCGACACCCCGCGCGCGAGCGTGGAGCGCTACGATCCGGCCACCGGCGTGAGCCAGCTCGTCGGCACCTTGCCCGGCCCGCGGCACGCGACCACCGCGCTCTGGCTGCCGCAGCGCGGGAGCGACGGGCAGCTCCTCGTGGCCGGTGGCTTCGACAGCCTCACGACGGGCGGGCTCGACGACGCGTGGCTCTACGACGTGGGCTCCCACACCAGCGCCCCGCTCGGCCCCCTCGCAGTCGCGCGCGGCGGCATCTACGCCGCGCTCCTCCCCAGCGGCGACGCGCTGCTCCTCGGCGGCACCGACGCCGTGCTCGGCGCCACCCCCTCCGGCGCGGAGCGCTTCGACGACGACGCGGCGAGCCTCGAGCCCCTGCCCCCGCCCCCCGACGCGCTCGGCGTCACCACCGGCACCCTCCTCCCGAACGGCGAGCACCTCGTGCTCGGGAGCGCCTCGCCGCTCGTCTTCAGCCCCCAGCGACCTCGCACCGTCGACGTCGCCGCCACGATGACCACCCCGATGCGCGAGCCGTCGGCCACCGTGCTCGCCACCGGCCTCGTCCTCCTCACCGAGGGCGCCGCCGCCGCGGAGCTGTTCGATCCGGTCACCCACTCTTTCGAGGCATTGCCGAGCGGCCCGCCAGGGATCGGCCCCCGGCACCGGGTGACCACGCTGCTCGACGGCCGCGTGCTCTTCACCGGCGGCCTCACCGCCGAAGGCGACGCCACCACCGCCGCGGCCCTCTTCGATCCAAGCACCAGGAGCTTCACCAGCGCCGCCCCGATGCTCTTCCCCCGCGCCGAGCACGTGGCGACCCTCCTGCCCGACGGCCGCGCGCTCGTCGCCGGCGGCTTCGAGCGGCTCGACGAGGGCGCGCTGCCGCCGTCGTGGCCGAGCGTCGAGATCTTGTCTTCGGGGGCCTGGCAGCACACGCCGCTGTTGGCGGAGCTCGGCTTTGGCCAGGCGATGCTGGGCCCCGACGGGACGGTGTGGTTGTGGGCCGGGTTCGGGCCCTGGTCGACGCCGGCAGACTCTGCCATCATCCAGCTCGACGCCGCGTCCGGAGCTGAAGTGGGGTGGCTCGCGATGTTCGGGCCCGGCGGCGTCGTCGGAGCGCGGGCGTTCGACGGCAGAGTCTTCGTCGCCTCGGAGAGCATCGCCGTGCTCGCCGACACCGAGCTCTTGGGCGTGGCATCGTTCCCCGAGCCGCTCTGGACGTCCGCGCCGGCCCGGATGCCCGCGGCGGTGCCGCTGCCGAGCGGCCGCATCCTCGTCGTCGACGCCACCCTCCCCGAGGTGTGGCTCGTCGAGCCGCTCGCGCTCGCCTCCGAGCGCCTCGCGGAGTCGGCCGCCGGGCGCTACCGCGACGCGGTGACCCTCCTCCCCGATGGCGGGGTGCTGCTCGCCGGCGCCATCGCGGACGGCCCGGCGAGCGGGGGCGTGAGCATCTGGTACGAGACCGCGCCGCGCCTCGACTGGCGGCCCACACTCCAGCCCATTTCGGCGCAATTTTCCTACGGGCAGGCGGCGACGCTGCCGGGCGCGGGCCTCTTCGGCGTGTCGGAGGGCACGAGCGCGACGATGATGGCGCCGGCCAACGCGCCGGTGGGCTTCTTCCTGTTCGACGACGGCGGCGTCACCCGCGGCGTCGCGTCGAGCGCGAGCGACACCGGCCTCTCGTGGCGGCCGGAGGCCTCGCACTTCGCGGGCACGGGGATCTTCTTCGCCTCCACCATGGGCCTCCTCGGCGGGCAGCGCGGCGCGGTCGCGCCGGGTGAGCTCGGCACCCCGTGCGTCGGCCACGCCGCGTGCGCGAGCCGACTGTGCGTGGACGGGGTGTGCTGCACGACTACCTGCGACGGGCTCTGCGAGGCGTGCGACGCGAGCGGCACCTGCGCGCCGCTCGCCGCGGGCACGGCCGAGGACGCCTGCGTGGCCGAGCTCGTGCTCACCTGCGGCCTCGACGGCACCTGCGACGGCGCCGGCCAGTGCGCGCGCTACCCCGACGGCACGCCCTGCGACGACGCCCGCGTCTGCCTCGGCGGCGGCTGCGTGGAGCAGCGCTGCGACGGCGAGCACACCGTGATCGGCGCCGCTGGTCCTCGCGACTGCTCGCCCTACCGCTGCTCGCTCGACTCCCACGCCTGCCTCGAGCGCTGCGACGAGAACCTCGACTGCGTGACGGGCTTCGTCTGCGACGCGTCCGGGCGCTGCATCGCGCCGCTTCGTGACGGCGACCCAATCGGCTGCGTCGCGTGCGTGGTGGGGGGACAAGCCCCGAGCGGCCGCTCGGGCGCGCTGTGGCTCGCCGGCGCGCTGCTCGCCTTGGGCCGACGGCGCGCACGCATGCGAACCGTTCGCGTAGCGTCCGCGCACGGCGCGCCTCCACCCGTGGCGTCGAAGGGCCACTGCGGTTCGAGGCGTTGCGCTGGCGCGACCGTTGCACGACAGAGGCGACGACGGGAGACGACGTAAGGGTGAGACACGAGATGCACAGGAAGCTCCCATGGCTCATGGCGCTGCTCGGCCCAGCGTGCGACCCGCCGGACCCGAACGAGCTCGGTGTCCTCACGCAACCCGTGCTCGATGGCACCCCCACCACCGCCTACGAGGACGTGGTGGCGGTGAGGCGGGGCGACGCGCCGTGCACGGGGGTGTTGGTCGCGCCCGACCTGGTGCTGACCGCTCGCCAGTGCGCTCATCCGGATGCCGACATCTCCACCGGGTGCTTTCGCTTCTCGCCGCCGGAGGTCCAGGAAGACCTCTCGGTGGTGTTCGGACCGAACGCCGACATGCCGCTCCACGAGATCGCGGTCGTCGAGCACATCACGGAGCCAGAGGAGTCCTGCCACGACGATCTCGTGCTCCTGCGGCTCGCCACCGCGGTCCCCTCCGAGCTCGCGGCGCCGAGACCGACTCGCAGCGCCGCCATCGTCCCGGGCGAACCGCTCACGCTGGTCGGTTACGGGCGGGCGTCGGGCGGCGTCACCGGCATCAAGCACAAGGCCACCGGCACCGTGCGCTGCGTGGGGGGACCACCAGACTGCTCGGCCACGGCGGGCTACCTTTGGAGCATGGCGCTCTTCGAGAGCGAGGACACCACCGGCTGCGATGGGGATGGCGGCGCGCCCGCGCTCGACGCCGACGGCCTCGTGATCGGCCTCACGTCTTTTGCGACGACCATGGTCTGTCAGCCCGGGGTGATCTACACCGACGTCACGCGCTTCAGCGACTTCCTGGGCGACTTCATCCAGGACGACGACTTCGTCCCCAAGCCCCCACCCGAGGTCGCCGACCAGACCCTCCAGCTGCCCCCCGATGGGGGTGGCTGCAGCCTCGCGAGGGACGGCGGCGCTCCTCCGCCTACCCCCGCCGGGCTCCTCGGACTCGCCGCGCTCGCGTGGGCCGTGCGCCAGCGGCGTGGCGTGGCGCCGAGCCGTTGGGCCGCCGTCGGCGCCGCCTGCGCCCACCAGCGCCAAGCCGCGCTCCGCAGCGCGCTCCGGGCGCTAGGCCCCGCTGCCAAGACCGCTGGGCTCGAGCCGAGCCGACACCGCGAGGACCAAAGACGGGAGACGGTATGCGCGCGAACGTCGTGATGCTCACGCTCCTGCTCACCGCGGCCTGTGACTCCGCCGCGCCGCCAGAGGTCGGCACGACGCTCCAGGCGGTGGCCGGTGGCACCGCCACCTCGGCTCACGAAGCCGTCGTGTTCGTCACGACGAGCACGGGCCTCCTCTGCTCAGGGGTGCTCGCCACCGACACACACGTGTTGACCACCGCGCTGTGCCTCGGCGCGACGTGGGAGGACAACGACGGTTGCCTGAGGGCGAGCGCAGCGCCGCTCGCGGACACGCCGACGGTGCGGTTCGGGGCCGACGCGACCGCACCGGATCATACGGTGGCCGCGCTCGACTACGAGGTCGTCCCACCGGTCCACTGCCACAGCAACCTCGCGGTGCTGCACCTCGCCGAGCCCGTGCCGCTGGAGCTTGCCACACCACGGCGCGTCCGCGCCGAAGCGGTGGTCGCCGGGGAGCCCATCACCCTCGTGGGGTATGACGCGACGACGCCCGACGCCTTCCCGAGCGGCGTGAAGACCGTCGCCGAGGGCTCGGTGTCGTGCGTTGGCGTCGCCTGCCCTGGCACCGAGGGTACGTTCCAGAGCGAGGACGCCATCGCCTGCCACGGCGATGGCGGGAGTCCCGCGCTCGACGGCGACGGCGCGGTGATCGGGCTGACCTCCTATTTCTGGGGAAACTTCTGCGAAACGGGCACGGGCTTCGTCGACGTGACCGCCTATCACGACGTCGTCCACGAGCTGCTCGGGATCTCGCCCGAGGACGAGCCCGAGCCGTCGGAGCCCGAGCCCGCCGAGCAGACGCTTCAGCTCGGTGAGGAGACCGGCGGCTGCGCCGTGGCTCGCCCCGAGCGAGGGAGCGCTCCCGGCCTCGCTCTCTTCGCGTTGGCGCTCGGCCTCCTGTCGCTCCGAACGAGGCGGTCCGCGTGAGCGGCTCACGTGTCCTCGTCCTCGGCGCCACCTTGGGCGTAGCCCTGTTGGGGTGGGCCTGCGAGCCCGCCGAGGGCGAGCTCCTCGGTGCGAGCGGAGGCGGCGTGGCCCAGGGCGGCGACGGCGGCACGGGCGGCGACGGCGGGATGGGCGGCGACGGTGGCACGGGCGGCGACGGCGCGGGGGGAGCTTCGATGGACGCGCTCCCGTGCGCCCCCACGACCGCATGGGAGGCGGCGTGGGAGACCCTCGAAGATGATTTCGTCGCCCTCGTCAACGCCCGCCGCGCCGCCGGCGGCACCTGCGGCGGGGTCGCGATGCCACCGCGCGGGGCGGTGGCGGTGCACCCCGGCCTGCGCGACGTCGCCCGCGCCCACGCCGAGCACATGGCGGTGCACGGCTACCTGGGCTTCGACGCTCCGAACGGCGCGGACTGGACGCTCCAGCCCGAGCGCTGCGTGCTCGGCGCGCCCCACGGCGGACAGAGCCTCGCGGCCGGGCAGACCACCGCCCAGGCGTTGTTCGACGGCTTGGTCGCGGCCGAGGGAACCTGCGTAGAGCTCCACGCGGCGGGGGACTCCATCGGCGTCGGCCACCACGCCGAGCCCTCGGCGACGCTGGCGACCCGCTGGGTGTTCTACATCGGCCACGCCCCGTAGCCCGCGCGACGTCCCCTGTGGGTGAGGGCAGGTCGCTAGACGAGACTTGTAGCTATCGCAGGAGGCCGAGGGCGACGCGGCGGGCGTGCTGCCAGGCGGCGAGGGCGTCGGCGTCGAGGCTGGCGCCGTGGTGGAGGGTCCAGTTGAGCGCGGCGATCACGTCGTCGGGCGCCTCGGTGCCGACGGCGAGGCGGATGAGGCGATCGAGGTGGCCCTGCTTCAGCCGCTCCGGGGGCGTGAAGTACTCGGACACCGTCTGGTGGTGGTTGACCTTGGTGGTGGGGCCGTCGAAGCTGAGGGCGTAGCGGACGATGGTGGTGGTGGCGAGCACGTCGGCGAGGTGGCGGGCCTCGGCCTCGTTCGCGTCCCTCACCCGGAACGAGAGGAGCGAGCCGGTGCGGCGGTAGTGTTCTCGGATCACGGCCGCGTCGGGGTGGGAGGCGAGGCTGGGGTGAAACACCTCCGCGACGCGCGGGTGCGCGGCGAGAAACGCCGCGATCTGCGCCGCGCTGTGGCACCGGCGCTCGTGGGCCAGCTCGGCCTCGTGGAGCCCCTCGAGGATCGCGGTGGCGCGGCGCCAGTCGAGGATGCCACCCCGCAGGGCGACCAGATCCATGACCTGGTTGGCGAAGTCGATGTCGGTGGTGGCCACGTAGCCCCAGAGATCGCGGTCCTGCCCGCCGAGGGCTTTGGTGCCGGAGGCGACCACGACGTCGATGCCGTCCCACGACAAGAGGGGTCGGCCGAGCCCCCACGGCGTGGCGATGGTGTTGTCGATCACCACCCGGAGGCGCTTGTTGGTGCCGCGCGCGCGCTGGGCGATGGCGGCGAGGCGGGCGGGATCCTGCGCCCGCACGAGCGGGTTGGTGAACGTCTCCGCGAAGACGAGGGCGGTGGCTGGCTCGATCGCGGTCTCGATGGCGTCGTAGTCGCCGTCGTCCACGATGGTGACGCGACCGCCGAGGCGCTCCGCGGTGCGCTCGAGGTAGGTGCGGGTCTTGTTGTACACCTGCCGCATGCAGATCGCGTGGGCGCCGGGGGTCATCAGCACGTCGAAGGCGAGCGCGGTGGCCTGCATGCCGCAGTCGGTGAGCACCGCGGCCGGGGCCGCCTCGAGCTCACGCACCCGCGTAGAGAGGCGCGACCCGGCCGTGGTCCCGTAGCGCGCGTAGAGGTGGGGCAGCTCCGACCAGCAGCCCTCGCCCATGAAGAGGAAGCTCGCCTTCCCCTCCTGCCACGCGCGCACGTCGCCGGAGCCGAGCATGTCGAGCTGCAGCGTGGGGCTCGAGGGGTGGAGATAGGGTACGCCCGTCGCCCGGATGTGCCGATCGATGGCGTCGTGGAGCGAGCGCGTTGCCGCGCTCATGCTCCGAAGCGGTGGCCTCTCTCCGGGGCAGCCCGTCGGATCGAGCCACGCTGTGAGCTCTCTTCGTGCGTCGTCCCTCGTTCGTTCGTCGCTCATCGCGCTCCACTCACCGGCCCGCTCACCTTCCGCGCGCGCGGACCGCCCACTTCCGTCGCTCACTCCCCTACCCCGAGCACCAGCGTCTGCTCCACGCGGCCCAGGCGCGTGATCGAGTCGAGGGCGCGGGCCAGCACCTCGTCGGTCGACGCCGAGACGATGACGCCGAGGTGCATTCGCTCGCGCTCGGCGCGCTGCGCGCGGTTCTGCACCGTGAGACCAGCGCGCCGCAGGTGGCTCTCCACCCGCCGGAGGAGGCCATGGTGGGGCTGGGAGGTGATCCTCAAATAGTGCCGACGCGCCTGGGGCGCGGCCAGCTCGCAGCGCACCGGCACCGGCCACTGCGCGGAGTTGTCCTGCGCGAGATCGATCAGATCGCCGAGGAGCGCGGTGGCGGTGGGGAGGCCGCCGGCGCCCTTGCCGAAGAAGCTCAGGTCGCCCGCCGACCGACACGAGAGATACACCGCGTTGTACTCCTCCTCCACGTTGGCCAGGAGGTGCCAGTCGGGCAAGAGGAGCGGCTCGACGGCGAGATCGAGGGCGTCGCCCACCCGCGCCGCGCGCGCGATGTGGCGAATGCGAAAGCCCATCAGCTCCGCCAGATCACAGTCGGCAGGAGAGAGCTCGCGGATCCCGCGCACGACGAAAGCGTCGGGACGAAACCACGCCCCGAAGCTCCGGTAGGCGAGGATGGACAGCTTGGCCGCCGCGTCGTGGCCATCGATGTCCATCGACGGATCGGCCTCGGCCAGACCCAGGCTCTGGGCCTCCCGCACCGCCTGATGCAGCGACAGCTCGTCTTGCTCGATGCGGGTGATGACGTAGTTCGATGTGCCGTTCACGATGGCGAGCAGGCGCTCCACCTCGTCGGCGCGGTGGCTGAGGTGGCGCAAGATGGGGAGCGCCGCGGCCGCCGCCGCCTCGCAGGCGAGCGGCGTCTCGGTGCGCTGCGCGAGCACGCCGAGCTCGGCGAGGCGCTGCGCGAGCAGGGCCTTGTTGGCGGTGACCACCGGCTTGCCGGCAGCCAGCGCGGCGCTGAGCACCGCGTCGAGGTGCTCCACGCCTCCCGCGACCTCGACGATGACGTCGACCTCCGGATCGGAGACGAGCTCGGCCGGCTTGTCGGTGCGAGGGATGTCGGCGGCGAGGGCCCCGCGGTCGCGCGCCATGTTGCGCACCGCGATGCGCGTCACCGAGAAGCGCACGCCGTAGCGATCGGCCATCGCCTGGGTCTGCGCGTGGAGCAGCTCGAGCAGGCCTCGACCCACCGTGCCGCAGCCGATCATCCCAACGCGGATCTCGCGGAGGGGTTTTTGACCGACGCCCTCGAACCGTGGTCGCGACACGGGGGGCGTCGCGACCGTAGAGAGCGCCCCCGCCGCCTCGAGCAGCTCGGCGAGCTTGTTCTGATCCGCGAGGAACGCGTCGTGCCCGAAGTGCGAGTCGAGCTTCCACAGCGAAGAGGTGGCGCCCACCGCCTGGAGCTCGCGGTGGAGCTCGTTCTGGAGCGACCACGGGAACAAGAGATCGCCGGGCACGCCCACCACGAACACCTCGGCCGTCACGCGCTCGAGCAGAGCGCGCAGGCCCTCTTGGCTGGTGGCGAGGTTCGAGCGATCGATGGCTTCGCTCAGCATGAGGAAGGTGTTGACCGGGAAGCGGTCGGCAAAGCGCTTGCCGTGATGGTCGAGGTACTGGGCCACCGGCGGCCGCTCGAGCCCCGGCTCGAGGCGCCCGAAGCGCGTGTCGAGCTCGTAGCGGCTGCGGTAGGTGAGCATCCCCAGCTGGCGTGCGCGCACCATGCCGGTGTGCACGTCGCCGTTCTTCACGCCGTCGCGCACGAGCTCGCGCTGGAGATGGCGCGTGGCCGTCCCCCAGCCGTCGGGGCGGAGCCCCGCCGAGATGCTCACGAGGCGGCTCACCCGCTCGGGGTGGCGCACCGCGAGCGCGACCCCGACCAGCCCTCCGAGGCTGGCGCCCACGTAGGTGAGCGGCTCGTTGCAGCCGATCCCGTCGAGCCACTGCGCCACCAGATCCGCGAGATCGAGCACCGACAGCGCGGGGGGCGGTCCATCGTCGAGGCCCTTCCAGCGGCTGCCGTTGCCCGGCCACGTGGGACAGAGCACCGTCGCGCGCGCGCTGTCGATCCGCGTCGGACCTCGCAGCGCGGCCCACCACCCCTCGTCGTCCTCGCTCCCGTCGCCGAAGGGGAAGGGAGAGGCGGTGATGCCGCCGACGAGCATGAACAGCGGCGCCTCCCCGATCGGCGGCCCGTACGCCCAGCCCGTGAGCACCACGTCCTCGAAGACGTGCCCCCCCAGCGTGAGCCGCGCCCGCGCGACCTCGAGGAGGCGGGGGCTGCGTCCCCCGTCGCGCTCCGCGATGTTCGTCTCCGTCGCCAACTGCGTCATCCGACGCCGGATCATGGCCCCGAAGGAGGCCTCCGTCCACGCTGTATCGTTGACGCCCGTGGCCGGTCGGGCGACGCGATGCCGTCATGGCTGCGCCTCAACGCAAGTGCAACCCGCGCCCGGGCACCTCGCCCGGTTGGCCCCTTGGAGTCGCGCTCTGCCTCTCCGCGGTTGGATGTGGGCCGACGACGGCTCCGCTGCCCGCCCCCTGCCCCGACGCTCCCCCACCCCCGTTGACGACCGAGAAGGACGGGCCCACCCCGCCCGCGCTGAGCGGCCACTACGTGGTGCAGACCATCGCGCCCAAGGGTCACGCGCCGGCCGCGCCCGAGACCTACCTCTTGGCGCCCGAGGAGCAAGCCAAGTGCGCGTTCGTGCGCGTCGTGCTCTCGTTCGAGGACGAGACGCTGAAGCTGCTCTACGAGGCGCTCTGCGTGGAGCCCGAAGATCGCCCGAAGAACCCCATGCCGCTCAAGTGGTGCTCCACCGAGGCCACCACCCACATCGCGTGGGACGGCAAGGCCTTCGAGCTCCCCGCCCCGTCGGGCTCCCGCTCCAACGTGCAACAGCTCGCGAGCTGGGCGGCGGGCAGCGGGCCCACGGACATGGCGGCGGAGCGGACGGTGTGGGGTTGCAAGTTCAACCTCGACGCGCAGCGCTTCGAGATCGTCGGCTCGACGGAGAGCGAGCTGCGGCTCCGGGCGCCGAAGTACGGCGCGGAGTGGGTGCTCGTCCCGACCGACGAGCCCTCCGCCGACGTGGACGACGTGGTCGCCAAGCTCCGCGACATCATGCACACGCCATCGCCCTGACGACGCGTCACGTGGGCGGCGCCGCGCTCGCCGGCGCCTCGGAGAGCACCCGCTCCATGCGGGTGCGCACGAGCTCGCCGAGCCAGCGACGGAACGCAGCCTCGGCTTCGGGGGTGGCGGTGTGGCCGAGGGCGTCCCAGAGCAGCCCGCCCCCGAAGCTGAAGCCGAAGCCGAGCGCCATCACCATCATCACCATCCGATCGATCTCGGCGCGATCGACGTGCTTGCCCGGGTGGCGCGCGCCGAGCTGCGCTGCGATCGCGTCCGCCACGCGGCGCGGGCCCTGAACGCGGCGGGCGAAGAAGTCGGCGCTGTCGGCCCGGCCCGAGAGGAAGGCCCAGGCGACCAGCCGCCCGTGCTCGGGGCGCGCGATGCCGTCGAAGAAGAGATCGAGCAGCGTGTCGACGCCCACCTCCTCGAGGGTGACGATCTTGGCGAGGATGCGCTCCTCTACGTCGTGGGCCGTGGCTTCGAGGGTGGCCTCGACGAGCGCGTCGAACGTGCCGAAGTAGTGGGTCACCAGCCCGTGGCTCACCCCCGCCTCCCTGGCCACGTCTTTGAGCCCGGCCGCGTCGGGTCCTTTGTCGGCGAACACGCGCTGCGCGGCGGCGAGGATGTGGGCCCGCGCCTCGGCCGGCTCTCGCCGCAGACGGCGCCGCTTCGAGCGGCGCTCTTTGCCGGGTTCTCCTAGCGATTTCTTGAGCTTTCGCGGCCTCGGCACCACACCGCCGAGAATAGTTTCTATTGGCACGCTTGACAACAATTCCCGCGTTACTATTGTCATCAATGACAATAAAGGAGGCCTCATGCTGTCATCCACACAATCTCTCTCCCCCACCACTCCCTCTTCCAACGTCGAGCGCGAGGAGGCCGAGGCGGTGCGCCTCGCCATGGAGGGCCGCTGGCTCCCCAGCCTGAAGCTCGGCCTCGGCGCGCTGCGCAAGCTGCTGCAGAACCCGGACGACACGCGTCAGGTGTTCGTGCTCTCCATCGCGCTCAACGCGCACAAGCTCCCCGATCTGCTCGCCCGCTTCTTGGCCGACGAACAGGGGTGCACGCTCCTCGCCGAGCGGGCCGCCATCAACACGAAGAGCGTCGACTACGACGCGCTGCGGGCGCTGCCTGCCGACACCCTCGGCGGGGCCTACGTGCGCTTCCTCGACGAGCACGGGCTCGATCCGGATCTGTTCCAGGCCCCGCCCGGCATGAGCGCCGCCCCCGCCTACGTCACCCAGCGCATGCGGCAGACCCACGACATCTGGCACGTGGTGACGGGCTACTCCCCGGAGCTGGGGGGAGAGCTCTCGCTGCTCGCCTTCACCTACGCCCAGACCGGCGCTCCTGCCCTCGGGCTGCTCGCCACGGTCGGATCCATGCGACACTGGCTGGAGCGCGGGAGCGTGTTCGGAGAGGTGTGGCGCGGCTACCAGCGAGGCAAGCGCGCGCGGTTCCTCGGCAACGTCCCGTGGGAGACGCTCTGGGAGCTCCCCATCGCCGAGGTGCGTCAGCGGCTCTTGGTGGCTTGAGTCAGCTCCGCGAGGGCCTCGAGCGCGTGGAGCTCCTCCGCCGCGGTGACCGCACCGTGGGCGCGGTTGAGCTCGCTGACGGCGGCGGCGGCGAGCGCTCCGAGCACGACCGGGCTCGGCTCCGTCGCGTCCGGGACCAGCGCGCGCACGACCGCGTGGTCGCGGTTGACGATCACGCGCCGCTCGGCCGGTCGATAGCGCACCGCCCTTCCGGAGCGGGTGAAGGCCACGCTCGCGAGGGTGTCCATCGGCAGATCGAGCAGGTGGAGCGTCGCCTCGAGCTCGTCCCGGAACCCGCGGGTCACCGGCAGCGGTGGGGGCACCGCGGTGAACACCGCGAGCACACGGCGGGTGAGGCCGGCAAACCACGAGTCCTCCACCGCGATCTCCTCCTCGGCCGCCACCCCGCGCTCGCCCTCGTCGTTCGATCCGAGACGCTCCGCGTCGAGCGCCGCGGGCCGGGCCTCCGCGTGGGTGGCGACCCTCGCGGCGAGCGGCGGCTGGGATCGCGCCACGGGCTCGACGCCGCCGAGCTCGACGAGCACGAGAGGGCAGCGTGCCCGGAGCACGCGCAGCAAGGCGTGCTCCGGCTCGTCGGGCAGCACGAAGGCTGGCCCCTCCGAGGGCAGCACACCGCCTCTGCTGCCGCGGCGCGCCGTGTACCAGACGGTGCCGGTGGCGATCGCGTCCACCACCTCGGACAGCCCCACCCGGCCCTCGGTGCTCGGCGCCGAGAGCTCCCCGTCCACCTCCCCACCGAGGAGCGCGAGGTTCCAGCGGTAGGCCTCGAGCTCCACGTCGGCGGCGGCGCCGGCGCGCGGCGCGAGGGCGTGCAGCATCTCGGCGAGGGCCCGCCGCGCGAGCTCTCCCAGCGCCTGGTGGAGCAGCGGCGCGGGCTGCGCGACCATGAGGTGGCCCCCGATCGGGACGACCGACGACATGGTGACGCTGTGACCCGAGAGCGCGGTGAGGGGCGCCGCCTGCGGGATGCCGCGCGCGTCCACCGCCTCCACCGTCACCACCGGCTGCGCGGGCCACGCCGGCGGCAGCCACAGGTGACCGGTCACCTCGAGCCCATCCTCCACGACGCGCACCGCGATCTCACCGCGGCAACCTCGGGGCGCCGACGTCCGCGCCGCGATCATCGCCTCGGTGAGCTCCGCCACCGCCTCCACGACCCGCGCTTCGTCCTCCGGTGAGAGGCCGTCGAAGAAGGGGTTGGGCGTCACCCCATCGACGTCGACCACGGCCACCGTCGGCCAGCCGCGCGGGGCGAGCTGGCACAGCGGGCGCCCGTCCACGTGCACGAAGATCCCGGCGCGTTCGACGGACGTCGCGGCCAAGAGGGCGGCCTCGCCGCGGAGGTGCGGCTCGGCCACCGCGCGCACCATCAGGCAGCAGCTCTGCAGCGCCTCGGGGATGCACAGCGGCGCCGGCGCCGCCGCGCGACGTCGCTCCCCGGCGAGCGCGCGCTCCACCAGCGCGCGCTGATCGACGACACGCACGAGCCGCGAGAGCGCTGCCATCTCCGCGTCGGTGAGCGGGAAGAGCGGGCGCTCGAAGGATATCGTCGGATACCGCTCGGCGGGCGCGATCGCCCACACCTCGGTGAGCTCGACGAGCCGCCGGAGCTCGTACCACGCCCCGGTGACGTCCTGCACCACCGCCGCGTCGAGCTGCCGCTTCGTGAGCTTGTCACCGCGGTTGAGGCGATACGTGGCGAAGCCCCGCAACCCGTGACGAACCTCCTCGGGGAGCTCGTCGAGGCGCGACGCGAGGCGGGTGAAGAAGGCTCCTACCGCCTTCTGCAGGTGCTCGGCGACGACCGCGTCGGTGAGCGAGGCGCGCGGCGACTCGATCACCATCACCGCGCGCAGCGGACACCCCACCGCGACGTCGACCGTACGCATCCCTTCGAGATCCGTCACCGACACCGACGGCGCGGCGAGGGGCACGAGCTCGAGCTCGCCCCCGATGGCGAGCCGCAGCGACGCGAAGGTAGCGCGCAGCGCGCGGTGTCGCGGCGGTCCGGCGAGGGTGGTGGTGCTCGCCTCGTACCCGGGGCCGCGGCGGCGCTCTTGGAGCTGCGCGAGCGCCGCCGTCACGTCCTCGAGGGTGACGCCGAGCGCGTTCAGGCAGCTCCGCAGATCGCGACCGCGCGGCGCTGGCGGGAGGTAGAGGATGGGGTCGTCGAGCTCCGAGCGGCGGCGACCTTTCACCCACTGCGGGTAGCGGTCGGCACCGAAGCGGAGCCGCGCCTTCGAGCCGAGCAGCGTGAGGGGGGCGTGCCCGCCCTGCACCTTCGGCCAGCGCGCGTTGTGGCGCAGCGCCCGCTCCACCGCGCCGCGGCGTGGCCCGAGATCGGGCGCGTGCAAGACGGCCGCCGCGAGCTGGGCGAAGCCGGGATCGGTGAAGGACGACCCCCCGTCCTGATCGATCGGCCGCACCGCGAGCTCGATCACGAGCTGGGCCGCGGCACGCTCGAGATGCATGGTGAGCGCCTTCGTGCCCTCGGCGGTGAGCGCGGCGAGCTCGCCGTCGAGCCACGCGTCGTCTATCAAATCGACGCGCGCCACGATGGGCAGCGTCGTGTCGACGGCGAACAGGGGGCGTCCGGAGAGCGTCAGGAGCGCCCGGCCCGCGCCACGGCGACCGCTGCCCGGTCCGAGGCCCAAGAGCACCGACACCTCCAGCGCGTCGTAGCGCGCGAGGGTGGGACCATGAGCGCCGAGCTCGCCGAGGCTCCCCGCCTCGAGCGCTGTCCGGGCGAGGACCTGCCCGCGCCGCGTGAAGCGACGCGCGAGCGCACGGCGCTCTTCGAGCTCCGGAGCGGCGCTGGCCAGGCGCCCCATGAGCCACCGCCCCACCGCGCGCTCCATCGCGCCGTCGAGCACGAGCGGGTGCCAGTCGAGGGTGGCAAACCCAGCCGGCGCCGCGAGCACCGGCACCGGCCCGGGGAACGGGTGGTGGTGCTCCACCGTCGCCATCGACACCGGTCGCGGCACACCCTCGGCATCGAGCCAGCGGAGGAGGGGGAGCGCCGCGATGCGCTCGTACAGCTCCGCGAGGCGCTCATCGCGCGGAGCCTGCGCCTCCTGGCCGGCCGACACGCGCTCCGCGAGCTCGGCCCCCGCCTCCACGAGGAACCGCTCGAGCGCGCGCTCCACCGCGGGGGCTGCGCCCTCGCCCACGATCCCCAGCGCGGCGCGGCTCCGCGCGTCGCCCTCGCGCGCTCCCACACAGGTGGCGAGCAGCTCGAGCTCCGCCTCCTCGAGCCGCCACCGCGAGGGGTCGTCGTGGAGCGTGCCCGTCCAGTCGGGGTTGGGGGTCGAGCGCACGTCGTCGACGGCCACCCCGATGGCCCCGAGGCCGCGAGCCCGCAACACGCGCCCGAGCACGTGCCCCGCGTGACACTGGACGAGACACGGGGCCTCCGCGATCGCGACCACGCCGAGCACCCCCGGGCGCTCGAACCGGAGCGACACCGCCGCCCCCGCGCCGCCGGGTGCCATGGCCGCGGCCACGCGGTCGAGCTGCCGCCAGCGCGCGCGATGAAACGCAGGCTCGAGCTCCGCGTCGACCACCGCCCGCCCGTAGGGCACCACCGGCGTCGCAGGGAAGGCCGCCGTCACCCAGCTCGCCTCGCTCGGCTCGAGGGCGAGCACCGGTCGACCGTCGAGGGCGCGGCCCTTCACCTCCGGCTCGGCCACGAAGCAGGCGCCGTGAGCAGCCACCGTGCTCCTCAGCGCGTCGAAGGACACGTGCTCGCCGCTCGTCGTCGGCCAGATCGCGGCCGCGCTCCACACGCCGGCGAGCGACACGCGCGACGCCCGCGTCACGCGCGCCTCCACCGCGGCGGGGCCGAGCGTGATGAGTCCCACCGCCCGCCGCGCCGCGCGTCGGATCGCTGCGCGCACCGCGTCGGAGAGCTCGGCCTCGCCGAGTCGCTCCACGAGGCCCGCGACCTGCAACAGCCCGACCCGGAGCGCGTACCAGATCGCGTCGGCGAGGGCGGGCGTCGACTCCACCCCGTCGTAGGCGTAGCGCGGGGTGAGCTTGGCGTCCCACGCCAAGGCCACGTCCAGCGCGAGCGGGCACGCCTCCGCGGTGAGCGTGCGCACCGCGAGCTCGCGGTTGAGATAGAACACGCGCAGCGTGGTGCCATCGCGACGCCCTTGGCTGCGCACCGCCACCTCACCGTAGAGCTCCGCGAAGGGGCCGCGCTCCACCGCGAAGGCCTCGCGCGACAGGTGCTGGTTGGATGACGTCACCGCCACCTCCTTGGTCGCGTGGGCGAGGAAGCGCGTGCGCAGCGCGAGCGCCTCCTCCGCCGCCTCGAGCAGCGCGCTCGCGGGCGCGGTCGCGAAGGCGAGCATGGCGCGCTCCACCACGCGCCCCGCCGGCCACATCACGCGAAAGGCCCACGGCAACAGCTCCTCGCGGAGCGGCTCGTCGCCTTCGTACACCACGAGCGGCTCGCCCCGCGGAGGCTCGAGCGTACCGAAGGCGCGCGGCACCCCACAGGCGTCTCGAAACAGGGGTAGCTTCACCAGCGAGCGCGCGAGCGGCGAGAGCTTGCGCCGGCTCCTGGCCACGCCGATGGCGAGGCAGGCCAGCGCGCCGAGCGCCTCCTCGATGGCGCGCGCGTCACCGACGAGCTCGATCCCCTCGGTCGCTTCGGCGCGATGACTCGCCACGAGGCCCTCCACGGCACGCACGAACGCCGCCTGTGACGCCTCCTCCACCGCCACGGAGAGCGCGCTGTCCTCGCGCACGGAAGACCGCGACGCGTTGGTAGGGAGCCGCTCCGCGTCCACCCGCACCCGCACCGGCAACGCTACGCCGGCGTGGGGCGCCGCGGGGAACGACGCCGGCGCCCACGTGTAACGCGCGAGGAGCACCCCGAGCTCGAGCATGTCGAGCGTTGGATGGTAGTCGTCGGGCAGGTGGCGCGGGTCGAGCACCTCGAGCACGGCGTCGCGCACGCGCACGTCGCCGTCGTCCGCGAGCTCGAGCCCCACCCGAGCCACCACCGGCGGCGCCGAGGGCCGCGGCCACGGCCCCCCGCGGAGCGTCAGCGGCGTCGCGAGACCTTCGGTGGCGCGCAAGAGCGACGCCACCTCCTCCGGGGCGCCACCCAGCGTGGCGCGACGCAACACCCCCCAGCCGATGCGCCGCCGCACGTGCACGGCAAAGGCCCCGACGGGGAGCTCGGCGGGTCGCTCCACGACTCGTTGCTTGGCCTCGGGCGCGGCGTCCTCCCCCGCGCCCTTGCCGACGAAGCGCGCGCGCGTGGCGGTGGCCCCGTCGTCGGCGGCCCACGTCACCTCGACGAAGGCCGGCGCGAGCCCGAGCGCGGCGTTCACGCCCAGCGCGAGGAGACGCACGCGCCACCCATCCTCGTCGGCGGCCTCGGTGAGCACATGATCGAGGAGCTGCTCGAGCGAAGCGAGCGGGAAGGGGCGCCCGCGCCAGGTGACGATCACATCGTCGGCGTCGTAGAACACGTCGATCCACTCCGCGTCGGACGCTACCGCCGCCCGCACCACCTCGAGCGCGTAGTCGTGCAGATCGACGAGCAGATGCTCGCGCAGCTTGGCCATGGCCTTGCGCGCGTCCACCTGGATGCGCCCGCTCGCGACCACGCGCGGAGCGCCACCCTGGCTCGGCGGCGGCCGGCCTTCGCGGCGCGCCGCGGGCTGCCTCCTCCGGCTCACGACCCCTCCGCGAGCGCGCTCAACAAGCGATCGCTCACCGTCGCCGAGAGCTCCCCGCGATCCTCGACGAGCATCGCCCGGGCCAACAGGTGCGCGGCCGCCCAAGCGTCTTCTCTGGCCGCCTCCCTGATCGCCCCGACGAACGGGTGGCTGGCCACCACGAGCCACGCGCTCGGTCGCCTGAACCGGAGCCGTCGCGCGCGCTCGCCGGCCGGCACCAGCTGCGCACCACGGGCAGACGGCACGCGCACCGCCACGTGCTCGAGCTCGGCGCCGAACGACGAGCCGAGCGCCACCTCGCGCGCCTCCTCTCCCGCCGCGCGGAGGAGCGCGGTGAGCGCCTCGGTGAGCGCCTCGTCGCTGCTCGCGCGGCCGTGCTTGTCGAGCGGACGGAGCAGCCCGTACGCCGACCGCGCCCACACCATCGCAGCCCGCGCCCGGCGCGCGAGCGCCTCGCACAGATAGGCCGGCCAGTCTGGGGCCCACACGACCGGTCGGCCCGCCGCGGCGAGTGCCGCGGTCAGGGGGCTCGGCTCGGTCTCGTAGAGCACGGAGCCGCCGCGCACGAGCCCGTCGAGGGTGGACACACGCTCCCCCGCACCGTCGCACAGCGGCACCGCGAGCTCGGCGGCGCCCAGCCCGAGACACTCGGTGCAGGCCGCGTAGAGGAGCACGGGGAGCTCGCGCCGCGCCTCTCGGTCGGCGATCGACGCGCGCGCCGCCGCCCCCAGCTTACGCACCACCTCGTGCCGGAGCTCCTCCTCCACGATGCGCAACGCGCGTCTCACCACCACCTTGTAGGCGTGGTCGTGGCGGATGTTGTCGCGGCTCAGGGTGTGGCTGAGGTGGGGCGAGTCGACCGCGAGCGTCATACCCAAGAGCGAGCGATGAACGGGCTGCGTGGTCTCGAACAGGGTGAGGCCGCGATTGAAGAACGCAGCGCGGGTGGGCCGCGCACCATCCTCCTCGCTCGCCGAGGGCCCGACACAGAGCGTCGTGTCGTCGTCCACGACGGTGAGCGAAACCGGCGACGCCACGGTGAGGGGCACGTCGACGCGGCGCCGCAGCGGCTCGGCCCCCTGCTCGTCGACGACGAGGTGGATGGGCACCCGCGCGTGGCGACACCAGCGTGTGAGGGCCGCCGTCGTCTCGTCACGGTAGGTGCGAAACGCGCCGATCCCCGCGCGCTTGTGGAGCGCCACCTCGGTGCCGCTCGCGCTCGCGCCGGCCGGCCGCTCGCCCTCTCTGAGCTCCCAGCTGTGATCGGGGAAGAGCACGAGCTCCCAGCACTCCCCAGCCCGCCAGGTGCTCACGCGGACCTCGTCGGGATCGATCGCGAACACCGACACGAAGCCCACACCGTACTTGCCGATCTTCGTCGGGTCCCGATCCTTCTCCGAGTTGAAGAGCGTGAGGAGGGGGCCCTCGATGATCGCCCGCGTCATCCCCTGCCCGTCGTCTCGCACCGCAAACCGCGCCTCGCCACCGAGGTGGCTCAGCCGAACCTCGAGCGAGCTCGCCCCTGCGTCGAGGCCGTTCTGCACCAGCTCGCGCACGAACGCGTAGCGATCGGAGAACTGCTCCACCATCTCCACGACGAGCCCGGTCGTCGCACGCTCTCCCTGCGCCGCAGCCTTGGGTGACCGATACGCCACGGCGCGAGCTTACTCGATCGCGTCGTCACCGGGCGCGTGTCGCCCCGCCGCTCTCGTCGATCGCTCCTCGTCCTGGTCGCGCAGCCCGTACTGCTCCATCCAGCGATAGATCTGCCGCCGGTCGCGCCCAAAGTGTTTGGCCGTGGCGCGCACGCTCCCATCGTGGTCGCCGAGCACCCGCTCCAGCTCCTCTTTGGAGGGCTTGGGCGCACGCCCGCCCTCGCTCCCGGGCTCCGCGACGGACCGGCGAGCCGGCCGCTCGAGCCGCGGCGGCGCCACGTCGATAGGCTGGCCGGGGTCGCCGGCGGCGCGGTGCACCAGTCGGTCGAGGCCACGCAGGTTGTCGGGCCAGTCGGACAGCAGGATGCGCTCGGCGGCGTTCGCCTCGATGACGGGCGGCACCACCTCGTGCCCGCGCTCGCGCTGCCAACGCGCCGCGAGTCGACCGATGAAAGCCAACAGGTCCACCCGACGATCGCGCAGCGCCGGCACCGACAGCTCCCAGGGGCTGAGCCTCGCGTAGAGATCGAGACGAAATCGGTCTTCGCCGGTCATCGCCGAGAGATCGCGCAACGTGGCCGACACCACGCGGACGTCCACCTTCACCGGGCGGGGATCGCCCACCGGCTGCACCTCGCGCTCCTGGAGCACGCGCAAGAGCTTCGGCTGCAGCTCACGCGGGAGCTCCCCCACCTCGTCGAGGAACAGCGTGCCCCCGTCGGCGGCGCGGAAATAGCCATCGTGGGCCGTGTCGGCGCCGGTGAACGCCCCCTTCTTGTGACCGAACAGCTGGCTCTCCACGAGCTGCGGGGAGAGCGCCGCGCAGTTGAGGGCCACGAACGGCCCCCGGCGGCCGCTCAGCCGGTGGACCTCGCGGGCCACGAGCTCCTTGCCGGTGCCGGTCTCGCCCACGAGCAGGATCGGCGACGGATCGCGCGCCGCAGCCGCCAAGCGGCGACGCAGCTCCACCATGCGCGCGGCGCGCCCGAAGACCGCCTCGTGGTCGACCGCCTCATCGTCTTCGGTGCCTACCCACGGCCCGCGCTCGTACACCAAGAGCACGTCGCCGAGCCGCAGCACGGAGCCGTCGGCGAGCCCCTCGGTCCGATCGCCGTGGACGCGGTGGCCATCGACGCGCGAGCCGTTGCGGCTGCCGAGATCACGCCCGACATGCTCCCCCCGATCCTCGTCCCAGCGGATGGCGAAGTGGCGTCGCGACGCGGTCGGATGGTCGATCGACAGGCCCGCCTCGTCGCTCCGCGGACGGCGCCCGATGACGACCTCGCGACCGCCGAGCCGCATCCGCTCGCCCGCTCCGGGGGGGTACACCACCGTGAGCTGCGCCGCGTCGGGCGTTGGATCGGGCGCGTCGCCCATGGTCCGCTGGACGGTCTCTTCGTCCACCGTCTTGCCCACGGATGCCATCCCGAGGGTTATCGCATATACGTCGCCGATGGCCTACGACCTCAGGTCCCTCAAAGCCCCGCGCGCCGCCGGGGCGATGCTCCGCGCGCTCGTTCAGGTGCTCGAGAGCCGCGCCGGCGGCGTGGTGACCGACAAGCTCCTCGCCGACTCGGGCTTCGTCGCGTTTCGCTCGCTCCCAGCGACCGGGCCCATCGACGCCCGCGCGCCGGTGTTCGACCACGGGCGGCCCCCCGCCCCCCTCGACCACGCGCCCGATCTCGACGCCGTCGGACGCCTGCCCCCGGGCAACGAGCGAGGTTTCGCGCCGGAGATCTCCGCCGACTTCGTGGCCGCCTACCGCGCCGGCACCACCGATCCGGTGGCCGTCGCCGAGCGCGCGCTCGCCATCACCCGCGCCTCCGAGCAGCTCCGCCCCCCCATGCGCGTCCTCATCGCGCAGCAGCGCGAGGACGTGCTCCAACAGGCCGAGGCGTCCCGGCAGCGCTACCAGCGCGGCGAGCCCCTCGGCCCGCTCGACGGCGTGCCGGTGGCCGTGAAAGACGAGATCGATCAGCGTCCCTACGGCACCACCGTCGGCACTCGATTCCTCGGGAAGAGCGCCGCCGAGGCCGACGGGGAGGTCGTGCTGCGGCTGCGCCAGGCCGGAGCGCTCCTCATCGGCAAGGCCAACATGCACGAGATTGGGATCGGGGTGACGGGGATCAATCCCCACCACGGCGCGGTGCGCAACCCCTACGATCCGAGCTGCCTCACCGGGGGCAGCTCGAGCGGCTCGGCGGCGGCGGTGGGGATGGGCTTGTGCCCCATCGCGGTGGGCGCCGACGGTGGCGGCTCCATCCGCATGCCGGCCGCCCTCTGCGGGCAGGTGGGGCTGAAGCCCACCTTCGGCCGCGTGAGCGAGCACGGCGCCGCAGAGCTCTGTTGGTCGGTGGGTCACATCGGTCCCATCGCAGGCACGGTGCGCGACTGCGCCCTCGCCTACGCCGTGATGTGCGGCCCCGACGACAAAGACGAGAACAGCTTGATGCAACCGGCGCCCGAGCTCACCGAGCTCGATCACCGCGACCTCCGAGGGGTGAGGCTCGGCATCTACCGGCCGTGGTTCGAAGACGCGGAGCCCGACGTCGTGGCGCGCTGCTACGAGGCGGTGGAGGTGCTGCGGGAGGCCGGCGCCGAGATCGTCGACGTCACCATCCATCACCTCGACGCCGTGCGCCTCGCGCACGCCACCACCATCGTGAGCGAGATGGCCACCGCCCACCTCGCCCACTACGCGCGCCATCGCAACGACTACGGGCACGACACCCGCATCAACCTCGCGCTCGGGCGGCGGCTCCACGCCACCGACTACGTGCATGCTCAGCGACACCGAGCGCGCGCGTTTCGCCGCTTCGCGGCCGTGCTCGCGCGGGTGGACGCCATCGTCACGCCCACCACCGCCGTCACCGCGCAGGTGATCCACGACGACGCGCTCGCCTACGGCGAGAGCGACCTCGCTCTCTTGAGCGCCATCATGCGTTACGCCACGCCAGCCAACCTCACCGGCCTGCCCGCGATCACCGTGCCCACCGGCTACGACGCCCGCGGCCTCCCCGTGGGCCTGCAGCTCATGGGCCGAGCATGGGAGGAGCACGTGCTCCTGCGCCTCGCCGCGGTGGTAGAGCAGCACGTCGAGCGCCGTCGCCCAGAGGTGTGGTTCAGCTACCTCGGCCGCGAGTGACCGCGGGCCGCACGCTCAGAAGCGCTCGCCGATGCGGACGAGCATGCCCTCTCCCGCCGCCGCCGCCTTGGCGTAGTGTCCGGCGAGGTCGCGCAGCTTCTTGTACATGTACTGCTTCCGATCGCCGAAGGCGCCCGTCTGGTTCCCCGGGATGGTCTGCGTGTCTTCGTGATCCACGGTGTAGCGCTCGCGAAACTGTGCGCGCCGCATCTGGCGGAGCTCCTCCGCCATCTCGCGCACCCGATCCGGGGCCACGTAGCTCCAGGTCGCGCGCGTGTCGGGGCTCGGCAGCGGCACATCGCCCACCGTGGGCCCCGCGTCGGGGAGCGCCACGCCCCCGTCGAGGAACACACCGAGCTCCTCCCACGCCCGCCCGAGATCCAGGCCCCTACCGTCGGAGAGGGCCACCCGAGGGTCGTATTTTGGCAGGATTTCAGGGTGTTCCTGGAGGCGGCTGAGGTCGTCGCGAGCCATCCGAATGTAGATTCCGACGATCTGCTTCACGAGGTCGACTCCGAAACCAGCAAGCACGTTGATCGAGCTCCTTGAGAGCAAGGTATCAACAATCCAACGCACAGTGTAGGCAAAAGTAATTGAATGACCTATATATGCCTACTCATCCCCCTCGTGGGCAACGTAAGCTATCGAAATAACCTCTAACTCCATGTCCCCAGCGGGCCGCTTCACGGTCACGAAGTCGCCGGTCCGCCGCTTGAGGAGCGCCCGCCCGATGGGAGACCGCCAGCTGATCCGCCCCTTCGCGGGCTCACTCTCGTCCTCCCCCACGAGCTGGTAGCGCCTGCGGTTCCCGTCCTCGTCCTCCACCTCCACGGTGGCACCGAAGAACACGGCGTCGCGCTGCGCCTGCGCGGCGGGCTCGATCACCTCCACCTGCTCGAGGCGCTTCTCGAGGAACCGAATCCGCCGATCGATGTCGCGGAGCCGGAGCTTGCCGTACTTGTACTCCGCGTTCTCCGAGCGATCACCGTGCGCGGCCGCGGTGGCCACCTCGTCGACGGTCTTGGGTCGCTCCACCCGCGCGAGCTGGTTCAGCTCCTCGGTGAGCGCGCGCGCCCCGCTGGGCGTGATGTAGTTCTTGGCCATCGAGCGCCCTCGCGCCTGCTCAGTTCACCGGTGCGGGCGCACACGCGAGGGCCGGAGGCATGGTCCCGGTGCAGGTGTCGTTCATCCCGCCCCCCGAGTTCACGCAGCGGAGGCACGGGCTGCCGGCCACCGGATCACCGTTGCACTCGCCGCCCGCGGGCACGAAGTTGCAGAGCGCCCCGTCGGGGTCGCACCACACACAGCCCGCCGTGAGATCGAGGCTGGGGTGGAGCTGCGTGCACACCGACTCGATGGAGGCCTGAGGGATGTTGTCCCGGGTGCAGGCGAGCTTCGGATCGCAGCGGTCGTCGGTGCAGGGGTTCCCGTCGTCGCAGTCGACGGCGCCGCTCAGGTTGTTGCACATCCCGTTCACGCACGAGTCGCCGGTGCAGATGTTCGCGTCGCCGCAGCTGTTGCCGCAGCTCCCGCAGTTGAAGAGCGAGTCGTTGGTGTCGACGCAGGCCCGATTGCAGTTCTCCCGCGGCCCGGTGCAGGCGTCCTTGCACTGGTTGAGATCGCACACCTGGTTGCTCGGGCACGCGTTGTTGCAGCCCCCGCAGTGTCTCGGATCGCTGGCGATGTCGACGCAGCCGCCGTTGCAGGCCACCGTCCCCGCCGCGCAGGCAGGGGCGCAGACGCCGAGGCTGCACACCTGCCCGCCGGTGCACGTCTCGCCGCAGGCACCGCAGTGGCTCGGGTTGGTGTCGAGGTTGACGCAGGCCCCGTTGCAGTCGGTCTGGCCGGTGGTGCAGCCGCCGGCCGAGCACGAGCCGTTGGTGCACACCGTCCCCGGACCGCACAGGTTGCCGCAGCCGCCACAGTTGAGGCCGTCGTTCAGAAAGTCGACGCAGTTGTCGCCGCACTCGTCGAGCCCCCCGCAGTCCGCAGCGCACGCGCCGTTGAGACACTTGGGGCCGACCGCGCTCGCCGCGCAGTCGTTGCCGCAACCGCCGCAGTGGGCGGCCTCCACGTTGACGTCGACACAGGTTCCGGCGCACTCGGTGAGGCCCGCCGCACACTGCGAGAGGCACGACCCGGCCGAGCACACCGCCCCCGGCGCGCAGCTCTGGCCACAGATGCCGCAGTGCACCGTGTCCTGCGCGAGGTTCACACACGCCCCGTCGCACTCGGTGGGGGTGGGTCCCGACGGGTCACAACCGTCGACGCAGGCGCCGCCCTGACACACCTCGGACACGTCGCACACGTTGCCGCAGGCGCCGCAGTGGAGCGGATCGTTGTTTGTGTTCACGCAGCCATCACCACACTGGGTGGGCAGCGCTCCGGACGGATCGCAGCCGTCCACACAGGAGCCAGCCGCGCAGAGCTGCCCCGCGTCGCAGGCGTTCACGCATGAGCCACAGAACCGCGCGTTCGACCCGAGGGAGACGCAGCTCCCCTCGCACACCACCTGGCCGTGCACGCACGCACCGGTCGCTTCACCGCCCGCCCCCGCCTCGCCGGTCTCGTTGCAGATCGACGTGAAGTGCGAGGCCTGCACCGCGCACACGTCCTGGTTGTCCGCGTTGACCGTCTTGCGGCACGCGTCGGCGTAGGAGGCGTCTCCACACCTGCCACAGATCGCGTTCAGATCTTCACACGAGTCGGCGCAGCCGGGGGCCGAGAGCGCAGCGGCGATGGCCCCGATGAAGGCGAATCCGAGAAGAGCAAGCTTGTTCATGTTCGGCTGACGCGGGCACAGGTCCCCGCGTAGGTTCGATCTAATCACGCGAGCGCGTGGGCAGCCAAGAACGGCGGCCCCACGAGCGCCGGATAGCGCTGCGGCCGGGCCCCGCGGCCTTCAATCCTTGAGCTCGTCGGCGAGGGTCTTGGCCTCCGCGAGCAGGGTGAGTCGCTCCTTCATCTCGCCGAGCTCTCGCTGTGACGCCTCCACCACGTCGGCCGGAGCCCGCTCCGCGAACCCCTTCGATCCGAGCTTCTTCTCGATGGCGGCGAGGTTCTTCTCGGTCTTCTTGAGCTCCCGCTCGATCCGCGCCGCTTCCTTGTCGAACGCGACGATGCCCTTCAGGAGCACCAGCACCTCCACCCCCGCCCCCACCCCGAGGGCGGCTCCTCGTGGGCGCTCTCCCCCGCTCGGCTCCACCGTGAGGTCTTCGGTCTTCACCAGCGTCTGGATGGCCCCCCGCTCCGACTCGAGCAGCTCCCTCACCGCCGGGTCGTTCGACCGGAGCACCACGGGCACCACCGCCCCTGGGTGCACCTCACGCTCGCTCCGGATGGTGCGCGCCGCGGTCACCACCGCCTGCACGATCGCCATCTCGCGCGCTGCGTCCGCGTCGCGGCGGCCATCGCGCTCGGTGGGGAGGCGCGTGAGCGCGATCGACGCGGGGCTGTCGGCCGGGCGCGCCACCCGTTGCCACAGCTCCTCGGTGATGAACGGCATCACCGGGTGGATGCACCGGAGCGACGCCTCGAGCACGTAGGCGAAGGTGTCGCGCGTCTCCTTCCTCGTGCCCTCGTCCACCGTCGCGTCGGCGCCGGTCGCCAAGAGAGGCTTGCACACCTCGAGGTACCAGTCGCAGAGCTCACCCCAGAAGAAGCGGTACATCGCGGCGGTGGCGTCGTCGAACCGGAACTCATCCATGCCCTGGTTCATCACCGCGGCCATGTCCGCGAACCGATCGAGGATCCAGCGGTTGATGCGGAGGGTGGGCCGCGGCGGCGTCGCCGTCACCTCGGCGCCGTCGAGGTAGGGCAAGAGGAAACGCGTGGCGTTCCATATCTTGTTGCAGAAGTTGCGGAAGCCCTCGATCTTCTTCGGCGACAGCGGGATGCGCTTGCTCTGGGGCGAGTAGCTGCAGAGCGTCCAGCGGAGCGCGTCGGTGCCGTAGGCCTCGAACCCCTCCCCCATCTTGGCGGTCGACGGGTAGGCCTTCTGAAACTTCTTCAGCGCCTCGTCCTTGGGTGCGCCAGGGAGCGCCTTCTGCACCACCGCGTCGAAGTCGGCGCCGTAGATGAGATCGAGCGGATCGATCACGTTCCCCTTCACCTTGCTCATCTTGGCGCCGGTCTCGTCCACCACGAGCGAGTGGAGCAAGATGCGCGCAAACGGCGGCTTCCCCATGAAGTGGATGCCCATCATCATCATGCGCGCCACCCAGAAGAACAGGATGTCGTAGCCCGTCTCGAGGTCGCTGGCCGGATAGAAGCGCTCGAGCTCGGGGGTCGCGTCGGGCCACCCTTGGGTGGCGAAGGGCCAGAGCGCGCTCGAGAACCAAGTGTCGAGCACGTCGTCCTCTTGCTTGATGTCGGCGGAGCCGCACGCCCCGCAGGCCTCGAGCGTCTCCACGTTCACCACCGTCGTGTGCTGGCACGCGCCGCAGTAAAAGGCGGGGATTCGATGCCCCCACCAGAGCTGGCGTGAGATGCACCAGTCGTGGAGGTTCGTCATCCAGTGCTCGTAGGTCTTGGTCCACTCCTCGGGGATGATGACGGTCTTGCCTTCGCGCACCGCGGCGAGGGCGGGCTCGGCGAGCGGCTGGGTCTTCACGAACCACTGCTCCGAGAGCATCGGCTCCACCACGCTGCCGGTGCGGTCGCTCCGGGGGATGGGCAAGCGGTGATTCTTCGCGCCGCGCGCGAGTCCTTGGTCTTTCAGCGCACGCTTCACCGCTTTGCGCGCTTCGAACCGATCGAGGCCCGAGAACTCTCCGCAGTTGTCGAGGAGCTTCCCGTCGCGATCGAGGATCTCGATCTGCTCGAGGCCGTGGCGGAGCCCCGTCTCGAAGTCGTTGAAGTCGTGCGCTGGCGTCACCTTCACCGCGCCGGTTCCGAACGTCGGATCGACGAGGATGGGATCGGTGATGATGGGGATCCGCCGCTCGACGAAGGGGTGGCGCACCGACTTGCCGTGGAGGTGGCGGTAGCGCTCGTCGTCGGGGTGGACCGCCACCGCGGTGTCGCCGAGCATCGTCTCGGGCCGGGTGGTGGCGACCACGATCTCCCCGCCCCCGTCCGCCTCGTCGATGGGATAGGCGAACTCGTAGAGCTCACCGTTCTCCTCCTCGCTGTTCACCTCGAGGTTCGAGAGCACGGTGTGGGCCTCGCAGTCCCAGTACACCAGGCGCTTGCCCCGATAGATGAGCCCCTCGTGATAGAGCCGCACGAAGGCTTCGCGCACGGCACGCGAGTAGGGCGGGTCCATGGTGAAGTGGGCGCGGTCCCAGTCGGCGCTCAGACCCAGCACCTGCTGCTGCTTCACGATGTGGTTGCCGCACTCGTGCTTCCACTCCCACACCCGCTCGATGAAGCCCTCGCGTCCCAGATCGTGGCGCGACTTCCCCTCGCGGCGGAGCTGGCGCTCCACCACCACCTGGGTGGCGATGCCGGCGTGATCGGTGCCCGGCTGGTAGAGGGTGTTGAAGCCGCGCATGCGGTGCACCCGCGTGAGCACGTCTTCGAGCGTGCACATCATCGCGTGCCCCATGTGGAGCGAGCCCGTCACGTTGGGCAGCGGCATGGGCAGCACGTAGGTGGGCCGCGCGTCGTTCGGATCGGTGCTCGGGTGAAAGACCCCCGTATCGACCCAGTGCTGGTACCACCGGGCCTCGATCGCGGCTGGCTCGAACCCTTTGGAAAGCTCGTCGGTCATCGGACGCGGCAAGCTGCCGCGGGCGCACCGGCGCCGCAAGGGCCGAGGCCCGGTCGTCTGCTCGCGACGGCGACGGGGAGCGCGCCTACTCCTTGGTGAGGCGCCGGATCTCCTCTTTGATCAGCGTCTCGGCGAGCACCGGCACCACCTCCCACACCACCTGCTCGACGAGGTCGCGGGAGAGGGCGAGCACACCGTTTACCTGATCTTGCGTGAGGCCGAGCCCTTCGAGCTTGCCCTCGAGGGTAGCGGCCGTCTCCGCGGGGAGCGCCACCGTGCCCGACGGTCGGGCCCCCGAGGGAGCGCCGTCCCCCTTGACCACGCCGGGGAGAGTGTCGCTCATCACCACCGGAGCGCGCGCGGGGGCGGGCTCCGGCGTGGCGTGGCGCTCGATCGCCGGCGTCGCGCTCTGGCGCCGCGCCGCCGGTCCCAGCGCTTGCGAGGCCGCCTGCTCACGGGCGCCCATCGGCTGGGTGCCGGTGCGAGCTTCCCCGGCCACCTCGGGACGCTTGCTGGCCCCCGGCATCGCGAAAGGCACGGTCCGGCGCACGTTGGCCGCGGACGGCTGGCTCGTCGTGCTCACCTCCGGCTTCGCCATCATCGCCGGCGTGGGGCGCTTGCGGCGCGGTGCGGGGATCTTGCCGCTGGCCGGGGCGCGCTCTGGCATCGCCACCGGTTTGGCCTGCGGAGCGCGGGCCGCCGCAGCCTCCCCTGAGGCTCCCGCTTGCACGAGGGCGCGGGCCTTGTCTTGCAGCACCTGCGTATCGAAGGGCTTGTCGATGTGCCCGTCGGCCTGCGCCCCCTTCGTCGGGTCGAAGGGGTTCTGCTTGGACGCCAACATCAAGACCGGCAGCTGAGGAGCCGCGAGCTTGATGGTGCTGCAGAGCTCGTAGCCGTCGTTGGGTGGCAGCGAGACGTCGGTGATCACGAGGGCTGGCGCCAGGGTCTTCACCTTCTCGAGAGCCGCCTCCGCGCTGTCCACGGTCACGAGCTCGAACTCACTGCCCGAGAAGGTAATCTCCAGGCACTTTCGCATCGTGGCGCTGTCGTCCACAGCCAGAATCGTCGTCAACGGAGGCTCCTTGATCGTTGGCTCGCGCTCGTACCTCGCCGGAGGCACGCGGCGGACCGAATCATCGAGCTGTGCGGCTCCCGGTGTCAAGTTGCGATATCGGCGCTTTTCGCCTGCGCGGCCTCGCCGCGTGCGCCCTCGCGCGTGCGGCCGCGCCGACCGTGGCCTCGCGGGGTGGCAACGCGCGACCCGGGCGCCGGCCTCGAGCGCCCACTCACCTGCCCTTCTTCAGCGCCGCCGTCATCGCCGCCGCCGCCGCCTCCACGAGCGGCATCATGCGCGCGTAGTCCATGCGCGTGGGGCCGATGATCCCCACCCCGCCTCCCTCGGAGGAGTCGCCGAACGGCGCCACCACCAAGCTGAGCTGCGCCTCCCCGAGATCGCCCGCCTCTTGGCCGATGTACACCGTCACCACCCCCGCCTCGATCGTCTGATCGAGCAGATCGATCAGATGCTCGCGGTCCTCGAGCGCGTGCACGAGGCGCTTGAGGCGCCCCACATCGGTGTACTCCGGAAGATCGATCAGCCGCGCGCTGCCCTCGATCACCAGGTCGTCGCTGGTGCGGTCGACCGCGCTCACCGCTTCGCTCGCGAGCTCGAACGCCCGCACCCGCAGCTCGTCGAGCTCGCGCCGCTCGCTCGTCAGGCGGGTGGCCAGCAGCGCACGGATGTCGCCCAGGGTGCGGCCCTCCACCACGTCGGCGAGGAGGTTCTGGATGCGCTCGAGCTCGGAGCCGGCGATTTCGCTGTTGACGTAGCGGTTCTCCACCACGCCGTCGCTGAACACCAGCACCGCGAGGAGGCGGCCGGGCTCGATGGCGATGAAGCGGAGGTGGTGGAGCTTGCGAGAGGTGGCCGGGGTGGGCGCCACCACCGCCGCCGCGCCGGCGAGATCGGAGAGGAGCTTGCCCGCTTGCCGGAGCGCGTCCTCGCGGTTCACGTCTTCTTCGGAGAAGATCGTGTCGAGGCGCTGGCGCATCTCTTTCTTGGTGGTGTGCGGGATCTCGTGAAACTCGGTCATCGCCTCGATGAACGAACGCAGGGCGCGATCGGTAGGCACCCGCCCCGCCGAGGTGTGGGGTTGGTGCAAAAAACCCGCCTCCTCCAGATCCGAGAGCACGTTGCGAATGGTGGCCGGGCTGAGATCGAGCCCATACTTGCGCGACAAGGTGCGGCTCCCCACCGGATCCCCGCTCCCGAGGTACTCGGTCACCACGGCGAAGAGGATCCTGCGGCTGCGCGCGTTGAGACCCACCAACGGCGCCGGCCTCCGCCCCCCCGGGCTGCTGCTTCGCTCTGCCACCTCTCCACATCTTGTATGGGGTTAGCGTGCGGTGGTCAAACGGCGCACGGCGGTGGGGGTTGCCAGCGGGCCCCCTCTTCTGCGAGGGTCGGCGTCCCATGGTCGGACCCTGGACCACGATCTCGCTCTGCATGATCGCGTTCGCCCTCCGGGGCGGGGCCGACGCCACGCCCCTCGGCGGTGCGCGGAAGAAGCCGCCGGTAGAGGCCGACGACGACCCCAAGACCGCGCCGTCGTATCGCTACGGGCAGCTCGACGAAGCCGCCTGCCTGCGCGAGCTGCGCCGGCGAAAGATCCACCACGAGGTCGTCGACGAGGCGCGCGGCGTGCGCACCCCGGTGCGCATCCCGAAGGGCGTGGGAGGGGTGCGCTTCCACACCGTGCTCCCCCCCGACAAGGCGGAGGAGTCGCCGTGGGAGGTCTTCGACTGCCGCCTCGTGCTCGGCCTCCACGACTTCGCGAGCATCCTCGCGCGCCACGACATCGACGAGGCGCTCATCTTCTCCGCGTGGCGGCCGAGCCGTCAGCAACCGAAGGGCAAGCCGAGCACACGCCACACTGGCGCGCTCGCCGTCGACATCTTCAAGCTCGGCAAGCGCGCCGGCGCCGATGACGAGGACGCGCGGGTGTGGCTCGACGTGAAGAAGGACTGGCACGGCCGCATCGGAGCGACCACCTGCGGGCCGAAGGCCACCGCTCCGACCAAGAAGAGCCGAGCGGCCGCCGAGCTTCGGGAGCTGGTCTGCGCCGGCGCCGCGGCGCGCTTGTTCACCACCATGCTCACGCCCAACTACGACGGCGCGCACCACAACCACTTCCACTTCGACATCACCCCCGACGTCACCTGGCGGCTCGTTCGCTGAAGGGGCTGAGGGGGCTGAGGGGGCTGAGGGGGCTGAGGGGGCTGAGGGGGCTGAGG
>CAYOAL010000112.1:0-33909 GCA_964401935.1 uncultured Polyangiaceae bacterium
CGCCGGACCGCGCCTCGAGGAGCCCCGCGAGGCAATGTCGGTCGGACCTTCAGTGGACGCCGTCGGGGAGGTGGTACTGCGTGTCGCGCGAGCCGTCGTCGGCGGCGGTGCCGTCGCTCCCCTCGAGGGGGGCGGTGGCGCGGACGGCGCGGAACGACGTCTGGAAGCTCGCGCCGTTGGCGTCCACCACGACGGAGCCGGTGAGATCGGGCCCAGCGTGGCTGACGCTCATGTGCATGACCATCGGCGCGCCGTCGGGGGTGAGCCCCGCGAGGCCGACCATCCAGCGCTCGGCATCGAGCACGTCGGCGACGCCGGTCAAGGTGAGCTCGCCGCCGGCGAGATCGACGGTGAGCTCGCCGTCGCTCGAGAGGATCGAGAGGCGATGGGCGCCGGCCATGGAGGCGGGCAGGGTGGCGCCGGCGGGGCTCGCGAAGCGCACCTCGTAGAGGCGCGCCGCCGCGCTGGGCTCCTCTGCCTCGCTCTCCGCCGTGAGGGCCTGCGCCTGGCGCGCGAGCGGACGGCTCGGCGTCGCCGGAGCCTCGGCCCCGGGGATCGCGCAGGCACCTCCCCCGAAGGCGAGGCCGGCGAGGAGCAGCGACGCGAAGAGCGGAGCCAGACGAGGGTTCATGGGGAGCAACACGGGGCGCATGGTACACCGTTTCGAATGCGCCGGTGACCGCCAGCATTCCGGCGGGCCGGGGGGCGCCGCGCAGCGTCGGCGTCGATCGCGAGCGCTCACACGGCGACCGGCAAGCGGATCTGCACGCTCTCGAGCGACGGGATGGGCTCGGCCTCATCGTAGATCGCGAAGTAGATCACGGCGCCGGCGAGCTCGTCGGCGCTCACCTCCACGCCGGGCCGGAGCGCGCGGCGAGCAGCGATGATGCGCTTGGCCTGCGCCACCGTGGTGAGGAAGGTCTTGCCCTGCGCGTCCTCGGGGAGGCTTCCGTCCGCCGGCTCGGGCAACACGCTCGTGCTCGAGTTGGTGGTCCATCGTCGCGCCGCGTAGATGGCGAGCGCGTCGTCGATGGTGTCGATGCGTTGAATCAGCTCCGCGAGCGTCATGGCCGGACAGTCTCCTTCGATCCCCTGGGATGGGACGCGCCCGAGGGACGCGCCCTCGAGGTGTGGATCAGCGTCGCTCGCTGGCAATGCAACCGCCGGGCCAGGGAGGAAAATGTCGTCAAGTGTGCGGAAGTGTAGGCCGTATCGGCGTCTGGTTCCGGTTGCTTGGGCGATCGCTCACCCGCTTGTGTGATGGCTGATCCAGGGCACTCTGCCAGTCTCCACCGGCTCGCCGGGGCGGTGACGCTCCAGGGTGGCGCGCACCACGGCGGCCGTCGGGGTGGCGGCGCGCGCGATCTCCTCGGGGGTGCCGGTGGCCACGATGCGCCCTCCCCCTTCCCCGCCCTCGGGCCCAAGCTCGACGACGTGATCGGCGGCCGCGATCACCTCCGGATGGTGCTCGATGATCACCAGCGTGTCGCCACGCTCGACCAGGCGCTCGAGCACCGTGAGCAGGCGCCCCACGTCGGCGTGGTGCAGGCCCGTCGTCGGCTCGTCGAGCACGTAGAGCGTCGGGCGATGTTGCCTCCCCGCGGAGAGCTCCTTGGCCAGCTTCAGGCGCTGCGCTTCGCCACCGGACAACGTCGGCGAGCCCTGGCCGAGCGCGACGTAGCCGACGCCGAGATCGCACAGCGTCTCGAGGGGAGCGGCGATCTTCCGCATGGCGGCGAACTCCCTCGTCGCCTCCTCCACCGTGAGCCGCAGGGCGTCGCCGATCGAGAGCCCGCGATAGCGCACCTCGAGCGTAGCCGGCTCGAAGCGCATCCCCTCGCAGGTCTCGCAGCGTGTCTTCATGTCGGGCAAAAATGCCATCTCGTGCGCGATCTCGCCGTTGCCGTCGCAGGCAGCGCAACGCCCCCCGCCCGCCGCGGAGTTGAAGGAGAACCGCGTCGGCGAAAAGCCCCGCGCCCGCGCCTCTGGCAGCGCCGCGTAGAGGCGTCGGATCGGATCCCACACGTCGAGGAAGGTGGCCGGCACAGAGCGCGAGGTGCGGCCGAGCGGCGCTTGATCCACCGCCACCGCGCGCTGAATCGACGCCGGAACATCCACCGCCGCGTGAGCGCCGGGGCTCCGAGCGGCGAGACCGAGGGCACGACGCACCGCCGGGTAGAGCACGTGGGTGACGAGGCTGCTCTTGCCGGAGCCGGAGACGCCCGCCACCACCGTCATGCGCTCGGTGGGGACGCGCAGCTCCTCGACCGCGAGGTTGTGGGCGCGGGCGCCGGTGAGCACGATGGCGTCGGGGCCCAGCGGGCGGGGGGAACGCGGCGCCGGCCGACGCGAGAGGGCCCGCGCGGTGGGCGACGCGTCGGCGCCGAGCACCTCCTTGGGCGACCCCACCGCCATCACCCGCCCACCGCCGCGACCGCCGCTCGGCCCCAGATCGATGATGCGATCCGCGGCCCGGATGGTGTCGGCGTCGTGCTCGACCACGAGGACCGTGCTGCCAGTGTCGACGAGCGCACGCAGGTTCGCGAGCAGGCGCGCGGTGTCGCGCGGATGCAGACCGATCGTGGGCTCGTCGAGCACGTAGAGGGCGCCAGTGAGGCCGCTCCCGAGCTGGGCAGCGAGGCGCAGCCGCTGCAGCTCGCCCCCCGAGAGGGTCGCCGCGCGGCGGTCGAGGCTCAGGTAGCCGAGCCCCACCTCGTCGACGAACGCGAGCCGACGGCGGAGCTCGCCGTGAGGTGCCTGTGCGATGCGCGCGCGATCGCCTTCGAAGCGCTGGGCCGCCACGTGGGCGAGGGCGCTCGTCACCGAGCGCGCCGTGAGCTCGTGATAGCGCTCGCCGAAGAGGCGCACCGCTCGCGGCACCGGCGCGAGACGCGCGCCGTCGCACACGGTGCACGGGCCGAGATCCGTCGGGTCCTCGCCGCGCTTCACCGCCTCGCGCACCGCGCCGTCGCCGCCGTGATAGCCGGTGCCATCGCAGCGCGAGCAGCGGCCCTGCGCGGTGTTGAACGAGAACCACCGCGGATCGAGCTCGGGCAGCGCCACGTCGCAGCGCGGACAGGTGCGGGCCGTGGAGAGCACGAGCTCCCGCCCCTCGGTCGAGAGCACGAGCTGCCCGTCGCCGAAGGTGAGCGCGCGCTCGATGGTGTCGCTCGGCGCGTCGCCGCCGCGCCCCTCGAACAGGATGAAGTCGATGTCGTGCTCGCGGTGGCGGGGGAGCTTGGGGGGCTCCGCCGGATCGACACGCGCGCCATCCACGAGCACGGCGCCGAGCCCTGCTCGCTCCGCGGCCACGAACACCTCGAAGTGTGTCCCCTTGCGCGCGCGGATCACCGGCGCGCGCACCGACACCGCGCCGTGCGCGCGCACCCGGGCGATCACCTCCGACACCGACGTCGTCTCCACCGCGACGTCGCACGCGGGACAGTGCATCGTGCCCACCTTGGCGAACAAGAGCCGCAGGTAGTGGGCGATCTCGGTGACGGTGGCCACCGTGGAGCCCACCGCGCCACGCGTGGTGCGCTGCTCGAGCGCGATCGCGGGCGGCACGCCGCTCACCCGATCCACGGCGGGCCGCGGCATCACGGGGAGGAACTGACGCGCATAGGGCGTGAGTGTCTCGAGGAAGCGGCGCTGCCCTTCGGCGAAGATCACGTCGAACGCGAGGCTGCTCTTGCCGGAGCCGCTCGGGCCGGTCACCACGGTGAGCTCCCCATGGCGGACCTCCACGTCCACCGCGTCGAGGTTGTGCTCGCGCGCGCCGCGCACCTCGATGGCTCGCGGCGCCTCGACGCTCGCCCACGGCCGCGACCGCCCGCCGTTCTCGCCGGCGCCGAGGGTCTCCGCGGCCCGCTTCGCCGCCGCGCGCTTCGACGCCTTGCCCCTCCGAGCGCTGCCCTTCCGGGCGCTGCTCTTCGGAGCCGCGCCGCCGTGGTCGACCACGCCGCCGCCGGTGGCCCTCGCCGCCTCGCAGAGCGCGCGACCCGAGGGAGTGTCGAGGAGCGCAGCGGGGGGCCCCACCGCGAGCACCGCGCCGCCGTGCACCCCCGCCCCTGGGCCGAGCTCGACACAGTGATCGCTCGCTGCGATCAGCGCGGGGTCGTGCTCGACCATCACCACCGAGCCCCCCTCCCCCACGAAGCGGCGGAGCGACGTCAACAGCGTCATCGTCTCGTCCACGTGCAAACCCGCGCTCGGCTCGTCGAGGATGAGCAGGGTGCCGCGGGGTTTGTCGTGGAGGGCCCGCGCGAGCTTGAGGCGCTGCGCTTCGCCCCCCGAGAGCGTCGAGAGCGGCTGCCCGAGGGGGAGGTAGCCGAGGCCGAGCTCCGCGATGGGGCGGAGGGCCCGCGTGATCGCCGCGTCCGCGGCGAACAAGCGCAGCGTCTCGTCGACGGTGTGGGCCAGGAGATCGGCGATGTTCCGCCCCCCGAGCCGCACGTCGAGCACCCGCTCCTGAAACCGGGTCCCGCGACACACCGGGCAGGTGAGGCGCACGTCGGCGAGGAACTGCATCTCCACCGTCTCCGCGCCCTCTCCCGCGCAGGACTCGCAGCGCCCCCCCGCCACGTTGAAGGAGAAGCTCGCGCGGGTGAGGCCCGCGAGCTCGGCTTCCGGCGTGGCCGCGAACAGCGCGCGGATGCGGGTCCAGGCGCCGGAGTAGGTGGCCGCGTTGCCGCGTGAGGTGCGGCCGAGCGGCGCCTGATCGACGAGTGAAACTCGCGCGAGGTGCTCGGCGCCGACGAGCGCGTCGTGCTCGCCCGGGGCTTCTTCGTCGACGCTCCCGAGGGCTCGTGAGAGCGCCCGGAACAGCACCTCCTCCACCAGCGTGCTCTTGCCCGAGCCGCTCGGACCACACACACAAGTGATGCACTCGAGGGGGAGCGTCACCGTCACGTCGCGCAGGTTGTTGGCGCGCGCCCCTCGCACCTCGAGCGCTGGTCGCGGCGTGCTGGTCGCTCTCTCGGGCATGCGGAGGGGGCGGAGCGCTCGCGCGGTGGCGAGCGTGAGATCGACGGCGGCGCTTGGAGGGCCGTCGAAGACGACGCGACCGCCCTGCGAGCCGGCGCCGGGGCCGAGCTCCACCACCCGATCCGCGGCCCGGATCACCTTGGCGTCGTGCTCCACCACCAGCACCACGTTGCCGCGGCGCGCGAGGTGTCCCATCGCCGACACGAGCGCGTCCACGTCCGCGGGGTGCAGGCCCACGGTGGGCTCGTCGAGCACGAAGAGCGCGCCGGTGAGGGCGCTGCCGAGCGCGGCCGTCAGTGACACCCGCTGCGCTTCTCCGCCCGACAGGGTGCGGGCCTGGCGGTCGAGCGTGAGGTAGCCCAGGCCGACACGCTCGAGATACTCGAGCCGGTCCGCCAGCTCTCGTTGGGCGAGCGCGCCGTGGCCACCGTCGAGGGGGAGCGCGAGGAGCCGCTTCCGGGCGTCACGCAGCTCGAGTCGGTGCCAGTCGCCCAGATCGAGGCCGTCCACGCGGTAGCCCAGCGACCGCCGGCTCAGCCGCTTCCCGTCGCAGTCGGGACACACCTCGTAGCTGCGGTAGCGGGCGAGCATCACCCGCACGTGCATCTTGTAGCTCTTGGTCTCCTTGCGGCGAAACCAGGCGCGCACCCCAGGATAGAAGCGCCGACGGAACACCCCTTCGCCTTGCAGCACCTGTTCACGGGCCTTGGCGGAGAGGTCACGCCACGGCACGTCGAGGGGGATGTCGTGCGCGGCGCAGAACTGCTTCAGCATGCGCCGCTCCCACGTGGCCGAGGCCCCGCGAAAGGGGCGGATGGCGCCGCCGGCGAGCGTGAGCCGCGGGTCGGGGATCACCTTGCCCCAGTCGATCCCCAACACGCGTCCAAAGCCGCGACAGGCCGCGCAGGCGCCGAGCGGCGACTGGTACGAGAACAGCCCGCTCGTGGCGGCGACGAAGCTCCGACCACAGCCACCGCACGACAGGCCCCGTGACAGCCGCAGGGTTTGTGCGTCGCCATGCACGTCGGCCCGCCCGTCGCCACGACCCCACGCCTCCTCGAGGGCGGCGGCGAGGCGCCCCTTCCCGCGCTCGCCGAGCTTCACCCGATCCACCACCACGTCGAGGCGCCCCTCCCCTTGCATCGCCTCGCTCGGCGCCACCTCGTCGAGGTCGCGCACCGTCCGCTCCACCCACACACGCCGATAGCCGCTCGCGAGCAGCCGCTCGCGAGCGTCGAGGTAGGCCTCCATCCCGTCCACGCGGAGGGGGTAGGTCACCACCGCGCGCTGGCCTTCCCAGCCTTCTTCGAGCGCCGCGGCGGCGTCGTGCGGCTCCGAGAGCGACGCGAGCTCACCGCAGTCTGGACACAGCGGACGGGCACAGGCCGTGAACAGCGCGCTCAGGAACGCCTCGAGGTCGGCCATCGTGGCCACCGTGGAGCGGGAGCTCTTGATCGGCGCTCTGCGGTCCACCGCGACAGCCGCCGCGACCGGCTCGAGCGCGTCCATGTCGGGACGTTCGAGCCGCTCGAGGAACTGCCGCGCGTAGGGGCTGAAGCTCTCCACGAAGCGCCGCTGGCCCTCGGCGTAGAGGGTGTCCATGGCGAGCGACGACTTGCCTGCCCCCGAGACGCCGGTCACCACCGTGAGCTCGCCCGGAAACAGATCGAGATCGATTCCTTGGAGCTTGTGGGTCCTCGCGCCGCGGAGGCGGATGGGATGCATTCCCCCTCCCCTAGATCGCAGACTCGGTCGCGTCCACCAGCCAGACCCACCGAACCGTCACGGTGGTTCCGTCGCGTCTCGCAATGCGCTACGCCGCTCCGCATGAAGAAGCTGGTCCTGCGGCACGAGATCAACTGCTCCGTCGAACACTTCTGGAAGGTGTTCTTCGATCCGGAGTTCAACAAGAGCCTGTTCCTGAAGGAGCTCGGTTTTCCGGAGTATGCCGTCCTCGCTCAAGAGGAGAAGGACGACGGCTCGGTGACGCGGAAGGTGCGAGGGACGCCCAAGATGGACATGCCCAAACCGGTGATGAAGCTGCTCGGCGACGGCTTCTCCTACGAAGAGGAGGGTCGCTTCGATCCGAACACCAAGCTCTGGACCTGGAAGATGACGCCCGCGAAGCTCGCCGACAAGCTGCGCAACGAGGGCGTCGTGCGCTGCGAGAAAATCAGCGACGACAAGTGTCGACGGGTGGCGGAGATCGACATCGAAGCCAAGGTGTTCGGCGTGGGCGGCCTGATCGAGTCGTCCTCCGAGAAGCAGATGACCGACGGCTGGAACAAGAGCGCGGCGTTCATGAACCGCTGGCTCATCGAGCACCCGCCGGCCTGAGCGTCAGTCGGGCGCGGCGGGGCTCTCGTCTTCGGGCTCGGGCGCCGCCGGGCTCCCCGCGGCGAGACCCGCCGCCAGGCGATCGCGCAGATCGCGCGTCAAATCGATGAAGCGGCCGTCGATGGTGAAGCGCTCGCCTTCGCGCACGCAGCGGTGAACCTTGAGCCTCAGCGTGCGGCCAGCGACGCGGAAGGCGAGCCGCGAGCCGGGGGCGGCGGCGCCGCCGCACTGCACCGTGGCGCGGTCGCCTTCGAGGCGACAGAGCTCGGCCGCGCCGCCACGTTCGAGATCGATCACCAACATCACTCCCTCCGTCGGATGGCGGCCTCCGCCTCGCGATCCGCCTGCTTCTCCTTCAGCGAGTGGCGCTTGTCCACCTTCGCCTTCCCCTTGGCGAGGGCGACCTCGAGCTTCGCTCGACCGCCGCGGAAATAGATGCGGGTGGCCACCGCCGTCATCCCCTGCCGCTCGATCGCACGGGCGATCTGATCGATCTGATGACGGTGGAGCAGGAGCTTGCGGGGCCGCTTGGCCTCGTGGCCCCACGGCGTGCCCGACATCTCGGGGATGTTGAGCCCCTTCACCCAGAGCTCACCTTTCTCGAGGGCGCACCACGCGTCCGACAGGTCGGCGGTGCCATGCCGCAGCATCTTCACCTCGCTCCCGGAGAGCACCATCCCGGCCTCGAACCGGTCGCTCAGCTCGTAGTCGAAGGTCGCGCGCTTGTTTCGCGCGATGACCTTGTCACCGAAGGCTTCGACCGGCGGCGGGGCGTCCTTTTTCTTCCGTTTGGCCACGAAGCCGCTTTTCTAGCACAGACCACGATGCTACCGGTCCCGCATGGTCCTCGGTCGCTTCGCCGGCGTCGCTCGGCCACCGAGCGCCGCACCATCGGCACGCACGCGGGCAGCGGCTCGGGCGCTGGGCGCGGCGTGGATGGCGTCGGCCGCGCTCGGCTGTGCCCCACCGGCGGCGGCGCCGCTCGCCGCCTTCCCTGGCACCACCTTCGCCGCCGAGGGGCGTCCCTCGAGCGCGGACGCGCTGCTCGAGCGCGCGGGAGCGAGCGCGCTCGTCTGCGTGGGGGAGCAGCACGACGAGGCCAGCCATCACGCGCTCCAGGCGGCGGTGCTCGACCAGCTGGTGGCGACGAGCGAGGCCCGCGGGGTGCGCCTCGCGCTCGGCATGGAGATGTTCGACCGCAGCGCCCAGCCCGCGCTCGACGCGTACTACCGCCACGAGATCGACGCCGCCGAGCTGTCGCGGGTGACCGACTTCGCCAAGCGGTGGGGCTTCGAGTTCGGGATGTATGCGCCGATGTTGGAGACGGCGCGTGCCCACGGGGTGCGTATCATCGGCTTGAACGCCCACCGAGAGCTCACCCGCGCCGTCGCCCGCCGGGGCCTCATGGCGCTCCCCGAGCCGGTGCGAGCGAGCCTCCCCGAGCTGGTGCTCGACGATGCCGAGCACAAGGCGTTCTTCTGGACGATCATGGGCTTCGCGACGCCGCACCCCGTCGCGGCACCCCACCGCTCCCACGCACCTCACGGCAGCCCGCGCGCTCCTCACGGCGGCCCACCCGCACCTCACGGCGCGAACGCACCTCACGGCGCGACCGCGCCCCATGGCCCCCACCCGACGTCGGGCCACCCCGCGCCGGCGAGCCCACACGGCCACGGCGCCCACCACGCCAGAGCGCCGGAGAACATGTACGCTGCGCAGGTGATCTGGGACGAGACCATGGCCGAGGGCGCGAGCGCATGGCTGGCCGACCCGGAGCCGCGCCAGATCATGGTCGTCGCCGGCAACGGGCACTGCCACAAGAGCGCGGTGCCACGGCGCGTGGCCCGCCGCCGACCCGCGAATACGCTGAGCGTGCTGCTGAAGAGCCGCGGCGGAGAGCTGCCCGAACACGCTCACGGCGACTTCGTCGTCGAGCTACCCTGAACCGAGCCCAGCGACGAAGGCGAACCATGGAGCGCGCGATCCACATCACGAGCGAGATCGAAGCCCTGCAGCGGGTGCTGGTGCACCGCCCAGGGGAAGAGATCGTCCACATGACGCAGCACGAGCTCGAAGAGCTGCTGTTCGACGACATCCTCTCGCCCCACCTCGCCGAGCAGGAGCACGACCTCATGGTCGAGATCTTGAGGGGCTCCGGCGCCGAGGTCATCGACGTGAAGGACATGTTGCAGGCGGCGCTCGAGCGCGCACCGGCCGAGGCGCGGCGGGAGCTTGTGGATCGCTGCTGCAACCAAGCCGGGGTCCACCAGGTGGCCGAAGTGCTGCGCGACTGGTCTCCCGACAGGCTCACCGAGGCCTTGATCGCCGGCCTCCGCTGGCGCGACGTCGACGGCGGCCCGCGCAGCCTCGCCCGCCTGCGACGCGAGATGTCCGACGACTGGGTGTTGGCGCTCCCCCCGGTGCCCAACATCATGTTCATGCGCGACCCCTGCATGGCCGTCGGCGACCGCGTGGTGGTGGGCCGCATGGCCACCTCGGCGCGCGCGCGCGAGCCCCTGCTCGTGGCCTTCGCCCTCGTGCACAGCGGCGCGCTCCCCAAAGAGCGACTGCTGTTCGAGATGGTCGACATGCACATGCATCCCGCCTACCGCCGCCTCGAAGGAGGCGACGTGCTGGTGCTCTCCGAGGAGGTGCTCTTCATCGGCTGCTCGGAGCGCACCTCCCCGCAGACCATCGAGCGGCTCGCCCACGAGGCGCTGTTCGAGGCCTTCCCCGCGCTCCGCCGGATCAACGTGGTGATGATGCCCGCGCGGCGCTCGGTGATGCACCTCGACACCATCCTCACCCAGATCGATCGGCAGCTCTTCCTCGGCCACACACCGCTCATCAGCCGGAGCGGCGACCGCGCGCTCGCCGTGGCCCGCCTCGAACGCGACAAGGCCCCGGAGCTGGTGGAGGGCGCCACCGTGGTGGACGTGCTGCGCGAGGAGCTCGGTCGCGACGTGAACGTGGTGCCCTGCGGCGGCGACGACCCCCTGCAGCAAGAGCGCGAGCAGTGGACCGACGGTGCCAACGCGCTCTGCCTCGCTCCGGGTCACATCCTGCTCTACTCGCGCAACACCCACACCATCGCCGCCCTGCGCGAGCACGGCTTCGAGGAGGCTGCCGTTCACGTGCTGATGCCCAAGGAACAGCGAGCGGAGCTCATCGAGAACGGCCGCCAGTGGGAACGCACCGTCTTCAGCTTCTCGGGCAGCGAGCTCTCACGCGCGCGAGGTGGAGGCCGCTGCCTCACCATGTCGCTGTGCCGCGACCGCGACCCTCGCGACCCTCGCGACCCCTGAGCCTCAACGCTCCCACGACCCGCGGCGCGACGACGCAGCCACCGAAGCTCGCGGCACACGCGGCCGAAGGCCGGCCCGCGCCACACTCGAACCGGGGGACGGCGACGCCTCCGTTCGGAGCCCTCGCTCCGCTCGGACGGGCCGGCTAGCATGGCGACATGTCCGTTCGACGTCTTCGCGTGCGGCTCTTGGTCGCGTTGGGTGTGCCGATGGTGGCGGGTTGTGGGTCGTCACAGACCAACACGGCCGGTGCAACGGGAGAGGCCTCGGGGCAAGGAGGTCAGCCCCTGGTGGTGCCCATCGAGACCGAGCCCGAACCGGACACCCTCGCGACCGATCCGCAGCCCGCGGGGGGCTCGACGTGTGGGATGGATGAAGTGCGCGAGCAGATTTGCGGCGGCGTCGAGAAGGGGGGCGGTTGCGGCACCGAGGGCACGCAGCTCACGTCGTACGGTGCGCACTCCTTCGTCCTCGGCAAAGCGAGCTACACCGCGCACAGCGCGTCGTTCGCCGGTTTCACGCACGATGACGCGGCCACCGCGCGCTATCGCCAGAGCCTGGCGAAGAACGACCCGCACATCCAAGATCCCCAAAATTACTGCTGTTATGGGAAGTGCACGGCGATCGTGGTCACCGATCAAGCGCCGCAAGGGGTCCCCCCCGGGATGATGGCCACCACCCGATGCCTACCCGCGCCGACCGCCACCTCTCGGCCCGCGAAAGCGGACGCGAGCTGTCCGGCGGGGGTCGTGCTCGACGGCGCGGCGCTCCCCTTCGTCGCGCGCGGCGCGACGGGAGAGTGTTGCTACCAGTCCTTCGTCGCGCACGCGCTCCCCCCCTGGCCTCGGCCCAATCGCGGGCGGCCCATGCGGATCGACGGCGTCTCGGTGTTGGCCGCGACGCAGCCCACGGCGGGGTGGCACGACGAGGCCAACGTGGGGCTCGTCGTCGACGTTCCTCCGCCGCTCTGTGCCGCGCTCGCGCGAGCGTGGCTCGCCGAGGCCCAACTCGAGCACGCCTCGGTGGCCGCCTTCGCCAAGCTCTCGCTGCAGCTCCTCGCGGTAGGGGCGCCCCCCGAGCTCATCGACGCGGCCCACGCCGCCGCCCGCGACGAGATCGCCCACGCCAAGGTGGCCTTCTCCCTCGCGTCCCACTTCGGCGGCGAGGCGGTCGGCCCGAGCCCGGTGCCGGCGTGGGCTGCCGCGCCTTCCCTCGAGCTTTCGACGCTCCTCGCCGAGACCCTCGAGGACGGCTGCGTTGGAGAGACGATCGCCGCCCGCGAGGCGGCGGTGGCCGCGGCCCACGCGACGGACGCGACCCTCGCGCGCGCTCTGTTCACCATCGCGGAGGACGAGACGCGCCACGCCGAGCTAGCCTTTCGCGTCGCCCGCTTCTGTGTGGACGCGCTCGGCGCGGCGGGCGTCGCGGCGGTGCGCGCGCTCGACGCCACGCTGGCCGAGGAGCTCTCGCGACCGGCGCCTTCGGCCAGCACGGGTGGCTCCCACGCAAGCACGAGCTGCTGCGGGCGCGAGCTCTCCGCTCACGGCATCCTCTGTGCCCACGAGCGAGCGGCCATCCGTCGTGAGGTCTTGCGTGAGGTGGTGCGCCCCTGCCTCCAAACCCTGGCCGCCACCCACGGGGCGGCGCGCTCCGACCGGCACGAGGCGGCCGCGTCGCGGCCCGTCACCACGGAGGCCTGAGCCGAAAGCCGGTCAGGGTGCGCCGAGCGAGCTTGTGCGGCTGCGCTGGGAGGAGCCCCAGGAGCCGGGGTGGCCCAGAGAGGGCGTGGCGGTCGAGGTGGCGGCGCCTGGCCTCCGGTGCAGAGTGGCCACCACCGGATAGTGATCGCTCCGGCCGGAGAACACGACCTCGGCGCGGGTGACCACGAGGCGCTCGTCGTACACGACGTGGTCCAGCTGCTTGCGCAGCTCACCGACCGACGTCTGCCAGTGCCAGGTGTGCTGCGGACCACCGTGCTCGCGGAGCGCGCTTCGCATGCCGAGGGCCGCGAGCTCTTGGACCGCGAGCCCATCGGCGGTCTCGTTGAAGTCGCCCACGAACACCGCGGGGAGCGCCGACTCGAGCGTGGCGATGTAGTGGCGGATCTCCCGTCGTCGCTCGGCGGGCGTTGTGAAGAGGCCCGAGAGCACGCTGCCGCCGTCGCTGATGTTGGGGCGGAGGTGCACGTTCACCACCTGCAACGGCCCGAGGGGCGTGTCGATCACCACCCGCCAAGCCGGAAACCACGCCCCGTCGGGATGCACGTAGTCCTTCTCCACGAACGGACGCTTCGAGAGCACGGCGAGCCCGCCGGCCCCACCCATGTGACGGAAGGCCATGTGAGGGTAGCGGGACGCGAGCGGTCGGAGGTGGCTCTCCCACGCAGCGGTCGTCTCCTGCAGGAACACCGCGTCCACGTCGAGCGCCTCGATGGCGGCGAGCGTGGCGGCATCGCCGGCGAGGCCATAGTTGACGTTGTACGTCGCGAGCGTGACGGACGGCCCGAGGGCCTCGGCCGCGGGGACGTCACCCCGCGCCGTCGACCACGCCGTGGCGGGGGCGCCGTCGAGCGACGACGCGGCCGGCCGCCCGTCGTCGGCTCCGCACGCGGCGCTCGCCAGCCAGATACCCATCGCAGCAAGGTGACGGATCATTGCGCTCTCCTTCGGGGGTTGTCGCTCCTGCCCAGCGCAGGGAGGGACCGCAGGTTGCCGCCACTTGCATCGTCCCGGCGGCCCGGAGTGTGACGGCGGCCCCCCGCGACCTGGGCGCGGGCGGCGCGGCGCGATGACGGGCGTCCCGAGCCGGTGGGAGCGGTCGGCAGGGGCGGAGGGCCCGCCGAGCTGGGCGACCGTCACGTCCAGCGCGTCCCCTTCCGCGCTGCGCGCGGCCCACGCGCACCAGCCGGCGTCGAGACATCGGCCCGGTCCCCCCCATCTGGGTTAGGCTTGCTTCATGAAGAGGCGCCGCGCCCCCATCCTCGTCTCGGTCGCCTGCGGGTTTCTGTGGCTGGGCTCGTGCACCGACGCCAAGAACGAGAACCCCGGCGGCGGTGGCGCTGGCGGGGGCGGTGGCGGTGGCCACGCCTGTGGCGCGGCGTCTCCGCTGGCCCTGGCCGCCTGTGTCGAACAGAGCCGCTACGAAGACGACCTGCGGTACGTGGCCCGAGAGCGCCCTCCCGGGAGCGCACACCATCAGGCGGTGCAAGCTCTCTGCGCAGCGCGCTTCGCCGAGCACGGGTTCAGCGTTGAGCTCCACGGCTACGGCACGGGCGTCAATGTCATCGGTGTCAAGCCCGGCGCCAGCGATGAGCGAGTGCTGGTGTCGGCGCACTACGACCACATCCCTGGCTGCGCCGGCGCCGACGACAACGCCACCGGCGTCGCCGCGGTGCTCGAGAGCGCACGTGTCCTCGGCCAGGCATCGTTCGAGCGCACGCTGGTGGTCGCCTGTTGGGACGAGGAGGAGCTTGGCCTCGTCGGTGCCGAGGCCTATGCAGCGCGCGCGCTCGCCAGCGGCGAAGCCATCGCCGGCGTGTTCGTGTACGAAATGCTCGGCTACACGGTGAGCGAGCCCAACACCCAAGCGCTGCCCTTCGGCTTCGAGGCCGTCTTCCCGGAAGCCACCGCCCGCGTGGCGGAGAACGACTATGCTGGCGACTTCTTCGCGGTCATCGGCGACGACGCCATCGCGCCCACGCTGAGCTTCATGGAGAGCGCCGCGGTGGAGCTCGACGTGAGAGCGATCACCCTCGCCGTCGCCGGTGCCTTCAAGAACGACCCGGCGTTCGGCGACCTCCAGCGCTCCGACCACGCGCCCTTCTGGCGAATCGACGTCCCCGCGCTGTTCATCACCGACACGTCCGAGTTTCGCTATGCGCCCTACCACTGCCGCAATGGCGCCACCGACGTCGTCGACAATCTAGATCACGCTTTCGCCAGCGGCGCCATCCGCCTCACCACCGCCGCCATCGCCGACATGCTCGGCGTCCGGTGAGCGTCCGCCACCCACCATGGGGAAGATCGGCCACTCGCGCGCGTAGGACGCCCTGATGACACGTCTGCTCGCAACGCTGCTGCCCATCGCCATCGCTGCCGCCGCCCTCGTGGGCTGTGGGCCCGACATCCCCGACGAATGGAAGGTCTTCGTGCCCACGGAGGGGCTCCAGCGCACGTTCGGGAACGAGGACGACGGCAAGATCAAGAAGGTGGTCCTCAACTACGACAAGTCGAAGATCGACGGCGACAAGCTACGCGGCCAGTTCACCGAGAAGCTCGGCCCGGAGGGCTTCAAGCAGCTCTCGGAGTGCGTCTCGCCCAACGGCACCTCCTCGGCGATGTACCTCGGGAAAGACAAGGAGGTGTTCCAGGTCGTCATCAGCCTCCTCGGCGACGCCTTCTACGACGTCGAGCTTCAACGCGCCCACGGACTCCCGGGAGTGAAGCTCCCCAACCCCGAGACCTGCAAGTACACCGACGAAGCGAAGAGCGCTTGCGAGCTCGACGCGGAGCAGGTCTGCAAGTTCAAGTAGCCTCTCCGCGCGCGACGGAGCGAGCTGCGCCGCGACTGGCCGTGGCACGAGGCGTTGCGCCACGTGGGTCGCGGATGCAGCATCGTCGCCACGAGGAGCGACACGTGCCCGACGAGTACGAGCGAGCGTTCATGCCCGGAGAGGGCGCTCTGCACTACCGCGACAAGGTCACCATCCCCAGGTGGGCGTTCGCGGTGGTTGCCGGCTTGCCGCTGGCGTTCGGCGTCGTCGGCGCGTGGGCCCTCGCCGCAGCCTCCGCGTCCCCCTCGTTGGCCGCGCTGCCCCTCGTGGGCGCCGCGCTGCTCTCGCTGCTCGTGAGCGGCGTTCTGCTGGTGTTCGCCTCGGGGCGCATCGCGGTGTCCGACGGCGAGCTCCACCTCCAGATTGGACCGGCCGGGCCTCGCATTGCCATGGACGAGCTGGAGAGCGTGGAGGTGAAGCCGAGCTGGTCACGCGCGCGCGGGCTCGGCGTAAAGACAACCCTCGGCCAACCGACGCTCTATAACCTGCTGGGCGATCCCGCTCACGCGGTGTGGCTCCGCTTCAAGAGCGAGCGGAAGCCGCTGGTCATCGTGCCGCGTGACGCCGCGGCGCTCGCGAGCGCGCTCCGCAAGGCGATGGCGCCGCGCCCGAACCTGCGCGCGGAGGGACCGCGCCCGCCCGACGCGTTCGCGCACGTCGAGGCGGCGGAGCTGGAGGACGAGGTCGTGGGGGTCGCGGAGGGGGACGAAACGCTCCGACGGTGAGCGCGCCTGGCCGCAACTCGGGCGCTGCCCCAGAGCTGGCCGGGGCTCGGCGCCGCAGCCAGGAAGCGCGGTGCGCGTGACAGCGCGCTTCAGCTGCGAGCGTGCGTGGCTTAGAATTCACGCAGGGGAGCGCCGGTCCACGAGCCGATGCAAGACGATCCCGAGCCCAGGCGAGCCGCTTCGCCCGACGAAGCGTTCTCGCGCGACCTCCGCCTCGTGTTCGAGGCGTCGCCCGACGTGCTCCTCGTGCTGCTCCCCGACGCGCCGAGATACACCATGGTCGCCGCGACGAACGCTCGGCTCGCGGCCACCCACACGACGCGCGAAGAGACGATAGGTCGCTCCATCTTCGAGGTGTTCCCCGACAATCCGGAGGATCCCACGGCGACCGGAACGCACAACCTCCGCGCCTCGCTCGATCGGGTGCTCGCGACGCGCAGGCCCGACACCATGGCCGTCCAGCGCTACGACATCCGTGCGCCCGACGGGACCTTCGAGACGAAATATTGGAGCCCGAAGAACATTCCGGTTTTGTCCCCATCGGGTGAGGTGCTCTACCTCCTCCACCGCGTGGAAGACGTGACCGGGCTCGTGCAAGCGACCGAGCTGGGTCGGGAGCTGCGCGACAAGACACACGCGATGGAGCGCGAAGTGATCAAGCGGAGCCAGGAGCTGGCCGCTGCCAACAGCGAGCTCCGCGCCGCGAACGCGAAGCTCGGAGCGCTCGACACGGCAAAGACCGCGTTCTTCAACAACGTGAGCCATGAGTTCCGCACGCCGCTCACCCTGATCCTCGGACCCATCGAAGACGCGCTCCAAGGGGCGCACCCCACGCTCGGCGGCGAGGCGCTCCACGCGGTGCATCGCGCTGCGCTCCGGTTGCTTCGGCTCGTGAACAGCCTCCTCGATTTCTCGCGGCTCGAGGCAGGCCACCTCCCGGCTTCGTTCGAGGCCACCGACATCGCCGAGCTGACGGCGGGGCTCGCCGGTTCATTTCAGTCCCTCGTCGAGTCGGCGGGCTTGTCGCTGATCGTAGAGTGCCCGCGGCTCGCGCAGCCCGTCTATCTCGACCGGCAGCACTGGGAGAAGATTGTGTCGAACCTGGTCTCCAACGCGTTCAAGTTCACCCTCGAGGGGGAGATCGCGGTGCGGCTCCGCGAGCGCGGCGACCTGGTGGAGCTCGCGATCAGCGACACCGGCGCCGGCATTCCCGAGCACGAGATCGACCGCGTCTTCGAGCGCTTCCATCGGGTGGAGGGCGCGGACGGTCGGAGCTTCGAGGGGACCGGCATCGGACTCGCGCTCGTGCGCGAGCTCGTCGAGCTGCATGGCGGTTCGGTGCGCGTCGAGAGCGCACTCGGGCGGGGGAGCACGTTCACCGTGTCGATCCCGCTCGGCATTGCCCACCTGCCGCAAGATCGCCTCGCAGCCACGAGCAGCGCCGCGGAGGTCGGCGTGGGCGATGGGACGCGCCCGCTCCTCTCCGACGCGTCGAGCTGGGGCGGGACGGACGCGAGCGCGGCGCCCCGGGAACGAGCTCTTCGGGACGTGCCGCCCACACCACGCGAGAGGATCCTCGTCGTCGACGACAACGCCGACGTCCGCGGCTACCTCACCAGCCTGCTCGAGCCGCACTGGACGGTCGACAGCGCCGGCGATGGCGAGGCGGCGCTCGCGCTGGTGAAGGCCAACCTACCCGACCTCATCGTGAGCGACGCGATGATGCCGCGCATGGACGGCTTCGCGCTCCTCCGGGCCCTCCGAGCGTCGCCGACGACGCGAGCGATCCCGGTGATCCTCCTCTCGGCCCGCGCTGGCGAAGAGGCTGTCGTCGACGGGCTGGCGCAGGGGGCGGACGACTACCTCGTCAAGCCATTCTCCGCGCGCGAGCTGCTCACGCGCGTGCGCGGTCACTTGGACACGGCGCGCACGCGCACGAGCGCGCTCCGAGCCAGCGAGACGCGCTTCCAACGCCTCGCCGAGTCGGGGATCATCGGGATCACCGTCTCCGACGCCCGCGGGAAGGTCCTCGAGGCGAACGACGCGTTCTTACGCATGGTCGGCTGTTCGCGGGAGGACTTGCTCACGGGCGACGTCGTGTGGGAGCTGCTCGTGCCGGCCCACCACGACGTCCAGCCAGGGGGGAGAGCCAGGGAGGCCGAGTATCGACGCGAGGACGGTGGCCGCGTTCCAGTGCTCGTCGCCATCGCTCCCCTCGACAACGGTGACAACATCTCCATCGCGCTCGATCTCAGCGAACGCAAGCGACTGGAGGAGCAGTTTCGCCAGGCGCAGAAGATGGAGGCGGTCGGGCGCCTCGCGGGCGGGATCGCGCACGACTTCAACAACCTGTTGTCGGTGATCCTGAGCTATGCGGAGCTCGTCGTCGCCGACCTCGACGCAGACGAGCCGCTCGCCGCAGACGTCGACGAGATCCGAGCCGCGGCGGTTCGCGCGACGGAGCTGACGCGGCAGCTCCTCGCCTTCAGCCGGCAGCAGGTGCTCGAGCCGAAGGTGCTCTCCCTGAACGGTCGCGTGGCCGGCATGGAGAAGATGCTCCGCCGACTGCTCGGCGCCGACGTCGTCCTGACGATCTTGCTCGGATCCGAGCTCTGGAACGTCGAAGCCGATCCGGGCCAGGTGGAGCAGATCATCATGAACCTGGCCGTGAACGCGCGCGACGCCATGCCCCACGGGGGCCAGCTGACGATCCAGACCGGAAACGTCACCCTGGACGACGACTACGCGGCCGTCCATCACGACGTGCGCGCTGGCGCCTACGTGATGCTCGCTGTGAGCGACACGGGAGTGGGCATCGACATCGAGACGCAGGCTCGTATCTTCGAGCCCTTCTTCACCACCAAGGAGCGAGGCAAGGGGACGGGCCTCGGTCTCGCGACGGTGTTCGGCATCGTCAAGCAGAGCGGCGGGCACATCTGGGTGTACAGCGAACCCGGCGAGGGCACGACGTTCAAGCTGTACTTCCCGCGCGTCAGCGGCGCGGAGACCACCTCGTCGACACGCCCCGCGCCGGAGTCGCTGCACGGCGACGAGACCCTCCTCCTCGTCGAGGACGACACCCAGGTGCGCGCGCTCGCGCGCACGATCCTGCGACGAAGCGGCTACGTGGTGTTGGACGCCGCGAACGGGGGGGAGGCGCTCCTCCTCTGCGAGCAGCACCGCGCGAGGATCGATCTCGTCGTCACCGACGTCGTGCTCCCGCTCATGAGCGGCCGACAGCTCGCTGACCGTCTCCGAGCCTTGCGGCCCGAGCTCAAGGTGCTCTTCATGTCGGGCTACACCGACGACGCCATCTTGCAGCACGGCATCCTCGACTCTGGCGTGGCCTACCTTCAGAAGCCACTCACCCCCGGCTCGCTGACGCGCAAGGTGCGCGAGGTGCTCGACCGCGACGACGGCAAGAGCCGGTGACCGCGCGACCTGGGAGAGCGGCGCCAGCGCCGGTGGAGCTCGCCAACCGGCAGCGGGTGGGTTTGACCCGAGGTGGTGGCGCGTGGCTCGACGCCGAGCACGTCGGCCGGAGCGTTGTCCGGCGGCGGCCGACACCGCGCGCGTTGCCCCTTGGGCGGTGCTCCTCTAACGTGGGCCCATGGGCACATGCTCCGTGTGCCTCGACACCGGCAAGGTCGCGTGTGGCTGGTGTGGGGGGGCCGCCGTCATCCGGGCCGGGGGTGCATTGGCCCGGCGCAACAAGCCGTGTCCACTCTGCGACGGCACCGGTGCGGAGCGCTGCCCGCACTGCGCGGCGCAGCCCCTCACTGCGCGTCGCACCCCCGTGCCCGCCGTGCGCCACGACTACGTCGCGCACGAGATCGTGGCCGCCCTCGGCTCGCTCCCGAAGGTGGCCGGCGCGCTCCCGAGCGAAGCCAACGCGCCGGCCGGGCGAGCCCTCGAGGCGCTGCTCGAAGAGCTGGTGGCGCTCGCCGGCGGCTACGTGGGCGCGGAGCGGCTCGAGCTCGAACGCAACGACGAGGGGCATGTGATGGGCGCCAAGGTCACGGTGCCCGGCGGTCCTTACCTCGTGGTGCGCACCACCGACGGCAGCTACACCTGGCGCCGCCTGGTGCGTGGGGAGTAGCGTGCGCCCCGGAGGCGCAGGCCACGATCGATCGGGCCTCGGGCTCGTGTCCGGAGCTCGGCGGCACGCCCGAAGGCACCGTCACCCCTCTCGGCACGGTCACCACCGTGTGCTGCACGCCCAGAGTGCAGCGCCCCCACCCATGGCTGGGCCGAATCAGCGCGGCGTGGCGTAAGCTCGGCGCGACGAGCCCGTTGAGATCTTCCTGACCTCGCACCATAACCGCCTTGGAGTCGCCATGAGAGAACGTCGCCACCTCGCCGCCGCCTTCGTCGTCACCGCGACCGTCGCCGGCTGCGCCAGCTCCTCCCCCGCGCCCGCGCCGACCCCCACCACCTACGGGCCCGCGAGCAACCCCCCGCCCATCGACGTGACGGACAACGGGACGCCCGACCCGACGGCAGACCCCGAGAGCCCCGAGCCCAAGCCGCCCGCCGAGCCCCTCGGAGAGGGCCGGATCGTGCGGAACAGCGACGGCACGTGCGAGTGGACAGCCTCCGGAGACGGGATCGCCGCCCCACCGAGAAAGGCCGTGCCGTGCCCCCCCATCCTGACCACGACGCTCACTGACGACGCCCACATGGACTCGGTGAACACCACCGCCACCGGCGCCTGTTTTGTGACCATCTACTACTCCACCAAGTGCCCGCCCACCGCCCGCTGCAACCCGCCGCCGCCGCGAAAAGAGCCAGTGGCCTGCTACCCCGGCGACGAGCCCGCAAAAGACTGAGAGAGTGAGCAGGAATGCGCTGGCGGCTTGCGCGCGCTGGGCGAGGGTCGATGTCTGCCCGTGGCCAAGAGAGCCGTGACCCGAACCTAGCGTCCGCGCGCCACCCGCTCGAGGCAGGAGGCGACGAGCGCGGTCCAGCCAGTCTGGTGGCTCGCCCCGAGCCCGCGTCCGTCGTCGCCGTGGAAATACTCGTAGAAGAGCACGAGCTCGCGGAACCGCGGGTCGTCCGCGTAGCGGGGATCGCCGCCGTGCGCCGGTCGATGGCCGGCCTCGTCGCGCGTGAAGAGGCGACACAAGCGGCGGGCGAGCTCGGTCGCCACCTCCCCAAGATCGAGCATGTTGCCGGAGCCGACCGGACACTCCACCTTCAAGCTGTCGCCATAGAAGTGGTGGTATCGCTCGAGGGCCTCGATGAGCAGGAAGTTCACCGGGAACCACACCGGTCCGCGCCAGTTCGAGTTGCCGCCGAACATGTACGTATCCGACTCGCCGGGCGTGTAGCGCACGTGGTGCTCCTCCCCCTGGATCCGAAACACGAACGGGTGCGCGAGGTGATAGCGTGAGAGGGCCCGCACGCCATAGGGCGAGAGGAACTCGTCTTCGTCGAGCACGTAGCGGAGCACCCTCACGAGCCGCTCTCGCGACGGGATCGCGAGCAGGTGGTGCCGATGCGCGTGCGGAGCATCGGCCTCGGTCATGTAGGAGATGTGTCGCGCGAGATCCGCGCGGTGGTGCATGAACCACCGCATGCGCTTCTCGAAGCCTCGCATGCGCTCCACCACCTCGTCCTCGAGGAGCTCGCACGCGAACAGGGGGATGATCCCGACCATCGAGCGGATCTTGAGCGGGATGGTCTCGTGATCGACGTCGATCTGGTCGTAATAGAAGCCGTCGTTCTCGTCCCACAGCCCGGTGCCGCCGAAGCTGTTCATGGCGTCGGCGATGGCCACGAAGTGCTCGAGGAACTTCGACGCCACGTCTTCGTAGGCAGGAAAGTGGGCCGCGAGCTCGAGCGCCATCGCCAACATCGTCCCGCAGTAGAACGCCATCCACGCGGTGCCGTCGGCTTGTTGGAGCTGGCCACCGCTCGGGAGCGCCTTGCTTCGATCGAACACACCGATGTTGTCGAGCCCGAGGAAGCCTCCCGAGAAGAGGTTGTTGTCGTCGTCATCGGTGCGATTGACCCACCACGTAAAGTTGAGCAGCAGCTTGTGAAAGGCCCGCGCGAGGAAGGTGACGTCGCGCGCGCCACGCCTCCCCGTCATCTTGTACACCCGCCACACGGCCCACGCGTGCACCGGAGGGTTCACGTCGGAGAGGTTGAACTCGTAGGCCGGGATCTGCCCGTTGGGGTGCATGTACCACTCTCGCAGGAACAGGATCAGCTGCTCCTTGGCGAAGCCCGCGTCGATGCGCGACATCGGCAGCATGTGGAAGGCGAGATCCCACGCCGCGTACCAGGGGTACTCCCACTTGTCGGGCATCGAGATGACGTCGCGATTGTAGAGGTGGGTCCACAGGTGGTTGCGCCCACGCCACCTCTCGGTGGGCGGCGCGATCTGCGTGGGGTCGCCCTCGAGCCACTCCCGCACCACGAAGTAGTAGAACTGCTTGGTCCACAAAAGGCCGGCATAGGCCTGACGCGCCACGTTGCGCTCATCCGCGCTCAGCGTCGCCGGCACGCGCCGCGCATAGAACGCGTCGGCCTCGGCGATGCGCGCCGCGAACACCGCATCGAAATCATCGAACGGAGGCGGCGCGCCCGGCTCGTCTCGTTGCAGACGAAGCCTCACCGTGACCGCGCTCCCCGGCGCCACCCTGAGCCGGTAGAGGCCCGCGCTCTTGGTACCCCACCCTTGTCGTCGCAGCGCCGAGCCGTCACCATGCACCACGTAGTCGACGAACGCGTCTTTGGGATGCGCGGGCGACGGCGTCACCCCGTACAAGCGCGCGAGGTTGGTCTCGTTGTCGGTGAAGAGCAGCTCCGGAGCGACGTCCTCGTGGGGTGCGAGCGACAGCCGCATGCGACCGAGCGTGGGGTGCTCGGCCAAAACGTCTCCGTTGGCGCGGGCGAGACGGGGCATCGACCCGTAGCCCTCGCCCTCGCGTCCCCACGACCAGTTGTTGCGAAACCAGAGCGTGGGCAAGAGCGCGAGGGCGGCCTCGTCCGGGCCGCGGTTGTGCACCGTGATGCGCACGAGGATGTCGTCGGGGGAGGCCTTGGCGTACTCGACGGCCACGTCGAAATAGCGATCGTCGTCGAACACGCCGCTGTCCACGAGCTCGTACTCGAGCTCGAGCTTGGTTCGCTCCCGAGCGCGCCGAATCAGCTCGGCGTAGGGAAACTCCCGCTGGGGATACTTGTAGAGCCCCGACAGGTACGAGCTCGTGGGGGTAGCGTCGAGGTAGTAGTAGAGCTCCTTGACGTCTTCGCCGTGGTTCCCTTGCGGGCCGGTCAACCCGAACAACCGCTCCTTCAAGATCGGATCGACGCCGTTGTGGAGGGCGATCGCAAAACACAGCCGGCACTGGCGATCGCAGATCCCCAAGAGGCCATCCTCGCCCCAGCGGTAGGCGCGGCTGCGCGCTTGATCGTGCGGAAAGTCGTCCCAGGCGTCGCCGCCCGGTGAGTAATCTTCACGCACCGTGCCCCACTGCCGCTCCGAGAGGTAGGGCCCCCAGCGTTTCCAGTTGGCGGTCCGGTCGTCGTCGGCGGCGAGCCGCCGCCCCTCGGCGTCGAGCACGCTGGGCGGGGCGTCAGTCACTGGCGAGCTGATCCTCCCAGAGGCGCATCCCGCCCCGCAGCCCCTCCACGTTGGTGAACAGGCGCACATTGGCAGGCAGGCCCTCGGGGTCGAGCTTCTTGGCGTTACCGCCCCCGATGAAGATGCGGTCTGGGTTCCAGATCGGCTGAATCTGCGCCAGCATCGCGGCCACGCGGGCGCGAAACCTCCCCTTGCCGATGCGCGCGAGCTCGCGGTCGCTCACCCGCTCTTCGTAGGTGCGACCACTTTTGTCGCCGAAGGGGTGATGACCGAGCTCGAGGTTGGCCACGAGGTGGCCGTCGCTGAACAGCGCAGAGCCGAGGCCGGTGCCGAGGGTGAGCGCGAGCTCCACCCCGACGCCATCGATGACCCCGTAGCCCTGCAGATCGGCGTCGTTGATCACACGCACCGGCTTGCCGGTGATGGCCGCGAGAGCGGCGCGTAGATCACACCCCGCCCACGCCTCGGTGTCGAGGTTGGGGGCGGTCTTGACCACCCCGCGCACCACGACCCCGGGGAAGCCCACCGACACCCGGTCGAACGGCGCCTGTGCCGCCACCATCCCCCGGATGACCTCGAGCACCGCGTCCGGCAGCGCTGGCCGAGGCGTGAGCTCGCGAGCACGCTCCGCGGTGGCCTCGCCGCGCTCGTCGAGCGGCAACATCTTGATGCCCGTGCCGCCGATGTCGATGGTCAGCGTGCGCAAAGGAGGCCCTCCCTCGGGCTCCGCGCGCGGCGTGGGTTGGGGGCTCGCGCTCGACGGCGTGGAGCGCGCCGCCACGTCGGAGCCTGGGTTCACTCGCTTGTGACGCTTCGTTCGCTTGCGGGACATGGGTGCTTCAATCCAGCCAATCGGTGTGTACGAACGGCCCGGTCGGGTCGCTCTTCTTCTGGTAGGTGTGGGCGCCGAACGCGTCGCGCTGGGCCTGCGTGAGGTTCTGAGGGAGATCGGGGGTGCGGTAGGCGTCGAAGTAGGCGAGGCTCGCAGCGAGGCCAGGCACCGGGATGCCGTGCTCGATCGCGAGGCGCACCACGCTGCGGAGGGCCGGCGCGAGCTCGCCGAGCCGCGGGGCGATCTTCTCGTCGACCATCAGGTTCACGAGCTTCGGGTCGTGATTGTAGGCGCGCATGATGTCGTCGAGGAAGCGGGCGCGGATGATGCAGCCACCCTTCCAGATACGGGCGATCTGCTCGAGATCGACGCCCCAGCCATACTCCTTCGAGGCGGCGCCGATGAGGGCCATGCCCTGCGCGTACGCGGTGATCTTGGCCGCCTCGAGGGCGGCCCCCACCTGCCGCGCGAGCTCTGCCGGGTCGCCCTTCTGGGATGGAGCTCTTGGGCCATCGAGCCGCCCCACCGCGCCCACCCGCTCCAGCTTCATGCTCGAGAGCACACGCGCGTCGATGGCCGCCGCGATCGAGGGGACGGGCACGGCGAGCTCGAGCGCAACCTGAGCCGTCCAGCGACCCGTGCCCTTCTGGCCCGCCTTGTCGAGGACGTCGTCGACGAGGTGGCGCCCGCCGTCGGTCTTCCGAAAGATCTTGGCGGTGATCTCGACGAGGAACGACTCGAGCGGCCCCTCGTTGAAGCGCTCGAACACTTCGGCGATGGCGCCGGGTGCGAGGCCGCCCGCGCGCTGGAGCACGTCGTAGGCCTCGGCGATGAGCTGCATGTCGGCGTACTCGATGCCGTTGTGCACCATCTTGACGAAGTGGCCGGCGCCGCCCGGGCCCACGTAGGTGACACAAGCGCCCGCGTCGGTCTTGGCCGCGATGGCGGTGAGCACCGGCCGCACGAGCTCGTAGGCCCCCGCGTCGCCCCCCGGCATGAGGCTCGGTCCGTGGCGCGCTCCTTCCTCGCCGCCGGACACGCCCACTCCGAGGAAGTGGATGCCCTCGTCCGCCAGCGCCTTCGCGCGGCGCTCCGTGTCTTGGTACCAGGAGTTGCCGCCGTCGATCACGACGTCGCCCGCCTCGAGGTGGGGCACGAGCGCCTCGAGCACCATGTCCACCGGCGGTCCCGCCTTGATCATCATCATGATCCGGCGTGGTCGCGCGAGCTTCTGGGCGAGCTCGCCCAAGCTCCGCGCGGGGATGAGGCGCCCGTCCGACGCCGAGAGCGCCGCGTCGAGCGGCTCTGGCTCGCGATTGTAGCCCACGACCGAGAACCCGTGGTCGGCGATGTTGAGGGATAGATTCCTCCCCATCACCGCCATCCCGATCATCCCAAAGTCTGCTCCGTGCTCCGTCGTCATCACCCCTCCACGCGTTGCGTTGGTTCGTTGGCGCTGCGGTCGCGGAGGCCCGCCGCGGCGTCCTCGTCCACCAACCAGACGAGCCGCCCGCCGCGCACCTTCGCCGCCGGCAATGTCGGTTGTTGCCTCGAGCGCTGGGTGTACACCTCTTCGAGGCGCGCCGCCTTGTTGGCGCCGGCCACGAGCAGGATCACCGTGGCCGCGCGATTGATGACGTCGAGCCCGAGCGAGATCCGTTCGTGCGGCGGCTCCGGGCTCCGCGTCACCAGCACCCCCGTCGCCTCGTCGAGCCGGGGCGTGTCGGGGAAGAGCGACGCGGTGTGTCCATCCGTCCCCATCCCGAGCAACACCAGATCGAGGGGCGCGTCGCCGAGGACTTCGCGGTAGTGCGCCGCCGCCGCGCGGGCCCCGCGCTCGGTCTCGATGCGGTGCACCCGCTCCGCCGGGACCGCGACGTGATCGAGCCACGCCTCGCGCACCATGCGGTAGTTGCTGGCGGGGTCGGTGGGCGGCACCACCCGCTCGTCGCCAAAGAAGAGCTCGAGGGCCGACCACTCGACGCGCTGCTCCAACGCGAGCTTCTCGTAGAGGCGGCGAGGTGTGCTGCCGCCAGCGAGCGCCACCCGCAGGCCCTGTCCCGCCGCTCGCGCCCGAGACGCGAGGGTCACGATCCGCTCGCAGGCCTCGCTCGCGAGGGACTCGGCGTCGGGGAGCACGCACAGCTCGAACGCGCTCATCCCTGCCACAGCTCCTTGTCGACGATGGATAGCTCCTCTGCCTCGGGCGGCCCCCACGAGCCAGCCGGATACGGGTGAGGTCGGTCGGTGCGGTCGAGCGCCGGCGCGAACACGCGCCACGACTCCTCCACCTCGTCGGCGTGCACGAACAGCGTTTGGTCGCCGGTGAGCACGTCGTGGAGCAACGTCTGGTAGGCCTCGGGCATGGTCTCGAAGCGCTCGCCGTAGTGGAAGCTGAGCGGGATGCGCTCGAGGCGAAACGGAGAGCCAGGCACCTTCACGTCGAGGTGAAGCGAGAAGCCCTCGTTGGGCTGGAGGGTGATGATGAGAATATCTTCGGTGTCGAGCGCCTTGCCCGCCTCCCGAAACAAACCCACCGGCGAGCCCTTGAAGCGGATGGCGATCTTGGTGAGGCGGCGCGAGAGGCGCTTGCCGGTGCGGAGGAAAAACGGCACGCCCTGCCAGCGCCAGTTGTCGACGCGCGCGTGGAGCGCGACGAAAGTCTCGGTCGTCGAGTCGGGTGGGATCCCCTCCGCTTCGAGGTAGCCCGGCACCTCTTGACCATCGATCTCCCCTGCGACGTATTGCCCACGCACGAAGTCGGCGGGGCCTATCTCGGCGAGCGACCGCAAGACCTTGATCTTCTCCTGGCGGATCGCGTCGGCGGTGAGCGACACCGGCGGCTCCATCGCCACGAGCGTGAGCAGCTGCGCCAGGTGGTTCTGCACCATGTCGCGCATCGCCCCCGAGTGATCGTAGTAGCTGGCGCGCGTCCCCACCCCGAGGCTCTCCGCCGCCGTGATCTGCACCGCCTCGATGTGGTTGCGATTCCAGAGTGACTCGAGGAACGCGTTCGCGAAGCGGAACACGAGCAGGTTCTGCACCGGATCTTTTCCGAGGTAGTGATCGATCCGGTAGATCTGGCTCTCGTCGAAGTGCGTGTGCACGAAGGCGTTGAGCTCGCGGGCGCTCGCGCGATCGCGGCCGAACGGCTTCTCGACGACGATGCGGGTGAAGCCCCCCGAGCGGTTGAGACCGGCCCCGCCGAGGCCCTCGATCGTAGGACGGAAGGCACGCGGTGGGAGCGCGAGGTAGAACACGCGGTTCGCTGGCCGCTCATCGGCCGCCTCGAGCGCCTCGAGCCGCGCCGCCAACGCCGCGTAGTCTTCCGGGCCGTCGACGGCCTGGTAGCCCATGCGCTCCACCAGCGGATTGTTCGGATCGATCCCCGCCTCGGAGAGCGCGGCGCGGGCCACGTCCCTCATCCACACGTCGTCACGGTCGGCGTCGCGCCCCACCGAGAGGACACGGGAGCGGGCGTCGATGTGGTGTCCCGCCACGAGCCGCGCGAGGGCGGGGAGCAGTTTGCGACGGGACAGATCCCCCGTCCCTCCGAAGATGACGATGGTGGATGGGTGGCAGACGGGGAGAGCCATGGCCAGCGCAGCAATAAAACGCCTCACGTCGAGCGTCCACGTCCACGGTCTCGGCGCGCCGCGCCGTGAGCCCGGCGCTCTCGACGCGGTTGCCGTCGCCGCGCGCGCGTGTCACGCGACAGCGGTGTCCCACGACGACTGGCGCGCCGTCTTCGCCCGCGTAGAGGCGTCCTGCCGGGACGGCGGGCTCGACCTCGCCCACCCTCTGTCGTGCACCTTCATCGCCGGCGACCTCGCGCTGCCCGCCGGCTTCCGCAGCGACGCGCTCGGGATCTTGCTCGGCAACTCCGGCGCGCTGTGGCCGATCCTCCGCCGCGCGCTGCGACGGGGCGGAGCGCTCCCCGAACACCCGGTGGACGAGCACACCGAGCGCGTGGTGTCGGCGGCGGTGGCCGGGCTCCCGGCGCCCACGCACACGTTCTTCTCCCATCGCCCCTACGGCGGGCGCTACCTGCCGTTCCAGCGCATCGCCCACCGGTCGGGCTTTCTCCACCTGTCCCCCGCGCAGCTGTCGCTGCACCCACGCCATGGTCCCTGGGTCGCGCTCCGCGCCCTCGTGCTCGTCGATCTGTCGGGTCCGCCGCCGCCAGCTCCGGTGGCCCCCAACCCGTGCAGTGCCTGCGACGAGCCGTGCGTTCCCGCCTTCGAGGCCGCCCTCGCGCTCGGTGGAACGGTGGAGGAACACTGGGAGGCATGGCTCGCCATCCGCGACGCTTGCCCCGAAGGCCGCGCGTCGCGCTACGACGCCGCGCAGCTCGCCTACCACTACCGCAAGCGACGCGAGCACCTCGTGCGCTGAGGGGTCACCCGGTGGTGCGGCGGGGGTGGGGGCCCGACTCGTCGAGCGGAACGGCGGCGATGACCGCGCCGAGCGTCGTGGCCTGCACCACGTCCTCGGGACCGGTGGCGAGGGCGGCGCGCAGCAGCACCGCGTCGAGCTCGTCTTCGTTCCCGGGCCAGTCGTGCTCGTTGAGAAGCTCCTGCGCCTTCAGGGACAGGCCGTAGGGGCGGCCGCGGATCCGCGCGCCGATGCGAGAGAGCTTGTGCAGGGCGAGCGCCCGTAGATCTTCGGCGCGGTCGGCGAGGCTGGGGATCACCAAGCGCTCGGCGCCGAGCCGCTCGAGAAAGTGAGGGTCGAGCGCGGCGGTCGTCGCCCCCTCGTGCGCGGGCAGAACGACGATGAGCCCGGTGTCGGGGGCGAGCTGGGTGCCAACGTAGCGCTGCGTCTCGAGGGGCAGGGCGTGGGGCTCCACGATCACCAGCGTGCCGTCGCGGGCCGCGTCGAAGGGCGACGAGGCGGAGTCCATCCACCGCTCGATGGGGTGATCGGCGGGGAGGTTGGCGTCCACCACGAGGAGGGTGCCATCATGACGCGGAGACGCGAGGTGGATGACCGCAGCCCATGGCAACGGATCCACGCCTGGGGGCACGACGATGGCGACGCCGCCCCCGTGTTGGCCGAGACGCTCGGCCGCGACCAGCGCGGTGCTCGCGGCGGGGCTGTAGCTGGTGATGCGCGCGGGGCGGGCGAGCATCTCCGACAGCGCTCGCTGTCGGCGCGCCTGGCGCTCGATCACGCCCCGGAGCGCTCGCACCTGTGCCTCTGCCTCGCGGGTCGCGTTCTCCGCCTCGAGCTCCCGCGAGCGCGAGCGGGCGAGCTGAGAGGCGGCCCCGGTGACGGCGCCGAGGTGATCGGCGAGGAGCCGGGCGGCGCGGATCTCCTCGTAGCTGAGCGGCGCGACGCGGCCCGCCGCCGGCCAGGTGAGCACGCCGACGCACACCTCTTCGTCGAACACCAAGGCGGTCATGCCCGTCCCGCGCACGTCGAGCCACGCCACCACGTCGCGCAGCTCCGGGCGGTGAACCTCCACCGAGCGGAGCGCCTCGGTGCTGATCACGCGCTCGGGTTGCTCGGCCGCGATGTCGATCAAGCTCGGGGGGGCCTCGAGCTCGGCGGTGTGCAAATAGCCGGCGCGGTCGACGGTCACCCGGTCGCGGGAGGCGAGCCGATAGAGCGCTGCCTCGCCGGCGTCTTCGCCGAGACCGTCGCGGATCACGGTGAGCACCGCCGTCACCGCCTGACGCGGATCGGGATCTTTGGCCGCCCGCAGCGCGTCGTCGAGCACCGCGAGCCACAGCCCGCGCTCCGGCGCGAGGCGGCGGGCGAGCAGGGGTGCGAGCAGGCCGAGCAGCCCGGCGGCGATGGTGACGGCGAACACCACCGCGCCGGCATGCGTCGGCGCCTTGTAGGCCACCACGACCGCCACCGACGCGACCGGGGCGCACAAGAGGGTGAGCGACGCCGTGACGCGCAACACCTTGGAGATGAGCGCGGGTCGCTGCGAGACGGTGCTGATCGTGACCGCCACCGAGCCGACCAGGCTCGCCACCGGCACCACTCGCTCGGGCTCCCCCACGCCCATCAGCGCGGCGAAGATCCCGAGCGACATCGCGATGAGGCTCAACCACAGCGCAGCCGCCGTCCGCTCTGCCACGCCGAGCTCGAAGCGACGCTCCACGTGGATCCGATAGGCCGCCACCACGGTGATGGCCTCGGTGCCGAGCGCGGCCGCGAGCGCCGCGTAGGCCGCACCGAGCGTGTCGAGCCCGGGCGCGTTCGCGCTGCCGAGCGCGGCATGGGCCGAGACGCCCGCCGCGCCAGCCCACAGCAGACCGCACACCACCGCCGCCTGGTAGGGGGGTCGGGTCCGCACCGCGGCCACCCCCCCGAGCGAGCCCACGCGAGCCAAGCTGACGAGGCTGCCCACTGCCGCCATTCCCAGGCCGAGGCGCATGGCCACCTCGAAGGACGGCCCCTTCGGAGCCAGCCACCCCGAGAGCCCGAGCGCCACCCCCGCCACCACCCATCGGGCCGCAGCGCGCGCTCCAGGGAGGATCTGATCCACGCCCCGCTCGGGAGGCACCGTGAGCCTCCACCCGAGGAGCAGGAGCGCCGGCGCGAGCCCCACCGCCACCCACACCGCGCGATCGTCGGGAGCGACGCGGAGCGCTGCCGCCCCGACGTACAACACCGCCGCGAGGGCGGCCCAGAGCGAACGTGAGCGCCGCATCGGTCCAGCCCCTAGGGTAGCGAGCCCGAGGGCCCCAGGCCAAACTCGGCCTTCGCGACCCGAGGTGCCTCGCCGTCGGCGCCGGCCACGCTCTCGCCAACACACCGCGAAGTGCCCGTGATGCTTGCAACCTGGCGCTCACGCAGGCAAAGGTGGGCGGGTGAGCGGCTTCGTTCGCCGAAGGGGCCGACACGTCTCTGGGGCTGCCACAGACGTCGGCCGCGTTCGTGACCACAATGAAGACACGTATTTGCTGAGGCCCGACCTCGGCATCTTCCTCGTGGCCGACGGCATGGGAGGGCACCAAGCGGGCGACGTGGCGAGCGCGATGGTGCGGCTGTCGGTCGCCAACTTCTTCGAGGTGACGGCGCAAGACCACGCGTTTGGAGAGTTCGCGGCGCCAGAGGATGCCCGCCTCCCCCTCGGGGCCCAGCGCCTGGTCGCGGCGATCCGCAAGGCCAACCACGACGTGTTCAGCGCCTCCGCCGACAACCTGGGACACTACGGGATGGGCTCCACGGTCGTCGCCGCCCACCTCCCCGAGGAGGGCGAGGAGATGTACATCGCCCACGTGGGTGACAGCCGCTGCTATCGCATTCGGAGGGGCGCGCTCGAGCTGCTCACCAGCGACCACTCGCTGGTGAACGAAGCGCTCGCCCTCGATCCTTCGATGAGCGAGGAGGATCTGGCCCGGCTCCCAACCAACATCATCACCCGCGCGCTCGGGATGGACCCCGAGGTGGAGGTGGACGTCACCACCTGCACCGTGAACAAGGGCGACACGTACCTGTTGTGCTCCGACGGGCTCAGCGGGTTGATCTCCAACGACGAGATCCTCGAGGCCCTGGATCTGGTCGAGGACGCGAGCGAGGTGTGCGAGCTGTTGGTGGCCCTCGCCAACGACGCCGGCGGGATCGACAACATCACCGCCCTCGCGCTGAAAACCTAACCCTCCCCCGAGCAGATCCGAGCGCGCGCACCCGCAGCACCTGACGCTCTTGGGCTCACTCCCCACACGCAGGGCAGCGGGTCGTGCGAGAAGCACTTGTCGAGCTGGACCGCGGCTCACTCCCCACACGCAGGGCAGCGGGTCCTGCGAGAAGCACTTGTCGAGCTGGACGGCGGCTCACTCCCCACACGCAGGGCAGCGGGACTGCACCCGCTTTCGCGCCACCTTCACCCGGTCGCGGACGTCCTGGCAGCGCTCGTCGCCTTCGCCGGTCAGCTCGCACAGGCGATCGGCGGCGCGTCGCATCGAGGCCAAGGCGCGACAGGCCTTGGTGCACGGACTCTCCGCGGCGAGCCTGGTCTCCGGCTGAGGCGACTCGGACGCGGGCCTCGGATCGGGGGGTGAAGGCTGGGCTGGCAGCGGCTCTGGCGCCTCGAACGCGTCGGCGCCCGTCGGTGGTGGCGCCGCCTTCCCGCGGAGCGCCGCGCCGAGCTCCTGCTCGGCGTCGTCGAACACCGCGGCCGCCTCGGTGGCGGTCTTCATCACCGGCTCGCGGCCGACGCCGGTGTCGGCGGCTTGTTTGCTGCACGCGGCGCTCCCCGCGACGGCGCCGGCCAAGGCGAGCGGGGCCAGCAGGCTGCGGGGGAGGAGGCGCGAACGAGACATGGTACCGCGACTGGAACGCCCTTCGTGGGGGGAGCTTACACGTGGAGCCCGGCGTCGGTGCTCACCGCGCCGCGTCGCACGCAGGACAGCTCGCCTTCACGACGCGACGCGCTCGCTCCACGCGATCCCGCAGGCCTTCGCAACGCTCGTCGTCTTCGCTCGTCATTTCGCACACATTGTCGGCAGACCGCTTCATCGACGCGAACGCCTTGCAAGCCACCGAACAGCGGTTCTGCTTGTCGAGGGCGAAGATCTCCTCTCCGTCGTCCCCGTTCGTGGGCCTGGCCTTGGGGTCGAGCAAAGGCCGGCTCGGATCGGTGGACGGCTCCGCAGGACCGACGGAGGTCGCACCGTCCCCGCTGAACGCGGCCTGGAGCTCGTCCTCCGCCTGCTCGAAGTCGTTGGTGCTGAGCGCGATCGACTTGCCCGGTTCGACCGTCTTGGTCTCCCTGTCGCTCTGGACCCCAGGGGCCTGCGACGGCGGCGCCCCTCCGCACGCGAGCAAGGTCGCTCCGAGCCACCACGGAGCCAAGACCAACGGGACCCACCGGCGCGGGCGTCTGCAATCTCCCATGACCCCTTGTAGACGCGCCGACCAAGCGATGCAGCTCACCCGACCCCCGAGCTCTCCCCGAGCACTCCTCGAGCATCCCCGAGCTCTCCCCGAGCACTCCCCGAGCATCCCCGAGCTCTCCCCCGAGCACTGATGCAAGCGTTGAACCCCGACATCCGCCAAACCCCTCAAAGTCACCGCCCCATCAACAGCGGCAACGCGCCCAGTGACGACCGCCCCCCTCAGTCACACCTCGCGCCACACTCGGTCACACCTCGCGCCCCGCCCCGGCCCCGCCCGCGCCACCCTCGGTCACACCTCGCGCCCCGCCCGGCCCCGCCCCGGCCCCGCCCCGGCCCCGCCCGCGCCACCCTCGGTCACACCTCGCGCCCCGCCCCCGCCCGCGCCACCCTCGGTCACACCTCCCGCCCCCCCAGTGGCCCCGCCCGCGCCACCCTCGGTCACACCCCGCCACCCACGCGCCGCCGCCATGGCGCATGGGGGCGACCCACCACCCTCGGAAGGACCTCCCGGCTCTCCCCCTCCGTCCTTCGTCGGTCGGGCGGTTGCAGCTGAGCTCCAAGGGGTTGTGCCGACGGGGCAAGCCTTGTTGGGCACGCTCGAGCTGCGCTGGCTGCACGCGCCCTCGCGCGCGTCTTCGTGTCGCATTCGTGCTCGGCGGGACGAAGGCGGCAACATCGGCGTCGCTCGTGTCGATAGGGCGCATGGCTCGCCCACGCCCC
>CAYOAL010000113.1:0-33791 GCA_964401935.1 uncultured Polyangiaceae bacterium
GGAGATCGACGCGGAGCGGCGTCGCGCGTGGCTCGCGCATATCGACGACGCGTCGGTGGTGCAGCCTTTCGACCAGCTCTCGCGGCCGCTGTTCGAAGGCGCGGACGACGAGTCGCTGCCGAAGGAGAAGCTGGCGCCCTCGACGTTCGTGAGGCGCTGTCGCGACGCGGGGTGGCTGCGCGGCTCACCTCAGGACGCGGGCATGGTGTACGACGAGTGGTTCAAGCTCCCCTCCCGCGGGGTGGTGGTCGAGCTCCGCCACTCGGGCTACGCGGTGTCGGATCCCAGCTGGGGTGACGAGATCGAGCTTCAGAGCCTGAGCTTCAGCCGCCTGACCGGGGAGCACCTCCGGGCGGGTGACGTGGATCCGGTCGCGTTCAGCGAGGCGCGGCTCGCGGTTCAGCGTATCGTGAGCTGATGGCGGAGACCGAGAGCCCGTTGCGTGAAGAGCGCTTCCGGCGCGAGCTGGAGGCGCTGGCTCACGTCGACACGCGCGCACGGCCACGGGGCTGGAAGCTCAGCCCGCGCGCGGTGAGCGACTTCATCATCGGGCTCGAGGAGCCCATCGCCCACCCCGACGGCGACAGCGTGGCGGTCGGTCGGAAGTTCTACGGCGACGACGCGCTCGTCGAGCGCGCGGTGGTCACCCTCACGAGCGCGCGGGGCCTCATCTTGATTGGAGAGCCGGGCACCGCGAAGACCATGCTCTCCGAGCTCTTCTCGGCGGCGATCGGCGGCTCGTCCACCCTGACCATCCAGGGCTCGGCGGCGACGACAGAAGATCAGATCAAGTACGGCTGGAACTACGCGCTGCTCCTCGATCGCGGGCCGTGCCCCGAGGCGCTCGTGGCGGGACCGCTGCTCCGCGGCATGCGGGAGGGGAAGCTCGTACGCTTCGAGGAGATTACCCGTTGTGGTGCCGAGGTGCAGGACGCGCTCGTGTCGCCGCTCTCGGATCGGGTGATGGCGATCCCCGAGCTCGGGGAGACGGTGATCGCCGCGCGCGGGTTCAACGTGATCGCCACCGCCAACACCCGCGATCGTGGCGTGAACGACATGAGCGCGGCGCTGAAGCGGCGCTTCAACTTCGAGACGGTGACGCCGCTCCGCGATCGCGCGCTGGAGATCGCGCTCGTCGAGAAGGAGGTGGCGCGCGAGCTCGCGGACGCCGGCATCGCGGGAGGACTCCACAGCGACGTGAGCACGCTGCTCGTGACGGTGTTTCAGGAGCTGCGCGCGGGGATCAGCGACGACGGGGACCGGCTCGAGCGACCGAGCACCGTCTTGTCGACCGCGGAGGCGGTCGCGGTGGGGGCGACCGCCGCGCTCCACGCGCACCACTACCGCGGCGGCGCGGCGACGCCGGCGACCCTCGTCGAGCACTTGGTGGGCACGGTGCTCAAGGACGAGCCTGACGACGCGCGCTGCGTTCGCGACTACTTCGCGCGTGTCGCGCGCCGCCGCGCCGAGTCGAGCGAGGCATGGAAGGCATTCTACGAGGCGCGCGAACGGATCTGACGCGGCGTGTCTTGCCCGTGCGTCACCTGTCGCCATCGTCGGCGCGGCAGCTCGAAGCGGCGCTCGCGAGCTTGCGGCCGCGCCTCGTGCTCGTCGAGGGGCCGAGCGATTTCACCGCGAGCGACGCGCTGGCCGATCCCGAGCTCTGCACCCCGGTGGCGCTGTTCGCGCACCAGACCACGGCTGCCCACGCGCGGCAGGTGGCTTGGTATCCGTTGAGCGACTTCTCCCCCGAGCTGGTGGCGTTTCGTTGGGCAAAGCGCAATGGTGCCGCCGCCCGATTCTGTGACGTGCCTTCTTACGTGCGCCTCGGCGTGAACGCGTCGCATCGCCGCGAGACGCCGCGTTCGGCAGCGGTGAAGTGCGCGCTGAGACAGGCGCGCGCCCGCGATCTCGACGAGCTGTGGGACGCCCTGTTCGAAGGCCGCGACGAGCGCTGGGAGAGCTTCTTCGAGCGCGTCGCCAACTATGGACGCTGGCTCGCCGGCGAGCTCGACGAGGAGGCGAGCCGCGCGCGCGGCTTCGATCGGCGCGAGCGACACATGGCGGCTGCGTTGCGTGAGGCGCGAGACGACACGGTGTTGGTGTGTGGGGCGGTGCACGTGCCCGGGATCGAGCGCGCCCTCGCCGCCGCGCAGGGGGCCCTCCCCGATGAGCCCCCGAAGGAGCACGGCATTCACCTCTGTCCGATCACCTTCGACAAGCTGCACCACCTTGGCGTTGGCGGTGAGGCGCCGGGGTTTCGGCAAGGGCAATGGGAGCAGCGGACGTGGCTGCGCACGCTCGTCGAGATCGCGTGCGCCGTGCGGCGCGAGGGTCATCCGCTGAGCACCGCCGAGGTGATCGCCGCGGCCACGCAGGTGCGCGGGGTCGCCGCGCTGCGTGATCGGCCGGCGCCGACGCTCGCTGATCTGCGCGACGGCATCTCGAGCGCGTGGAGTCGCGGGGATGAACGTGTGCTCGGGCTCGTGGATCGGGCGCTCATCGGCGAACGCCGCGGGCGGCTCGGACCCCGCGCCGGGGACCCACCGCTCGTGACGGACGTACGCGCCACGCTGCGGGCGCTAAAGCTCCCGGACGTGGGCGAGCGCGCCGACAAGAGGCTGTCGCCGCTGCGCTCGCGCACCGATCGCCGTCGCGCCGAGAGGCTCGCGCGCCTCGGTTATCTCGATATCCCCTACGCCAAGCAGCTCGCCGGTCCACGCTACCTCGAGGGCGAGAACCTCGACCGTGTCGAGCAGCGCTGGGCGATCCACTTCGGCGACGAGACAGGCGCCAAGCTGATCGAGCGCTCGGCCTACGGACCCACGCTCGAAGAAGCGGCCGTCGCGCGACTGCTCGAGCGGCTGCACGAGGGACGCCCCTCCGCCGCAAACGCGGCCCGGCGCGTGCTCGAAGCGTGCGCCATGGGCCTCCACGCCGCGCTCCCGGAGGTCACCGCGCTCCTCAGCGATCACCTCTCGCGGGAGTCGCGCCTCGAGGAGACACTCGCGGCGGCGTGCGATCTCTGGCTGCTCGAGCGCCATCGGGCCGCGCTCGCCCCGGCCGGGGAGCGGCGCGTGGCCGGGCTCGAGCCGTGTATGAGGGCCTGCATCGACCGTGCCCTCACGTTGCTCGACGACCTCACGCGTGTCTCGGCCGACGACGAACCGAGCGCCATCGCCGGACTTTCGGTGCTGTCGGTGCTCGCGGCGCGGCACGGGCGTGGCCCCGAGCTGCGCGATCGCCTGCTCGGGCTCATGCCGCGCTTGGGCCCTGCCCCCGGCGTGCACGTGGCCGCCGAGGCGCTCTCGTGGGCGAGGGGCGCGCGCTCGCTGAGCGATGTGCTGCGAGCGGTGCGCGGTCACGTGCTCGAAGGGCGCGCGCACCCCGACGCGGCGGGGCGCGCTTGGTCTGGGCTGCTCGAGACCGAGCGCCGCGCCTACCAAGACCACGCGGGCCTGCTCGACGGGCTCTCGGAGGTGTTGCTCACGATCGACGACGACACCTTCCTTTGTGTGCTGCCCGGCCTCCGCCGCGCGCACACCCGGCTCACCCCGTGGGAGATCCGCCGGCTCGCTGTCTCGCTCTCGCATTTCGCGCGGTCGGAACCGCCACCGAAGCCCGAGGCGCACGACGATGGTTCGTTGGCCGCGGTAGAACGCCGCGTGCGCGACCAGCTCGAGCCCTGGGGCCTCGTCATCGAAACGCCGGCGGCCGAGCACGCCGCACCACCGGCCGCCCCCCGTCGCTCCGATCCGCGGCTCGGGGCGCGCTGGCGGCTGGTGCTGGGGCGCTTCGCCGACGAGCCGCTGCCCTTGCCCGAGCAACACATCGAAGCCGACGCGCTCCTGTCGTTTCTCTATGACCGGGAGCACCTTCGCGCTGAGCGAGGGCTCCGCGGCGGGTGCGGCCGCGAGCTGATGACCGTCGCGTCGTGGATCGAGCGCACGCCGCGTTTGTTTCCCCAGGCGGTGCGCGAGCGTCTCGAACGCGACGCGCTCGAGCGCTACGGCCTCTTCGAGATCGTCACCGATCCTCAGGTGCTCGAGCGTTTGGAGCCGTCGCTGCCGCTCCTCGAAGTGCTGCTGCGCCTCAAGGATCGCATGGCGCCGGAAGCGCTGCGGCTTGCCAAACGGCTCGTGCGCCGGATGGCCGACCGGCTCACCGCCGCGCTCCGGCCCGAGGTCGAGCGGCTCCTCGGCAAGCGGAGAGCGCCGCGGCCGTCGCTCTTCGGTCGCGCGCGCGACTTCGACGCGAAGACCACCATCGCGCGGAATCTCGCGCACTACGACCGCGCTCGCCGGCGCCTCATCGTCGAGCGCCCGTGGTTCAAGCGCCCGCGCGCGTTGCGACGTTGGCGCACGATCGTGTGTGTCGATCAGTCGGGCTCGATGGTGGCGAGCGCGATCCACAGCGCCATCGTCGCCTCGGTGCTGGCCGTGACGCCGCGCTTCGACACGCGCCTGCTGCTCTTCGATCATCACGTGGTCGACGTGACCGACCTGCTCGGCGATCCGGTGGAGCTCTTGATGCGGGTGGAGCTCGGCGGCGGCACCGACATCGCCGGCGCGGTGAAGGAGTGCGCCACCCACGTCACCGAGCCACGGCGCACGCTGTTGGTGCTGGTGACGGATCTCTACGAAGGCGGCGACGAGGAGCGCCTGGTCGCGCAGGTCGCCGAGCTGCTCGGCGCCGGGGTGCGCGTGATCGTGGCCGCTGCGCTCGATGAGGACGCCGCTCCCAACTACGACCGCGCGCTGGGTCGACGGCTCGCCGCGCTGGGGGCGCGGGTGCTCGCGGCCAGCCCCCACGAGCTCATCCGTTGCATCGCCGCGGTGCTGCAGGAGCAGCGCGCGTGACGACCCCGGCGTGGATCGCGCAGCTCTCGGACGCGGATCTGATCGCCGCCGCGAGCAAGCTCACCTTCTCGCGCGCCCAGCGCGCGGTGACCCCACCCGAGATCGAGAGCGACGACAACGGTTGTACCGTTCGTTGGGCGGACGCGACGTGCCATCTCCCGGCGAGCGGGCTGCCGAGCGCCACGTGCACCTGCCCCGCTCGCAAGCTGTGTCTGCATCGGGTGCGGAGCGTGCTCTACCTGCGAGCGCGCGCCGGCCCGCCAGACGCGACGGCGTGGACACCGAGCTTCGGCGACGACGAGTTGGCGCGGGAGGCCGGGCCGAACGGTGTCCGTCGCGCCGCGCAGCTCTTGCTCGACGGCGTTCGGGCGGTCTACGAGCCTACCGCCGCGGTGGTGTTCCCCGATCTCGGCGTGCGTGTGCGTTTCGCCCCCGACGAGGCGCTGAGCGCTGCTGCTTGCTCCTGCGGCCGACGCGAGGTCTGTGTGCATCGGGTCATGGGCGCGCTCTCGTTTCGCGCGCGGCGGGATCTCGAACGACTGGGGGCGCCCACCATCGACGACACCGCGGTCATCGACGACCTGGTCGCGCTCGCGCGGGACATCGCCGCCACCGGTCTCGATCACCTCCCCGACGTGGCCAGGGAAGCGCTCTTGGCCGGCGAGCTCGCCGCGACAGGCGCGAGCTTTCCCAACGCCGCGCGCGGTCTGCGCCGCCTCGCGCGCTTGCTCGCTGCCTATCACGAGCGCTCCGCGCGCTTCGACGGCGGCGCCTGGCTCGAAGAGCTCACCGCGCTCGCCGCGCGCCTGGGGGCGGCGCGGCGCTTCGCGCACGATCCTGACCGGCCCACGCTCGCGGTGGTCGGCTGCGCGCGTGCACAACACCTCCCCGTCACGCGCGTCGCGCTCATCGGGCTCGGCGCCGAAGGCGCGGCCAGCGACCGTGGCAGCCTCGTGCGCAGCTTCTTTGCGAGCGACGGCCGCATCGTGAGCGCGGTGCTCGGCCGCGGGGAAGAGCGCGATCCGCAGCGGCTCTACGAGCTGCCCCTGTGGGATCGGCGGAGCCCCCGCGAGCTCGCGGGCAAGACCTTCAGGCTCGGCAACGGGCGGGTCGCGGCGTCGGGCGCGCTCGCGGCCGAGGGTGACGCGCGCGTGGAGCGAGTGGCGGCTGCCCCTCCGATCGCCACGCTGAGCGGTGTGGTCACCTCGCGCGCGGAGCTCGCCCACCTCTGCGCCCCGTCGTGCGTTCCCGCTCTGCTCGCGGAACGGCGCGCCGTGGTCGCGGTGATCGCCGTCGATGCTCAGCAACGCTACCGGCCTCGCTTCGATGCGGTCCGGCAGACCCTCGAGCTCGGTGTCCGCCTCGCGTCCGGAGAGAGCGTGAGCGCCTCGTTGCCATACCGCGCCCACACCGCGCGACGCATCGCCGCGCTCGAAGCCCTCCCCCGCTGGCTCGCCGCGCCCTCCCACCTCCTCGCCCGCGTGTCCCTCGGCGCGACCACCGACGGCAAGCCCTGTCGTGGCCTACGCATCGATCCGATCGCCGCCTGGACCGGCACCGAGCCGCGCCCGATCAGCCTCGACTTCGACGCGCCCGACCTGACGCTCCGTGAGGTGCACCATGAAGGCAACGAAGCCGAGCTCCCCCCGCCCGACACACGCCTCGTGGCCCTCGCCACGATGCGCGACGAGCTCGCCGGCTGGCTCATCGGGGGCCTCGAGCATGGCCCCGCGTGGCGCGGCGAACGGGCCCACCGCGCAGCCGCCGAGCTCGCTCGCGTGGGCCTCGAACATGGAGCCGCGCTGCTGCTCGCCCTCGCGGAAGACCCCGCGCTCGAGACACTCGTCGCCGCCACCGCCTGGCTCCTCAGCGTCGAGGATGCGCTCCAGCGCGAGCTCCTCCCCGTCTCGCACTAGCACGGGCACATATTCGAACGCGCAAACCACTCGCCCCCGCCCCCCCCCGCGGCGGTCCCATCCCTCTCCCGCGGGCCGGTGCCGCCGACCGTTGCCCTGTTTTTCGCTGCTTTCACGATACGCTGGGACGGGTTGGTGGCAGCATGCGTGAAAGGTGGCATGTCATGGCTCACGTAGTTCTCAAGGCGAAGATCGAGGCGGCGAAGGAGGGGATACGCGACGCCGAGCACAACCTTCGGGACGTGATCGCGAACGACGCGGTGGTTTCACGGGCCGACATGGCGGAGGTGAGCGAGGCTGTGCACGCCGCATCGGCGCGACTGACCGCCGCGAGAGCGACGCTCGACGAGCTCGAGGACACGATGAAGCGCTCGAAGCTCGACGCGGCGAGGGCTGCGATCAGCGACGCCGAGGCACACCTCGACACGGTTCTGGGCGAGCTCGTGGTGGTTCCGGGCGCCGACACGCAGTGGGTGAGCAAGGCTGTCAAGGACGCGTTCACCAAGCTGAAGATCGCAAACGCGAGGCTCGCCGAGCTCGAGTCGAACATCACCGACGAGGATTGAGCGGACCGCGTCCCGTGCAGGTACTACGGACCAAGTCTACACTCGACCGGCGTGGCCGGAGTGCGCGGGGAGCCCGGTCGCGGGATTGACGGACGCGTTGCGTCGTCTCGTGGCAGGCTCGGCGCGCCACAACTCGGTCTGGGTTGTACGCTGGTTGCGCGTGTGGCCCAGGGGTGGATGTCTTCGATTGACGGCGGGGGGCGGTTTGGTGACGTTCTCATGACGTGAACCTCGATCTGCAAGTGGCGGCTCAGATCGCCTACGCGCTCGGCATCGGCGTGTTGATCGGGCTCGAGCGCTCGTTCGGGACGCTCGTGGAGCGGGGAGAGGTGACCGAGGGGGCGAAGCCCGCGGGGGAGTCTGACGCGACGAGGGAGCAGGCGGCGGGGGAGTCTGACGCGCCGGGGGAGTCTGACGCGACGGGAGAGTCCGACGCGGCAGAGGAGACGACGGCGGGGGAGTCTGACGCGCCGGGGAAGGCGGCGGGGGAGTCCGAGGCGCCGGAGGTGAAGGCGCTCACCGAGGTCGAGATCCCAGACTCGACGGGGATGCGCACGTTCGCCGCGCTGTCTCTGCTCGGCTACATCACGGCGGTGCTGGCCGAACAGTGGCCGTGGGTGGCGCCAGTGGGTCTCGGCGCTGCCACCACGCTCATCGTGGCGATGTACCTGCGCGATCGGGAGCAGGGGCTCGGGATCACCACGGAGCTCGCAGGTGTCGCCACCACCGGGCTCGGCTTGATGTGCCGCGCTCACCCTCACCTCGCGGCGGTGCTCGCCATCGTGCTCGCGGTGGTGCTCGCGTCGAAACGGAGCACGCACGCGCTGGTGCGCAAGGTGCGGCGGGTGGAGCTCACCGACACGCTGAAGTTTCTGGTGGTGGTGCTCATCGTGCTGCCGCTCCTCCCCAACCGGGCGCTCGATCCCTACGAGGCCTTCAATCCTTACAAGGTGGGGCTCTTGGTGGTGCTCATCTCGGGCATCGGCTTCGCTGGCTACTTCCTCACCCGCTTCCTCGGCGCCAAGAAGGGGATCGGCCTCACCGGCTTCATCGGCGGTCTCACCTCATCGACCGCGGTGACGGCCGCCATGGCCCAGCAAGCCAAGGAGGCGCCTCAGCTCAGCGCTATCTGCGCCTTCTCCACCGTCGCCGCCAACGCGACCATGTTCGTCCGTGTGCTGGTGGTGGTTGCCCTGCTCGACCGCCCGCTGTTCCTGCAGCTCGTGTGGTCGGTGGGGGGGATGGCCCTCGCCGCCGCCGCGGCCACGGTGCTCTTGTGGTTCACCGCCGACAAGCAGAAGGGCGAAGGCGGCGCCAGCACCGAGGTGCCGCTGAAGAACCCGTTCTCGGTGGGGCCGGCGGTGAAGTTCGCGGCCTTCTTCGTGTTCATCCTCTTTCTGCTCAAGCTCGCCAAGCTGCACCTCGGCGACAGCGGGCTCTACATCGCCTCGCTGGTGAGCGGCCTGGCCGATGTGGACGCCATCACCCTGTCGGTTTCCGAGCAGGTGGGCGACGGAGAGCTCGTGCCCAAGGTGGGGGCCATCGCGATCACCATCGCCGTCATCTCCAACAGCGCCACCAAGACGGGGATCGCGATCTCCACCGGGGGCTGGAGATTCGGCCGGATCGTAGCCGCGGCCCTAGGCGCCGCGACGGTCGTCGGCCTCCTCGCCGCGCTCCTCGCCTGATGAGCGCCGCGCGCTGCGCTCAGCGGTCAGGCGAAGGCGGCGGGCCGGGCGGTGTCCCACGGCATGGCCTGCTCGAGCCAGCGCGACACCGTGAGCACGAGCCCGTCCCCACACTGGCCGAGCGGCGCCCGCCCCCGAGCGGTGTCGCCGCCGGGTCGGCCCGCGAGCTGAATGCCGATGGGCAGGCCATCGACGAAGCCGACGGGGATCGAGGCCGCTGGCTGACCGGTGACGTTGAAGATGGCGGTGAACGCGCCGATGCTCGAGATCGCCTCGAAGATGTCGGGCGGGCTCATGCCTTCGTAGGCGCCCACGGACGGCGGCAAGACGGGGACGGTGGGGGTGATCACCAGATCGGCGTCGGCGAAGTGCTCGGTGACCCGCCGTGAGAGATCGTCGCGCAGCGCGAGCCCCGCCTCGAGGCTCACCTCGCGCCCACCGGCGCGCAGCCACCGCGTCATCGGTTGTAGCAGTCGTTCGCTGATGGCGGGGACGACCGCGATCTGGCGTTGCCAGATCGGGAGGAACTCCGCGGCGCTCCCGTCGGGAGGAGCGATGGGCCCCACCTCGCAGCCGTGCTCGGACAAGAGGCGCGCGGCCTGCTCCACCGCGCGACGCACCTCGGGGAGGGTATCGCAGATCGGCGTCTCCGTGCAGAACCGCACCTTCACCCTGGGGAGCTCGCTGCGCGCGTGTCCGAGGCAGGTGTTGGCTGCGGCGAGCGCCTCGACCTGGGGGCAGCCGCGCAGCACGTCGAGCATCGCCGCCGCGTCCTCCACGGTGCGGCTCAGCGGACCCATCACGCTCAACCCGAACACGTTCGTCGCGCCGTGCAGGTTGCCGAGGAGGCCACGGGAGGGCTTGAAGCCGTAGAGGTGGCAGAAGGCGGCGGGGATCCGGATCGACCCGCCGCCGTCGGAGCCCTGCGCGATGGGGAGCAGCCCGGCCGCGACCGCGGCGCCCGAGCCGCCGCTCGAGCCGCCCGGGGTGTGGCCGAGACGCCAGGGGTTCCGCGTCGGCGGATGGATCGCGGGCTCGGTGACGGGGAGCGCGCCGAACTCGGAGGTGGCGAGCTTGCCGAGCACCACGAAGCCCCCCGCCCGCACCAGCCGCGCGGTGGAGGCGTCGACCGGGGAGATGAAGTAGCGAAACGCTCGCGAGCCGAAGCGCGTGAACGTGCCGCGCATCGGGGTGAGATCTTTGATCCCGCAGGGGACGCCATGGAACACCGGCAGCGCCGCCGAGCGCTTCTGGCGGAGGGCTCGATCCTTGGCCCGAGCGCTCGCGAGGGCGCGGCGGGGGAGGAGCTCGGTGAACGCCGACAGCGCAGGATCGTGGGTCTCGATGCGGTCGAGGTAGAGGCGCGTCAGCTCCTCGCTCGACACCTCACGGCGGCGAACGAGCTCTGCGAGCGACAGCGCGGACAGGTTGAGCAGCTCGTCCACCGGCCACTCTTAGCACGCCGGTCGCTGACGCAACGTGAGGTTTTCGCGGGTGGATCGACAGGCTGCGGCAACCGGTCTACCTTTGAACACGGAAGCGCCATGGCGTCCGATTCGAAGACAGACGGGAAGAAGGCCAGGGGCCAGGGCTCGGGCAAGGCCTCGAAGCAACGCCCGGGACGGGGCGAGAAACGGTCGAAGAAGAGCGCGGCCACATCACCGGAAGCGGCTCGCTCCGACGACGACGCCGATGACGTGATCGTCGTCTACGAACGGACGAAGTGGTGGGAAGACTTCCGCGACTTCTACTTTTCGTTCGATCGACGCACGCTCGGTCTGGCGCGCATTTTCATCGGCGTGTTCCTCCTGTTCGACCTGTTCCGCCGCACGGCAGACTGGTTCTGGATGTACGCGAACGACGGCGTGCTTCCCACCCACTACAACCTGTGGCGCCCTCAGGCCAACGGTTACACGTTCTTCAACGCCTTCGCGACGCGCGAGGAGCTGGTGGGCTTGTGGCTCCTCGGCTTCTTCATCTACGTCTTCTATCTCGTTGGATACAAGACGCGCGTGATGCAGGTGCTGGCCGCGGTGTACGTGGCCAGCATGAACGGTCGCGTGCTCCTCATCGAGAACGGCGGCTACGTGGTGCACAACCTGCTCATGTTGTGGACCGCGTTCTTGCCCCTCGGCGACCGCTTCAGCCTCGACGCGCTCGCGAAGTCGCTACGCACCCAACGCGAGACCGGCGACGCCGATCTCAACGATCGCAGCCTCGACGTAGCCCAGTGGCGCCTCAAGCCTCACGTCACCTTCGTCGGCCTCATCATCCTCCTGCAGCTCTGCGCCATCTACGCGTTCAACGTGGTGCACAAGACCGGCATCGCCTGGCACAACGGCACCGCGGTGCACCCCGTGCTCTACGTCGACCGCATGGTCACGCCGCTCATGGCCCACGTGCGCGACCACATCCCCGACTTCATGATCATCATCCTCACCAAGTCGGTGATGGGGATGGAAGCGGGGATGTCACTCGCGCTCTTGTCGCCGCTGGCGCGGGTGTGGGCGAAGCGCATCGCGGTGTTGTTCGTCAACCTGCTGCACCTGGGCTTCGGCTCCACCTTCGTGCTCGGCCCCTTCGCCTGGGCCCTCTGCTGTTTCTCGACGCTCCTGTTCAGCAAGGAAGACTGGGAGCTCGCCGAGCGCACGATGAAGCGCCAGCACCGGCGGCGCACGGTGCACTACGATCCGCGCTCGCCGGCCGCGTTCTTCTGGTGTCGTCTGCTCAAGCGCCTCGATCGCTTCGAGCTGCTCACCTTCGCCGCCGACCCCGCCACCGGCTCACAGCGGCTCCGAGGGCTCGAGGTGAGCATCCCCGACGCGGCCCGTCCCGGCGGCGGCGCGTACCGCCGTCGCCCCGAGGGGGCCACCGCCCGGCGCCGCGACGTGGACGCGTGGGCCGACATCCTCTGTGCGCTGCCCGGTGGCCCCATCGTCGGCGGGCCGATGCGCCTCCCCGGCTTCGCGCAGCTCGCGGGGCTCTTGCTGTGGGCGGGCTGGTCCTTCGAGTCGTTCTTCTGGTCGAAGGATCACCTGCGGCGCTACGACCCGGCCGCCGCTCCCGCCGGCTACCGACCCGAGCTCGAGGACGACCCCAACCACCCCACCGTCGACGCTTACTTCATGGGGAGCTGGCTGCGCGATTTCTACAAGACGCGCATCCTCCGCGTCTACCAGCCGCTGCTCGGCGGCATCACCGTGTGCCTTGGCATCTTCGTGAGCCTGTATCTCGGCGAGCTCCTGAAGCGGAAGCTCGACATCAGCGTGCGCGAGATCGTGTTTGGGAGCGGCGAGTCGGCCTGGACGCGCGAAGACCTGCTGTTCTGGGGCGGCCTCGGCATGATCGCCCTCGGCGGCTTCGTCGCGGCGCGCCCGTTCGTGATCATGAACCTGACCACGCCGTCGCCCCCGCGCCGTAAGTGGAGGCGGGTAGTGACCGTGTTCCGCGAGCTCACGATCGCCGCCTTCGCGATGGGCGCGCTCAACCAGGCGTTGGTGGAGCTGTGGGTGTTCAGCAAATACCACCTCCCGCAGCCGTCGGTGATTCGCTACCTCTCGCACAAGGGTCGCTACCTCCAGGGTTGGTTCATGTTCTCCCCCAACCCGGTGATGGACGACGGCACCATCGTGGTGGACGCGGTCACGGTGGACGGGCGCCGGATCGATCCGTTCTCGATCCACTATCCGCCCTACGAGCTCTCGCTGCCCAACTTCGACCTCTTGCACGCGAAGAGCTTCAACTACAACCAGATCTGGAGCGACTACTTCAACCGCATGCACATGGGCGGCAACACCTCCTATCGGAAGCCGATGAAGGAGTTTATCTTCCGGCTGCCGGAGCGCACGGGAAACCCGGACGACGCGGTGGTGAAGGGGGCGGTGTACTGGGTTCACGACATGAACCCGCGCTTCCCGCGCAAGGGTGGGCGCCAGACCGAGTCGTACGGCTACAACCGCAAGGAGCTGTTCACCTTCACCAACCCCGACGGCGAGGTGCAGAAGCGGTGGCGTGACCTCGGGGCCAAGGAGCCGCCGCCGGCGCCGCTCCCGGTGCCACTCGAGGAGAACAAAGAAGAGAGCCCATCGATGCGCAAGGTCGGCGGCTGAACGAGGCGTCGCGGCAGCGCCCGCCTCGGTTGCCACCGTTCTGGTGGAGGAGGCCGCGCTCCCCCTCCCGGCGCCCTGGCCGCCTAAGCTATCCTCACCGCTGATGATCACCCTCTACGGCACCAAGACCTCCCCCTACGTACGACGCGTGCGCGTGGTGGCGCACGAGCTCGAGCTCGCGACCACGCTGATCGACACCTCTACGCCCGAAGGTCAGGCGCGCCTTGGCGAGGTGACGCCGGTGTGGAAGATCCCGGTGGCCGAGGTGGCCGGTCGAGCGATCTTCGACTCGCGCGTGATCACCGAGCACCTCCTGCGTGAGCACGGCCCCGGCCCCCTGCGCGCGCTCGACACGAAGCCGGAGACGAGCAACCTCGTGACCGTGGTCGATGGCGCCCTCGACGCGCTGATCAACGCCTTCTACCTGGCGAAGGACGGCGTCCTCGCCGACGGCTCGGCCTACATGGCCAAGCAGCACGCGCGCGCGAGGAGCGCGCTGACGTGGCTCGAGGCGCGCGTCGCGGAGGGCTCGTGGTCGACCGACGCCGGCCTCGGCCTGCCCGAGATCGCGCTGGTGACGGCGCTCGACTGGATGCGGTTTCGCGAGATGTACCCGGTGGACGAGCACCCGGGCCTCGCCGCCGTGCTCGAGACGTACGGCCCACGCCCGAGCTTCGCGAGCACGCGGCCCGGGCAGTGAGCGGCGCGTGCTCGATGGGTCGGGGAGAACGCTACGATGCCGAAGCCGCTCGCACGGGTCACCGACGTGGCCGCCCTCGAAGCCACCACCGGTGCCTGCGGGCGGCTCGAGCTCGCGGTGCCCGAGGGGTGGGCTGCGACGAGCGTCACGCTCGCCATCGAGGCGCCGCGTCTGCTCTCTTGTGAGCGCTGTCAGGGCGGGGGCTGCGATCGGTGTGGCAAGAGCGGCGCGCTGCGAGCCCCCGCGGCCGCGGCGGCGCGTCGGCTCGAGCTGACGCTCCCGGCCGGGGTGAAGGAGGGCACGTTGGTGCGCATCCCGTGGCCGTTTGGGGACGAGCGCGAAGCGGAGGGTGAGCGTGAGCAACAGGGTGACCTCGTGATCGAGCAACTCATCGTCGTGGTGCGCTTCGCGGCGACGCCGAGCCGCGGCGTTCACCGCGCGCTCGTGCCCGCTGTCGCCGCCACGACGAAGAGTGGCCCTCCCCCCGCGGTGGCCATCGGGCTCGTGCTCGCCGTCCTCGTCGTCCTTGGCGTGCTCGTCGGGATGCTCCGCTAGCCATACCCAAGCTCGCACCGCCGCCTCAGGTGGCTTCGAATCAATCGCCGGATCGCTCATTTCGGCCTAACGATTGGCTGCAGCCGAATGAACGGGTACATTAGGGTGTGCAAATGGGCAACCCATATCAAGCGCCCACTCCTGGTGGATTCAATGCTGCTGCGGCGACGGGGGGCGAGTACGAGTTTGACGCCGCCCAGAACCAGCATATCGAGAAGACTGGCCGACGTACCCGGCTTTGGGGATTTGTCGCCCTCATTGGTGGGATCCTCGGTCTGGTGTTGACGGTGTCATTCATCGTTGCCCTCCAGACCAAGCAGCTCACGATGTTGCTGGGGTCACGCGAGGCGTTGATCAGCACAGCGGTCGTCGGGTTCCTCGCGCCTATGGCGCTCGTGCATTCCATTGTCGGCCGGCTCTACATCCAATCGGGGAACGCGTTCTTGCGCGTGGTGACCTCCAGCGGGAACGACGTTCACAACCTGACCCAGGCGATCGACAGGCTCGGGAGCGCCTTCCGCCTCGAGGTCATCCTGAGCATCGCGTCGTTCGCCATTGGCCTCTTGCTCGCCGTCCTCATCCTCGTCGGCGCGATGGTGCTGCGATGAGCGACCCCGTGCACACGTCGGCAGGCTGGCCGCCCCCGGGAGGCTCCCCACCGGGCATGCCTCCGGGCGGAGGCCCCCTTGGTGGAGCACCGCCTGGGATGCCGGGTGGGTACGGCGCACCGCCGGGTGGGTACGGCGCGCCGCCGGGTGGGTACGGCGCGCCGCCAGGTGGGTACGGCGCGCCGCCGGGTGGGTACGGCGCGCCGCCGGGTGGGTACGGCCCGCTGCCGGGTGGGTACGGCGCGCCGCGCGAGCACGAGTTCTCCGAAGGCGTGAACGCCGTGATGCAGAAGGCGGCCTTTTGGTCCAAGGGCCTCGCCATCGTGGGCTTCGTCACCGGCGCGCTCTCGTTTCTCCAGGGCAATGTGGTGGCCACCGCGGTTCAGGTGAGCGTGGGCTACTTCCTTTTCGAGGCCGGTAGGCGCTTCGAGCTCGTGGCCACGACCGAAGGCCGTGACATCCATCACACGATGGACGCCATCCGCAAGGTGGGCGACGCGTTCACCGTCAAGCTCATCGTGTTGGCGATCGCGCTGGGCATCGTGGCCTGCGGGGTCATCGGTTTTCTCGTCCTGTTCGCGGTGGGCGGGGCCACGCGCTGACCGCGCAGACGTGTGTCTGTCGGTTGGCGCGCCCAGTGTGCGCAGCGGGCCACAGCGTTCGCTCAACGGCCAACGCGACCGTTTGCGGTCGAACCCTCTAGCGCCCGTGCGAGCCCGCGTGGGGCTCGATACACGCTCTTTACGGCGGGCGTGAGGGCTCGCGGCGTCACACGCCGAGCCAGCCAGCCACGATGTTGGCGAGCACGTCGGCGGTGCCGCTGTGGATGCCGCCGCCGAGCGCGTCGTCGAGCGCGGCGCCGAGGCCCACCTCTTCGAGGTAGCCGGCGCCCCCGCGCACCCGCAGCGCGTCGAGCGAGCTCTCCACCGCGGTCTCCGCGAGCTGCCACTTGGCGAGGGCGGCCTCCGCCTGAGCGCGCTTCCCCTGATCGAGGAGCCACGCGGTGCGGTACGTCATGAGGCGCGCCGACTCGAGGCGCAGCTTCATGCGGGCGAGGCGATGGGTGACCGCCTGGTGATCGGAGAGAGGGGCGGTGCCGAGGCGACGCCGGCGCACGAAGGTCACCGCCTCATCGAGCTGGCGCTGCAGCGCGCCGAGCCGAAACGCGAGCACCAGGGCGCGCTCGTAGGTCATCGCGATCTGGAACACCGCCATGCCCGCTCCCGGCTTGCCGAGCACATGCTCGGCGCCGATGGGGCACCGATCGAAGCGCACCGGCGCGAGGCGCGCACCGCGCAAACCGAGCGTGTCGAGCGGCGCCTGCACCGAGACCCCCTCCCCCGCTCCGACGAGCACGGTGCTGAGCCCGCGCCGACCCTCGGCGCGGCCCACGAAGAGGAACACCCCGGCCTTGTCGGCGAAGGTGACGTAGCGCTTCTCCCCCGACACGACGTAGCCCCCCTCCACCGGCGCCACCGTCGCTTGCACCGAGGCGACGTCGGAGCCCGCGCCGGCCTCGGTGGTCGCCACCGTGCCGATGCACGCGCCGGTGGCCATGTCGGCCAGCCACCGCGCGCGCTGCGCGTCGGTACCGACCCGCTGCACCGTCATGGCCACTCCGAACAGGTGGGCGCCTGCGGCGAGCAACAGGCCCCCGTCGTCCAGCGTGGCACCGAGCCCCTCGTAGGCGAACGCGGTCGACACCAAGGTCTCGCCGCCGCCACCGAAGTCGCGCGCCAGCGAGAGACCGAGCGCGCCCCCCGCGGCGAGGGTGGCCATCCGCCGCTCGGGCTCCGCGGCCTGGGTGTGGGCCCCGAGCTCCCGCATCCGCTGGTGGAGCTTCTCCTGCTCTTTGGTCCAGCCGAAGTTCATCGCGCTCGGGACGAGCCTAGCCCCTCGCTCCGCAAGTTCGTAGCTGGATCTTCAGCGCTCACGCGCGCGCTCGACGCGTCAGTTCGGCGCGTGAAGGAGCGGTTGACGTGGGCATCCTGGGCCATGCGCGCCGCTTTGACGCGTGGGAGCGGGCATGGCTAAGGTGGGGTGCCCAACATGGACACCAAAGAGATCTTGGAGTTGTGCAAGCGCCACACGATGTACTCGTGGTCGGCGCAACAGGCGGTCGATCCGATCGCCGTCGATCGGGCCGAAGGGATCTACTTCTGGGACACCGACGGGAAGCGCTACATCGATTTCAACTCGCAGCTGATGTGCGTGAACATCGGGCACAACCACCCGCGGGTGGTGGCGGCCATCAAGGCGCAGGCCGACAAACTCCAGTTCGTGTACCCCGGCACCGCCACCGAGGTGCGCGCGCGGCTTGGCAAGCTCTTGAGCGAGACGGTGGGGAGCGGCATCCACAAGTTCTTCTTCACGAACGGCGGCACCGAGTCGAACGAGGCGGCGATCCGCACCGCGCGGCTCTACACCGGACGGCACAAGATCCTCAGCCGCTACCGCAGCTACCACGGCGGGACCCACCTCTCGATGATCGCCACCGGCGAGCCGCGCCGCTGGCCCAACGAGCCGGGCAGCCCGGGCTTCGTGAAGGTGATGGATCCGGTGCCCTACAACTTCTCGTTCGGCGCGACCGACGAGGAGCAGACGCGCAACAACCTCGTCTACCTCGAGGAGGTGATCGAGTACGAAGACCCCAAGAGCATCGCCGCGATGATCATCGAGCCGGTGGTGGGCACGAACGGCATCCTCGCCCCGCCCGCGGGTTACCTCGAGGGGCTGCGCGCGCTGCTCGACAAGTACGGCATCCTGCTCATCTGCGACGAGGTGATGGCGGGGTTCGGGCGCACCGGGAAGATGTTCTCGCATCAGCACGCCGACATCCGTCCCGACATCGTGACCATGGCCAAAGGGCTCACCTCGGCCGCGATCCCGCTCGGCGCGATGGGTGTGAGCGACGCGATCGCCGCTCACTTCGAGCAGCACGTGTTCTGGTCGGGGCTCACCTACAGCGCGCACCCGATGGGCTTGGCGGCGGCGGTGGCCGCGGTGGAGGTGCTCCGCGACGAAGGTTTGGTGGAGAACGCGGCCAAGATGCAGGGGGTGATGCGGGAGCACATGGCCGCGCTGCAGAAGAAACACCCGAGCGTCGCCGGCTACCGGGCCACCGGGCTCTTCGGCGCCATCGACTTCCGCAAGAACGACAAGGGCGATCCGCTGTCGGCGCCGTACAACACCACACACCCGGCGGTGGGCAAGCTGCTCGCCGCGCTCAGGCACGCGGGCCTCTACACGATGGGCCGCTGGAGCATCCTCTTCTGCAACCCGCCGCTCTGCGTCACCGAGGAGCAGCTCGCCGAGAGCTTCGCGATCATCGACGCCTGCCTCCACATCACCGACGAAGCCTTCGAGAGCTGACCGCCCCGCGGCCGATCGAGCGCTGACCGCGTGGCGTCGCGTCACATCGGGCAGGTGGTGGCGCACGCGCCGGCGGCGCAGCTGAGCCAGGCGGTGGCTTCGTCGCTGCCCGACGCGGCGCTGGTGACACAGCCGCTCTGGCAGGTGGTGTCGGACGGTGGGCAGGCGAGCGCGCACGCTACGATCTGTTGGCAGTCGGCGGCGGCGAAACACGCGGCGTGCGCCGCCTCGCAGGCCGTCTCGGCGCAGGCGATGCAAGTCTCGGGGCTCGCGTCCTGCACCTCGGCCACCTCGGGGAGGACACACGCGTTCGCGCTCAGCGCGAGCCACGGGAGGAGGAGCACGCTCGTGCTCAGCGCGCGCCGCGGGAGGAGGCACACGCTCGTGCTCAGCGCGCGCCGCTCGCTCCCATTTGGCGGGCGACCCGGGGGGAGGGCGCGTGGGTGGGACAGTGGTGCCATCAAAACCTCCCTCGCAGCCCAAGGCCGCTCGGGCCCACCTCGACGCCGACGAAGCGCTGCTCGTCGGTGGCCCCGTACACGAGGAACACGATGCCCACCGAAGCCACGAGGGCCCCCACCGCGATCGTCACGCCGGACGGGATGCGCAGGTCGTTGTAGGCCCGCGCGTCGTCGTGGAGGGTCGGGCCACAGGCGTCGTTGGGGCAGTCGAGGTCGGCGTAGCGGGCCGCGGCAACGCTCGCCACGACCGTACCGGCGACCACCGCAGCCCCACCGAGTCCCACCGCGATGGCGCCGAACACGATCCGTGGATCGACGTCGTCCTCATCGCGCGTAGACCGAGGAGCGGCGCGTGGCGCTGGTGCGGCGGGCGAGACCGTCGCCGGTGGCGGCGGGGCGGACGCGGGCGGGGGTGGCTCCGGCGGCAGCGCAGCGGTGGGCGGGGTGGCTGGCCCGTCCGGGTCTTGGTCGGGGCGCGAGGGCTCCTCCGCAGGCGGCGCTCCCTCGGAGGGCGTCTCCTCGGCCGGCGCGCCGTCGGGCGGCGCTCCTTGGGGGGTGGCCGCGGCCCCCGAAGCGGTGAGGAGGATCGGGATCGCCGTCGAGCCCAGGGCTCGTCGCCAACACGCTGCGCGCATGGCCCAGCTTAGGAAGCGGCGCTCTCGTCGGCAAGCGGCGCGGGCGCGTTACCCTCTCGGTGCGGGAGCGCTGCCAGCTCCCACCGCGTCCTGCGAGCGCGCGGCGGAACGCGCTCGCGGTGGGGAGCTCGGCTCGTGGTGTGCGTGGGCGAGCTGTGGTACCGAGTGTTCGTGCAGAGGGTTGGATCGTGGAGCGCTCGCGTCGTCGGGCAGCTGCTGCTGCTCGGCGGGTTGTCGTGTTCATCGCCGCCCCACACCGAGCCCGTCACGGCAGCGCAGCCCGAGCCCACCGCGCTAGGCGAAGCGCCGAGCCCGAGCCTCGAGGTGTTGAACGTGATGCCGGAGGTGTGGGCGTTCTGGAAGGAGGCGGAGCACCTCGAGCCGTCGGTTCGCGCGGCGTTGTTCCGGAAACATGTCGTCGCGCGTCACCCCAGTCTGTTCACCAACGCCGTGGTGGGCCTCGATCCGACACGGCCGGTGGTGCTCGATGACCGCATCGAGGCGTTCGTGGCGACGTTCCCCGAGCGGGCGCCGACCATGCGTCGCCTGTCGCGCAGCATCGAGGAAGATTTGGTGCGCCATCAGCGCAGCTTCATGACGCTGTTCCCCGACTTCGTGTGGGACGGGCGTACCGTGTTCACGGTGTCGTTGGACGCGTTCGACGGTGCGCTGCGCGAGGTGGACGGACGGATGACGCTGCTCTTCGGCCTCGACAAGATCGCCGCGCTCCACGGTGAGGCCGCCGACATCGCGCCGCTGTTCCATCACGAGCTCTTCCACGTGTATCACCTCGCGCTGCTCGCGCCGGCCGAGGGTGAGCCGCCCCGGCTGTACCAGGCGCTGTGGTTCGAGGGCCTCGCCGTCCACGTCGCGAAGTCGATGCACCCAGAGGCGGCTCCGACGGTGTTGACGCTGAAAGAGGAGATGTTTCAGGTTTCGGAGACGCGGCGCCGCGAGCTGTTCGGTGAGCTCGCCGCCCACCTCGACTCGTCGGATGCCGCGCTGTACCGCGACTTCTTCCGTGGCAGCGGGAGCAGGCCCGACGCGCCACCCCGCATCGGCTACTTTCTGGGTTTGCGTGTGGCGGAGCACATCGCAGCGCAGATCGCGAAGGCCACGAAGCATCCCCCCGGGAGCGCCGCCAACCTCCGCGAGCTCGCGCGCCTGCGCGATCCAGAGCTCCGTCAAGCGATCGCCGAAGCGCTCGCCGCCCTCGCCACAACAGGGTGAACGGGCGACGCGCCCTCTTCGCAGTTGGTAGCAGCAGGCGTCGTGCGCGACCGTGCCCAACCGGCGCGATGCCGCTCGCGCCTAGAAGCTGAAGCGGGCGCGGGTGAACGCTAGGGAGCCGCCTGCCTCGGGAGCTCCGAACCGACCGGTGTCTTTGCCGAGCTGAATGAGGGCGCCGGCCCCGAGCTCGAGGCCGTTGCCGAAGTTGTAGTTGACCTCGGGGTAGAGCACGACGCCGTACCCCTCGTCGGTGAAGAGGTGGTGGTGCTTCTTCACCCGCGTCTCGGTGGCGGTGTCGTAGTAGGTCTCGGTGACCCCCACCAGATCGAGGATGGTGAACAGGCGGAGGAGGAGCTTGCGATCGAGGAAGTTGAGGTCGACGCCGAGCACGAGGTAGTCGGCGATGCGGTTGCGCAAGATCTCCCGTGCGCACTTGGTGCCGTCGCGATCGATCTGGGCGCAGTTGATGGTGCCGCCCGCGTCGGAGGTGACGCCGCCGTCCCGCACCTCGTAGCCCTCGGTGATCCAGTCGCCGGCGCCGTACTCGTTGGCGAGGCCGTGCACCCACTGCGCGTTCACATAGAGGTGCTCGTTGAAGGTGTAGTCTACGCCCACGGTCCACTTGGCGAAGGGCGTGTCGTCGATCACCACCGGCTTCGGACCGCCGGGGCGATTGTCGCCATCGTAGTCGTACTCACCGGCAGGGACGACGATCACCCCGAGATCGAGCTCGTCGTTGGTGATGCCCATCTCCACGCGCTCCGGCACCACCAGCGCCGCCTCGAGCCGGTAGCCGATGCCGACCTCGCCCGACATGTTGAACCCGTACACGTGCATGCGCGGGTAGTGCACGAAGGCCGTGGTCTCGAGGCGGCCGTTGATACACTCGTTGGGATCGTCGGGGTTGCACATGGGGTCTTGAGCGACCGCGATGTGGTTGTTGATCGGCACCGGGAAATCGTGCCGTCCGTAGTAGTAGCTGAGCGCCACGTCTTGCCCACCGATAGAGCCGCCGATGCGATACGAGAGCTGGATGTTCTCGATCGCGGTGTCGGGCACGAGCGGCACCACGTCTTTGACCACGGTGGGGTAGCCGGCGAGGGTGGCGCCGGCCGCGTTCTCGGCGTGGATGCGGTGGCGCACCGACTCGTCGAGCATGGGGAGGCGGTTGGGGTTGGCGAGCGCGAGCGGTGACGAGCGCGGCAAGAACGCGGGCCGGAACACGGGGACCATCACCCCGGTGATCGACCAATCCGAGTCGAGCCAGTAGTCGAGGCGCACCATGAAGTTGCCGCGCTGCTCACCGAACAAGAGCACGTCTTCGATGTCGTCTGCGTTGAGGTTGTTGGTGGGGTTGAACTGATCGCCGGCGCCCCACAGGATGAGCTGCTGGCCGATCGTGAGATCGAGCCCGTCGAACACGAGGTCCTTCACCTGCACGTAGAGGCGGTGGATGTCGAAGCGATAGGGGTCGAGCTTCTCGCCTCGCGATAGATCGCCGATCGACTTCACGTCGGAGAGGGCCCCGTAGAGCACGAAGTCGAGCTCTGCCACGGCGAGGACGCTGCCGTAGTTGGCGTTCATGCGGATGCCGAAGAGGTTCTCGTTGCGCTCGATGCCCACCGGGAGCGACGCGCGGTTGTAGAAATTTCCCACCGCCTTTTCCTCGAGGCGGAACCGGAGGTCCGTCTGAATGCGCCCTCCCCACGTGATCTCCAGGTCCTTCAGGAAACCGCCATCGTCGTCGTCGTCGTCGTCGTCGTCGTTGCCCTTGGCCATGAAGCCGTCGTCGTCGTCGTCGTCGTCGTCGTCGTCGTCCGCGGCCATGAAGCCGTCGAGGTCGTCCTTCTCCGCCTTCGCCGCGTCGCCGTCGGGAGACGGGGCGCCCTCGACGTCCCGGACGTCTTCGTCAGCGTCGTCGTCGTCGGTGGCGTCCGCTCGGTCGCCGTAGGGGTTGGGGGGGGGCGACTCCTCCTCGGGTTGACCTTGCGCCCACGCAACGGCCGGTGCCCATGAAGCGAACGAGAGCGAGCCGAAGCCGAGAAGGGTTGCCCACAGCCACATGCGACGCATGGGAGCATTGCTACTACGAAGCCCGCGAGGGTGTTACCCTCCACCGCTCGCTGAGCTGTCGGGAGCAACCGTTGGGCGACTACGACAAACAGGACCGAGGCGATGGCGGGGCCTACGACCGCTACCTACGGGAGATGGACGCCTCGATGCGCCAGAAGGTGGCGCTCACCGCCGCCCACCTCTTGTGCGAGGGCGACGTGGCCGACATGGGCATGGGGTCGGGCTCGGGGAGCTACGCGCTGGCCGCGCTCTACCCCGAGCTGTCGGTGGTGGGCGTCGACGTGAACCCCGCGATGGTGGAGCGCGCGGCCGCGCGCTACCGGCTCCCCAACCTCCGCTTCGTGCAGGGCGACGTGGCCGCGCCGTGCTTCGAGCCAGGGTCGGTGGAGGCCATCCTCGACTCCTCGGTGCTCCATCACGTCACCTCGTTCAACGGCTACGACCGGAGCGCGGCCGCGCGTGCGATCGCGGTGCAAGTGGAACAGCTCGCGCACCACGGGGTGGTCATCCTGCGTGACTTCCTCGATCCGGGGCCGGGGATGGTGTGGCTCGATGTGCTCCACCGCGACGGACACGACGACGCAGCCGACCCGCTCGGTTGCTCGACGGCCACGCTCCTCGAGCGCTTCGCGCGGGAGTTTCGCTCGCTGCTTCCGGAGGCCGAGCGCGGTCTACCGCTCGCCCGCGTCGAGCCCACGGCGAGCTGCCCTCTCGAGGCCGGCTTCAGCCGCTATGCGCTCGCGCACACCCACGCCGTCGAGTTCGTCTTGCGCAAGGACTACCGCGAGAGCTGGGACGTGGAGGTGCAGGAGGAGTACACCTTCGGAACCCAGGCGGAGCTCGAGGCAGCCTTCGCCACCCTCGGCCTGCGCGTGCTCGCGTCGACCCCGCTTCGCAACCCGTGGATCGTCGAGCACCGCTTCCGAGGCCAGGTGAAGCTGTGGTCGCAGCGAGGGGAAGCGCTCGACTTTCCAGCCACCAACTACGTCCTCGTGGGCCAGAAGGTGCGCGACGGTGACGGGGTGCGGATCCGCGAGGTGGAGCGAGCGGCCCCCATCGGCTACCTGGAGCTGAGCCAGCACGAGCACCGCGAGAGCGGCGAGGTGTTCGACCTCGCGCGGCGCCCCGGGGTGACCATCGACGTGATCCCGTGGTTCGAGCGCGGCGACACGATGTTCGTGCTCGCTCGCCGCAACTTCCCGCGGCCGGTGTTGGGCTGCGCGCGCGACGACTGGCGCCCGCTCGACGGCGCCACCCCCTCCACGTACGTGACCGAGCCACTCGTGGCGCTGCGGACCGATCGGCCAGTCGGGGAGACCGTCGACGCGAGTCTGCGCGGCTTCCCGGGACTCGAGGTGCGGGGCTTCGATCCCGGCCATCGCTACTTCCCGTCACCGGGAGGCATCCTCGAGCAGGTGGAGCCGGTCTTCTTGGCGATCGCGCCCACGAACGTTCAAGAGGAGCTCCGCGGCGTATCGGGCTTCAGCACGGCCGGCACCCTCCGCGCCATCGAGTCGCGACAGCTGTTGCGCGCGGCGCAGGTGGGCGCCTTGCCCGACGCACGCCTCGAGCTCAACGTGTACGAGTTGTTGCACCGACGAGGGCGCGATCCGGGCGCTTGGATCGGGGAGGCGATCACCCTCGGCGAGGGGAAGGCCCCGGCCGTGACCACGATGGCAGAGCTCCTCGTGCGGCCCCATCGCCGCGCGTTTCGGAGCGGCGGTGTGAGCAGCGGCTTCCTCGAGGTCCGCTCGGCGGTCTTCGTCGAGGAGAGCGCCACCGGCGAGGCTCTCCATCGGGAGGCACGCGAGTACGTGGTGCCCACCGTCCTGTCGCGCAACACGATCGCGGTGGCCGTGCTTCGCCGCCACGAGGGCCGCATCTATCTCGGTGTCGACGATGACGATCTCCCGGCCGCGCAGTGCTTCGACGGCAACAGCGAGCTCTTGGTAGCGCCGGCGTGGCGCCTGCCGCGTGACGTGGTGGGCCGTGAAGCGAGCCGCGCGTGGGTGTGCGCACGGCTCGAGGCGAGCTACGGCCTCACCCTCGGTGGGGTCTGGGATCTCGGCGGCCCCTTCTTCCCCTCCCCGGGCCTCACCCCCGAGGTGGTGTACCCGCTCGCGGTGGCCTGCGCTGCGGACGCCCCCGCGACCGACCGCCTCTCGTGGGTGGAGCTCGAAGATGTCCTCGCCGAGCGGGCACACCTCGCGGACGGCCACCTCAGCGTCGTGTTGTGGCGCGCAGCCCACGCTTGTGGGCTGCTGTCGGACCAGCGCTGAGGGCGGCCCTTGGCGGCACCCCGAGCGCCGCAGGCCCTTGCCCGGCGGAACACCTCGGCCAGGTGAAGCCTGCGCTCAACCCCTGCGCTCGACGGCCAGGGTGCGTGACGAACGCGGCTCGCCGCGCTCGCCGCCGGAGCGTGCGCGCTCGCCACCGTGCTCGGCCCACCACGCGCGCGCCCGTTCGCTCGTCCAGCTCCCCGCGTCGGCGCAGGCGGCGAGCGCGTCGGCCAGGGCTTGCGCATCGGCGGGCCGCTCGTCGGGTCGCTTCGCGAGACAACGGAGCACGACCGACTCGAGATCGGCGGGCACTCCGTCCGCGCGCTCGGACGGGGGCGGCGGCGGGGAGTGCAGGTGATGGCCACAAACCTCCACGACGCTGCCGGCGAAAGGCGGGTGCCCGGTGAGCATGAAGTAGCCCACCGCGCCGAGCGCATACAGATCGCTCCTCGGCTCCACCGCCTCGGGGTTCTTGATCGCTTCGGGCGACATGTAGAGGGGGGTGCCCACCACCGTGTTGTGCCCGGTGACGGCGGAGCTCGAGCCCGCGTCGAGCGCCTTCACGAGGCCGAAATCGAGCACCTTGGCCACGTCGGGCACACCACCGCGCGCGCAGACGATGATGTTGGCCGGCTTGATGTCGCGATGGATGAGCCCAGCCGCGTGGGCCTCCGCGAGCGCCCCACACACCTGCCCGAGCACATGGATCACGCGCGCCGCCGGCTGCGGCCCGTGGGCTTCGACCAGCTTCTCGAGATCGAGCCCGTCGAGATACTCCATGGCGTAGTAGAACAGCCCGTCCGGTGTGCGCCCGTAGTCGAAGATGGCCACGGTGTTGGGGTGGGTGAGCGACGCGGTGAGCTGCACCTCTCGCTCGAAGCGCTGCGCCTGCTCCTCGGTCGCGTTCTGGAGGAGCTTGATCGCAGTGGGCCGGCGCAGCATGGCGTGGCTCGCCCGATAGACGCGGCCCATCCCCCCTTCCCCGATCTGCTCCTCGAGCGTGTACTGCCCGAGGAGGCGGGCCTGTGCCACCTCGTGACGCAACCCGTAGATCACGTGCGACACCACCACCGCGAGCCCTCCGCTCACCGTCCACCAGAGCAGCAGGAACAGCGTCACCCCCAGCTGGGTCATGCGGGGATACCCGGGCTGGGGCGGAACATAGCCGGCGTAGAGCTGCCAGGTGGCAACGCCGAGGGGCACCGCGAGCAACCCGGCGAGCACCGCGGTGCGGCGCGCGGTGCTCGGGACCAGCGCGCTGCGCCCCACCAAGGTGATGGTGAGCCCGATCAACACGGTGAGCTCGGGTCGATAGCCGATGTGGGTGTGCGCCGACCACCAAGCGATCAGGAGCGCGATGCCGACCAGGCTCACCCCCTCGGCGAGGTACACCTGTCGCGCGGTGCGGCGCCCGGTGGCGCAGAACGCAGCGGTGAGCGACACCACCACCACCATCACCCCGTGGATGCGGAACGCGGTCGTGCTCACCTCTTGCGACCCCCCCGAGTAGCGGGCGTCGATCATCGAGTAAACGAAGAAAAACGCCAAGAGCGCGGCCACTCCGCGCAGCACCTGCGCGGCGCGGCGCTGGAGGAACGGATCCAGCTCGCCAGGGTTGGGGCTCGGATACACCACGCAGCGCGAGCCTGCCCCCAACGGCTGCGCCCGACAAACAGAGAATCTCCGCCTCGCGCGCGCTGGACAGCCGATCGGGGGTCCCTCCGCCGATGCGGTTGTGAAGGGCCAACGGGTCGAGATGCCCCTGTCACCGTCCCGGCAGACCAGCCTCGGGGGGGAAGGTCGCGATCCCCTAGCACGCGGATTGCACATGGAGTGCAACGTCCGGCCGGTAGCCGGGCGAGCCCCTTACCGGCAGCGGTGACTGGCCATGAGCACGAGACCCGCCACCTGTCGCCGCAAGTTCCTCAAGTTTTTCCCCGGTGGGTTTCGAGACGAGACCTACCTGGACTGGGAGCGTGACTACAAATGGGCCACGCACAAGCGTTGGCTGGCCGCGCTGGGTGAGGAAGAGCTCGGCCGTCTTCTCGAGGCCGAGGAGCACTGCGCGATCGCCGCCCGCGCCGTCCATGTCGAGCAGCAGTCGCGCCACAGCATGGTCTTCTCCTTCGAGAAGATGGCGTTGCGCGATGCGGTGCGATCGGTCGCTGGTGCGGAGCAGTTTTCCCGCTGCCTCTTCGACTATCTTCACGGTGCGGGCAGCAAAGAAGACAGGTTCACGGCGTGGGTCGAAGCCGTCGACTCGTTGCCTCGCAAGCAGTCGCGCGTGCTCACCTGGCCCGTGGTGTCGGTGTTCGGATTCATCGCCAAGCCGCGCGTTCACATATTCTTGAAGCCAACCGTCACGCGGCTCGCGGCGGAGGCCTACGGGTTCGACTTCGCGTACGAGTCCCGGCCGAACTGGGAGACGTATCGGAGCTTGCTGAGCTTTGCCAGGCAGGTTCGCGCCGACACCCAAGACCTCGGCCCCCGCGACATGATAGACATCCAGTCGTTCCTATGGGTCCTGGGCTCGAGCGAGTACGACTAGTCCAGTCGAATTGGGACGGGGGGCGACGCCGATGACGCGAGGCCCCAAGCCGCTCGCTGCCGACTGAATCGGCGCTTGTGGCTCTTCTCACGTAGAATGCGCCGGTGAGCACGCGCTGGTGCATCGATGGTTTTCTCGTGGAGGCCGACTCGTGGGGCGACGAGGTGGCGCTGTCGATCGAGCACAGCGTCATCGCGCACGTGCCGAGCCTCGCCATCGCGCCTCACCTCGTCATGTTCGCTGCCCGAGCCACTTTCTAGCGCCACTCTGTGTCGCACTGAACCCAGCAAACAACGGTCGTCGTGCGGGAATCCCCGGCGCGGGGGCCGCCCATCGGGGCATCGGGCGCATGCCACGAGGTCTCCACCGTGCTACCGCTCGACCCATGCGGTCGCAAACCTGTTGGCTCGTGTGGGTCGCAGCGGCATGCGCCCCACCGGCGGAAACGAGCCGTCCATCCGCGCCTCCGGTCGTCGCCGTGGAGCCCGCCCCGACCGAGAGCGCCCCACCGAACGAGCCGCCGGCGCCCACCGCAGCGGCCGAGCTCTGGAGCGCGTCGCCGTTTGCACAGCGGGTGCTGGCGTTCTGCGAGGAGCACCGCCGTGCCCTCGAGGCGCGCGATGTCGAGGCGCTCCTCGCGCTCGCCTCACCCGACTATCACGACACCAGCGACACCCCCGACGAACACGACGACGTCCGATTCGAAGACCTCGCGAGTCACCTCGAGGACACGCTGCGCGACGTCGAGTCGGTGCGCTACGCCTTCGAGATTCGGCGTATCAGGAGCGAAGGGTCGCGCGTCGTGGTGGATCTGACCTACGCCGCCAGCTACCGTCACGCAGGCAAGTGGCTCCGCACCACAGACGACACCCGCCTCGTCCTCGAGCCCCACGGCGCCTCGCTGCGCGCCTTGAGCGGCCTATGAGCTGCGCCGGCTGTCGCGAGCGACGCGCGTGAACCCACCGCGCGCGGCCCGATCATCGAGTGTGCACGCCTCGCCTCAACTCCAAGAACCAGGCGCGGCGCGCGCGGCTCGTCTTCGACACCCCGCGAGCACGAGGAGCGTGAGGAGCAGCGAAGCGACGGCGTTTCCGTCGTGGCCCTGCGTGTCGAAGGAGCAGCCGCCGCTGTGCGAAGCTTGGTCGTCATCAACCTCTCTGCCCCCGTGCCCCCCTGTGCTGGTAGACGTCGCCTGCGAGCCCCCTGCCCCCGCGCCGCTCGTGGCCATCGCCGCGCTCCCGGTGGCTGACACCGTGGCGGCTCCCCCGTGACCAGCGCCACCCTGACCCGCCTCACCGCCGCCACCGTCGCCGCCGCCATCGCCGTCGGAGGGGCCCTGCATGACAAGGTTCAACCCGCAGAGATCGACACACGTGGACGCTTCGAGGCATTCGAGCAGCGCAGCGGACGCCGGGTTCGGGCCGCAGTTTGGAAAACACGTGCCGCAGCCCTCGGAGTCGGCCACACACGCGGCGGACTCTGCGCAGCACCCCTCGATACACACTGTGCACGCCGGTGTGTCGGAGACGAAACCACAGCCCGTACCCGACCCGCCGCAAGTCGGCTGGTCTTGGCACGATTCGCCGCAGATTTCGCAGGGGCACGCGGCGATCGCGCCGTACTCCGCTTCTCCCTGCGGGTTCGCGGCTCCGCACGCATCTCGGCACGCCGCGTCGGAGCAGGCCGAGACACAGTTCGAATACAGCTCACACGGGCCCCCGGCGAAGCACCCCTCCACGAGCGACTGACACGCCGTGGTGCTGAACGCAGCGCCGTAGCAGCGCGAGCAGGCGTCGAACGTCGGCTTGTCGAGCAAGGGTTGAATGAAGCCGGACAGGTGTGCGCTCGCGCGGGCGCTGCCGCCCCACCCGTCGCAGTCGATCCCCGTGACCACCGAGGTCACGCCGACGACGCGACGACCCACGCCGAGCTCCGCGAACGCAGGACCGCCGCTGTCTCCAAAGCAGATCCCGCCCGTCGCCTGGTCGTACGTCATGAGGTCAGCGCCCAACAACAGAATCGGTCGCGTGATCGATCGTCGCTGGCTCTTCACTCCATCCTCTGTGCGGCCGTATCCAGCGAGCGTTATCGTCGTGTTGACGGCCAGGTCGTCCTCGGCGGCGGTGGCCACGGAAACCACGGGGAGCGACGGATCGGCGCCGACGAAACGCACGACGGCGACGTCCTCCCCGAACGCGAACGCGACGAAGTAGGCGGGGTTCGACACCACCTCGACGACGGGAAACTGAAGCGGCGACTCATCGAGGTGACCGACGAGCATCAAGTTTCCAACGATGTTGTCGGCGCAGTGTGCAGCCGTGAGCGCCCACCCATGCTCTCCCTCGACCTTGATGATCGTCCCCGAGCAGGTGCCGAAGGGCTCCCACGCGCTGCCGAACGCGACCGCCGCGGGGTTCTCGGTGTCGATGATGCCGTTGATGATTGCGCTCGGCGCGCTCACTGCGCGCTCCTCTGCGGGTGGCGCACAGCCCGAGCCACACACCGACAAGGCGAGCGTGATCGCGATGCGACGACTGGTCATGGGCGACGGGTCCCAACTGAACCGCACATCATGGGCAACAAGGGCTCCCGTTAGGACCGAACCCGGCTCGCGAGTCGCGTTCCACCGCGAAGACCCGCGCAAAAACACCGTGTCGTCACGTCGCGGCCTCCGCCGAAGCATACCGCGACAGCCATCACCCGCTCCCTTACCTGTGCCTTACATTTCGCCTCTCAGCGCTGCAGTCCCCTCGATGCCGCCAGGCGAGCCATCGTGTCGAACGGCGTGCCGCTCACTCGGGTTGCGGCGGCGCTGTGGGTGTCGGCTCTTCGGGGCTCGGATCCTGCACCTCCCCGACGGTGCTCCCCGCCAGGTGCTCCTGCATGACGGCGGCGAGCGTTGCGCCCTCGGGTCGGCTCCAGTCGCCGAGCAGCTCCGTCGCCACACTGATCCAGCTCGTGAGCACCGCCCCGGCCCGCTCGAGCCTGCGCAGCGCGACGTCCTCGGCCAGGCGGTTGTTGGTCCCCGAGACGTCCGTCACCACGTGGACTTCGTAGCCGTTGCGCAAGAGATCGAGCGCGGTGTGCAGGGTGCAGTTGTCGATGGAGATACCGCCGATGATGACCCTGCGGCGGTCGGTGCTCTCGAGCCACTCGGCGAGCTCCGGCGTGAAGGCGCTCACCTGCGTGCGCTTGAAATAGCGGGCGTCGCCAGCGTATTTCCGCACCTCCGGATAGAAGCGCCCGCGGTAGTCGCCCTCATCGCCGACAACCGCGGCCGGAATCGTGGGGAAGATCGGACGCAGCTTGAGAAACGCGGTGACGTTGTTGCGGAACTGCGCGGCGGGGATCGTGTTGATCTGGTCGTCGAGTCCGGTGAGGTAGTCGACATAAATGAGCACGGCGTTCTGGTCGCTGACGCCCTCGAGCGCGCGGGCACCCGAGCCGACCGCACCCGAGCCGACGGCCGGCGTCGGTGCGGCGGACTGCGGCGAGGCGCACGCGGACGTGATGGAGAGGCCGCCGCACGCGAGGGCGAGGGCAAGCAGCCGGTGCGGCGCGCGCTGGGTGGGGCGGAGGGAACACGAACCGCTCAGCGCGAGCGGCCGCGAAACGTACGTCGGACGGTTTTTCATGGTTGGGCTCCTCTAGACAGGCTCAATCGAAAGGGCTCACTCGGTCCCGCTCGCAGTCGAGGTCTCGCTGAGGCGCGTCGCTACGAGCTTCACGAGCGACACGCCGAGCGCATGGATCACTGTCATCCGAAGACGGCGCAACAGTTGCTCTGCTCGAGGTCGTCTCCTCGGCCACGTCGTTCATCCGATTCGGCCAGATCCGAAGCTCGCGTCGACGACGTGCACACGGTGCTCGAAGAGCCATCGCCCTTCGATCTTGCGCAGCCGATCTGTGTAGCCGCCGGTCGCGCCAATGGTCGGCGGCGCCTGGTCGCGTCCGACAACGATGTAGCTCGAGCGCATCACGGCGGTGCCGTCCTCGGGTCCGGCGTCGACAATCGTGTTGAGCGTAAGGTGTCGGGTACCCTCAGTCAGCGAGCCGACGATCATCGTGATCCACTCGAGGAGCGCTGCGCGACCCGCTGGCGTTCCGAACGGGCTCTCGACGGCGCCAGCCTCGGTAAACGTGTTGACCCACGCGTCGACGTCGCGAACATCGACGGCGTCGTTGTAACGGTGAGCGAGCTCTATGATCTCGACGCGGTCCACGGCGGTGATCGGCATTTTTCAATCTCCTTGGTGTCGGCGCCGGCGACGTGCCGGCGCTGCATCCACAGCGAATCTAGGGGGCGCCGCGTCTATTGAGAATATCGGAAATGTGAGTGCCTGGTTTGCGGTTCGTGCAACACTTGGGCATGGACACAAGCTGGCTCTCGTCGTTCGCGACCGCTGCGGACGCGGGCTCGCTCTCACTCGCTGCCGCTCGCCTTGGAGTCCAGGTTTCGACGCTCAGCCGGCACGTGACGGAGCTCGAACGCACCCTCGGCGTTACGCTGTTCGAGCGCACCGGACGGGGCGTCCGACTCACTCCCGCCGGCGAGCGCTACCTCGAGCGAGCACAACACGTGCTGCGCGAGCTCGAGGCCGCCGCCGCAGACGCCCGCGGCGATCGACGCGCGGCTCTCACGCACCTGCGGCTCTCAGCGCCGCTCGAGCTGTCCCTCCGCCTCCTGCCTCCTACGATCTCCGCCCTCGCCAAGCTTCACCCCGAGCTGCGGATCGACGTGCACTCCGACGCGCGGCAGGTGTCGCTCCTCGAGGAAGACTTCGACGCGGCGATCCGCATCGGCGCGCTCGGCGAGACATCGCTGCTCGCCCGTCCGCTCGGGACGATCTCGCTGGTGCTCTGCGGTAGCCCTGCGGCGGGGGGCGCGCTCCGACGACGCTCCGATCTCGACGCCGCCGAGGTGGTCCTCGTCGCTGGCACTCGGACCGAGCTCGAGGCCTCACATCGTGGCCGACGGGTGCCTGTCCGTCTGCGCGGGCGCATCCGCGTGAGCACCTTCAGCGAGGCGCTCGCGATCGTCGAGCAGAGCCGTGAGCACATCGCGCTCCTGCCGAGCTACACCGCCATCGACGGGCTGCGCGCCGGCCGCCTCGTCCTTGCGCTCCCGCGCCTCCACCTGCCCAGTGCGCCGCTGCATCTCGTGCACCCCCCGCGCCTCCGCGCCGCGGCGCCGCTCCGCGACCTCGACGAGCTCGTCACCGGTGCGCTCGCCGCGATCGAGGCGTCACTCCAAGCGCTCGCTCTCCGCGCCTGACATGGGGAGGGCCCCCTCGATCTGCGAGGGAGCACGTGGCTACGCCGGAGGACGTGGCTGCGCCGGAGGACGTGGCTCGCACGAGGACGTGGTCGTCCGCGACCTACGCGAAGAACAGTCCGACGAGCAGAGCGCCGATCGCGGTGAGGAGGCCGCCGAGTCCCAGCAGGATCACCGCGCCGGTCGAGCGCCGAACCTCGAGGTAGGCAGTGCTCGGGTCCTTTGGGTCGTACAATACCGAGATCGTCTTGCCGAGCGGATAGCGGTCGATACACGCGGTGACCCCCGAAGGGGTGCTCGAGGAGACGTTGCCACGAGCGATCGCGCTGCCCTCGTACTCGGTGCCGTCGACGGAGTAGCTGTACACGTTCGGCGGCTCAGGGTGGGCGAGGGATGGGTAGGAGCCGGACGCGCTGCGTTGCGTGATCGAACGTGACGATGGCACCGCGATCGAGGTCAGCGCCGTGCTGCTTCAGGATCAGGATGACGGCGTCACCGACGGAATCTGGAGTCACGTCGAGCGTCCGCACCTGCAGGACACTCGGCGCTACGGCGAGTGGACACGGACACTCGGACCTGCCACGCCCGACGACGCGAGCAGGACGCTGAAGTCCAAGTCGTGCGTGAACACGACGTGTTCGTTGGCGAGCGCCCAAGCCATCAACTCCGAGTCCGCCGCCTTTGGATCACCGACAGCTGACCAGTGGACGGCGTTGACATCGTGGGCAGCCAAGAAGTCCACCCACGTGGATGGCAGATTCATGTCGAGCAGGATGTTCACGAGACGCGTAGCGGAAGATCGACCTCTTCGACTCGCCACGCGGCATACGAGAGGGCGGCGGTGATGTCGTCTCGCTCGAGGTCTGTGACGCTCACCAAAGTGGACCCACTTCTGCTCGTCAGAGTTGACCCATGTT
>CAYOAL010000114.1:0-33481 GCA_964401935.1 uncultured Polyangiaceae bacterium
GGAGCGCCGCCAGCGAGGCGGCGGCCGAGCTCGCGCGCCACAGCTCGATGACCCGCTCGCAGACCGCCCGCCGCGTGTCGCCCCCGCCTGCGCCCGTGGCGCGCACCGCCCCGCCGGCGCAGACCCAGCGCGCGCCGGCGCTGCGTCGCCAGGAGGCCCCTGCGCTCGAGATCGCCGAGACGTTCGACTCCATCCCGGTGCTCGAGCACGTGGAGGAGGAGCTCCAGCCGGTGGCGAAGAAGCGACCGGAGAAGCGTCGCCTCCGGCCGCGGGAGCGGGACAGCCGCTACCTCGTGGCCCGCGAAGACATCGACTGGGACACGCCCGCGTACCAGCGGCGCGTGAAGTGACCGCGCCCCCTCGCGGCGTCGCGTGGGCACCCGCTACGAGAGCGCGGGGAGACGCACGGACGCCGCGGGCCGCTTGCGGTTGAGGAGCAGCCCGTCGAGCGCCCGCGCGAGCGCGCCCAGCTCGGGCTCCACCACGACGATCCCGGCGTCGCGGAGGGCCCACGCCGCCACGTCTCCGACGGGGGTGGTCACCACCGGCACACCGAGCACGCGCGCCTCACGGATCACGCTCGGGGCCCCTTCGGCGGCCGAGGTGTGGAGCAGCGCGTCGCACGCGGCGAGCGTCGCGTGGGCGCTCTCGCGGTCGAGCAGGCCCGTCATCGACAGCTCCACCCCGAGCTCGCGCGCGAGGCCCTCGAGCCGCATGCGGTCGGGGCCATCGCCGACCACGACGAGGCGCCACGGCAGGCGCGCCGCAGCCACCGCGCGGATCGCGAGATCGATCCGCTTGCCGGCGACCAGGCGTCCGACCACCGCGACGCAGGGGGCGTCTTGGGTGTCTCCGATGCGGTGGCGGGCGGCGCTGTGGGCGGCCCGATCCGGCACGAGCACCTGCACGATCGGCGCTCGCACGACGCCCTGGTCGTTCACCCTCTCGGACAGGCGCGGCGGCAGCGCGCTCGCGAGCTCCGCTCGGAGCTGGCGGCTCACGAAGGTGACGCGCTCGGCGCGCTCGAGCACTCGTCCCACGATGTGGTGACGAAGCGGGGCCGGCAGCGCACACAGGGCGCGCACATCGCCGCCGTGGCAAGTCACGCGCAGCGGAGTGTGCGTGGGCGTCGGGGAGGCGCCCTTCGCACCGCCCAAGCGGCGCGCGGCGACGGGCCACGCGCTCGGGATCATCCAGTGGGCCTCGATGCGGGCGAGACCGAGCCGCTCGAGCTGCTCCAGGCGGAGGCGAGCACCACGGAGGAACGCGAGCACCGCCGGCGCACGCCATGGGGCCTGTTGCAGCCGCGCGAGGGCACCCGGCCATCCGAACGCGTCGCCCCCACCCACCCCGTAGAGCCGCACCCCGGAGTCGGCGGCGATGGTGCCGTGACCGGGGCGGATCACATGCACCTCGTATCCCGCCAAGGCGAGCTCCTGCGCCTCGGCGGCCACGAAATGACCCGACGCGTCCCCCGAGCGCGCCGGGAACGACGTGGTGACGATGGCGATGCGCGCTGGCATCGCGGCGACCCTCACGGCTGATCGGTGCGCTGCCGCTTGCGACGACGGCGCGCCGCTTCCGACTGCTTCTTCCGCTTCTTCACGGAGGGCTTCATGTAGTGGCGGCGGCGCTTGAGCTCGCGGAGGATGCCTTCGGAGGCCATCTTCCGCTTCAAGTGCTTGATCGCGCGCTCGATGCCACGGTCGCCGACCACGACCTCGAGGGGCTTGCACTGGACCGCTTCGGACACCGTCGCGGCGGGGGGGGGCGTTGGATTCTCGGAGCTCATAGGGCCGCGGAAGATTGCATACAAAGTCGTCCCAAGCAAGAATGGCTGTGGCTCTAAAGATTTATTTCTTTCTAATATTGTCTTGCTCGTAAGAAGCATTCTAATTAAGGTCCAGGTACGATGCCCGCTCGACGCGACGACGTTCCCTCTCGCGCAGAGGCTCTCGAGCCGACCGCTGCGGCGGGCGTAGCGCGCCTCGACGCCGGGCAAATCCTGGAGCAGGTGAAGGCGGCGGGCCTGAAGCTCACGCCCCAGCGGATGGCGATCGTGCGTGAGCTCGCTGGCGACGAAACCCACCCCACCGCGCAGGACCTCTTCGTGCGGCTGAGAGCCGAGCTCCCCACGATGAGCTTCGCCACGGTGTACAACACGCTCGCCACGCTCGCCGAGCACGGGCTCTGCTCCACGCGGTCGCTATCCGGCGGCCCGTTGCGGTTCGACCCGAACACCGAGCCCCACGATCACGCCGTGTGCGACGCGTGCGGTGCGGTGCTCGACGTGCCCACGCCAGCAGAGCAGGAGACCGCTCCGCTCGGATTTCGGGTGCGCGTGGTGGAACGGATCTTTCGCGGTCTCTGCGCCGATTGCGCAGCCGCAGGATGACGAATCAACGATTGGAGAGAGACAAGTGCCAGAGCTCAAAGGAACCAAGACACACGAGAACCTGAAAGAGGCGTTCGCCGGCGAGTCCCAGGCGAACCGTCGCTACCTCTACTTCGCCAAGGTCGCCGACATCGAGGGCTACCCGGACGTCGCGGGGCTCTTCAAGGACACCGCGGACGGCGAGACCGGGCACGCCCACGGCCACCTCGACTACCTGAAGAAGGTAGGCGACCCGGCCACCGGCGAGCCCATCGGCTCCACGGAGAAGAACCTCCACGCGGCCGTCGTCGGGGAGACCCACGAGTACGAGACGATGTACCCGGGGATGGCCAAGACGGCCCGCGACGAGGGCTTCGACGACATCGCCGAGTGGTTCGAGACGTTGGCCAAGGCCGAGAAGTCCCACGCGGGCAAGTTCGCCCAGGCGCTCAAGAGCCTCGACTGAGTTTCTGGAGGGTGCTGCCGCACCCTCCCCCCACGCTCCGCGCGGGGCCCCCTGCATGCCAGTTGTGTTGCTGGCAGTTGTAGAGTCCCCCCACGCTCCGCGCGGGGCCCCCCTCCCACCGCGTCGCGCTTGGGGCCCCAACTCCCAAGCGCGCTTCGGCGAGAGGCCGGGGCTCTTCCGGTCAGGTCTTGAGCGGACCGTTCACTCGAACCACAACGACGACGGAGCCGCCTCTCGATCGCGGGGCGGCTCCGTGTGCATGAGGGCACCATGAGCATCCAACGCGCACCCGAGCGACCCCCTGCCGTCTCGCCCACCGATCCACGTTACTACGACGAGCGCGACCTCGAGAAGGAGCTCCTCCGCACCTTCCACATCTGCCACGAGTGCCGGATGTGCGTGAACTACTGCGGCTCGTTCCCCGAGCTGTTTCAGCGCGTCGATCGCGACGTGGATCCGGGGCGGGCAGAGAGCGTCGAGCTCCTCGACAGCGCCGACATCCAGGTGGTGAGCGACCAGTGTTGGCAGTGCAAGCTCTGCTACATCAAGTGCCCCTACACCAAGGACGACGACGCCTCCGAGCTCCTCGACTTCCCGCGGCTCATGGCCCGCGAGAAGGCCGTCCGAGCCAAGCGCAACGGCATCACCACCGTCGATCGCGTCCTCGGCGAGCCACAGCTCCTGGGCGCGATGGGCTCGGGGTGGCTGAGCGGGATGAGCAACCTCATCACCAAGAACCAGCTCTTGCGCAAGGTGCAGGAGAAGGCGACCGGCATCGCCGCCGAGTTCCCGCTGCCCCCCTTCGCCAAGGAGACCTTCCCCGCGTGGAAGGAGCGCCACGTGCCGGCCGCACGCGCCGGCGAGGCGGGGGAGGTGGTGCTCTTCGCGACCTGCTACGGCAACTTCCACACCCCCTCGGTGCCGAAGGCGGCGGTGCGCGTGCTCGAGCACGCGGGTTGGTCGGTCCACCGCGTCGAGGAGACGTGCTGTGGCATGCCCAACCTCGACGGCGGCGACGTGGAAGGGTTCGTGGCCAAGGTGCGAGCGAACGTGGCCGTGTTGCTCGAGTACGTCGAGCGCGGGGCCAAGGTGCTCGTGCCCTCGCCCACCTGCGGCTACACGCTCAAGAAGGAGTGGGCCGAATACGTTCCGGACGACGACGTGCGGAAGGTGACCGAGGCCACGCTCGATCTCATGGAGTTCGTCGAGCAGCTCCGCAAGAGTGACGCGCTCCCCGACGCGTTCGACGAGAGTCTCGGCACCGTGGCCTACCACGCGGCGTGCCACCTCCGCGCGCAGAAGATGGGCTTCCCCGCGCAGCGCGTGCTGTCGCGCGCCGTGCCCGACACCGAGGTGCGGATCATCCAGGAGTGCTCGGCGGTGGATGGTACGTGGGGGATGAAGGCCGAGCACTACGAGACGGGTCGGCGCTACGCCGCGCGGCTCGTCGCCGCGGTGGACGAAGACGAGACCGATCTGGTGGTCACCGACTGTCCGCTGTCGGCCCTCCGCATCCAGAAGGAGAACGGCGTGGAGGCGATCCACCCCATCGAGGCTCTCGCGAGGGCCTATGGACTCGAGGAGGAGAAGCGATGAACCCGATCCAACGCGATGAGATCTTGCCGCTGGGCGACTACGAGGCCATCCGCCCGCGGTTCCGACAGCGCATCATCGAGCAGAAGAAGCTTCGGCGCGTGAAGCTCGGCGACCATATGAGCGTGATCTTCGAGAACCGCGACACTGTGCTCCTACAGATCCAGGAGATGCTGCGCACCGAGCGCATCACCCAGGAGAGCGGGATCATGCACGAGCTCGGCACCTACAACGAGCTCATCCCCGCCGAGCGCGAGCTCAGCCTCACGCTCTTCATCGAGGTGCCCGACAAGGCGGAGCGGGAGGCGCTGCTCGAGGCTTGCGCGGGCATGGAGCAGCACGTGTTCGTGGAGGTCGACGGCGCGCGCATCGCCGCTATCGCCGGCGAGAAGGCCGGCCACAAGCCCGACCGCACCACCGCGGTGCAGTACTACAAGGTGCCCCTCGGGGCCGCCGCCGCCGCCGTCGAGGCGGGCTCGGCCACCGTCGCGGTGCTCGTCGATCACCCGGCGTATCGCGCACGCACCGAGCTCGGGCGCGCCGCGCTCGCCGAGCTCCGCGGCGATCTGGCATGGTCGTCGTAGAGCGCCCGGTCCGGTTCCAGGACGTCGATCCGGCCGGCATCGTCTTCTTCGCCCACTTCGCCACCTACGCCCACGAGGCGATGGAGTGCTTCTTCGATCAGGTGGAGGGCGGCTACGCAGGCCTCATCATGAGGGCGCGGGTGGGTTTCCCCGCGGTGCGTGTAGAGACGGAGCATCGCGCGCCCCTCCGCTACGGGGAGGTGGTGAGCATCGAGACGACGGTGGCGCGCCTCGGCGACCGGAGCGCGGTGTTTCGCTATCGCTTCGTGCGGAGCGGTGGCGACGCCCACGGCGAGGAGGTGGCGCGGATGCTCCACACGGTGGTCATCACCGATCTCACGACGATGAAGTCGCGCCCCATGCCCGACGACGTGCGCGCCGCGCTCGCCGCTCACCTCGAGTCCTGACGCCTCCGCCGCCGTCGCGCATCGTGCGTGGGCCACCGCGCGCTCGGTCAGCGCTGCGGCGCCTGCGGCCTCGCCGGGCCGCCGTCAGAGCTCTTCGACCTCGAGGCCCCACCAGCCCAAGAGGCGGTCGCCGAGGAAGGCGGGGCCGATCGCCGCCGTCGCGCCCACCCGCCGCACCTCGGCGCTCGCGAGCGAGATCGGCCAAGGGTTGCCGAGGCCGGCGTAGCCGATGAGCAGCGTGTCGTCGCCGTCGAGCGCCGAAGGGCCCACCTCACACCGAAAGCGAAACGCGCGCAGGTTGAGCACGAGATCCTTGCCGGCGGTGCCCCCGCGCTCGAACGCCTTGCCTCGCCACGGATCCAGCTTCGAGGCGAGGGCCACCAGCGGCTTGGTGAGCATGAACGTGTTTGCGAGGGGCTCCACTGCGAGGAGGCGACCAGGGGCCGCGTCGACGCGGGTTGGATCGAGGGGCTCGCCGCTGCCGTAGATGTCGTGCAGCGCGTCCGGGTGGGCCCCGACGAGGACGTCGAGCGAGGCCACCCTCGCGAAGGCGCGAGCACGCTCACGCCGGCGCTCCTGACGTCCATCTCGCGAGCCATCCTCGGCAGTCATCATCGGCGGTTCTTACATGGAACCGGCCCACGCGACCAGCGCTTGCCACAGCGGCGCTGGGCCAGGAGCGCGGCCCGCGCGGAAGCTCGACCCTCATCCCTCGACGCGCGCAGCCGCGCCCTCACGCGGGGTCACCACGATCTCTTCGTAGGCGCGGCGTACCCGCTCGGTGATGACACGGTAGCGCTCGATGAGCTCGGCCGCGGCGCGGTGCCCGTCGCTCTCGCGAATCCCCATGCGTCGAGCGAGGGGGATCATGCCCGCGGCGCGCTCTTCGATGAGGTGGCTGCTGTCGCCGTGCACCACCCGGATCCGCGGCTGGGGACGGCGCACGAAGTCGCAGCCGTCGCGCCGCGCCGCGAGCTGCTCGCCGGGGAGGGCGCCGACCGCGGCGAGGCCGGCGAGCGCCTCCCGGGTGTCGGTGGTTCGCACCTCGCGGTGAGCGCCGTGGGCGAGCTGCAAGAGCTGGGTCGCGAACTCCACCTCGATGAGGCCGCCCCGGCCAAGCTTGATGTCGTAGCGGCCGGGACGCTCTCGCGCGAGCTCGTGCTCCATGCGCTCGCGGAGCTGGTGAACGTCTTGGGCCAGCGCGCGCAGCCCGGCGTCGTCGGGCTGGCCGGGCCGGTAGGCGGCGCGCTCGGCGATCGCCATCGCGGCGCGTCCCACCTCGGCGTCGCCGGCCGCGAAGCGCGCGCGGAGGAGGGCGAGGCGCTCCCAGGTGGCCGCGCCCCGCGCCCGTGGGGCCGGCGCACCCTCCTCGTCCTCCACGCCGTGGTAGCGCGCGAAGGCGGAGAGCGACACCACGAGCATGCCTTGGCTGCCGCTCGGCCGGAGGCGCGTGTCGAGCTCGTAGGCCGGCCCGTCGGGGTGCGGCATGCTCACGATCTGGATGATCTGCCGCGCGATCTTCGTGAAAAAGCGCGTCGCCTCGGTTCCTTCCGGCGCGGCCTCCGGCTCGAAAAGGAAGATCACGTCCAGGTCCGAGCCGTAGCCGATCTCTCGGCCCCCGAGCTTGCCCATGGCGACGATGGCCAGCCCGCGGACGCTGGGGGTTCCCAGCGCGATGCGCGCGGCGGTCTCCAGCGCTTCGTCGGCGAGGGCCGACAACACCTCCGTCGAGCGCCGGGTGTCGAGCTCCTCGGCGAGATCGGCGAGCGCGATCTGGGTGGTCACCCGAGCGACCGCCTTGCGGATCCTCCCCACGCGGGTCTCCAGGTCTTCTTCCGCGGCGGCGGCGCGCCACGCGTCGAGCACCTCGAGCCGCGCGTCGTCGGGCGAGGGAATCACCGGCTCGAAGAGCACCTGATCCGCCAGCTCGGGGCGGGTGGCCACCAGCTCCCCCACGAAGGCGCTGCCACCGAGGACGGTCACCAGGCGCCGCACCGCGGCCGGATCGTTGGCGAGGAGGTTGGCGTAGATGCTCGGGCTCGCGAGGCGGGTCGCGAAGCCGCGCAGGTAGCGCCCGGCCTGGGTGGGGTCGGCGCTCCCCGCGACCGCGTCGAGCAGCGTGTCGGCGAGGTGACGACGCCGATCGCGGGTGTGGGCCCCGAGGACACTGTCCGGGTGAACGCGCGCCGTCTCGAACAGGTCGCGCACCAGCTGGCCGTGCTGTTGGTCGTCGGCGCCGGGGAGGCCGGCCGCCACCAGCGCCTCCTCGAAGGCGGGCAGATCGTCGTGATCCAGCGCGAGGAGGGCGTCGTTCCAGCGCGGCGTCTCCACGTCCCCCGTCGGCGAGAGCGAGCGCAGCAGCCGACCCACGCGCTCGTGCTGGGCTTGTAGATCCCCGATGAACGCGCCGGAGCCCTCGAAGCCGAGGGTCCTGGCGATGCGCTCGAGCGCCACCGGATCCGTCGGCAGGCTGTGGGTCTGCTGCCCCGACGACCACTGCACCGCGTGCTCCGCGCGGCGCAGCGCGATGTAGGCGCCGGCGAGCTCGTCGGCCTCGTGCTCGGTGATGAGGCCCGCGCTGCGGAGGCGATGACAGGCGTCGAGCGTAGGTCGGGTGCGGATGCGGTGCTCCCGCCCACCCCAGATGAGCTGCAGCGACTGCACGAAGAACTCCGCCTCGCGGATGCCCCCTGGACCGAGCTTGAGATCTCGGTCGGACACCGCCGACAGCTCCGCGCGCGCGCGGTGCACCAGCTCGTACATGCTCGCCGCGATCGATGGGTCGACCACGCGGCGCCACACGAACGGCCCGAGCAGCTCGATCACCCGCTCGCCGAGCTCGAGGTCGCCGGCCACCGGGCGCGCTCGAATCCAAGCCGACCGCTCCCAGAGGCGCCCGAACGTCTCGTAGTAGCGCTCGGCCGCCGCCAGCGAGTTCACCAGCGGCCCCCGCGAGCCCTCGGGGCGCAGGCGATGGTCCACACGCCAGACGAAGCCGTCGTCGGTCACGTCGGCGAGCGTGCTCGTCATGCGTCGCACCACGCGGGTCCACACCTCGTGGGCCGAGAGCTCGCGGCCGTCGTGGCGGGCCACGTGATCGTCGCTGTCGTAGAAACAAACGAGATCGACGTCGGAGCCTGCGTTGAGCTCCTCGCCGCCGAGCTTCCCCATGCCGAGCACGGTGAGCCGTCCGAGCGCGCCGTGCTCGTCGACGGGGGGGCCGGTGCGGGCGAGCACCGCCCCGGTCGCCTCCTCGAGGGCAGCCTCGATGGTGACGTCGGCGAGCGCGCTCAGCTCGCCGGCGGTGGTCTCGAAGTCGGCCCCTCCGAGGCTCGGGGGGAGGAGCTCGCGGAGCGCGATCCGGAGCCGTTGCCGCTCGGCGAAGCGGCGGAGACGCGGCCGGTGCTCGTCGGCGTCGCCCGCGGCGAGGTAGCGACGGAGGGCCTTGTGCAGCGCGTCACGATCGGCGGCGTGGGGCGGGGGGATGGTGCTCGGCGCGCGGAGCACCGCCCCGGTCAACGCCTCGTAGGCGGTGGCGAGGAGGACCGCCCGAGCCACAGCGGCGCTCGGGGCGATCCCGGCGAGCTCGGCCTCCACCACCGCCGCGCGCTGCGGGTCGATGGCGCGCGCGAGGGCGAGCACGCGCGACTCGGTGCCGCTCCGTGCCGTGTCCCCCGTCGTGGGCGTCGGCCGCGGGTCCCGCGCCGCTCGGTCGTCGTCGGCTCGCCCCATCGGGTTGGGTGTGGCCCGCTCGGGCTGTCGATTCAACGCCAAACCTCGGGGGATTGCCTGCTATGATACGTCACTGTGCGGTTTCTGTGTCTGTCGGACATTCACGGACACGCCGAGGCGCTGAGCGCCGTGTTAGCTACAGCCGAGCGTCGGGGTTATAGTCGCGTTCTGGTGGCTGGTGACATCTGCTTTCCGGGCCCCGCTCCCTTGGAGACATGGCGGCGGTTGACCCAGATCAAGGCGCTCTGCGTGCAGGGCGTCGGCGATCGTGCGCTCGCCACCCTCGACCCCACCGACTTGCGTCCGCGCGACGCCTTCGAGCGCCGCCGGCTCGAGCGGCTGATCGCCGTCCGCCGTGAGCTCGGCGAACCGATCCTCCGGCGCCTCGCGAAGCTCCCCCAGATGATCCGTCAACCGCTCGGGGGCGCCGAGAGTCTGCTGCTCGTGCACGGCTCGCCGGCCGACCCCATGGAGCCCATCACCCACGACATGGAGGACGCCGCGGTGGCCCACCTCTTGGGCAGCGACCCGGCCACGGTGGTCCTCTGCGGGGGATCCCACGTGCCCTTCGACCGCGTGATCGAGCGGGACGGGCCCGGCCTGCCCGCCCAAACCCGGGTGATCAACCTCGGCTCGGTGGGGGAAGCGCCGGGCAGCGACGTGGTTCGTGGCGACGACCCACGCGCCGAGGCTACTTACATCGAGCCGCGATTTGCTCACGCCACCTTCATCGAGACCTCGGATGATGGTATTGAGGTAGAGCAGTTTGTCGTGCCTCTGGGGAGGGCCGCCTGAACCCCAGAGGCGGTGGAGCGCATGTCCGACGACTGGAACGACGACCTCGAGAGCACCCGCGTTTCGGACATTGAGAAGCTTCGGAGCGAGCTCACGAAGCGGACTCAACGTGATCGCGCGTATCTCATCGTGTTGGCCGGCTCCGACGTCGGCAAGATGTTCAAGCTCGACGACGGCGAGACGGTGATCGGCCGATCCCACCGCGCCGACATCCGCCTCGACGACGACAGCATCTCGCGGTTGCACGTGAAGATGCAGCTCAACGGCACCTCGGTGAGCATCGAAGACCTCGGCTCGAGCAACGGCACGCTGGTGAACGGCGAGCGCATCACCACCACCGGCCTCCGCGATGGCGACAAGATCCGCCTCGGCGAGACCACCATCCTCAAGTTCACCTTCCACGACCGGCTGGACGAGAGCTTCCAGCAGAAGATGTACAACGCGGCCCTCCGCGACCCGCTCACGAAGTCGTTCAACAAGAAGTACTTCCTCGATCAGCTCAAGCTCGAGGCGTCGTACTCCAAACGCCACGGCACCCCCCTCACGCTCGTGATCTTCGATCTCGATCACTTCAAACGCGTGAACGACACGTACGGCCACGTCGCGGGGGACGCGGTGCTCATTCAGACCGCCGAGCTGGTGCGCGGCATGCTGCGTCAGGAAGACGTGTTCGCTCGCTATGGCGGGGAGGAGTTCGTGATCATCCTGCGGGGCATCCTCCTCGAGGACGCCGGCGTGCTCGCCGAGCGCATCCGCGCGCGGGTGGAGGAGACGCACTTCATGAGCGGGGCCACGCGGCTCCCCGTGAGCGTGAGCCTGGGGGTCGCCCAACACCACGAAGGGATGGACGACCCGATGGAGCTGGTGGAGCACGCCGACGAGGCGCTGTACGCGGCGAAGCAGAGCGGGCGCAACCGCGTGTTCCGGCGCTACGTCGACGGGACGATGCGCTGAGCCTCACCGGGCTCCGGCGAGAGCCCAAGTCTTCGCCGGGTCTGGACTCGAGCGGGCGCGGGTTGGTCTCCGTCGGCGGGAGCGTCCAGGCGCTGCGGGCGGGCGCGAGCAGGGTGTGCTACAGTTTTTCTCGTGGTCGACCTCCCGCGCCCTGAGCGCCTGAGCTGGTTGGTAGAGCGCTGCGCTGCGCTTCACGCGGGAGGCGCCGAGCCCGTCAAGGGGCTGGTGCTCCCCAATGGGAGCTACTTCCCAGACGTCTTCGACGGCAGCCTCCGCAGCGTGAAGCGGCTGCTGAAGCGGGTGGTGAAGCTCGCCGGCCTGAGCGACCTCGGCTTCTCGCTGAAGGTGCCGCGGCCCGACGACGACGTTCTCGGCGGCGGGGGCGGCTGCGCGAGCGGCGCGTGCTCCACCACGAGCCGCGGCCCCGAGCCGCTGCGACGCATCGTCGCCAAAGGCGACGGCTACGAGGTGACGATTCTGCCGCAAGAGGTCTCGAACCCCACGGTGCTCACGGTCGCGATGGTGCGGGCGGTGAGCCACGCGTTCCTCACCGAGTCGGAGCTGTACGAGGCGTTCGAGCCCGGCGAGGCGGAGCTCGCGATCGATCTCGCGGGAACCATGCTCGGGTTCGGCGTGTTGCTGGCGAACGGCGCCTATCTCTACTCCAAGGGGTGAAGCAGCGTGAAGGTCGCGTCGGTGACGCGAATGGTGGTCGACGAGCTCACGGTGGCGCTCGCCCTCTTCTGCAAGCTGCACGGGATCCCACACAGCGCCGCGAAGAAGGAGCTCGATCTCACGCCCCGCGTGCACTTCGAGGAGGCCGCGGTGTGGGCCGACTCGAACGCGCGCGTCGTCGCGTTGATTCGCAGCGACCCGGAAGCGGTGGTGGCCGGGAGCTACACCTTGAGCGAGGGCCGGGGCTTTTTCTCGCGCCTGTTCGGGCTCGGGAAGCGAAAGGGGGCCTCCGCCTTCACCGACGACGAGCTCGAGGTGATGGCCAGAGAGATCCACGCCACCCGCGACGGGGCTGACGTCGACGATGAACGCGCGCGCCGCCTCGCCGATCTGCGCGAGCTGGTGGACGAGTCGTTCGAGACCTCCTGAGCGGACCTGTCCTCGCGCGGCGCACGAGCCGCATGAGCCGGGAGCGCCCAACCTCACCCCGCTCGAGGGCTCAGGAGAAGCCGCCGCCTTGGGGCGGGTAGCCTCCCCCAGGACCACCTTGTGGGCCACCTGGCGGTGCGAAGCCGCCTTGCTGCTGCTCGTGGCCCTGCTGGGGGTAGCCCTGCTGCTGGGGGTAGCCCTGCTGCTGAGGGTAGCCCTGCTGGGGGTAGCCCTGCTGCTGTTGGGGGTAGCCCTGCTGGGGGTAGCCCTGCTGCTGAGGGTAGCCCTGCTGGTGGTAGCCCTGTTGGGCCGCCATCATCTGTCCGGCCATCGCCCCCGGCTGCAGCTGGCCCGTGAACAGGGGGTTGCTCTGCACGTAGGCCTTGAACTCCCCCGTGAGCGGCTTCCACGAGTTGAAGTAGAGGATCAGCACCGGGATCGCGCCGAGCGCGAGCAGGCGGACGAACACCGACGGAGAGAACGGGTTGAACATGATCTCCGTTCCCTGCGGCCGGTGGTTCACCTTCAACGCCAGGCCGGTCCAGCCGCTCTTCTTGAGCACGAGATCGGCGCCGATGAGGGCCGTCTTGTACACCTCGAAGCCTCGTGGGCCCCACGCGTTCTGGAGCTCGGCCAGCAGCGTGTCGGGGGTGATGTGCGGGCTCGGGGGGAGCGTCACCTTGCCGCGCGAGAAGAAGCCCGGATCCTTCACTTGCACCATCGCCCGACACGTATCAGACCCACCTGGCGGCGGCTATCACCCACGCGGCGCGGTCCGACGTGCGAAGCGGCCGAGCTCGCGCGGTCGCGCCCACCGTTCTCAGCCCGTGTGCTTGACCTGAAGGGCGCGACGACACATGTTGCAAAACATCCCGCATCGTCACTTTTGATGGGCGGCCGGGGGGTCGAGAACCATGTCCGACAATCCCAAGCTCGCACTCGAACGGACGGACGCTCCGATCCGCGTGGCGGTCGTCTCCGACGACTCGCTCCTCACCGCTGCCCTCTCGTCCCTCCTCGATCAGGACGAGGCGGTCGAGGTCACCCAGCTCGACAGCGCCGAGGTCGCCCTCTGGGATCCAGGCGCCGACCGCGACAAAGTCGAGCGCAAGCTGAGCGAGCTCGCGCTGTTGCGGGCACCAACGCTCGCCTTGGTGCCCGACTCTGCGCAGGCGACGCTCGCCCTCGAGGCGGGCGCGCGGGGGGTGATGTTGCGCGACAGCGTGGGCCCTCAGCTGGTGTCGGCCCTCCGCGCGGTGCGGGGAGGCCTCACCGTGCTCGACGCGGCGCTCGCCGAGCGCCTGGTCACGCACAAGCCGGGCTACGACATGCCCGCGCTCGCGGAAGACCTCACGACCCGCGAGAACGAGGTGGTTCAGCTCCTCGCCGAGGGCCTGTCCAACAAGCAGATCGCCGGCCGGCTCGACATCAGCGAGCACACAGCGAAGTTCCACATCGGCCGCATCCTCGAGAAGCTCGACAGCGACACGCGCACCGAGGCGGTGGTGCGTGCGGTTCGGTACGGTCTCGTCGCCCTGTAAGGCCGACCACGCCTGTGCTACCCACGCCCGATGCGTGGAGTGTTTTCGATCCCGGTGGCGCTGATCTCGGTCGCGTTGACGGCGGGCGTCACCGCGACCGCGCGCGTCGCGCACGCCCAGGACACGGAGACGGACGACACCGAGCAAGACGAACCGGACGACGGGTCGGGCGACGACGGGTCGGGAGACGACGGGGCGGGAGACGACTGGGCGGCCAAGGATGGGGCGGCCAAAGATGGGGCAGCCAAGGATGGCTCGGGGGAGACCGACACGCCGGCCGCCGACAGGCTGCCGTCCGAGCTCGCGCCCGCCCTGGCCACCACGTCCCTCGGGCCCGCGGACGCCCAGCTCTCGGAGACCCAAGACTACGTGTGGCTGGGGATCGCGGGGCTCGCGACCTTCGGGGCGAGCTTCATCGGGACGATCGTGCTGGCGGCGGCGACCGAGCCACCGCAGAAGGGCGTGGCGGTGGGGCACGCCGCGGTGCCGGTGGGCGGCCCGTTCTTGTCGCTCGCCGAGAGCAGCCACGCTCCCGACGTGGAGGGCGTCCTCGCCGTGCTCGGGTTGTTCCAAGGTCTCGGCCTCGGTGCGGCGTTCCTCGGCTTCACGCTCGAGAGCAAGGTGGTGGTCGGCGGACAGACGGCGTGGATCACACCCGCCGTGACCCCCGCCGGCATCGGTCTCCACGGTCGCCTCTGAAGGCCTGGCGCTTGGAGCGGCTCAGCGGGCGAGCCGCTCCACACCGTCTTCGGCACCGACGAGGACCTCGTCGGCCATGTCGAGGAACAAGCCGGTGTCCACCACGCCGGGGATGCCGCGGAGCGCGGCGTCGGTGGCGCGCGGGTCGTCTAGCGGCTCGAGCCGCGTGTCGAGGATGACGTTGCCGTTGTCGGTGAGGTACGCGGCGTCGGCCTCCATGCGCAGGGTCGGGCGGCCGCCGAGGGCGCTGATGCCCCGGGCGACCACGGCCTTGGCGAAGGGCACCACCTCCACGGGGATGTGCGTGCGCGTCGCGAGGCGCTCGACCCGCTTCTCGGGGGTGACGAGGACCACGAAGCGCGCGGCAGCGTGGGCGACCACGCGCTCGCGCAAGAGCGCGCCGCCGAGCCCTTTGGTGAGATCGAGCGTCGGGGTGACCTCGTCCGCGCCGTCGAACGCGACGTCGAGCTCCGGGAGCTCGTCGAGCGTGGCGAGCGGGATGGCGAGCGAGGCGGCGAGCCGCTCCGAGCGCAGCGAGGTGGTCACGCAGCGGACGGCCAGCCCCCCCGCGACGGCGGCGCCGAGGCGCCGGATGAAGGCCTCCGCGGCGCGACCCGTGCCGAGGCCGAGCCGCATGTTGGGGAGCACGTGTTTCATCGCCTCGACGGCGACACGATCCAACGCTTCGGGGGAGGGGCCGGCGCTCGACATGAGCGACGAGAAACCGCAGCTCGCAGCGCGCGGCAAGCGAGAACCGTCGGCGCGGCGCGCGGCGACCTCGTGCGGCTTGGCGGTCGCCCTCCCATTGAGTGTGTGACAGCGACCCGTCGCTCGTTGTAAGTCACCCTCGGGGGAAAACGAGGACAACCATGACCATCGTCGACGCCGCGCTCACTCACGCCGAGGACAATCTCACCCAAACGCTCGAGGCTCTCGCGAGCCTGGCTCGGATCGGAGGGATTTCGGCCGAGGCCGCACCGAGCGCGAAGCTCCGCGAGAGCGCCGCGGCGGTGGCGGCGTGGATGACGCGCATCGGTCTGGAGAACGTCGAGGTGCTCGAGCTCGAGGGTGTGCACCCGTACGTGTACGGCGACTGGCTGCACGCCGAGGGGGCCCCGACGATCCTGCTCTACGCCCACCACGACGTGCAGCCGGTGGGCAACCTGAAGAAGTGGACGTCGCCGCCCTTCGAGCCCGAGATCCGGGACGGACGGATGTACGGACGGGGCGTGGTGGATGACAAGGCGGGGCTGGTGATCCACCTCGCGGCGATCGAGGCGTACCTCGCTCAGGGCGGGCTCCCCGTGAACGTGAAGCTCGTCGTCGACGGGGAAGAGGAGATCGGCTCGGAGAACCTTCACACGTTCTTGGCCACCTACCGGAGCCGCCTCGACGCGGAGGTGATCGTGCTCACCGACACCGCCAACCTCGCCGCTGGCTTGCCGTCGATCACCTATGGTCTTCGCGGTCTGGTGGTGGTGGACGTCGAGGTGTCGGCGCTCGCGCACACGCTCCACTCCGGGATGTGGGGGGGACCAGTGCCCGATCCGGCGCTCGCCCTCTGTCAGCTCCTGGGCCGCCTGCTCACCCCGGAGGGGAAGATCGCGATCGATGGCCTCTACGACGACGTGCGGCCGCTCACCGAGGCGGAACGTACGCGGCTCCGTCGGCTCCCCTTCGACGAGCGGGAGTTCCGCGCCGACGCGGGGATCCTCGACGGCGTCTCGATGGCCCGCGAGGAAGACTTCACGCCCTACGAACAGCTCTGGCACCGTCCGTCGCTCGCGATCTCCGCGCTCGAGGTGGCGATGCTCGAGAACGCACCCAATCAGATCGTGCCGTCGGCGCGGGCCCGGGTGGGCATCCGCACCGTGCCCAACATGCAAGCGAAGAAAGTGGCACAAATGCTGTGCGACGCGCTCGAGCACGCGCCTCCCTACGCGGTGCACGTGAACACGAAGGTGCGCGCCGCCGCCGACTGGTGGCTCACCGAGCCGGAGGGGCCGGCCTTCGCCTGCGCGGAGCGGGCCCTCGAGAAGGGCTTCGGGGCCTCGTCGGTGTACATCGGCTGTGGCGGCTCGATCCCGTTCGTGGAGCCCTTCGCGCGCGTGCTCGGTGGGGTGCCGGCCCTGTTGATCGGCTTGGAAGACCCGCGCTGTCATGCCCACGGGGAGAACGAGTCGCTCTTGATCAGCGACTTCGTCAAGGCCGTGAAGAGCGCTGTGTTCCTCTACGACGAGCTCGCGTCGCTGCGTCGGGAGTGACGTCGACCCCACCGCGATCTGGCGCTCTGCACCGCGCCCGGTTCCGCCAGGGCGCGAGGGCGGGCGGCCAGTTAGAAGGAGCCGCTGAGCGAGAGGCCGGCGCCGCCGGGGCCCGCGCCCACGTCGATCCGCACCGGCAGCTCGTGGAGCTCGGCGGTGCTCACGCTGCTGTCCACGAGGTACCAGACCACGCCGCCGGCGACCGCGACCAGACCGACGGCCATCACCGTGCCCCCTGCGATCTGGAGGTTGAGGCCCTCGTTGCCGAGCGCGGTCACCTCCGGATCGGTGCACTCGCGGGTGGGACAGGCCTCCTCCGCCTCCGCCTCTTTGCCGATGCCGACCCCGAGGAGCACCGCCCCCACGATGGCCGCCGCCACGCCCCCACCCACCAGGATCCACGGCCCGGGGCCGGGATCGCCGTCGCTGTGGTCCGGTTCGGGATCCGGCAGCGGCGTAGGGTCGGGGGTGGGGTTGGGAGCCACCGGGTTGGGCGCATCCGGCGGCTTGGTCTTCAACAACTCGCGCAGGTTGTTGACCTTGTCGACGATGTTGCGGTCGGCCTCGTCGCCCATGCGCTCGATGTACACCTCGAACGCACGGATCGCCTTCTCGGTTTGTCCGAGCTTCTCGTACGCGTTGCCCACGTTGATGAGCAGGCGGTGCGCGGTGCAGTCGAAGCTGTAGGCGTCCATCCAGGACGAGATGGCGCGGTCGTAGCGCGCCTTGGCATAGTACTGCTCGGCCGCCTTGTGCATCCCCTTGGCCGCCTCGACGTCATCGGCGGTGGGCGTCTTCTCGCACGGTGGGTAGTCTTCGGCCCAAGCGGTGGCGCTCGAGGTCGCGAGAAACAGTGTGCAAGCCAGCGCCCTCGTGACGACTCGAACCTGTCTGGGCATGTGGCGCAGCAACATCAGGCAAGCTCCAAGGCGTTGTTACCATCCTAATGTGGTGAGGCCGCGACACCACAACAAAACCCGTCGCGAACACGCGATTGGCCGCCGGGGCCGCGCTCGCCCAGAGCACGGCCAGCGCGCGCTCGAGGATGGCGGCGAGCGCGTCGCCGCCGGCCTCCCGCGCGGTTCGACGCTTCTCGAACGGACGCCTTCCTCTCGTCCCGTTGTCGTCCCCTTTTGCTCATGTCCACAAAGGGCTAGAGTCGACCCTTCTCGTGGCGACTCTGCCTCACCCCTCGGGTGGGCGCCGCCGCGTTTGCGCCAAAGGGCTGTCCGAGGTGGGGATGCTCCCAGCAAAAGAGCAGATACTGGTGGTCGACGACGAGGCGAACCTGCGTCGTGTCCTCTCCGCACAGCTCACTCGCGACGGCTACGAGGTGCACACCGCGGAGGATGGGGAGGCCGCGTTGGCGTTCCTCAAGGAGCACCACATCGACGTCGTGATCACCGATCTCCGCATGCCGAAGTTGGGGGGCATGGATTTGTTGCGGAGCGCCCTCCGTGACGATCCCTCGCTGCCGGTGGTGATCCTCACCGCACACGGCACGGTGGACACGGCGGTGGAGGCGCTCAAGACGGGCGCATTCGACTACATCTCGAAGCCCTTCGACCAAGACGAGGTGCGCCTCATCGTCCGCAAGGCGCTGCGGACGCGGGCGCTCTCGAGTCAGGATGCGACCCACGCCGGCGAAGAGCGCGCGAGCGTGCCCAGCCCGACCCGCTTCGGCATCATCGGCTCCGGCGGCGCGGTGCAAGACCTCTACGCGATGATCGATCGCGTCGCGTCCACGCCGACCACCGTCCTCGTCACCGGCGAGAGCGGAACCGGCAAAGAGCTCGTGGCGCGGGCGCTCCACGAGCACGGCGGCGATGAAGAGCGTCCCTTCATCAAGGTGAACTGCGCCGCCATCCCCAAAGACCTCATGGAGTCGGAGCTCTTCGGCTACGAGAAGGGGGCCTTCACCGGCGCGGTGGCCAGCAAGCCAGGCCGCTTCGAGCTCGCCCACGGCGGCACCTTGTTCCTCGACGAGATCGGCGAGATCCCGCTCGAGATGCAGGTGAAGCTGTTGCGGGTGCTTCAGGAGGGGGAGTTCGAGCGGGTCGGTGGGGTGAAGACCCTTCGCGTCGACGTGCGCGTGGTGGCCGCCACCAACCGCGACCTCAAGCGCGAGATCGGCGCGGGCACTTTCCGTGAAGACCTCTTCTACCGCCTCAACGTGGTGCCGATGACCCTCGCTCCGTTGCGAGACAGGGCCGGAGACATCCCCGAGCTCGTCGACTTCTTCGTGGCCAAGTTCAACAAGCGCCTGAAGAAGAGCGTGGCCGGCGTGCAGCCGGCTGCCTTGGCGTTGCTCAAGCAGTACCGCTGGCCGGGCAACGTTCGCGAGCTCGAGAACATCATCGAGCGCGCGGTGCTGTTCGCCGACGGCACTCACATCACCCCTGGCGATCTGCCACCGGAGGTGGTGGGGGAGGCGCTCGTGAGGGGGACCATCGGGGGCCCGACCGAGGGCACGGCGGATGCCGTAGAGCTCGGCGAGGAGGGGCTCAAAGAGCAGGTGAAGGCCGCGGCGAGCCGCCTCGAGCGTGAGCTCATCCTGCGCGCGCTCCAGCAGACGCAAGGCAACGTGACCCATGCGGCGCGACTCCTGAAGATCTCTCGCAAGGGTCTTCAGCTCAAGATGAAGGAGCTCGATCTCCGCGAGTGAACCGCGGTCGCCGGACCCGTTGGCGTGCGCGCGTCGCGCGGAGCGCATGGACGCTTGCGTGCACCTGCGGCGTCTGGGCGACGCTCGGCTGTCGAGACGACTCTCGAGCGGCTACCGAGTCATCCGCGGTGCCGCCCTGGGGAACCGCGCGCGCGGCCCCGCAGAGCCGTCCTGGCATGGTGTGGATCCCACCCGGTACGCTCATCGCGGGGACCCCCCCCGACGAGCTGCCGCGCATCGCCGACGAGGAGCTGCCGGGGGTGCACGTCGAGATGAGTGGCTTCTTCATCGACGTTTACAACTATCCCGCCGAGCAGGGCGCGATCCCCGAGACGGGCTTCACGCAGGCCGAGGCGCGCGCGATCTGCGAGGCGCAAGGGAAGCGCTTGTGCACCGAGCTCGAGTGGGAGCGGGCGTGCAAGGGGCCGTCGAACACGAAGTACGAATACGGCAACACCTTCGACGCTTCCGTCTGCTCCCTCGGCGGCACCGACGCGATGGCCCCCAACGGCGCCAACCCGCGCTGTCGCTCTGCCTTCGACGTGCGTGACCTGCATGGCAGCGCGTGGAACTGGACCTCGAGCGAGTGGGGCCGAGGGACGACGGACAGTCGCGTGGCGGTGCGAGGTGGCAACGGCAAGGAGGCGGAGCTCATCGGCCGCTGCGCCAACGCGGTGGCGCATCAACCCTCCGACCGTGATGTTCGCGTCGGGGTACGCTGCTGCGCGGGGCTCGTCAACGAGGCCGCGGTGGCGCTCGAGGTGCAGCGTGGGAGCGAGCTCGGCTATCGCACGTTCGACCCGCGGATCGCCGCCAAGCTCGACGCGCTGGTGCCGGCGACGATCGCCAAGCTCGTAGAGGGGCGCCCTGCCGCGGATCAGTTCGCCGTGAAGCGCCTGTGGATGTGGCGCCCGATCGGCAACGAGGAGCTGATCATCGGCGGCGGCTGCGCCCACCCGCCGGGCAACGACGCGTGCGGGGTGGTGGTGGCGCGGATGTTTGCCGACAAGATCGAGCTCCTCGACTTCGTGTCGAGCGACTGGTGGATCCCCACCGTGGGAGAGCACGAGGAGCGCCGCACGCTCTACCTCTATGGTGGGGACATGGGCGGCGCCTACCGCAAGCCGCTCGTGTATCGGTGGGGCCGCATCGGCGAGGGTGCAAAGCAGCGCAAGCGCGGCGGTGGCTGGATCACGCCCCCGTGACGCAGCGTGCGCCCCGTTGAGCGAGCGCCGCGGTTGTGATATGGACGCCCGTATGGTTAGGCTTGGATGGGGGGGACGGACGGGGCTGTGGGCGGCGCTCGGGCTGGTGCTCGCGTGCGGTGGCGACGACAGCCCCGAGACGAAGGAGCCGCCGGTGCCGACGTCGACGCTCCCCGAGCCGGTGTGCACGAGCGGCACCCGGTGGTCGCCGGGGACGCCCGTCTTCGTCGACGCGACGGCGAAGTGGGGGCTTGCCGGCGTGGAGGGCGTGCGGCTCTCGACGGTGGACTTCGACGGTGACGGCTACCCGGATCTGGTGGTGCGCCGCGGCGAGAACCTCCCCGACGATCTGTTCCCGGCGCCCGCCTGCTGCGCCGACGCGAGCTGTGCGGATGGGGTGGCCTGCCCCGTGCGTCGCACGTGGATGTTGCGCAACACCGGCGCGGGCGGCTTCGAGGACGTCACTCTCGCCTCGGGGATCCTGCACAACCGCACCAGCCAGAACCCCGACGCGGGGAGGCCGGGCACCGTCTACGCGTTCGGCGACGTGGACAACGACGGCGATCTCGACGTGTTCACGGGCTTCGCGCCGGCGGCGGGGACCCTCTCCGTCGAGACGAGCGAGCTGATGCTCAACGAAGGCGACGGGACGTTCGTGCTCGGGCCCGACAGCCACGTGCGCGGCCCGGGCGCTCCCGCTGGCGCCGCCTTCGTCGACGTCGACCGCGACGGGCTCCTCGACTTGTTCGTGGGACATGGCGGCGACCCGCTCCAGGACGTGCTCTTGCGCGGTGACGGCGCCGGCTCGCTGTGGGACGTGACCGGCGCGTCCGGTCTCGCGACGATGGTGTGGAACGACGAGGACACCATCAGCGCCGGGCTCGCCCACAGTCGGGCGTGGTCGGTGGCGGCGTGTGATCTCAACGATGACGGGAGCGCCGATCTGCTCGCTGCATCCTACGGGCGGGCGCCGAATCACCTCTGGCTCGGCTACGGATCGCCAGGAGCCCCCACCTTCCAGAACCACAGCGTCCCCTCGGGCTACGCCTTCGATCATCGTGAAGACTGGTCGGACAACGAGTCGGCGCGCTGTCACTGCGTGCACAACCCCACCGATCCGGGCTGCGCGGGCGTGCCCGAGCCCGAATACATCCAGTGCAACAGCGGCGCGGACGCGTTTCGTTGGAACCATCCCACCGACCGCTCGCCCTACCGGTTGGGGGGCAACAGCGGGACGACGGTCTGCGCCGACGTGGACAACGACGGGGATCTCGATCTGCTGACCACGGAGATCGTCCACTGGGACGTGGGCCAGAGCTCCGATCCAAGCGAGCTCGCGCTGAACGACGGGGCGGCGATCTTCACGCGGCCGGGCAACGAGGTCACCGGGTTGACCCGCAGCCACGACATCATCGCGTGGAACGACGGCGACATCACGGCGGCGATCTTCGACTTCGACAACGACGGCTGGCAGGACGTGTACATCGGCTCGACCGACTACCCCGGCGCGCGCGGCTTGCTCTACCATCAAGTGAGCCCCGGCGTGTTCGAGGCGGTGCCCCTCTCGGACGGGATCGATCACACGCGCAGCCACGGAGTCGCGGTCGCCGACTTCGATCGCGACGGCGATCTCGACGTGGTGGTGGGACACTCGCGCGCTCGCTGCGGCGGTGAGACCGATTGCTACGACACCCCGCAGATCCGCTTCTTCGAGAACCTCTCCGCCCAGGGCAACTGGTTGCAGCTCAGCCTCGAAGGCGCGGCCGGGACCAACCGCGCCGCCATCGGAGCGCGGGTCTCCGTCACCACCCCCGACGGCATCACGCGCACTCAAGAAGTGGGCGGCGGCCACGGCCACTACGGCATCCAGCACGATCTCACGCTCCACTTCGGGCTCGGCGCCGCGTGTGAGGCGGAGGTGACCGTGCGTTGGCCCGACGCCACGCTCACCACCGAGACCGTGGCGCTGGTGTCCGGCTATCGCTTCCGCCTGGTGCAGGGGCAAGCGCCCACGCTGGCCGACGCGCCTGTCGAAGACTGACGGCGAGCGCCGGTGCGGCGTCAGCGCGGGGCGAACAGGCGCGCCACCTTGCTCGAGGCGAGCACGCTGTAGATGCGCGAGATGGCCCCGTCGGCGCCGACGTCGAGCAGCAGAACCACCCGAGCTGCCTGGCCCTTGGCCACCGAGCCGAAGTCGGCCACGAGGGCGACCGTGCCGTTGAGCCGCTGCACTCGGAAGCCAGCCACGTCGGTGTCGGCGGGGCGCATGCGGGTGATCTTGGCGTAGAGCTTGGCGACCTTCGAGCGGCCGCGCACGGGCACCCGCGCCGCGAAGAACTCGCCGCCGCCGTCGCTCAACGCGACGCAGTCGGACGCGAGGAGCGCCTCCACCGCCTCGAGATCCTGCGCCACGAGGTGGGTGAGGAACGCCTGCAACGCGGCCAGCGTGCGGTCGTCGTCGGCGCGGTGAGCGCGATCGTGATCGTAGCGCTCCATGACGCGTCGCGCGCGATGGAGCGTGGTCTTCACGTTGGCCTCCGACAGCGACAGCGCGTCGGCGGTCTCGCGCACCGAGTAGTCGAAGACGTCGCGGAGCAGCAGCACGGCCCGCTGCTGTGGCGTGAGGGCCTCGAGCGTCACGAGGAACGCAAAGGAGGCGGTCTCGAGCATCTCGTAGCGCGCGGCGGGCGAGGGTCCGTCGCCGGCGCCGGGGGCCAGGCCGTCTGCACCGAGCGCCACCGGCTCCGGCAACCAGGGGCCGTCGTAGCCGCGTCGTCGCCGCCGGCGGAGCCAGTCCCGCGAGAGGTTCATCGCCACCGTGACGAGCCAGGGGCGCAGCTCCCCGGTCGGTGGGCGCTCCAGCGCGCGCGCGAAGGTGTCCTGCACCAAGTCCTCGGCGTCCGCCGCGCTCCCCGTCATGCGGTAGCACACGGCCCACAGGAGGCGGCGGTGCTGCGCGAAGACATCCGACAGACCCGGGGTCGTGGGCGAGGCGGTGACCACGTCCATGGCTACCACAACCCGCGGAAGGCCACTCCACGCGACGTGCGTGTCGCACGCCGAGGGCGGCCGAGCTCGTAAGAGCTGCGTGAGCGTGCGACCGACGCGCGAGCGGCGACGGTCGCGAGCGGGACGTGTGCGCTGCAGCCTACGTCGCGCCGCTTTGCGCCTCGAGGGGCCCCGCGAGGCGATGTCGGTCGGACGTTCAGTTTCCGCCCGCGCCGCCGGCGCCGCCTGCGCCACCGGTCGCCGTGCCGCTCGTGCCGCCCGCTCCGCCAGCCCCGGGGCCGCCGCCGGCCCCCGGCCCGCCGGTCGGGAGCGACGCGATGTACTGTTCCACGCAGTCGATCTCCGCGTCGGTGAGCTTGGCGCCGCCGCCAAACGGCATCTGCGCGCCGCACGTCGGGGCGTCGGTGACCTTGGTGTAGAGGAGGCTGCTCGTGGGGTCGCTCGGATTGGCGAGCACTTCGCCGCCGCAGTTGCTCGTCCCCATGACGCCTACGATGCGCGCCGCGACGTTGGGCGACTCGAGGTCGAGCATGCCTTGTCGGTCATCGGCGCTGTGGCAACCGGCCTGCTCGGAGCAGCGGGTCACGAAGATGTCGGTCTCCACGTTGGGGCAAGCGGAGGAGCCGCCGGTGCCGGCGGTGAGGAACCGCGCCGGATCGTCGAGCTCACCGGGGCAACCGGACGCGAGCAGCACGGCGACCGCGGCGGCGCCGGCGAACACAAGGTGCTTATTCGTTCGCTGCATGGTCGAGCCTCAGAATACGTACGCCGCGCCCACGCGCAGCGCCAGATATTGGTCGAGCGCGCCGCCGGCCACGTAGGTGTCGCCGGGGATCGGGTCGAACGCCGAGAAGTAGCGCGTGTACTCGACACCGCCGCGGAGCTCGATGCCCGCGCCGATGACGAAGGTGAGGAGCAGGCCCATGTCGATGCCGAGCACGCTCGAGCCCGTGAAGCGGTCGTACACCTCGCCGCCCTCGAGGGGCCCGAGGAACCCGAAGGAGGGCATCAGCGCGAACCACTCCACCAGCGGGAGCCGCGCGTCGAGGCCGGCGCGGATGAAGAGGTACTGAACGGTGGCGATCTCACCGGTGATGGTCTCGCTCTCCGCGGTCTCCGGATCGAAGGTGAAGTTCTGGAAGCCGAACTTCACGTCGGCCGCGATCACGAACGGGTGGTCATCCTTGTCACCGATGCGAAACCGATAGCGGAGGCCGGCCATGAACTCGTTCCAGTTCGTGCCGAACACGAAGCGGCCGTCCGACGTCTGGGAGTCGAGGCCGAACGCGTGCATGTACGAGACGATGAGCCCCAGATCGCTCAGGAACGTGATGTCGAAGGGCGCCGCCGGATACACCTCGCCGGCGATGGCCAGCGAGGGGACGCCGAACACGTCGTAGGGCCGCAGGTTTTGGGTGTTGGCCTCCGACTCGCTGTACGAGAAGAAGCGGCCCCCGAACTCCGCGCCGAGCGAGATGTTGAACAGCTCGGAGCCAGGGCGGTTCGGCTTGAAGTCGCTCGGCTCGTCGTCGTCGTCGTCGTCGTCGTCTTTGGGCGCGGGCTCGGGCTCGGGCTCGGGCTCGGGCTCGGGCTCGGGCTTGGGCGGCGCGAGGGCGTCGAGGGTGGGTGAGAGCGCGGCGGCCATCGCGTCCTTCTGCTCGTCGTCCTTGCCCTTGAGCGGCACCGCCTCGTCGACGCCGAGCTCACCGTCGGGCTGCACGTAGAGCAGCACGAGCTCGGTGCCGCCGCGGGCGCTCCGCGCGCGGCCCACGATGGCGCCGGCGAGGCCGTCCCGCTCGACCGATTTGGCGACGATCTTGATCACCGCCTTGCGCATCGTCTGCGACGTGACGGCGTAGCCCATCTGACCCCCGGTGAGGCCCGACTTGCGAAGCGACGCGGTGAACTCGCCCTTGTCGACCACCTCGACCCCTTCCGGGACCAGCTCGACGATCATCGCGCGGTACTTGTCCGCGTTGGTTCCTTCGAGGTGAATGGCGATCTTCTTGGGCTTGTCGTCTTGAGCCTCCGCGGAGGAGGTGAAGGCGACGACCGAGAAGAACGCCGACCAGGCGGCCCAAAGGGCCAGCATCAATGGGGACGGCCTGAGCACGAGGCGAGCTTAGTCTCCACGCCGGGGAGCGTCTATCATGCGCGCGATGGTACAGCCGAAGCTCGCGGGGAAGTGCGCCGTGATCACGGGGGCAGGGAGCGGGATTGGCCGGGCCAGCGCCCTCGCTTTTGGCCAAGAAGGAGCTTCGCTGGTGCTCTGTGACGTGTCGCAGGCGGTGTACGACACCGCGCGCGCCGTGGAGGCCGCGGGGGGCCGCGCGCTGGGTGTGGTGGCCGACGTGGCCGACGAGGCGGCGGTGCGCGACGTGGTCGAGCGCTGCGTGCGCGAGCTGGGTGGGCTCGACGTGATGTACGCGAACGCGGGGATCGCGGGGACGCTCGCCCCTTTCGTGGAGCTCGACGCCGACGACTGGCTCGCGGTGCTGCGGGTCAACCTGCTCGGGGTGTTCTTCTGCTTCAAACACGCGGCCAACCACCTGCTCGGGGTGGGGCGTCCGGGGGTGCTCCTCGCCACCGCTAGCGTGGCGGGCCTCCGCGCTGGTGGCGGTCCGTCGGCCTACAGCGCGAGCAAGGCGGCGGTGGTCAACCTGGTGAAGAGCGCGGCCTGCGAGCTCGCGGGCACCGGTATTCGCGTCAACGCGATCTGCCCCGGGCTCGTCGAGACGGGGATGACCCAGCCGCTGTTCGACATGGCGCGGGCGGCGAACAAGGAGGACCGCATCGGACAGCTCAACCCGCTTCGACGGGCCGGTGCCCCTCACGAGATCGCTCGCGTCGTGGTCCACCTCGCGTCCGACGACGCGAGCTACCTCAACGGCGAGGCGGTGGTGGTCGACGGTGGTCTCTCGGCGAGTCTGCCCATCGTCCCGAGGAGGGCGCCGTGACGGTCACGGCGCGCGCGGCCTGGTGCCTGGCCGTCGGCCTCTGGGCTTGCGGTCCCGGTGGGGTCGAGCCCGAGAGTCCTCGCCTGGCGGCCGATCGCCTCGCCGCCGCGTGCCTCGAGGAGGGAGCGCGCACCTGCGCGCAGGCGGCGGAGGCGCTCGCGGCGTGGCCTCCGAGCGCGGGCCTCGGCGCCACCATCGCCGCGCTCCACTATCGCGCTTGCATCGCGGGCGACGCGGCGTCGTGCGCCCAGGCCGCGGAGCTGTACGCAGCGGGCGCGGTGCCACCGCCGCGCCGCGCGCGCGCCGCCGCGCTGTTCGAGCACAGCTGCGCGACCCGCTTTCCCACCGATCCCGGGGCGTGCGTGGCAGCGGCTCTTCATGGGCGTGCCTGCGACGGGGGGCGAGGGGCGTCGTGCGCGGCCCTCGCCGAGCTTCAGCTCTCCGGTCGGCTCGGCGCCTACCGGCCCGCGCTCGCGGAGCAGCTTCAACACCGCGCCTGCGTGAGCGGGCACACGCCGAGCTGCGCGAGCGTGGCGCGCGCGCTCGTGCGCACGGAGCCGGGGCGCGCCGCCAAGCTGCTCGCGATGGGCTGCGCCACCGCCGACGCGGGTCAGTGCGCCGAGCTCGCCAACTTGCTCGAGCGCGGGGTGGGGATCCCGCGCGACTTGGTGCGCGCTCGGAAGCTGCGCCAACAGGCCTGCGACGCGGAGCACGCGCCGGCGTGTCGGGCGCTCGGGTTCATGTGGCAGCAGGGGGTCGGCGGTCCCTCTGGCACCGCCAACGCCGTCGCGCTCTTCCGGCGCGCGTGCGACGCCGACGACGCCGATGCGTGTGTGCTCCTCGCGCGTGCGCACTTCTCGGGGATGCTCGGCGAGCGCGACTTGCCGCGCCACTACGAGCTCAGCGGGCGCGCGGCCGCGCTCTACGCGCCGCGCTGCGAGGCGGGGGAGCTCTCCGCGTGCCGGGCCCTCGGCGTGCTGCGTCAACGGGGGGCGGGGGTGCCGACCGACGCCTCCTTGGCGAACCAGCTCTTCGAGCTCGCCTGTGAGGGAGGACACGGTCCGGCGTGCGTCGACTTTCTCACGCGCGGTCATCACCGCATCAGCGTTCGCCACAAGCCCAAGTTGGCCAGCGCGGTGGTGACGGCGTGCCGGGCAGGCGATGGGCCGGCGTGTTTCGCGGCAGGGTGGATCGGGGAGGGGGATCTCGCGAAGGCGGGGGTGACGCCACCGGCCCATCCGTTCGCGACGGGCTGTCGCCAAGGTCACGCGCCCTCCTGCAACGCAGCCGGCATCCTCCAGTTTCCGCCGAGCACCACGGGGCTGACGGCGCTCGGCGTGGCCTGTGAGCTGGGCTACGCGCCGGGCTGTTACCACCTCGGTCTGGCGCGGGAGACACGCGGCGACATCGAAGCCGATGAGCAAGCCGTCACCGCCTACACGCGCGCCTGTGAGCTCGGGTGGCCCGCGGCGTGCACTCGCCTCGGCGTGATGCGACGCGCCGGCCACATGACGCCGGGCGCGTCCACCGCCCGGGACGCGTTCGACAAAGGGTGTCGCGGTGGCGATCCGGCCGGCTGCTTCGAGCTCGCCCTCGCGCTGCGCGCCGAGGCGGACGGCGACCCACAGGCGGGGCTGCGCCTCCTCGAGCGGGCCTGCCAGGCGGGCATGGTGGAGAGCTGCGCCGAGGCCGCCAGCCGGCGCCTCCTCCTCGGCTCCGAGCACACCGCGTCGGCGCTCACGGCGCTCGAGGACGCCTGTGAGAAGGGAGGACATCACGCCTGTCTCGTGCTCGCCGAGCGCACCGAGACCGAGCTCGCGGACAAGCGGGAGTACTTCGTGACGCGGGCGGCGCTGGGGGCCTCGTCGATCTGCAACGACGGCCTCGCGGTGTGCGGCAGCACGCGCGGCTCGACCCAGGCGACCCGGCGCTGGAGCGTCTACGACGGGGAGCCGGCGTGGGCGCTCGATCGCGTCCCGGCCTGTGGGATCGCGCTCGAGCGCGTGTGCCTCCAGAGTCGCGACGCACGCCGCAAGCGCTGCGAGCTCACCGGGAAGTTCTGTTTCGAGGCAGGGGCCGCCATTCGTGAGCTGGCCCGCGCCGGCCTCAGCGTGAGCGTGGCCGACGCGCTGGAGGTGGAGGCCATCGGCCTCGGGCGGGCTCGCGCCGACTGCCGCAAGAACGTCGCGGCCGGGTGCAGCGCGGCGGCGCGCGCGTACCGCGAGGGGCTCGGCACTCCCGCCGACGCGGCCCAGGCGAAGCGGTTCGACCAGCGCGCTTGCCAGCTCGACCCCTCGCGCTGTGAGTGAGCGGCGAGCGCGCCGGCGTCGTGACCGTGCGGCCAGCCCGCGCACGGAGCGAGCGCAGCTACCGCCCGCCGGCGCCGCCGAGACCCCCGGCACCGGCGGCGCCGCCCGCACCCCCGCCGCCCGCACCCCCGCCGCCCCCGGCTCCTCCCGCGGACGCGCCGCCCGCTGCTCCGCCGCCTCCGCCCTCGCCGCCGGCACCCCCCACGGGGGCCACACAGCGGTCTTCCACGCTCCAGCGGAGGTCGTCGCCGCAGCTCGCCGGATAATACTCGAGGCAGCCGGTGAAGTAGTGGCACACGAGGCCCGCGCTCGGGCACGCGCTCCCGGCCGCCGGCAGCTGGTTGGGACACGTCACCGTCGAGACCTCGATCGTCTCGTCCTCGTCGCAGCCAGGCGCGCCGAGCGTGAGCCCCAGCACCAGCACGAGCCCCAGCCACCGTCGCTCAGTCGTCATCGTCGAAGCCCGCAGGCAGCGGGGGCGGGAAACCAGGCAAGCCGTAGGGCCAGCCCTTGGGAAGCTTCTGCTTCGGGTGCATCTGTCCGGTGGCGATGAGCCAGTGCTTGAGCGCGTCCGACGCAGAGCGACGCACGGCCACATCGGGGACGGGCAGCGCGCCGTCGATGTGAGGCTTGGCCTCCGGCACCCCCGACTTTCCGAGCGTGACGAGCATGGCCCCGTGCGCCTTCTTGTCACGCTCGACGGTGATGGCTTGGAGCAGCGGATCGATCGCCTCGGCGGGGATGCCCATCTTCATCCGCAGCCCCTCCGCGGCGCGTCGGCGCATCCCAGCGTCCGGGTGGCGGAGGTTGCCGATCAGCACCGGCACCGACTGGGGCTCGCGTCGGCAAGCCAAGCTCGTCCCCGAGGCGACGGCAGCCATCAACAGCATCCGGCGGCGCAGTTGCATGCTCGCTGGCCACGTTATCGCTTTCGGCAGCCCGCAGCCAGGGGCGCCGGCGATCCAGCACGAGCCGGGCCCGGCGGCCGTGCTAAGGATCGCGCGGTGGATGCCGCGACGCGCCGTTCTCCGGAGAGCCGAGGCTCGGGGCGGCGGCTCGGTCCCCGTGGGTGGGGGGCGAGCGTCATCGCCCTCGCAGCCGCGTCATGGCTCGCGGGCCCGTCGCTTCAGCGCTGGCACGCCGAGCGGAGGGCGCGGCTCGCCTTTGAAGACCTGGCGGGTTGTCTCGGTCTCGGCGCCGGGGTGACCCCCGACGCGCTCCGACGGCGCGCGATCGCGGCCGAGCTCGACGGCGCCGACTGGCCTCGCGGCTGCCAGCGCCCCAGCACCGAGCTCGTGTCCGCGACGGGCCTCGCCCGCAAGCTCCGCGCCGACTGTGAGGGTTCGTGCTGTCTCGAGGACGCGACGTGCCTCCATCTCACCCGCGCGCACGAGCTCGGGGGCCACCTCCACGACGCGCTCCGCGGCGTGTTCGACCCCGTGGTGGCCACCCGGCTCTGGGATGCGGCGACCGAGCTCGGGTGGCGTGTCGATGGCGCGGTGGTCCCCCTCCCGCCGGTGCGCGGGACCAGCGCGGCGGTCCCGCCGCTCTCGCGGCCCCCGCTCCATCGCAGCGCGCTGGTTCGCACCGCCGACGCACGCTGGTGGCTCATGATCCACCACGGGCGCCCGGGGGCTTTGCTCTGCGAGCTCGTGCCCCCTGAGGGCCGCGCCGCGTGTGAGCCCTTGCCCCCCGCGGTCTCGACGCGCGGCGATCTCTTCCTCATCGACGGGGGCCTCGGTGACGAGCCGTCGCTGCTCGCCGCCGACGATGCAGGGTGGGGCGTCTTCACGGGGGAGGGCGCGCTGCGATTGTCGGCGGGAGAAGGACACCGCGCGTCGCCGGAGCTCGCCCTCGGTGCCACCACCCTCCCGTCGGGCGCGGCGGCGGCGCTCGTGTCTCGAGCGGATGGAGAGTACGCGGTGCAGTTCGAAGCACGAGACGAGCTCGCCCTCGTCGCCACCTCGACCCCGCTCCTCTTCGCGGGGCACGTGATCTTCCAGCGCGAGGCAGCGCTCTTGGCGCAGCCGCTCGCGGGGGGCGACCCGTCGTCGTTGGCCACCGTCGCCCCAGCGCTCGCGACCACGCTGCGTCCGTGCATCACCTCACGCGGCGTCGCGCTGCGCGTGCGCCAGGAGGCGGGAGGGGTCGACACCCTCGCACTCCTCTCGGACGGCGCTTGGGTGGCCCACACCCTGCCCCCAGGGATCCCGGCGAACACCCTCAGCTGTCACGGTGCCCGGGCCCACCTCACCTGGCTCGAGGCGGTCGAGTCGGGCGCCCTCGGCGCCCATGCGGTGCGGGGGTCCCATCGCGTGCACGACGTGATCTGCACCGCCGCCGGCTGCGACGCGCAAGAGAGCTCCCTCGTGCTCGAGCGCCACGCGGCCCACAGCCGCTTCTTCGTGGCGAGCCTTGGGGAGAAGGTGGCGGTGATCTGGCGCAGCCCTCTCGGCGACGTGAGGGCGCGGGTGGGGCCTCTGGCCGCGCTCGCCGAGCAGCCCGCGGTGCCGGTGTTCGACGACGCAGAGCATGGTGGCTTCGCGTGGGATGAAGCCAACCTGCGCCTCTTGTCGGTCGAGAGCGACGTCCTCTTGTTGGTGGAGCATCGCGCGCCGCCGACCACGGGCGGCCAGGACGGCGTCTACGCCATCCTGCTCGGCGCCGACGGCCGCGTCACCCCGGTCACCACGGCGCCGAGGTCCTCGCCGCCGCGTTGAAGCTCAGGCCAACGCGCGGTCCATCCACTGCGCCCCGTGCGTCAACGCGCGGAGGACGGCGCGGTTGAAAGGTGGCGCGGTCGCGTCGCCGCCGGCGGGATGGATGAAGTTGAGGATCGTGGGCCCGATGCCCTTGTCCGGGTTGAGCAGGCCCCCGGTGCCGCCGCGGCCTGCGGTGGCTCGCATCTGACCGAGGATCTCGTCTTGGAGCTTCACGGTGTGGCGGGCGAGCTCGCGCGGTTCGAGCCCGAGCGCACGGAACGTGGTGCGGAGGGGGAGCCCGCCGGTGATCAACAGCCCTACGCAGCGCAGCTGGAACGCGGCCACGCGCGCCGCCTCCACGCGACTCAGGTTCTTGAGGAGCTTGGGGAGATACATCACCCCGAGGCCGACGTGGCGCGCCTCGTCGCGCTCGTAGTACGGGAGCAGCTCGGTGAGCACTGGCTCGAGCTCGGCGTTCGCGATGCCCTTGAACAGCGACAGCGCGTTCGACTCCACGAGCAGCTGCATCCCCACGAGCTTGTGCACGAGCTCGTCGGTCTCGAGGATCCCGATCAACAGCTGGCGCGCGATGCCACCGAGGCGTGGGACCGGCTCCCCCATCGCGTGGATGTAGTCGCGCAGCACGTAGAAGTGCCGCGCCTCGTCGTGCGCTTGCGAGGTGGCGGCCATCTTCGCTTCGACGTCATCGATGCGCTCGGCCAGATCGGCGGAGATGGCCCAGGCGGCGAGCTCGCCCCAGAGCAAGATCGACAAGATCTTCAGCGCCGGCTCCTTTTTGTCCTCCGGCAGGCGCGGCGGTCCGTGCTTGTTGATGAGCTCTTCGAGCACGGCCTTGCCGTCCCACGCGAGCCGCTGCCCCTTGTGGTAGAGGCGCTCGAGTCTCTCGGTGCGTTCGCGCGCCTGTCGCTCGATGTCCACCTCCACCAAGTCGTAGGGAGGCCAGGAGGCGGCGCGTCGTCGGGCGGGGAACCAAGGTCGGGGTTGGGCCATGTGAGATCCTCTGTGCAGGGGGTGCCTGGCTCTTGGGGTGGGGCGGACAGGAGCGCGCGCGCCGCATCGCTGCGGGCGGGAGCGTGGAATCGGGGGGGACGAGGTGCAGGGAGGGAGCGCTCAGCGCGGCTCGGGGCGCGCGCGAGAGCGCTCGCGCAAGGTGTCGTTGTGGGGCGTGGCGCGATCGCGCGTGCCCTCGCCGAGGAGCCCGAACAGCTGCACCTGGATCGCAACACGCACGATGCGATCGAGATCGATGGGCTCGTCCGACTCGAGGGCCGTGAGCACGAGCTTCTCCACGCCGCCGATGACGAACATCGCGGTCATGTGGGGCTCCTCGCATTGAATGACGCCCATGTCGCGGGCGGCCACCAGATCCGCGACGAACGCGCCGGTCACCGCCCGGTCGACCTGCTCGAGGAGCCGATCGATGCCTCCGTCGAGGCCGCGCGCCTCGCGCAGCACGAGCCGAACCGAGGCCTCGTCGGTGAACACCGCGTCGAGCAGGTCGCGCAGCCGGCGGCCGCAGTAGGCGGCGATGAGCTGTGGGGGCGCCGCCTCCACGCCCTCCATCTGAGCGACGCGCGGGCGGCTCTCGATCACCTCCGCCACGCGCTGCGCGATGTCGTCCACGACGGCGAAGAACACGTCGCGCTTGTTCTCGAAGTGTTGATAGAGCGTGCCTCGACCGATCCCCGCCCGCTCACAGATGTCGGCGATGCTCGTCGGGTGGAAGCCACGCTCCGAGAACACGGCCCGCGCGCAGGCCAAGATCTGCGCCCGCCGGTCCTCGGAGCGCATGTAGGTTCGCTTGGCTGCATCAAGAACTGACATGTCAGTTCCGGAACTCTAACCAATATGACACCGATGTCAATTCCTCTTCACGAATTCGAGCGACGCGTCGAGGCGCGAAGCGCCGAGAGGAGTGTCGAACAACCCGGAGGAGGGAGCCCGAAGGGCGACCGACGAGGAATTCGAGCGACGCGTCGAGGCGCGAAGCGCCGAGAGGAGTGTCGAACAACCCGGAGGAGGGAGCCCGAAGGGCGACCGACGAGGAATTCGAGCGACGCGTCGAGGCGCGAAGCGCCGAGAGGAGTGTCGAACAACCCG